>CALUKY010000016.1 GCA_944321345.1 uncultured Paraprevotella sp.
TTAATTTACTAAATATCAACAATATGCACAACTTTTTATTCATAAATCTTTTATCAATTTAATTCCGCCAACGGGTAAACCATATTATATTGTATGAAAAAAATTTGGATATTATTTTTGTTGATGATGACTGTGCTTTCCGTTGGGGCACAATCTTTGCTTCCTGTTCCCGAGTGGACGAATACTCCGGCTATTCTTAAAGGACAAATTATCGGTTATGAGAAGAGCGCTCCGGAGATGAGGGTGCAAACTTTTGCTTATATGCCTTATGATGACCTCGGAACCATTACTGCAGAAATCCATGAGGACGGTTCTTTTCGTATGGAAGTTCCCATGTATGCCACTCGCCAGGGATATTATTTCCGGATTGGTCCGTGGTATGGTATTCTGGTACTCACAGCCGGTGATTCTGTATCCGTTACGTTGGATTTGAAATCCGGAATGCCTGAAGTGGAATATTCGTTGGAATGCCGTGGACCGTTGGCTGAACTGAATAATGAATTGGTAAGATGCTCTACGCTTGACATATGGAAGTCTTATAGAAATGTACATAATAAAGTCAGTCCGATGTCGCCTGCCGATTTTTATGATTCGGTGCGTAAATACTATCGTGAGCTGGCGCTTCAGGCGGATTCGATGGATCTGAAGCCCATAACCAAAGAATGGCTAAAGTTGCATTTTCAATCTGATATGGTTAATGTCCTGCTGCTTCCCGAAAAATTGGTGAATACGGAAAATTTGGGAGCAGACTTTTTGCGTCGGGTTACTTCAGAGGTTGGAGGAAATACTTTGATGCAGGCTTATTCGGCTCAGTTACCGACTGTGGTGAATCGTTATGAGTATGCCTTTTTTGGCGATTCTCTGTTCGTCGATCAGATAAGACGAAAGTGTGATGACCTTGCTGCCCGGGGATATAATAGCGATGTCATTACGGATTCTACGAATCAAATGAGATGGCGGTATACTTTTTCTTTGCTTGGAGGAGAGCAGGGAGTGGTTCAGGATGCCATTAGGGGTAACTATTATTCCGTAATTCTGAGCCAGGATACACCGCTTACAGAGAAAGAACTGAAATCGTTGTCGCAGCTGGAGAATGCTTCTATCCGGAATTATTTCCAGAAGAAGAATGAAAGGCTCAAACAGACCCTTGAAGAACGCAAAAGGAACAAACAATTCGTTTTTCAGGAAACGACAGCCAAGGAAAGTGAAAAATTTTTGGTTGAAATCACGAAAAAATATGCGGGCCAAGTGATTCTGATTGATTTTTGGGGTACCTGGTGCGGACCGTGTCGTCAGGCAATCAAGGATTTTAAAGAGAATCATGAGAAATTGTCTCAAAAAGGATTGGTAACCATATATGTAACGGATGAGCTTTCGCCGGAAGCTGTTAGGAAGAATATGGCTACGGGGATACCCGGAGTGCATTATCGGATAGAAGAAACCCTGTCAAATGAAACCTTTTCCCAATATGGACTGACCGGCTGGCCTTCCTATCTGATTATAGACAAGAACGGTCATCTTATTTATAAGAAGACAGCATTCCGTGAAGACGAAATGGTGGAAACCATCCTTCGGGCAATAGACGAAGATGTCAAGAAATAAAGATAATCGTAGAATATTTACACCTAAATTGATACCAGATGATACATGTTTCTTTTTTTACAAAAAATACCCTTGCCGTGGGTATAGCCGCTCTTTTTATGACAAATGCAGTGGCGCAGACTGTGGTGGACTATCCCGACAGTCAGAATCACGAAGACTATATCGAGGTTTATCGTACAGCGACGGACCAGAAGCAAACGGTTTTTGATGTTACCGTATATAACCTGCCCGGCTATTGGATTCAGTTGTCCTCTGCCGGAGTGTTGCGCGGATGCCAGACCGGCAAGACCTACCGTATGGTTAAGGCAGAAGGCTTTGAGATGGATAAGCAGGTGGTCATGCCCGATTCGGGTTGCCGTGATTTCAAATGCTACTTTGAACCTATTGATGCCCGGGATCGGACCGTGCACTGGATAGACGTGGAAAACGATACTTTGTTTACAGCGTTGAATGTGCGTCCGGTTTCCCGTTCCAAAGAGATGTTCGCCTGTCGCATCAAGGGGACGGTTGCAGGCGAACGCCCTTGTGTGCGTCTGTTGTTTTATGATTTTGACCAGGATAATCGTGTGCGGCCACCTTTGTCCATACCGGTGCGTGGTAATCGCTTTGACTATACTTATTACACGGACAAGCCGGAGGTGAAAATGCTGACGAAATGGAATGAGTATATGGAGGGCAGCTGGTATGTGATTCCTTTCTTTGTGGAGCAGGGAGAAAATGAAATTACCATCCTTCCTAAGGGAACGGATCTGGAGTTATGTCGTGCCACGGCTGCGAATCAGGAATGGAAGCGAATCAGACAGGAAACGGATCGAAGGGGAGACGAATGTCGGTTGGACGAGTATTACAAAACCATGAGAGAAATGTCACCGAAGCAGAAACTGACTCCTGAAGCGTTCGCCTTGCATGAGCGGTTGCAGGCTCTTTATGCCCAAAAAGAGAAGCAGGGAGAAGATCAAGCTTTGGATGACAGTATCGATCAGATTTATAAGCAACGCGCTCAGTTGAAGGAGGCACAGAAAATGTATTCACCCGAATATACCCAGCTTCGTGAAAACGTAGACGGTATCTGGTCATTGATCAACCGGACGATGGTCACCCAGATGAGCAAGTCTCCTTCGTTACCGGCACTTTACCGGTTATATCAGCTGATCGCCGAAGCTATAGATGAAAATTCGCCGGAACTGCGGCCTTACTATCAGATTTATCAAAGGAGCTTTGCCCCTCTTTGGAGCGAACATCCTTTGGGAAAGCATCTTGAATATATGACGAAGGCCGGAATACAGATGAAAGTAGGGGAGCAGTATCCGCTTTTTGAGGCCAGAGATCTGGACGGAAAACAGGTTTCTGTGAATGGACTGATCAAAGGGAAATGGGCATTGGTTGACTTGTGGGCTTCCTGGTGCGGTCCGTGCCGTCAGCATTCGGAGGATATGATTCCCGTTTACCGGAAGTTTGCCGGTAAAGGTTTTACGGTGGTAGGCATTGCCCGTGAACAGAATGTTGCCGATGCGCTTGAGGCAATCCGTGAGGACGGCTATCCCTGGATGCAGTTGATTGATCTGCGCGACGAGTTCTGTATCTGGTTAAGACATGGCATCGGAAATTCCGGTGGTTGCCTGTTCCTGGTGGATCCTGAAGGGAAAATTGCGGCCATTCATCCTTCGGCTGAAGAAGTAGAAGCTATTCTGGAGCAGCATCTGGGGGACCAAGTACGATATCCAGTACATGTATCTCGCCAACCACAGTCCAAAAGACACTTGGGAGAATGTGATTAAAGAGTACAACGTGACGGGGGACAATGTGGTTCACTTCAATCTCCCTCCGGAGCAACAACAAGCTATTGAGCGTTATCTCAAGGTTTCCGCTTTTCCTACCTATAAGGTGATTGATCCGGAGGGCCGGGTACTTGATTTCAAGGTAGACCCTCGCAATCTGGATTCTATCGAAAAGTTGTTCCAACAGCTTACTGGCAAATAATATCCCGAAACTTTTTGTGTGATGAGAAGTGCGTAACACGTTGGGAATAGGAATATTTAAAGAAATATTTATCTTTTAGGAGATTTTCTGATTGAAAAACGGAAGATAGACAAAGTCTCCAATTCTTTCCAATCTTTGCAAAATTGGAAAGAATTGGAGACTTTGCATAGATAAGTTCAGCCAATTGTTGTGTGTTTTTAATAAGAGCCTATAGTTTTCCGTTCCGCCACAAATCTTTTCAATAAGAAGGTTAGAAAATATGGGAATGTATAGAATTGGCCATTGAAGCCAATATTCTTATAACACAACTTAATGCCATATTTTACGTCTGGATATTTGTCCTCTTTTAACAGTTTGTTTAGTGATGCTGTTGCGCCATCGTTGGCTTTTACTTCAACTGGAATGAGAGAATCTGCATCCCGGATAAAGAAATCCATTTCAAGTGCCGGCTTGTCCGTATTGTAATAGAAAAGCTGATATCCTTGCTTTACCAGCATGTCGCCGACAATATTTTCGTATATCGCTCCTTTATAGGTCCCTAGGTTTTTATTGGCTCTCAAATCCTCCTGGGCTTCTTCGTCAAGTGAGGCAATAAGCAGGCCGGTATCTTTAAAATATATTTTATAGAGTTTGGGATCATAATTCCCTTTGAGAGGAAGCTCCGGTTGATTCATGCAATAGCAGATATTGATGACACCGGCATCGGCCAGCCATTCCACACAGCCGATATAATCTCTGTTTCTTGCGTTTTTAGCAATTTTCGTGATTTGGAATCGCTTGTTTTCTTTAGCTTTAGCCAAAAAAGTGGAGATATGATTGTATACAGCTTTAACTTTTGCTTTATCCAGTCCTTCTACGTATTTTGTGATATCTTCTTCATAATCTTTCAGTAGTTGTTTCTGTATATTCAAGGTGCCACTGAAATTCTTGTTTCTGATATAGGTGTTCACCACTTCCGGCATTCCTCCCAAGATTACATAATCACGGAACAGTTCCAAAAGAACCTCCATTTGCAATGAGGAAAATGGCTCAATATGAAGCATGTGCATGTACAGCTCCTTTATGAAATCATCAGAATATCCTTTGGCCCAAAGAAATTCCTCAAAGTCCATGGAGTGCATCTCATAATCATCTTTATACCCCACACTGTTGGATTCGATTTCTTTGTAATTGATTCCCATCAACGAACCGGAACAGATGACATCAAATCGTCCATCCAATTTGAAAAACTTTAAGGAGGTAGCACAATTCGGACAGGCTTGAAGTTCATCGAAAAAAAAGAGGGTATCTCCGGGAATAAATTTAAAATCCGGATTTAACAGGGAGATGTTCTTGAGTATTGCGTCCACCTCAAATCCGTCATTGAAAACCTCCTTGTATTTTTTCTGTTCTACAAAATTGATCGAAATAACACTCTGATAGTTCTGATTTCCAAACCATTCGATCGAACGTGTTTTTCCAATCTGGCGTGCTCCTTTAACAATGAGTGGCTTTTTGTCTGGATTGTTTTTCCATTCGATCAGAAAAGTATCAATCTTTCTTTTCAACAGCTTATCCATATCGCAATTATTTGAAGTCTACTTGCAAATATAATGCTTTTCACATAATCCGCATTTGTATTTGCCTTTTATTTCACATAATCCGTAGAATAAATCTTCATTATTTCACATTTTCCAATGTGTATTGCTCCCCAAGAGTGTTTTTATTGTCTTATAACTGGATTACCTTATCGAACTCTGGTCCGATGATATATCCCTTTTTAACTTTATTTAATGGGATTTCTGTGATAATTCCTCTTTCCATCAATCCTATTAAATCCGATTTTATGGTAGTTGGGGTTACCTGAAGTCGTATTTGCAGGTCTTTGACTGTGAGGACTTCTTGTGGGGCTTTTTCCAATAATTGGATGATTTCAGCCTGTCGGGTATTCAGATTACCGATTTTCAGGAAGCGGGATGATGCTTGCTTTTCTTCGCATTTCCGTTTGATATATTGTTGTAGTTCTTTAAAGGATAATTCCAGAACTCTCAGGTTATAGGTAATGAAATATCCCATATCATTCTGGTTCTGTTCTGTATAGAGAAATGATTTTTCATACGATTTTTTTCCTTTATAGATGATTCGGGATATGGAAAGATATTCCATGAGCCAATATCCCTGCCGGAGCATATACCAGTAGAACAAGGCTCGGGCTGTCCGCCCGTTACCATCTACAAACGGATGCATATAAGCCAGCATGAAATGAATGATGATGCCCCGGATGATGGGATGAATAAATACCTTGGCTTGAGTTTCATTGAAGAACCGGCAAAGATCCTCCACAAACTGCGGAAGTTCTTCGAATGAAGGTGGAGTGTGCACGATTTCATGGGTGATGCCATTCTCTACAACGACTTCGTTGTTTGTGCGGAACCGTCCGGCATCTTCTTCCCGTTCCAGAGTCTTTTCTGTCATTAAGGCGTGTATCTTCTGAAGCATTTCCCGGGTCAGCGGCTCATCCTTGTGTTCCACAATAAAGCGGATGGTTTGATAATTATTGTAAATCATCTGTTGCGACTTGTCCTTGGGAGTTATTTTTTTCCGGAGCATTTCCTTGGCCACTCTTCGGGTAGTTGAGGCTCCTTCCATCTGACTGGAAGAGATGGCCTCCTCCATCAGAGAACTGATCAGATACTGTTCCCGGTACTTGTCTTGCAGAATGGAATTGGTTCCCCAGGAGCCACCAAAGTTCATGTCCATCTCGTGGCACTGACGCTGCATCTTGTTGGTGAGCCCGAAATGGATTCCGTATTTGTCCCAAGCCATGCTCTTGTGTTTCAGCCTTTCCAGAACAACATACGTCCAGAGTTGTTCTGGAGTATAGGGGGCTGGTACTTGTTTGTATTTAACCGTGTTCCAATATTCGTAGTTGTCATTAATCTTCTCAACCAAGGTCTTTAGAGCTTCCGGTAGCGGATTCTGTAACGCCTCGAATAATTGCTCTGATGTAATGTTTGGGGTCTGTTCCATGTTCTATTGCCATTTAATGACTTCAATATAGCGCAAAAGTATCCAATTCTTTCCAATTTTGCAAAGATTGGAAAGAATTGGATACTTTTTTATGTACTTCTTCTGAGAAAAAACATCGGCTTGAGTGGCTGTCCCTTCCCAGAAAAACATTTGCTTTAAGAATAGGGGTTTTTAGTTGGCCTTCCGTTATCATGAATAATGAGAATGATTTATCACATCAATGGCTAACTTTTAAAATGAAAAGAAGGATGAGTGTTTTTAAGAAAGTTTCTTTGTTTGTAGCGGCATTGTTATGCCTTTTAATGGGAAGCTCCTGTTCCAGAGATCTTCCTGAGTTTACGGTAATCCGTGTGCAGGTGGAGTCCAATACGGATGAGCCGGTTAGAATTTATGGAACAAAGGGTGCTCCGGAGGCAGGTATTGTCATACGGAAAAAGTATGATCAGAGCTTTCAGTCGGATGCCAAGGATGGTTTTTCCATTGAGGCCAGATGTCGGGATGAGAATACCTTTATCATCATTAAGGTGTGGGTCAACGGCAAACTTATGTCGCAGACATCCGGAAACAAATATCTGACAAGCGGATACATCTCAGTCTTAAAATAACGGGTCGGTCTTAAAATAACAGGGACCGGAAAAGATCTTTATCCTGATGGCTATCCGGGGGCGTTTTCCTCCGATAAAATCTTATGATTGGGCGGATAGCATTTTTTAAGGGACGCAGATACAGAAGAATAGGCCTCCAGACTTTGCTTTTCTGAATTTATATTCCTAAATTTGTGGAATGCAGCGCAGAGGGGCATCGTATATGCTCCCAGACGGTGCTGTCCGGGACCGTGAGTCCGGACGGCAGTTATCCGGAGGACTCTTCCTCAGTCCTTTCAGAAAAAAAGATGTTGCTGCATAAGCGTTCCGGCTTTTAGTCGGGAGGATGAAAGGAATATAAATTTATTACCTTAATTATATACAGAAAATAAATTGAATATGAGTTTGAAAATCGTTGTACTTGCCAAGCAAGTTCCCGACACACGCAATGTGGGACCGGATGCGATGACCCCGGAGGGTACCATCAACCGTTCCGCGCTGCCGGCTGTGTTCAATCCCGAAGACTTGAATGCCCTGGAACAGGCTCTTCGTCTGAAAGACCAGAATCCGGGTTCTACCGTAACTATCGTGACCATGGGACCTCCGCGTGCCGCAGAGATCATCCGCGAAGGTCTGTATCGTGGTGCCGATAACGGTTACCTGTTGAGCGACCGTGCCTTTGCCGGTGCCGATACATTGGCTACATCTTATGCTTTGGCCCGCACCATTGAGAAGATCGGTGTGCCTGATCTGGTAATCGGCGGTCGTCAGGCTATTGATGGAGATACCGCACAGGTTGGTCCGCAGGTGGCTCAGAAACTGAATATGCCACAGGTGACTTATGTAGAAGACGTACTGAGTTGTGCCGACGGAAAAATCGTCGTGAAGCGTCATATCGACGGCGGTGTGGAAACTGTTGAGGCTCCGCTTCCGGTAGTGCTTACCGTAAACGGAAGTGCTGCTCCATGTCGTCCGCGCAATGCCAAGCTGGTGATGAAATACAAGCGTGCCATGGCTCCGATGGAGATGCCGGCCGAGGGTCTGCCTTATGCCGAGGAATACGAAAAGAAACCATACCTGACCTTAGGTCAGCTCAGTGCCGCCGATGTGGAGGCCGATCTGGCACAGTGCGGTTTGAGCGGTTCACCGACCAAGGTGAAGGCTATTGAGAACATCGTGTTCAAGGCTAAGGAGAGCAAGGTGCTCACTGCCAGCGATGCCGATGTAGAGAGTTTGATTCAGGAATTATTGGCTAACCATACCATTGGATAAAGAAACATGAATAACGTATTTGTATATTGTGAACTGGAAGGCACAACCGTTGCCGAGGTAAGTCAGGAACTTTTGACCAAGGGACGTAAGTTGGCCAATACGCTGGGCGTTCAGCTCGAAGCTGTTGCTGCCGGCAGTGGTATTGTAGGTAAGGTAGAGGCACAGATCCTGCCTTATGGAGTAGATAAACTGCATCTCTTTGATGCTCCGGGACTGGCTCCTTACACTTCATTACCTCATACTTCTATTTTAGTGAATCTGTTCAAGGTCGAGCAACCTCAGATCTGCCTGATGGGTGCCGATGTGGTGGGCCGTGATTTGGGTCCGCGCGTATCTTCAGCCCTGCATTCCGGTCTGACAGCCGACTGTACCGCATTGGAAATCGGTCCGCATGAG
The DNA here is from genome assembly GCA_944321345.1 of uncultured Paraprevotella sp. Classification (GTDB taxonomy): domain Bacteria; phylum Bacteroidota; class Bacteroidia; order Bacteroidales; family Bacteroidaceae; genus Paraprevotella. Next base: position 8,844 of record CALUKY010000016.1, read on the forward strand.
GACAAGCGTGCCGGAAAGACTTATGAGAATCTGTTGTATCAGATCCGTCCGGCTTTCGGCGGTAACATTGTAGCAACCATCATCAATCCGGAAAACCGTCCGCAGATGGCTACCGTGCGTAGCGGTGTGATGAAGGCCGAGATTCTGGATCCGGACTATAAGGGTGAAGTGATTGTACACGATGTGGCCAAATTTGTTCCGGAAACGGATTATGTGGTCAAGGTGCTCGACCGTCATGTGGAGAAGGCCAAGAATAACCTGAAGGGCGCTCCGATTGTGATTGCCGGCGGTTATGGTATGGGTAGCAAGGAAGGTTTCGATATGCTGTTCGAACTGGCCAAGGAATTGCATGCCGAGGTAGGAGGTAGCCGTGCGGCTGTGGATGCCGGATTCTGCGACCACGATCTGCAGATCGGCCAGACCGGTGTGACGGTACGTCCGAAGGTATATATCGCCTGCGGTATTTCCGGAGCCATCCAGCACATTGCCGGAATGAAGGAGAGCGGTATCATCATCTCCGTAAACAGCGATCCGAACGCACCGATCAACGCCATTGCCGACTATGTGATTAACGGCACTGTAGAAGAGGTGGTTCCGAAACTGATCAAGTATTACAAACAAAACAGCAAGTAAGAGAAAAATGGCTAATTATTATTCAGATATTCCGGAACTCAAGTATCACTTGAACAATCCGATGATGGAGCGCATCTGCCAGTTGAAAGAGCGCGACTACCGTGACAAGGACGAATTTGACTATGCACCGAGCGACTTTGCCGATGCGATGGATTCATACGACAAGGTATTGGAGATTACCGGCGAGATTACTGCCGACGTGATTGCCGCCAATGCCGAGAGCGTGGACGAGGAAGGACCTCACTGTGCCAACGGACGTGTGGAGTATGCACAGGGCACCAAGCAGAATCTGGAAACCATGGTAAAGGCCGGACTCAACGGTATGACCATGCCGCGCCGCTTCGGTGGACTGAACTTCCCGATTACTCCGTACACCATGTGTGCCGAGATCGTGGCTGCCGCCGATGCCGGTTTCGGTAACATCTGGTCTTTGCAGGACTGTATCGAAACCCTGTATGAATTCGGAAATGAGGACCAGCACAGCCGTTTCATCCCGCGTATCTGCGCCGGAGAGACCATGTCTATGGACCTGACCGAGCCGGATGCCGGTTCCGACTTACAGAGCGTAATGCTGAAGGCCACCTATGATGAGGAAAACCAGTGCTGGCGACTGAATGGCGTGAAGCGATTCATCACCAACGGAGATGCTCAGCTGCACTTGGTTCTGGCCCGTTCGGAAGAAGGAACCAAGGATGGCCGCGGACTGTCTATGTTTATCTATGACAAGAACGATGGCGGTGTAGACGTGCGCCGTATCGAAAACAAGATGGGTATTCATGGTTCACCAACCTGTGAGCTGGTTTACAAGAATGCCAAGGCCGAGCTTTGCGGTGACCGCAAGCTGGGATTGATCAAATATGTGATGGCATTGATGAACGGTGCCCGTCTGGGTATCGCGGCCCAGTCTGTCGGATTGAGCCAGGCCGCTTACAACGAAGGATTGGCTTATGCCAAGGACCGTGAGCAGTTCGGCAAGGCGATTATCAACTTCCCGGCTGTGTACGACATGCTTTCTATCATGAAGGCCAAACTGGATGCCGGCCGTGCGCTGTTGTATCAGACTTCACGCTATGTAGACATCTATAAGGCACTGGATGATATTGCTCGCGAGCGCAAACTCACTCCGGAAGAACGTCAGGAGCAGAAGAAATATGCCAAGCTGGCCGACAGCTTCACTCCGCTGGCCAAGGGTATGAACTCCGAGTATGCCAACCAGAATGCCTATGACTGTATTCAGATTCACGGCGGTTCCGGTTTCATGATGGAGTACGCTTGTCAGCGCATCTATCGTGATGCCCGCATCACTTCAATCTATGAGGGAACCACCCAGTTGCAGACTGTTGCCGCTATCCGTTATGTCACCAACGGATCGTATGCCGCTACGCTGCATGACTATGAACTGATCCCTTGCGCTGCCGAGTACGAAGATCTGAAGGATCGCATCAAGAACATGACCCGCAAGTTCGAGGCCTGCACCAATGCCGTGAAGGAAGCTGCCGATCAGGAGCTGCACGACTTTGTGGCCCGTCGTCTGATGGAGATGGCCGCTGTTTGTGTCATGTCACACCTGTTGTTGCAGGATGCCACCCGCTGTCCGGAACTCTTCGAGAAGAGTCTCAAGGTATATGTGAACTATGCCGAGTCAGAAGTGGAGAAGCACTTCAATTTCATCCGCAAGTTCGATGCCACTCAGCTGGAGGCATACCGTCAGCTGTAATCAGAATACTTGCCCCCTGAGGGCAGAAGCAGATTAAGTCAAAGAAGCCGTTTCCGCCAGTATTATAATATTGCGGAAACGGCTTTTGGTTTTCTCAGAATAAAAAAACGGACCTGTTTTTTTATTCTTTTATTTCCAGTGGAAAGTTTTCAAAATCAAAGAGTGGGGTAGAGAGGTAACGCTCTCCGGTGTCGGGTAGGAGCACTACGATATTCTTGTTTTCATATCCCGCTTCGCGGCCAATCTGAATGGCGGCAAAGGCGGCGGCTCCGGAAGAGATACCCGTAAGCAGACCTTCGCGAAGCGACAGACGGCGCCCTGTGAGCAGAGCGTCATGGTCCGTTACCCTTACTATCCGGTCGATAACGTCACGGTCCAGAATGCCGGGGATGAATCCGGCACCGATACCCTGAATCTTGTGCGGACCGGGCTGTTCTCCGGAAAGTACTGCCGAAGCGTCCGGTTCTACAGCGATGATTTCAATCTTCGGATTCAGTTCTTTCAGTCGTCGTCCCACTCCGGTAATGGTTCCTCCGGTGCCCACACCCGCTACAAACACATCCACCTGTCCTTCTGTGTCGCGCCAGATCTCTTCGGCTGTGGTGCGGTAATGTTTCAGTGGGTTGGCCGGATTTTCAAATTGTTGCAGCAGAACGGCGTTTTCTAAAGTTGCAGCCAGTTCCTGTGCTTTTGCAATGGCTCCCTTCATTCCTTGTGCTCCGGGGGTGAGTACTAATTCGGCTCCCCGCGCACGCAACAGGTTGCGGCGCTCTATGCTCATGGTCTCGGGCATGGTCAGAATGGCACGGTATCCTTTGGCTCGTGCTATCCAGGCCAGTCCGATACCGGTATTGCCGCTTGTCGGTTCCACGATAATGCTTCCCGGCTTGAGTATTCCCTGTTGCTCGGCGTCTTCGATCATGCTCAGTGCGATGCGGTCCTTTACGCTGCCTCCCGGGTTCAGATATTCTAATTTAGCCAAGATATTGGCTTTTACCTGTTCTTCTTCGGGTAAATTCTGTAACTCTACTAAAGGAGTATTTCCCACCAGATCGGTAAGTTGTCTGTATATTCTTTTCATAATCTGAGCTTTTTATTGTTACTTTGCAAAGGTATGGGGAAAGCCATTAGTCGGCAATACCCTATTTATGGGATATTTTGAACAGGAAATAAGATGATTACATTAGAGAAAGTGAAACGCTATCTGAATCGCGAAAAACTTTATCAGATTATATTGAGTCGGACACTTATGCCGGTCGCATGTTCGACACGGTGCTTATTATTACCATTCTGCTCAGTGTTTTTGCGGCCATTATCGAGAGTTTGCCGTTTGTCAGTGAGGGTTGGCGTCTGGTTTTGCAGATATTCGAGTATGTATCCACCTTTTTCTTTACGGTGGAATATGTGTTGCGCATCTACGTGTCCGACAAACCGAGAAAATACATTTTCAGCTTTTTCGGTATTGTGGATCTGTTGGCCACCCTGCCTCTTTATCTGGCTTTCTTCTTTCCTTCGGTGCGCTATGTGCTGATTATTCGCGCTTTCCGTCTCATCCGTGTGTTCCGCGTGTTCAAGCTCTTCAGTTTCTGGACCGAAGGAAACCTGTTGTTGCGCTCGGTGCAGAAGAGTATGCGTAAGATCCTCGTATTCTTTCTTTTTGTGCTGATTCTGGTCATTTCAATCGGTACGATCATGTATATGGTGGAGGGGGATCATCCCGAGTCCGGTTTTACCGACATCCCGACCAGCATTTATTGGGCCATCGTGACACTGACCACGGTGGGGTATGGCGATATTACCCCGCTCACGGCTGTGGGGCGTTTCATTTCCGGAGTGGTGATGCTGTTGGGTTATACCATCATAGCCGTGCCTACGGGTATTGTTTCCGTCACTTTGATGGACGAGCAGAAAAAAGCCGGAGGCACCTGTCCGAATTGCAGTCGTCCTTTGGATTTCGACGCCCGTTATTGCAATATTGCGGTGTTCCTGTTGATGTTGTAGAGCAGAACAAGAAAGAGAGCATAAATTAAAAAATCTGGAGAAATGATCCACGTTTAGGATTTTCTTTGTAAATTTGCGCAATTTTTTAAATTAGTGTTGAGATGAAAAAGTTTTTATTGATTGCCGTAATGGCTGTTTTGGGTGCTGTTTCTGCACAGGCTCAGGTAAGATTGGGAGGTGAAGTTGCTGTTTGGTATAACAGTAATTCTGAAAATACCTCTTATACAATTATGCCGGAAATTGGTTACAAGCTGAATAATCAATGGGAGGTAGGTACCCATATTGGTTTCAGTGGAAATTCTGATCAGGAAGGTCTGAACTTTAAGCTGGCTCCGTTTGCCCGTTATACTTTCCTGAGAGCCGGAATATTCTCAATGTTCGGAGAAGGTGGTTTTACTGTAGCTACTGCAAAACATAAAGATACAGCCTTCAAAATCGGTTTGCGTCCGGGTGTTGATGTGGAGCTGAGTGAGCATTGGAGTCTGGAAGCTCATCTGGGATTCTTGGGATTTGCAGCAAATGATGATGGAATTGGTGGCATGGCTAGCTCTGGCTTTGGCTTTGATTTTGCCAGTGGAACTTCTTTTGGTCTGATTTACCAGTTCTAAATTTACGAAGAGAATTGAATGTAATATAAAATCGTGTAAAACGAAACGACCTCTGAAAGTGCGTCATGCCTTTCAGAGGTCGTTTTTTTTGAAATATTTTCTCCCGACGGTTTCTGAATTTTATCAGGATGTTTTTCCTGTTTTGTCGGGACGAATTTTTTATTCCGTGCTTTTAGCTCAGGAAGGAAATCAGTACTCCGGCGGCAACAGCCGAACCGATCACACCCGAGATGTTGGAAGCCATGCAATAGTTGAGCACATGGTTTTTCGGATCGTATTTGGTGGCAATTTCGTTGCACACACGGCTGGCCATCGGTACAGCGCTCAGACCGGTGGCACCGATCAGCGGATTGATTTTCTTCTTGCTGAACAGGTTGAACAGCTTGACCATCATGATACCGGAGGCGATGGAGAGGGCAAAAGCTAAGAATCCGCCTACGACAATTCCGATGGTCTGCATGTTCAGGAAGGCATCATAAGTCATCGTGGCACCTACACACAGTCCTAAGAAAATGGTGGCGGTGTTCATGATAGAGTTGGATGCCGCGTCAAACAGACGGCTGGTATCGGCACCGATTTCCTTCAGCAGGTTTCCGAACATCAGCATACCGATGAGCGGTACGGCTGTAGGCACGAAGAGTGCCACAATCGTCGTGACTGCGATCGGGAAGATGATCTTCAGCGTGCGCATGTTCTTGATTTCATTTTTTGAAGGGTGCAGCTTTTCCTGTTCCTTCATATTGATCATCAGTTCCTTTTTGCTGCAAGTCAGTTTTACCACCAAGGGGATGATCACTGGCACCAGTGCCATGTACGAATAGGCGGCAATGGCAATCGGACCGAGCAGATGCGGGGCCAGCTTGATGGTGGTAAAGATGGCGGTCGGACCGTCGGCACCACCGATGATGCCTAATGAAGCAGCTTCCTTAGGAGTGAAGCCCATCAGAATGGCGACTAACAACACGCAGAAAATACCGAACTGTGCGGCGGCACCGAAAATGGACAGGCGCAGATTGCGCAACATCGGACCGAAATCGGTCAGTGCACCCACACCCATGAAGATAATAGGCGGCAGGAATCCGGTTTTGATGAGCATGTAGTAGAGGAAGTTCATCAGTCCGAATTCGTGGGCAATCTGGTGCAGCGGCATGTCCCAGATGAGGCGGCGCGTATTGTCGGAACACAGGACATAACCTTCGGAGTCGGCTTGAATCACTCCCATGCCGCCGCCCGGGAAGTTGGCCAGCAACACTCCGAATGCGATGGGAATGAGCAGCAACGGTTCATATTTCTTTACGATGCCCAGATAGAGCAGAATGAATGCCAGGGCATACATGACCAGAATACCGGGCTCCAACGCCAGATTGCTGAAGGCCGTCATCTGGTACAGCTTTTCTAAAATCTCATATATTTGGTCCATATCACTTTCTTGCTATCTTCATGATTACATCGTCTTCTTCTACACTGTCGCCGGAGTTGACCACAATGGCCGTGATGACTCCGTCAAATTCGGCACGGATGGCATTGTAGGTCTTCATGGCCTCAATGTAGCCGATGATGTCGCCTTTCTGTACGGCATCACCCACATTCTTCGGAGTCTCCTGCGCGTTCTTCACGCGGTAGAACTTGCCTTCCAGCGGAGCGGCAATATCTTCGCCTTCGCCGGCAGGAGTTGCCGGAGCGACTGTTGCCTGAGCCGGAGCGGCAGCTGCCGCATCGGCACCATAGGCCACTTCCACCTGATAGCGCTGTCCGTTGAGGGTGAGGGTGAGTGTCTTGGGCAGTTCAGCCGGAGCGGCGGCAGGGCCCTGATGCTGCTCTTCGCGTTTCTTTTGCAGGTCGGCCAGGAAGTTTTCCTTGGCTTTTCCGCTCTTGTAGGCTTCATACTGCGACGGGTGCATGGCATATTCGAAGAGTTCTTCGTCGTCCTGTCCGGTTTCCCAACCTTTTTCTTTCATCAGCTGGCGGTATTTGTCCAGTTCGTCCGGATAGTTGCTCTGAGGGTCGCCGGTCATGAACACGCGTCCCTGTTCTTTGGCCAGAGCCACGATTTCCGGAGCCACTTCGCCCGGCAGTTTGCCGGCCTTACCCAGAATCATATCCCAGATGTCGTCGGCAATCATGCTCCAGCGTTCCTTGCCTTTCTCTAATTGCATTACATTCATCAAAGCCAGGTTCTTGACATACTGGCTGAACGGAGTTACCAGGCAAGGGTATCCTAATTTAGGCCAGATATAGGCCACCTCGTCAAACAGTTTGATGAGCAGGTCGTCCTGAGTCAGTTCCGGCTGGTTGTGTTTTACTTTCCATTTGTTGATGCTTTCCAGGTTGGTTTCCAGATCGGCCATCAGAGAGCCCATCATGCCGCCCGGCAGTCCCGGAGCAATCAGCAGGGAATTGTTCAGTCGGTTCAGCGGGTTGCAGTAGAAGCCTAAGAAGTCATCCATCATTTCCTGAATCTGTGAGCGCACTTCCATATAGGCGGCTATATTGATTTCCTTCACTTCAAATCCGGCATCCTTCAGCATGGCCTGCACGGCGATGATGTCGGCATGACCGGTTCCCCAGGACAGCGGAGCCACGGCGGTGTCGATATAGTCGCAACCGTTTTTGCAGACCTCCAGAATGGAAGCCATATTGAATCCCGGTCCGGCATGAGAGTGATACTGGATGATGATGTCCGGTTTATAGGCCTTGATTCCGGCGCAGATCTTTCCCAAAGTGACAGGGCGTCCGATTCCGGCCATGTCCTTCAGACAGATTTCATCGCAGCCTGCATCGATCAGCTGCTTGGCCATGTTCACATAATAGTCCACGGTGTGCACCGGTGAATGGGTGATGCAAAGACAGCATTGCGAAATCATGCCGGCAGCATGGGCATAATCAATGCTTGGGATAATATTGCGTACATCATTCAGTCCGCAGAAGGTGCGGGTGATGTCCGTGCCCTGCGCTTTCTTTACCTTATAGAAGAGTTTGCGCACATCGGCCGGTACGGGGCTCATGCGCAGTCCGTTCAAGGCGCGGTCCAGCATATGGGTCTGTATACCGGCCTCATGGAACGGACGGGTCCATTCGCGCACCGCTTTGTTCGGATTCTCGCCGAACAGAAGGTTTACCTGTTCAAAACCGCCACCGTTGGTTTCCACGCGGTCGAAACATCCCATACGGATGATGGCCGGAGCCACTTTGACCAACTGGTCTACGCGCGGCACATATTTGCCGGCGCTCTGCCACATATCTCTGAATACAAGGCTGAATTTTATTTCCTTTTTCATGCTTTTTTGATCTATAGTTGATAATCAGCTGTAAATGCTGAAAGGTTAGGGTAATTTCTTGATTTGGGTCATATGGCCTTTTCCTCCGGTCAGTTCCTTTACGGCCAGTTGGATGACAGCCTGGGTAGTGGCATCTGCCTCAGGAGCTTGGGCAGGTTGAGGTTCCGAGACAGGGGGAGCTTCTTTTGCGTTTGTATTGGTGTAATTCACGAGCAACTTGCCCAATCCGATGATGATATACAGGATCAGAAATACAGTTGCCATCCCCACAACCATCAGTTGCAGGGCCAGATAAATGTTTTCCGTGTTCATAAGCATCGTTTTTTTATGGTATTGTTTGTAAGATCGATTTGGAAAACCGGTCATGCGAATATAAGCATTTTTTTCTGGAAAAACTTGGTTTCGCCTGCCTTTTTTGACGAATCGTTAGGCTTTATTCACGTCTGGCTTCTATACGTATTCCGGCACCGTTACAGTCGGCTCCCATAGGTGGGTTTTCTTTGGTAATTTCCAGCGTAACGGCCTCTATCTCGGGATAGGAACGGAAGATGTGTTCCAGAATTCGTCCTCCTACGTGCTCTATGAGTTTGGATGGGATTTCCATTTCCGAGCGCACAATGTCGAACAGGTCGGCATAGCTGACTGTGTCGGTCAGTTCATCGGTTTGCAGGGCATGCGTGAAGTCAACGGTCGCCTCCATATCGACAAAAAAGTGGGTGCCCGTATATCTTTCCTGCTCCAGTACACCGTGACGGGCAAAGAAACGCGCGTTGCGGATAAATATTTTGGTCTGATTGATTTTCATATCTGTTTTCAAGTTTATGGTTATAAAAAAAACGCATCTTTGCCCGATACCACCTTAGGAAGCGGCTCCGGCAAAGATGCGGTATTCAGTTCATTCTAATGATTTTAATGTTTGGAGCTTGCAGACTATCCGCAGCGTGATGTGCCGCAGTGTTTGCAGATAAGGCAACCCTCCTGATAGATCAAAGACTCGTGTCCACAGTTCGGACATTTCTGTCCTTTGGCTTCTGTTCCGTCTGTAATGTATTTCTTCAGGGCGCGCTCCACACCGTTCTTCCAGGTGTTGATGCTTTCGCTTTCCAGCTGCAGGGAACCTACCAGACGGATGACATGATCCAAAGGCATACGGTAACGCAGCACACCGGAGATCAGCTTGGCATAGTTCCAATATTCTTTGTTGAACTTTTCGGAAAGTCCTTCAACGGTAGTCTTGTAACCTTTCTTGTTTTCAAACTGGAAATCATAGCGCTTGGTACCGTCTTCGCATACATTCTTGATGATGCGTCCTTTGGTTACGCTCTTAGGCAATACGATACCCTCGTCGTCATCCTGAAGTCCGGTAAAGATTTCATAAGGCTGACCGTCGAGCAGTCCGACGAATGCCACCCATTTTTCCTTGTTGTTCTGAAAACGTACAACGTCGCATTCCAAAGATTTCGGACGGACCTCTGTAACGGCAGGATGTTCAAGTGTTTTGGACTGATCTGATTTGTCGTTTTTCTTCTTTACGGAAATCATTACTCCCGCACGGGAACCGTCGCGATAGATGGTACATCCTTTACAGCCGGAACGCCATGCTTCTACATACAGACGATTTACAAGTGCTTCATCTACGTTGTTGGGAAGGTTTACGGTAACGCTTATCGAATGATCTACCCATTTTTGGATGGCACCTTGCATCTGTACCTTCATCAGCCAGTCTACATCATTGGCAGTTGCCTTATAATAAGGGGATTTGGCTACCAGTTCGTCTATTTCCTCCTGGGTATATTTCTTCTGGGTGTCGTAGCCGTTCACTTCCATCCAGGTCATGAACTTGTGATGGTATACGATGTATTCCTCAAAAGCGTCTCCGGTTTCGTCCACAAAGTCAACGTGTACTTCCGGATCGTTAGGATTTACTTTTCTGCGGCGTTTGTAGATCGGCATGAATACCGGTTCGATACCCGAAGTGGTCTGGGTCATCAGACTGGTTGTACCGGTCGGTGCAATCGTCAGACAGGCAATGTTGCGGCGTCCGTATTTGGCCATGTCGTTATACAGATCCATGTCAGCTTCCTTGATGCGGTTGATGAACGGATTGTTCTTTTCGCGTTCTGTGCTGTATACAGGGAATGCACCACGCTCTTTCGCCATCTGTACAGATGAGCGGTATGCCTCCAATGCCACGGTTTTGTGCACCTGTACGGAGAAGTCGGTTGCTTCCTGAGTGCCGTAGCGTAAGTTCAAGGCAGCGAGCATATCACCTTCGGCGGTAATACCCACGCCGGTGCGTCGTCCCATGCCACTCTTCTTGTAGATTTTCTCCCACAGATGCTTTTCTGTTTCTTTCACCTCGTCTGATTCCGGATCAGCTTCGATCTTTTGCTGGATGGCCTTGATCTTCTCCAATTCCAGATCAATGATATCGTCCATGATGCGCTGTGCGGTTGCCACGTGCTTCTTGAACAGATCAAAGTCGAAATAGGCATCCGGAGTAAACGGATTGACTACGTATGAATATAAGTTGATGGCCAACAGACGGCAGCTGTCATATGGGCAAAGAGGAATCTCACCGCAAGGATTGGTACTAACTGTGCGGAATCCCAAATCGGCATAACAGTCGGGCACAGATTCACGCAGGATAGTGTCCCAGAACAACACACCCGGTTCTGCTGATTTCCAGGCATTGTGTACAATCTTTTCCCATAAGGCCTTGGCCTGGATCTCTTTGTGATACAACGGCTGATCCGAATCAATAGGGAATTGCTGGATGTAAGGCTGGTCGCTTATAGCCGCTTCCATAAAAGCGTCGTCCAATTTTACGGAGATATTGGCTCCCGTAACCTTGCCTTCGGTCATTTTCGCATCAATGAATGCTTCTGCATCCGGGTGTTTGATGCTTACTGACAACATCAAAGCTCCGCGGCGTCCGTCTTGGGCAACCTCACGGGTGGAGTTGCTGTAACGCTCCATGAACGGAACCAGACCGGTAGAAGTAAGAGCTGAATTCTTTACCGGAGATCCTTTCGGACGGATGTGTGACAAGTCGTGGCCTACGCCGCCTCGTCTTTTCATCAGTTGCACCTGTTCCTCGTCAATGCGGATGATGCCACCATAAGAGTCGGCTTTTCCTTCCAGACCGATAACAAAGCAGTTTGACAATGAGGCAATCTGATAGTCATTTCCAATACCGGTCATCGGACTTCCTGCCGGTACGATATATTTGAAATGATCCAACAGATCGAAAATTTCACGCGCTTTCAGATTGTTGGGATACTTAGCCTCAATACGGGCAATTTCATTGGCCAATCGCCAATGCATGTCGGTAGGGGTCTGCTCATAAATATTGCCATAAGAATCCTTCATGGCATATTTGTTCACCCATACTCTTGCGGCCAGTTCGTCACCCTTGAAGTATTTCAAGGTTGCCTCAAAAGCTTCATCATAGGTAAAAGTCTGTTTTTCCACGTCTTGTATTTTTTATATTATTTTTGCATTTGTACTCTCAATCGTTGTATAAGCGTGAGAGATGGGTAGAATTGTTTTCCAAAAGCCTTGCAAAGCTACATATGTTTTCTCATATATCAAAATAAAAAGTGGTTAAAAAAAAGTTTTTTGGTGAGACAGTTTTCCATTTTTATACTGTATTTAATTGTAAATCAGTATGATGATATTTTATTTACATCAAAAAGTTATCCAAAAAGTAAATTCGTTTACTTAAATGGATGATTCGTTGTAATTTTTTTGTATCTTTGTTGGAACAACATAAAAAATAAAATAATTATGGATTTCCTAACCCAAAGACGTTCTATTCGTCGCTATAAAACAGACGATATTTCGGATGAATTGTTAAATAATCTTTTGTGTAAGGCAGAGCGGACTCAGACCATGGGAAATATGCAGTTATATAGTGTTGTGGTAACCCGTTCTCCGGAAATGAAGGCCGCTTTGGCACCAGTTCACTTTAATCAGCCTATGGTAACCGGGGCTCCTGTGGTACTTACTTTCTGCGCTGATTTCAATCGTACGGTGAAGTGGTGTTCTTATCGCGATGCGCAAAGTGGCTATGACAATCTGCTGTCGTTGATGAACGCGGTGAGCGATACATTGCTTTATACCCAGACGTTCTCTTGTTTGGCTGAAGATGCCGGTTTAGGGCTTTGCTATTTGGGTACAACTTTATATAATGCCGGCCAGATCATTGATATTCTGAAGTTGCCGAAATTGGTTCTTCCGGTGGCTACACTTACTTTAGGATATCCGGATGAATGTCCTCCTCTGACCGATCGTTTGCCTTTGAAGGCGCTGGTTCATCAAGAGGTTTATCAGGATTACACTGAGCAGTCTGTTAATGAGTTTTATCAGGAAAAAGAGAACTTGCCGGAGAATCTGGAATTTGTGAAAGCGAATCAAAAGAAAACGTTGGCGCAAGTGTTTGCCGAAGTGCGTTATAATAAGGCAGACAATGAGGCGATCAGTGATGTTCTTCTGGCAACTCTCCAGAAACAAGGTTTTCTGAAATAAGTAGTTTCGGCAGTGTCTATAAAAATATAATAGAGTCATATCAATTGCTCAAGAGAGGTTGATATGACTCTATTATTCTGTTTATATTTATTTGTTCTTCTTATTTGCTGCTTTGCAGCAGTTTTTCTATTTCTTCTACTTTGCTCTTAAAGTTCTTGTCCACATGAATGCGGTCGGCTACCAGATTGCAGGAGTGCAATACGGTGGCGTGATTTCGTTTGCCGATCAGGGCTCCGATTTTGGATGAAGACAAGTCGGTATGTTTCTGGGCCAGATACATGGCGATCTGTCTTACCTGTACTACATTCTGTTTGCGGCTCTTGGTGAAGATCTCGTTTGGATTCATCTTGAAGTAACCGCAGACATTTTCCAGAATCAGGTCTACTGTGATCGGCTTTTTCTCAAATTTTACGGCACGTTTTACAATCTGTTCAGTCAGATTCATGTCTACTTCACGGTTGTAAACTACAGAGTAGGCCATCAGGGAGTTGATGATACCTTCCAGATCACGCACACTTTCGTTTACGTTTTCTGCGATAAAGTCAATCACCTCTTCCGGAATAGACAAGCCGTCGCGATGAATTTTGCTTTTCAGAATGTCCTTTCTCAGTTCCTTGTTCGGCTTTTCCAACTCGGCTACCAATCCCCATTTGAAACGGGTAAGCAGTCGCTCTTCCATACCTTGCAGGGCCACAGGAGGGCGGTCGGAAGTCAGGATCAGCTGGCGTCCGTTCTGATGAAGATGATTGAAAATATGGAAAAATGTGTTCTGGGTTTTGGTCAGGCTGGCAAACTCCTGCACGTCATCAATGATCAGCACATCGATGGTCTGATAGAAATTGATGAAGTCATTGACCGTGTTTTTGCGCACAGAGTCGGTATATTGCACCTGAAACAGATGCGCCGACAGATAAAGAACACGTTTTTGAGGATGGAGTTCCTTGATCTTTGTACCGATAGCGTTGACCAAATGCGTTTTTCCTACACCCGATGCGCCGTAAAGAAAGAGCGGATTGAATGTGGTCTGTTTCGGATGTTCAGCAATAGCCTGTCCTACCGAACGTGGTAGTTTGTTACTGATACCTTCGATAAAATTCTCAAAATTATAATTCGGATTTAATTGCGGGTCCAGATCTTGAGGTAGGGCTGCCTGCATCGGATTCGGAGCTTTGTTTCCGTTGGTTATAGGGCGTCCTACGGGTACAGATACGGGACGGGTTGTCGCTTCCAGGTCAACAGTCAGATTGTTGGTCTTGTCAGCTTCAACACGATACATTAATTTGACTCCTTCACCAAAGACCCTGTGCAGTACATTGTGAAGCAGTTTAACGTAGTGCTCTTCCAAATATTCATAGACAAAAGAGCTCGGTACCTGAATGGTCAGAGTCTTATCCTCATAACTCAAACAGGTAATCGGAGTAAACCAGGTTTTAAACTGGAGTTCGCTTACGTTGTCGTGAATAATTTGAAGACACCGTTCCCATTGCGTTTGAAGAGAACTAGTCATTCAATTAAGTTCTTGCTTTTAAAATTCTACTATCATTCAATACTTATACACTACAAAGGTCGGAATTTTCTCTGAATTTACCAAATATATTTGGCTTAACGATCTCTCTTTTTTTCTAAAAGTCTTGTTTACAGAGCTTAGTTATAACGTTAAAAAAAATAATCTGTTTTTTGAACGTGACTTAAAAAAAGACGCATGGCTTATCGGATAGCCATGCGTCTGTCATTTCTTGTTGTTATTTGTCTTTTCTGCCAAAAATGGAGAAGTGAACATAGCGTTTTGGATGTGCTTTCAGATCACGCAATAAACTGTCTGCACTGCCGATTGTCGTATTGATGTTGCCATAGAGAGTTGTGTCGTTCAGTAACAGGCCGATGCTGTTGTCCGTACGATTCAGTTTCTCTGTGGCCAATTGCAGGTTGTTCATGGTGGTATCCACTTTGGTCAGTGTTCCTTGCAGGTCAAGTGCGTTTACTTTATCGGTCAGCTGGATGACATGATCGCCTACTGCCGTGAATTTCTGGGTCATTCCCGGAATATCGTTCCGGATAACCTTGTTCAGGTCTTGAGTCGTTTTGTTCAGATTGGCGGTAAGTTGATTGGTATTGGCCAGAATCCTGGCAATATTCGGATCGGAAACAATACGGTTTAGAGTAGAAACCAGTGAATCGACTGTATTCAAGGTCTTTTCCACTTTGGGAATCATAGTTGCTGCCTGGCTCATCAGATCTGCGCTTTCTGTTCCGACAATCGTATCACCCGGCTCGAAGCGTTCTCTTGGATTATTGGCAAGTAACAGATTCAGATTGCATCCGCCAAGCATTTCGGTAACCAGCTCTGCCGAGCTTCCCTTGGGGATTCGCATCTGATCGTCAACCTGAATTTCTACAATGACATGCCCGTTTTTATTGTAGTTATAGAAAATTTCGCGTACAATACCGATATTGTATCCGTCTGCATATACCGGGCTTGATTTGGCCAATCCTTTTACGTTGCTGAATTCGATGTAATAGAAATTGCTGGATTTGAACAGGTTGATTCCCTTCAGGAAATTGATTCCCAAAAAGAGCAAAGCCAAGGCTACAATTCCGGCAATTCCAATCTTTACTTCTTTTGTTAGATTTTTCATACTTTGTATTTTAATTTCTTTTAATTTTCAATACTTCTCCTAAAGGAATTTTTTTACCGTTCCGGAATGCTATGATAAAGGCGTCCGGAAACTTGTCCTTAATTTCCTTTTTATTCTTTACGGCTTCTTTGTAGTCTGATGTGCTGCCGTAGGTATATTTATAAATATTGTTTTCTTTAAATCTCTCTACTCCGTTCAGTCCCTTAAAATGCGAACTGTTTATGTGTAGTTGTCGGGAACTGGTCAGAATCTGTATTTTAAATACGATAGTATCATTGGAAGGGTACGTTTTTTCTGTTCCTGAGTTTTTAGGTGCAGAGGAGGTGACTTCTGGCGTTTGGGCTTGAACACTTTCTGATACCGGAACTTGCACGTTATCCTGCTTTAAATTTTCTTTCGGTGTCTTCAGCTGTGTAGCGGTTTCGGCTGGAGCGGATGTTTTCTCAGGAGAAGCAACGGTTGCTTTTACCTCTTCCTTTCTTTTCTCATTGCTGTCCGGTGCCTTAAGGGGAATTGTCACATGATTCTGTTTGTCTTTGTATTGACGAAAGGCATTGTACAGACTGTTTGCCAGTTGGTTGATGCCTTGGGCTGAATTCAGATAGCGTTCTTCGTCGGGGGTCGTGATGTAGCCTAATTCTACCAGTACGCTGGGCATGGTTGTGGCGCGCAATACCAGAAAACCGGCCTGATGCACTCCTCTGTCTGCTCTCTTGGCTGTATTTTTAAATTCTTTTTGGATATTGCGTGCCAAAGATACACTCTGTTCCATGTATTTGTCCTGCATCAGTTCAAAGATAATATAGCTTTCAGCCGAGCGCGGATCGAATCCTTCGTAACGAGTCTGGTAGTCATCCTCTACAAGAATTACCGAGTTTTCTCGTTTGGCCACATCCAGATTCTCCTGGGCACGGGCCATACCCATGGTATAGGTTTCCGTTCCTCTTGCTATTTTCTTACCGGGCATGGCATTGGTGTGTATGGAAATAAACAGATCGGCTTTTGCCTTGTTGGCTATTTGGGCACGTTTGTCCAATGGAATGAAAACATCATTCTTTCGGGTGTAGAGCACACGGGTATCCGGGCAATTGTTTTCAATGAGTTTGCCCAACGCCAGAGCTACAGATAGGTTGATGTTTTTTTCTCTGGAAATACGGCCAATGGCACCCGGATCTTTTCCGCCGTGTCCGGCATCCAATACCACGGTAAAGCTTTTCGTTATCGGAGCATTTTCTGCGTATGCTTGCATAGACACGGAAATAAGTGCTATGAAAATGATTATCAGTGAAAAGATATGTTTGCTCATTTTGCTTCTTTTCGTGCAAAAATAATAAGTTTTTTTGATATTTGGATTTTTTTGTCGCTCAAATATCCTCGGGTGTCCAATATTATAGATAAATAACAGAATGTTGAAAGAACCCCGCTTCGTTGCTTTCGTGAGCAAGGAGATGCTTTTTTCTTTCATTGCCACCCCGATAGTTGCCAGGCGTGCCGTTTTTGTTTACAATGCGATGACAGGGAATAATCAGATTGATAGGATTCTTGCTACAGGCTGTTCCTACAGCTCGGCATGCTTTTGGGTGGCCGCTTTTTCGGGCAAGTTCCTGATAGCTTATGGTGTTTCCGTAGGGAATCTTTGCCAGAGTTTGCCATATGTCTTTCTGGAAGTCAGTTCCTTTTAGTTGATATGGAATAGAAAATCGGGTAAGTTCTTTTCGGAAATAGGCTTTTATTTCTTTTTCGACCAGGTTTAGCAGATTTGTTTCTTTATAAAATCCGTTTACAGAGATTTTATCCCAAAGAAGTTCTGTAAGCAGATTGTTTTCTTCACAAGCGGTCAGACTTCCCAACGGTGTTTCGATATATCGATAATATTTCATGATGATTTTCGGCTTTTCAGAATAAACGGGAAATAGCCTGTTCCGTTTTGAAACAGGCTATTTGGTGTATAAGGGGGTGTGTTATTCTTAAATCAGAGTCATACCGGCCTCCTGACATTCTTTTCTCATAGCTTCCGGCCAGATACTTGATTGGGTCTCACCCACATGTGCCTTGTGTAGCAATACCATGCACAGGCGGCTTTGTCCGATTCCACCGCCTACAGACAGTGGCAGAGAACCTTCGAGCAGACGTTTGTGGAAGTAGAGCTCCTTGCGGTCTTCCTTGCCACCTTCCTTCAACTGCTTCTCCAAAGCGGCCTTGTCTACACGAATACCCATAGATGACAGCTCTACAGCACGGTTCAGTACCGGATACCAGATCATCAGGTCTCCGTTCAGACCAGGCAGTCCGTTTTCGGCCATGGTAGAATAGTCGTCATAGTCCGGTGCACGCAGATCGTGTTCCTTGCCGTCGCCCAGTTTGCAGCCGATACCTATAATGAACACGGCACCGTACTCCTTACAGATGGCATTTTCACGCTCTTTTGGAGTCAGGTCCGGATATTTCTGACGCAACTCTTCTGCATGAATAAAGTGGATCTCTTCCGGAAGGTATGGCTTCAGTTGCGGATAAGTTTCGCAGATGAAGAATTCGGTGCGTAAAATGGCAGAATAAATGCGATAGACAATTTTTTTCAGATATTTCAGCGAGCGCTGTTCCGGAGTTACCACACGCTCCCAGTCCCATTGGTCTACATAAAGAGAATGCAGATTACCCATCTCTTCATCGGCGCGTACAGCGTTCATATCAGTAATGATACCGTAACCCGGTTTTACATTGTATTCAGCCAAAGTGACGCGTTTCCATTTGGCCAGAGAGTGTACTACCTCAGCCTTAGCATCCTGCATATCCTTAATGGGAAAAGTTACCGGACGTTCCACACCGTTGAGGTCGTCGTTCATCCCCAATCCCTTAAGTACAAATAGGGGAGCGGTTACTCGTCGCAGGCGCAATTCTGTGGAGATACTGCTGAGGAAAAAGTCCTTTATTTTTTTGATGGCCAGTTCTGTTTGTTGCAAATCCAGAACCGCTTTATAATTTTCAGGTTTTATTAAATAGCTCATTTTGCTTTGTTTTTTATATTATTGCTTTCTATTTGCGATGCAAAGATAAATGTTTTTATTAAAATGACAATAATAAAAGAAGAATAAATATCTATATGATTATCGTACTTTAGCCAAATTTGCAAAAGACTATTGCAGCATAAAATATTTTTGCTTATTTTTGCAAAGAAATAAGGCTCCGTAGCTTAGCTGTATAGAGCGTCAGATTCCGGTTCTGAAGGTCGAGGGTTAGAATCCCTCCGGAGTCACCAGGAAGGGAAGTGTCCGCAAGGGCGCTTCCCTTTTCGCATTTTACTTTCCCGTCGGTAATCTATTATTTACGGGGAAGTAATGAATTACCGGCGGGAAGATAATTTTGAAAAAACATTTTGTCCGGTGAGGAACTGATTGTCCGCGGGAAGGGTTGTTCTTATGAAAATCTTGGTCGGATGCTTAAAAATTGCCATACAAATTTGGGATTGGCAGGCAGATTTTCTAATTTTACGCATCAAAAACAATAGAGTATATAAAATAATAAGGTATCTGATATGGAAATACTGGATCGTTTTTTGAAATACGTTCGTTTTGACACACAGTCGGACGAACAGTCAGGAGTTTGTCCCAGCACCGCCAAACAGATGGTGTTTGCCGAATATCTCAAGAAAGAACTTGAGGAAATCGGTCTGGAAGAGATTACATTGGATGAGCATGGCTATTTGTTTGCCACTTTGCCGGCCAATACGAACGCCGAAGTGCCGGTTGTGGGTTTCATCGCTCATATGGACACCTCACCCGATTATTCGGGTAAGGATGTGAATCCGCGCATCGTGTCGTCTTATGACGGGGGAGACATTGTACTGTCGGAAGAACTGGGTATTGTTACCTCACCCAAGAAATTCCCTGAACTGCTCAATCATGTAGGCGAGGATCTGGTGGTTACTGATGGTACTACACTGTTGGGAGCTGATGACAAGGCCGGTATTGCCGAAATCGTATCGGCTATGGTTTATCTGAAACAGCATCCCGAAATCAAGCACGGAAAGATTCGTGTGGGATTCAATCCCGACGAGGAGATTGGAATGGGGGCACATCTGTTTGATGTGGAGAAGTTCGGGTGCGACTGGGCTTATACCATGGACGGTGGTGAAGTGGGTGAGCTGGAGTTTGAGAATTTCAACGCAGCTTCGGCTCATGTTGCCGTGAAGGGACTGAACGTGCATCCGGGATATGCCAAGAACAAGATGATCAACTCCAATTACATTGCCGCCGAGTTTGTGCGTAGTATGCCACTGTTGGAAACTCCGGAGCAGACCGATGGTTATGAAGGCTTCTTCCATCTGATGTCGATGCAGGGAACTGTGGAGAAAACGGAACTGACTTATATTATCCGTGATCACGACCGCAAACGTTTCGAAGAACGCAAACGGTATATTCAGAAACTCGTGGAGCAGTTTAATAAGAAGTATGGCGAGGGTACGGTAAGTGCCGAGGTTTCCGATCAATATTATAACATGCGTGAGGTGGTTGAGCCGAGCATGCACATTATTGATGTAGCGCAACAGGCTATGCAAGATTGTGGCATCCCTTGTGAGGTAAAAGCCATCCGTGGCGGTACCGACGGAGCGCAGCTGTCGTTCAAGGGACTTCCTTGTCCGAATATCTTTGCCGGTGGACTGAATTTCCACGGTCGACACGAGTTTGTTCCGGTGGCCAGTCTGACCAAGGCCATGAACACCATTGTGCGCATTTGCGAACTGGTGCCTGCTTTAGATATCAAGAAATAATCAACACAAACTATAAAACGAATCGGGAAAGCATGTTCTTTCCCGATTTTTATTCTTATGAACCATCTTCCCGATTTGATAAAAGACTTGGCTTTGATTCTTGCTGTTGCTGGAATTGTAGCTCTGATATTCAAACGCCTGAAACAACCGTTGGTGTTAGGGTATATTGTGGCCGGATTTTTAGCTGGCCCTCATTTGGTGTGGATTCCCACGATACATGATATCAGTGATGTGCGTGTGTGGGCTGATATCGGTGTCATCGTATTGCTTTTTTCCTTAGGATTGGAGTTCAGTTTCAAAAAAATCGTGCGAATGGGAGGCGCACCGGTTATTGCCGTGAGTGTCATTATCTTTTCGATGATGCTTCTAGGTTCTTCGGTAGCTTCGTTGTTCGGATGGGGACGGATGGACTGTATCTATCTGGGTGGTATGCTGGCCATGTCGTCAACAACCATTATCTATAAGGCTTTTCAGGATTTGAACCTGTTGCCGCAGAGGTTTACTGGTATGGTGCTCAGTGTGCTGATCCTGGAAGATGTACTGGCTATCGTGCTCATGGTGGTGCTTTCTACCTTGGCGTTGAAGAACAGTATAGTGGGAGAGGATATGTTGGGCAGTATGTTCAAGCTGGTGTTTTTCCTGATCGTGTGGTTTGTTATCGGCCTGTATCTCATTCCTACTTTCCTGCGCAAGAACTGCAAGTGGATTAACGACGAGATACTGCTGATCGTGTCGTTGGCGTTCTGCTTCGGTATGGCCGTGCTTGCCGTAAAGAGCGGTTACAGCGCCGCTTTTGGAGCCTTTGTGGTGGGCTCCATTCTGGCCGAGACGGTTGAGGCGGAGCATATCGGAAAACTGGTTTCGCCCATAAAGGATTTGTTCGGAGCCATTTTCTTCGTATCAGTCGGTATGTTGGTTGAGCCTCAGGTACTGGTGGATTATGCCTGGCCTATTGCGGCTATAGTCTGTACGATTATTTTAGGGCAGACCATATTCGGTACCATCGGTTATCTGGCTTCCGGTCAACCTTTCCGTGATGCTCTGCGTTGCGGTTTGAGTATGACACAGATCGGAGAGTTTGCCTTTATCATTGCGTCTTTAGGACTCTCGTTAGGAGTAATCAGTAAATTTCTGTATCCGGTTGTGGTGGCTGTTTCAGTCATTACCACCTTTACGACACCCTATATGATTCGTCTGGCCGATCCGCTTTATCGCGTAGTCATCAAGTTTATTCCCCTTTCCTGGCAGGAGTTCTTCACGCAGAATGTATCTTCCAGTGTGTCGCGTGTGAATCATGATAGCAACTGGAGGCGTTTGCTGACAGCTATTCTAAAGCTGGTATTGGTTTATGCTGTGTTGAGTACGGCGGTTATCGCCTTTTCTTTCAGTATCTTGTTACCGCTGTTCCGGGCGCATTTGGGACATTGGTGGGGCAATGCCTTGTGCGGTGTGCTTACTCTGTTGTGTGTGTCGCCGTTTTTGCGTGCGATTATGGCCAAGAAGAACCATTCCGTGGAATTTACTACATTGTGGAATGAAAGCAAGTATAACCGGGTGCCGCTGGCCTTTCTGATTCTGCTTCGTGTACTGCTAGCCGTATCGTTTGTGTTTTACATAGCGCGTTATCTGATACCTTTTGCTGATATCTGGCTTTTGGGAGCGGCTTTTGTGGTTGTGGTCGTCATGATTTTCTCGCGTCGTCTTAAGTTGCAGTCTATCAAGATGGAGCAATCCTTTAAGCATAATTTACGCAGTCGTGAAGAGTTCCAGCGCCAGCATTCTGACAAGATGCCCCGCTATGCCCGTCATCTCTTGTCGCAGAATCTGCACCTTTCTGTGTGTCAGTTGCCCGAGCATTCCTTGTGGGGTGGAAAAAAACTCTCGGAATTGAATCTGGCCCATAAGTACGGCATTCATGTAGCTGCCATTATTCGAGGAGAGCGCCGTATCAATGTGCCCAACGGAGATGATGTGCTCTTTCCGGGAGACCGGTTACAGGTGATCGGTTCCGACGCGCAGCTGATGCGTTTCAATAAAATTCTTGCGGAACAGGTCTATGTATTGCCGGAGTATGACAGTGTTTGTGATATGGTGATGCGAAAGCTTTATATCGATGCCGGTTCGCCGTTTTTGGGTAAGAGTATAAAAAACAGTGATATCAGAGACCGATATCACTGTATGGTAGTAGGATGGGAAACTTCCGATGGAGTATTGGAGCGCCCGGATCCCGACCGCACCTTCGAAGAAGGAGATCTGTTGTGGATTGTCGGGGAGCAGGAATCGCTCAAGCAACTGCTCTGACGGATGATTTCCTGATATGAAGGTCAGGCGCCTTCTTCGTCGTCCTGATCTTCATCATCATCCCATAGATCTTCAAAATCACCAAAAAATTCGGGAGTGGTAAATTCCTCCAGGCTTCGGCGGTCTTTCTTAGTGGGGCGCCCGGTCCCGCGGGCACGGTCCACAAATCCGCTTATTTTGCTCATTTCCAGTATCTCGTACTGCTCCGGAGGTGTTACATTCTCCAATATCTCGGGCACCAATTTGGCACCGACTCTTTTTTCAATGGCCTGCTTGACCCGGAAAGAGAATGTGACGGGACTTTTGCGTACCTCGATCACATCGCCTTCCTTGATCATGCGCGAAGGTTTTATCTGGCTTCCCTTAATAGATACCTGTCCCTTCTTGCAGGCAGCGGCGGCCATGGAGCGGGTTTTGAATATTCGTGCGGCCCACAGCCATTTGTCTATTCTCGCTTCCATGCCGGCAACTATTTTTTGTTGAATTGGTTCATGGTGATATTGATTCCGGCCAGGCAGAAACTCTTGATCATTTCTCCGGCCAGTTCAATACGTTCTTTCAGTTTTTCCTGTTCTTCAGGACTGAATTTTCCCAAAACGAAGTCAACCTGACCTCCTTTTGGAAAATCATTTCCTATGCCGAAGCGCAAGCGCGGATAAGCCTGGGTGCCCAAGGTTGCGGCGATGTGTTTCAGTCCGTTATGGCCGGCGTCGCTTCCCGACGGTTTCATGCGCAGGGCTCCTAATGGCAGAGCCAGATCATCGACGATGACCAGCGTTCTTTCTACCGGAATATTTTCCTTGTTCATCCAGTAACGTACGGCATTTCCGCTCAGGTTCATATAAGTTGAAGGCTTGAGCAGGATGAGCTGCTGTCCTTTGACCGACATGGAGCCTACGAAGCCATAACGCTTATCCTCAAAAATAACATTGGACGCCTTAGCTAAGGCGTCCAATACACTGAATCCTATGTTGTGGCGCGTTCCATCGTACTCACTTCCGATGTTGCCGAGCCCTACAATCAAGTATTTCATTCAGAGAATGTTTCAGGGTTACTTCTTCTGAGCGGCAGCAGCAGCCATAGCGCTACGAGTCATCTTAACCTGGCATACTACAACCTCTGAGCTGTTCATCAACTCCATACCCTCGAAGCTCAACTCGCCAACCTTGATAGTCTTACCCAGACCCAGGTGAGATACGTTGATAACCAGACGCTCTGGGATGTTAGTGTAGATAGCCTTAACTTTCAGCTTACGTACGTTGGCAACCAACTTACCACCGGCCTTAACACCTTCTGCCAAACCTTCCAACTTGATAGGTACTTCCATAATGATAGGCTTCTGGTCTGTGATTTCGTAGAAGTCAACATGCAATACGTTGTCTTTTACAGGGTGGAACTGGATTTCTTTCAGGATAGCCTTGCACTCCTTACCGTCGATGTTCAGGTTTACAGAGTAGATATCCGGGCTGTAGATCAAGTTACGCAACTCGTCGTTAGTAGCTGTGAAAGACAGTGCCAATGGCTTTCCGTCCTCAGTCTTAGCCTCACCATACAAGTTACATGGAACTGCGTTTGCCTTACGAATCTCGCGAGCTGCCTTCTTACCCAGGTCAGTTCTTACGGTACCTTTTACGTTAATTTCTTTCATAATAAAATGTGTTACTCTAAATTAAGTGAATCATTTGCTTAATTCGCCATCACACGATGCTGCGCATCCGGTATGTGCTAAAAAGCGCGGTAAAATTACTAAAAAAAATCTTTTAAGCCAAGCTTTTAGAACTTTTTTGTGGGATTTTTAAGAAAATCTTTCTTCTTTTGTCCTGGAAGCCAAGAAAATCCTTATACAAAAATGTTAAAGGTTTTGTTTAGAACTTTATGTCAAAGTTTAAGTCGTTTCCGGAAGATTCTTCTTCTTCTCTATCAGGAGCTTGTCCTTGTTCTTCTTCGATAAAGTTTACTGCCTTGTTTAATGCCTGGACAAAATTTTTGAAGTCCTCACGGTATAGGAATATTTTATGTTTTTCGAAATTGATTTGCACCTCTTCGTTATTGCCTGATACAATTTTCTTGCTTTCGGTGATGGCGAGGAACATTTCATCCTTACGGTTCTTTTTCACATCAATATAATAAATCCGTTTTCCAGCCTTTACGGTTTGGGAATATACGATTTCTTTTTCTGTTTCTGTCATGTTCTTTTTAATTTCCTCCATAATCCAATCCCTTAATAATTTTATTTGAGTTCAAAATTGCTGATATTTTTTAAAACTTCCAAAAAAAAAGAGAGAAACATACGTTTTTTTGTGTATTTTCTCTACTTTTGTATTTCAATACTGTAAGTTGTTAGAATAGTATGATTAATAGAGAAATCATTCGTTTGAAGATAGTTCAGATAGTTTATGCCTACTATCAGAACGGGGGCAAGAATCTGGAAGTTGCAGAAAAGGAACTTTTTTTCAGTATTTCGAAAGCCTACGATCTGTATAACTATCTTTTGCTGCTGATTGTAGAGATTAACCGCATTGCGATGCGAAGTGTGGAAACAGCCCAAAACCGTTATAACCGTACCCATGAAGGGGAGGCTCCCAGCACAAAATTTGTTGATAATCGTTTTGCCCTGCAATTGGAAGCAAATGAACAGCTGAAGGCTTTTCAGGAAAACCAGAAGAAAAGCTGGGCCGATGAAGAGACTTTTGTACGTTCCTTATATAAGAAAATCATCGAAACCGATTACTATAAGGAGTATATGGCTGCTGAAACTTCTTCATATGCTGAGGATCGTGAATTGTGGAGAAAAATATATAAGAATATCATTTGCAATTCAGAGGAGTTGGACAGTCTGCTCGAAGATATGAGCTTGTATTGGAATGATGACAAGTTTATTGTTGATACTTTTGTCTTGAAGACTATCAAACGTTTTGAAGAAGCTAATGGCACCAGTCAAGAGTTACTTCCGGAGTTTAAGGATGATGAAGATAAAGAGTTTGCTCACCGGTTGTTCTGTAATACATTGCTGAATGCCGATTATTATAGAAGCCTTATTGCGGAAAATACGCGTAATTGGGAATTTAAGCGTATTGCTCAGATGGATTTGGTGATTATGCAGATAGCGCTTGCCGAGATTCTGAGTTTTCCGAAAATACCGCTGAGCGTTTCTATTAATGAGTACGTAAATATTGCAAAGGTTTACAGTACTCCAAAGAGCGGAGGCTATATTAACGGACTTTTGGATGCAATTGCCAAGAAATTGATTGCCCAGAAAAAATTGATAAACAAATAAAACTAAAAACTATACCCATGAATTTATTTACAGTCGTGCTGAATGCACAAGGTGGAGGTTATGAGATGCTGATTATGATGGTGGCTATTTTTGCCATAATGTATTTCTTTATGATCAGACCTCAACAGAAAAAACAGAAGGAGATCCAGAAATTTAGAAACAGTCTGTCTGTAGGGCAGGATATTGTTACGGCCGGAGGCATTTACGGAAAGATCAAGGAGGTAAATGATGCCGATAATACGGTGATGATAGAAGTTGCTTCTGGTGTAAAAATCAAAGTGAGCAAGAATTCTGTATATGCCAATATTGAAGCTACTATGCCGGGAGCTAAATAATAATGGAAAATAATACAACCAGGAAAAGAATTATCATAAAGATCAAGGACTTCCTATTAGGTAAAAAAAATAGGGAGTTCTTGATTTTTTTGTTTTTTTTCGCTCTTTCTGCTGTTTTCTGGTTATTGCAGACTTTGAACGAAAATTTCGAAACTGAAATAGCTGTGCCTCTGAAATTACAAAATGTGCCCAATAATCTGACTATTACTTCTGATTTGCCGGAAGAACTTCGTGTTACGGTTCAGGATAAAGGAAGTGTCTTGATGAAGTATCTGTACGGTCAGTCTCTGACTCCTGTGGTTGTGGATTATCAGAAATATGAGTCTGGCGGTTTGGCCGGTCGGGTGGAAGTGTCGGATCAGGAAGTTAAAAAAGCTATTGTAGCCCAGCTGTTTACTTCTACAAAAGTGTTGGCGATCAAGCCCGATACCTTGGAGTTTTATTATAACCGAGGATTGAAGAAAAAGGTTCCGGTAGTAATTAACGGGGTTATTGAACCGGCGCAACAATATTATTTGCGTCGTGTGGAATCTAAGCCAGATTCGGTGGTCGTATTTGCACCGTCTTCTATTTTGGATACTTTACAGGCTGTATATACGCAGAATTTCTATCAGTCCGGACTCATTGAAAATAAAAGCTTGTCTATTCCGGCACAGCCTATTCGGGGAGCCAAGTTTATTCCTGATGTGCTGGATGTTTATATAGATGTGGATGTTTATACGGAAAAAACCGTAGAAGTACCCGTAGAAGGTGTAAATTTTCCTGCAGATAAGGATTTGCGTACTTTCCCTTCCAAGGTAAATGTTACCTTTAAGGTGGGTTCGAAAGGATATAAGCAGGTGACGGCAGAAGATTTTGTCCTGGTGGTCTCTTATGAGGAATTGCTGCAGAATACATCTTCCAAAATTCCACTTCATCTGAAAAGTATTCCGGAAGGTGTTTCGGCAGTCCGTATTCATCCGGCGGAGGTCGATTATTTATTGGAACAATCAAGTGTAGATTAGAAATGCTAAGAATAGGAATAACCGGAGGAATTGGAAGCGGAAAAAGCTTTGTGTGTCATAAACTTTGCAATATGGGATTGCCTGTTTTTGACTGCGATCGGGAGGCAAAAAGAATTATGGAATCTTCGCCTCAGGTCATTGTGGGTCTGAAAACTCTGATCGGGGAGGATGTCTATACTGCAGAAGGTAAAATAGACCGACAGGTCATGTCTGCTTATTTGTTCTCTGGGGACGAACAGGCCGCAGCTGTGTCTTCTATTGTTCATCCTGCTGTAGGGCGTGGCTTTTCGGATTTTGTACTGGTGCATCATACGGCACCTGCATGTGTTATGGAATCGGCAATTCTGATAGAGTCCGGTCTGGTTCCTTTAGTTGATAAGGTGGTTTGTGTACGTGCTCCTTTGGAACTTAGAATACAACGTGTGCGGCAACGTGACGGACTGGACGAGGTGGCTATCCGAAAGCGGATTGCCCGACAAATGAATGATGAAGAGCAGAATGTTTATCCGTTTGATTATTTGATTGAAAATGACGGGCAGACAGATTTGATGAAACAACTGAATTTGATGCTGGCTGAGTTTAAGCTTTTTTAGAGGATATGTTTTGAAATTGTTCGTCCGATGTTTTAACTTTGTCACATATTAATTATTAATCAGAAAAAATATATGTTACAGACTGTTTTGGCTATTGCCGGAAAACCGGGCTTGTATAGACTGGTTTCTCGTGGAAACAAGAACTTGATCGTGGAATCTTTGGATGCGGCTAAGAAACGTACACCGATTTTTGGTGCAGACAAAGTGATTTCTTTGGCTGATATTGCCATGTATACAGACAATGGTGAGGTGCCCTTGGCAGACGTTTTGCAGAAAGTTGCAGATAAGGAAGGATCAAAAGAAGCTTCTTTGAATCCTAAAAAAGCCAGCAATGAGGAGCTGCAAAATTATTTTGCAGAAATCCTTCCGGATTATGATCGCGAAAGAGTTTATATGACAGATATTAAAAAGCTGCTTACATGGTATAATCTTTTGGTAAATGCTGGGATTACTGTATTTGTTGAAAAAGACGAGAAATAAAGGACATAGATTCAGAATGTCACGAAAAAGGGGAATATGAAGTATTTCATATTCCCTTTTTCTTTACATTTTTCTACAGAATCGGCTCTTTTTTCATATTTTTTATTGTCTGGATATGGTCTAAAAGGTATATTGCTATTGATTTTGTGGCCTAAAAAAGATGGTTCTTATGATTTTTTTTACGATATTTGCAGAATATCATGGACAATATAGATGAAATATGGAATTTTCAGCGAAACAAATAGCAGCTTTTATACACGGTGAGGTGGAAGGTAACCCCGATACCACGATCCATACGTTTGCCAAAATAGAGGAAGGAGTTCCCGGGGCCATATCGTTTCTTTCAAATCCAAAATACGAGCATTATATATATGAAACCCAGTCAAGTATCGTTCTGGTAAATAAAGATTTCGCTTTGCAGAAACCGGTTCAGGCTACCTTGATTCGGGTAGAGAATGCTTATGATGCGGTTGCTCGTCTTCTGACACTTTATGAAAGTACGAAAGAACAGAAGGTCGGAGTTTCAGAACTTGCCTATATTTCTCCAACTGCCAAAATCGGAGAAGGATGCTATGTGGGGCCGTATGCTTATATCGGTGATCATGTCGTTGTCGGTGATCATACACAGATTTATCCAAACGTATCGGTTATGGAAAATGTACAGATTGGTGAATCTTGTAAAATATATCCGAATGTATCAGTTTATCATAGTTGTAAAATCGGAAATCGGGTTATTTTGCATTCCGGCTGTGTGATCGGTGCTGACGGATTCGGATTCGCTCCGGTTGGAGACGGATATGAGAAAATTCCTCAAATCGGTATCGTAACCATCGAAGATGATGTTGAGGTGGGAGCGAATACTTGTGTAGACCGCTCTACTATGGGGTCTACTTATGTGCGTAAGGGAGTAAAATTGGACAATCTGGTCCAGATAGCTCATAATGTGGAAGTAGGAGAGAATACGGTGATGTCGGCACAGGTTGGCGTTGCCGGGTCTACAAAAATCGGTTCATGGTGCATGTTTGGAGGCCAGGTCGGTATTGCCGGACATGCTGTAATTGGAGATCGTGTGATGTCGGGAGCGCAGGCTGGTATTGCAGGCAGTATCAGAAAAGGACATATCACGGTGCAGGGCACACCGGCTATTGAGGCCAAAAACTTTGCCCGATCCAGTGTAGTTTACAAAAAATTGCCGGAAATTTATGCTGCTGTGAACCAAATGCAGAAAGAAATAGATGAATTAAAACAATTACTAAATAAGGACAAGTAAGTTATCATGCTAAAACAAAATACACTAAAAGGTAGCTTCTCGCTTTGCGGTAAGGGCTTGCATACCGGACTGAACCTGACGGTAACTTTTAATCCCGCACCCGAGAATCACGGATACAAAATCCAGCGGATTGATTTGCCCGGAATGCCGATATTGGATGCCATAGCTGAAAATGTATCGGAAACAACCCGCGGAACTGTTTTGGCTAAAGGTGAGGTAAAGTGCAGCACGGTAGAACATGCGTTGGCGGCACTTTATGCATTGGGCGTAGATAATTGCCTGATTCAGGTTAATGGTCCTGAAATGCCGATATTGGACGGAAGCGCCGAGCTTTACGTTGAACAGATCAAACGTGTAGGTGTTGCGGAGCAGAATGCTCCCAAGGATTATTATGTCATCAAAAAGAAGTTAGAAGTACGAGACGAGAAAACCGGTTCTTGCATCACAATCCTGCCGGATGAAGAGTTTAGTATTACGACAATGATTTCTTTTGATTCTAAAGTGTTGAACAGTCAGTTCGCAACTTTGGACAATATGGCAAACTTTGAAAAAGAGATTGCTCCCAGCCGTACTTTTGTGTTTGTTCGGGAAATCGAGCAACTTTTGCAGGTGGGATTGATCAAAGGCGGTGATTTGGACAATGCTATTGTTATCTACGAAAATGAAACGACCCAGGAGGCTTTGGACAAGCTGGCCGATGCCATCGGAGTGGCACATCATGACGCCCGTGTGAAGGGATATCTGAACCATAAGCCTTTGGTCTGGGAAAATGAACCGGCAAGACATAAACTGTTGGATATTATCGGCGACATGGCTTTGATTGGAAAACCGATCAAAGGACGCATTATAGCCACACGTCCGGGACATACCATTAACAATAAGTTCGCCCGTTTGATGCGTAAGGAAATTCGGGCACATGAAATACAGGCTCCTGCTTTTGATTGTAACGAAACCCCGATAATGGATGTAAACAGAATCAGGGAGTTGTTGCCGCACCGTTACCCGATGCAGTTGGTGGATAAGGTGGTTGCTTTGGGACCGACAAGTATTGTTGCTGTGAAGAATGTAACAGCAAATGAACCTTTCTTCCAAGGACATTTTCCACAGGAACCGGTAATGCCCGGCGTACTCCAAATTGAAGCCATGGCACAAGCCGGAGGGTTGTTGGTACTGAACTCGGTAGAGGAACCTGAGCGTTGGAGCACCTATTTCCTGCGAATTGATCAGGTGAAGTTCCGTCAGAAGGTGGTTCC
This sequence comes from uncultured Paraprevotella sp., assembly GCA_944321345.1. Taxonomy (GTDB): domain Bacteria; phylum Bacteroidota; class Bacteroidia; order Bacteroidales; family Bacteroidaceae; genus Paraprevotella. The sequence goes on from CALUKY010000016.1 coordinate 39,528, forward strand.
TGGAGACACTTTGGTCTTTAAGGTAGAATTATTGGCACCGTTGCGTCATGGTATCTCTTCCATGCACGGCTATGTCTTTGTCGGTGAAAAAGTGGTTTCTGAAGCAACATTTACAGCCCAAATCGTAAAAAACAAATAATATCATTATGAGTAAGATCAGCCCTTTAGCATATATTGATCCCGAAGCGGTTATCGGTGAAAACTGTGAGATCGGTCCGTTTTGCTTTATTGATAAGAATGTGGTTATCGGTGATAATAATGTTCTGATGAATAGTGTGACCGTGTTGTATGGAGCTCGTATCGGTTCCGGTAATGTTTTCTTTCCTGGAGCCGTAATCAGTGCGATACCTCAGGACTTGAAATTTCATGGTGAAGAAACAACGGCAATTATAGGCGATAACAATAAGATTCGAGAAAACGTAACCATAAACAGAGGTACTGACGCCAAGGGAAAAACAGTTGTGGGCAGTGGAAACCTTCTGATGGAAGGTGTACATGTGGCACACGATGCATTTGTGGGCAATAACTGTATTATCGGTAACAGTACCAAACTGGCTGGAGAAACGGTTATCGATGATCAGGCTATTATCAGCGCCGGAGTATTGATGCATCAGTTCTGTCGTGTCGGAAGTCTGGCTATGGTTGGTGGAGGTACGCGTTTCAGTCAGAATGTGCCTCCGTTTACAACTTGCGCCCGCGAACCCGCTGCCTATTGTGGATTGAATGTCATTGGACTGAGACGTCATGGATTTTCTAACGAAACCATTGATCAGATTCATAATGCTTACCGTTTGATTTACCAGAGTGGACTCCAGTTGAAAGACGCATTGGACCGCATACGGGAAGAACTGCCTCAAACAGACGAAATTCGTTATATTGTAGATTTTATAGAGAGTTCAAAAAAAGGATTTGTTCATTAAACCGATTCATTTATGATCTTTCGTTTTACTTTGATTTCGGATGAAGTTGAAGATTTTATCCGTGAGTTTAAAATTGATGCAGACGCTACTTTTTATGATTTGCATCAGATTATCCTGAAATCCTGTCAATATCAGAATGATCAGATCACCAGCTTTTTCTTGTGTAATGAGGATTGGGAAAAGGAACAGGAGGTGGTACTGGAAGATATGGGAACTTCGTCTTCGGATGAAGATCTTTATGTAATGCGTAATACCTTGCTCAGTGAATTGTTGGAAGAAGAGAAACAGCGTATGATCTATGTGTTTGATCCGCTGAATGAGAGAGTCTTCTTTATGGAATTGACTGAAATTATTTTCGGAGAACAGTTGGAAGAACCGGTTTGCAGCAGACAGCATGGTGAGGCTCCACTTCAATATCCGGCTCCCGAAGTAGAAAGTACACAGATTGTGGCTGAAGCTAAAGGAAGAATGGATATGGACGAAGAGTTTTATGGGGATGATTCTTTTGATTCCGAGGAATTCGATCCAGAAGGATTTGATGTTACCGAGGAGAAGTCTTGTTGAGAATGGCACGGAAAAAACTGATTGTTCTGGTTGGTCCTACCGGAGTTGGAAAAACGGAAACCAGTCTGGCTTTGGCCGAACATTTTCATGCTCCGATCCTTAATGCGGATTCACGTCAGATTTATAAGGGAATGACAGTTGGAACTGCAGCACCCACATTGGCTGAAAGAACCCGGGCGGAACATTATTTCGTTCAGTTCTTAAACCCTGGTGACTATTATAGTGCGGCTCAGTTTGAGTCTGATGCTATGGCCTTATTGGACCAACTGTTTCACTCGCATGATTATGCTATACTTAGTGGAGGAAGCATGATGTATATCGACGCTGTTTGTCAGGGTATAGATGATATTCCTACGGTAGATGATGAAACCCGAAAGATGATGTTGGAACGCTACGAAAAAGAAGGACTAGAGCCTTTGGTTCGTGAATTACGTGTTTTGGATCCTGAATATTATCAGATCGTGGATTTGAAGAATCCCAAGAGGGTGATTCATGCATTGGAGATCTGCTATATGACGGGAAAAACATATTCGTCCTTCCGGACGAATACAAAAAAGCAGCGTCCATTTCATATTATTAAGGTGGGATTGAAACGAGAACGTGACGTTTTGTATGATCGTATAAACCGAAGAGTGACCAAAATGTTGCAGGAAGGGTTGGAGGAAGAAGTAAAGGCTTTATTGACCTTTCGATATACGAATTCTTTGAACACTGTTGGTTATAAGGAAATGTTTGCTTATCTGGACGGTACAATGTCACTCGAAGAAGCATCGGATAAGATCAGGCAGAATTCGAGGATTTACTCTCGAAAACAGATGACTTGGTTTAAGCGGGATTCAGAAATAGTCTGGTTTGAACCGGAGCAGTTGTGTGAAATTATTGATTACATTGAAAGATCCTCGCAATAGGGGAAACTTTCTTATGGATATTATTGGAATTAGATTATTTTAGGTATGAGTGATCGGAAAAAGGGAAAAAACCGGTTCTGTTCAGGATGCTTTTCCTTTTGGAAAGGTTTCATGAATGTCTTACGGAGAATTTATGGAGGTCCATGGTATAAGAAAATAATCGTGTGGGTATGTACCGTGTTTGTCGCGATTATTTTGTTGTTGGGTGCCGTGGATATTAATTTTCTGTATTTGTTCGGAAAATCTCCCGGTTTTAAGGATATTAAGAATCCGGTTACCAATGCTGCCTCTGAGATATATAGTGCAGACAGTGTCCTTATCGGTCGTTTTTTTAATGAGAATCGTACTCCGGTAGAGTATGAAGATCTTCCGGTACATTTGGTAAATACGCTGATTGATACAGAGGACGAACGTTTTTACGAGCATCATGGTGTAGATTTTCAAGGACTTTTTGCAGCTGTAAAAGATATGATTGGCGGGCATGCCCGTGGTGCCAGTACCATTACCCAGCAGTTGGCAAAAAATCTGTTTCGTGTGCGGACTCAATATTCTACCGGTTTGTTAGGAAAGATACCCGGTGTGAAGATTCTGGTCATGAAGGCAAAGGAATGGATCGTAGCAGTAAAGCTGGAGATGGTTTTTTCCAAAGAAGAGATCCTGACGATGTATTTCAATACGGTTGATTTCGGGAGCAATTCATTTGGTATCAAGACAGCCAGCCGTACTTATTTTGGCAAAGATCCGAAGGAGCTGACTTATGAGGAAGCTGCCACTTTAGTGGGACTGTTGAAAGCGACTTCAACATATAACCCCAAAAGAAATCCGAGAAACAGTACTGCTCGACGCAATGTGGTCTTGACAAATCTGTATGACCACGGTCATTTGATTATTGATGGTAAGAGGGCTACCCGAAAGCAACTTGATTCCTTGAAGGCCATTCCGATGAAGGTTAGTCAAAAACGTACGGAAAGCAGTTATGATGGGCTGGCTCCTTATTTTCGTCTGGCATTGGCTGATTATATCAGTGACTTATGTGAAAAAGGTTTGGTTGAAGGATGTGATTCTGCCAATAAATTGGATCTTTATGCTGATGGTTTGAAGATTTATACCACGTTGGATACGCGAATGCAAAAATATGCAGAAGCTGCAGTACAGAAGCAGATGACGATTATCCAGCGCAATTTCAATAATCATTGGGGAAAAACCAATCCATGGCAAAATGAGCGTCATGAGGAAATTCCTAATTTTATAGAAGATCTGGCTAAGAAAACAGATGCTTACAAGTATTATCATGGTAAGTTCCCAGATGCTCCTGATTCTGTTGACTATTATCTGAACTTGCCGCACAAAGTAAAGTTCTTCAGTTACGACGGACCGAAAGAAGAGATGATGAGTACCATGGATTCTATCCGTTATATGGTAAAATTCATGCATTGCGGTTTTGTTGCCATCGAACCACAGACCGGAGCTGTAAAAGCATGGGTGGGAGATATTGATTTTGATTCCTGGAAATATGATAAGGTAACGGCTATGCGGCAGCCGGGGTCTACGTTTAAGCTTTTTGTCTATACAGAAGCTATGAATCAGGGCTTGACTCCTTGCGATACCCGGGTTGATGAGTGGAAACAATATCCGGATACTATTCATGGAGAGCCGACAACGTGGACTCCAACCAATGCCAATGGCTATTTTACAGGTGCTGCCATACCTCTTAAATCGGCTTTTGCCCAAAGTATCAACAGTATTGCGGTTAAGTTGGGATATGAAGTCGGTATTCATAACGTGGCACGCACGGCTCATGCTATGGGTATTAAATCACCTTTACATGAAACACCTTCATTGAGCTTGGGAGCTTCTGATGTGAATCTGTTGGAATTGGTAAACAGCTATGGCACGGTGGTTAATGACGGAAAGGCTCATGATGCTCTTTTGGTGCAAAAGATTGTTGACCGTAACGGAGAAGTCATTTATGAAGCAAAGGTTGAAGATGTGCAGGCCATTCCTTATCGTTCTGCATATTTGATGCAGCAGTTGTTGAGAGGAGGTATGACGGAACGCGGAGGTACTACGGCAGCTCTTTGGAGTTATATTCATCCAGTTGCATCGCTGACAGAGTTTGGAGGAAAAACAGGAACGTCGAACAATCACTCTGATGCCTGGTTTGTGGGGGTTACTCCTAAACTAGTCGTTGGTGCTTGGGTTGGCGGAGAATATAGAAGTATTCATTTCCGGACCGGAGCCTTAGGCCAAGGTAGTCGTACGGCTTTGCCGATTTGCGGTTATTTTCTGAATGATGTGCTTCAGGATGATGCGTTTGCGCAATATCGGGTTAAATTTGCGCCTCCAAAAGAAGATTTGGATCCTTCAACCTGGAATTGCAGCGGATATTATTATGAACCTTCCGATACGGATTCTGTTGCAGTCGTTGATTCTTTGGATCTGCGGATAGAGTCTGTAGATAGAGATTCGCTACTTGAAGGGAAGCAACCCGAGCAGATAGAACTTCCTCCGTTGCAACCTCATGAGACTTTAATGCAAGAATAAAATAGTTTGGAAATCAGAAAAAAAGATATAGATACCAGTAACGCAGAGTTTCAAGATGCTCTGCGTCTGGTACAATATACCAGCCATTCACTTTTCTTGACAGGAAAGGCTGGAACCGGAAAATCAACTTTTCTGAAATATATCTGTGCGCATACCAAGAAGAAATATGTGATTCTGGCTCCTACTGGCATTGCTGCGATTAATGCCGGTGGGGTTACTTTACATAGTTTTTTCAAGTTGCCTTTTTATCCGCTTTTGCCGGATGATATCCGTTTTTCGCCAGGTAAAATACGGAATACTTTGAAGTACAACCGATCGCTTTGTAATCTCATCAAGGAGGTAGAACTGATTGTTATTGATGAGATTTCTATGGTTCGGGCCGATATTATCGATATGGTTGACCGTATACTTCGCATTTATTCGCAAAATGTCAGAAAACCTTTTGGTGGAAAGCAAATGTTGTTTGTTGGTGATATGTTTCAATTGGAACCCGTCGTCAAATCGGAGGAACGTGGATTGCTGGCTTCATTTTATTCCTCGCCTTTTTTCTTTTCTGCCCAGGTTTTTCAGTCAATGGAACTGGTGTCTATAGAACTGAAAAAGGTTTATCGTCAAAAGGATGCTTTTTTTGTTTCTATTTTGGATAGAATCCGTTGCAACGCTGTGACATCTGCAGACCTGACGATACTTAACCGTAGATGTGATCCTGCTTTAAGGCAAGAGATTCAAGCAGACTCTAAATCGTTTGTTGTTACACTGGCCACCAAACGTAATGTAGTAGATCATATAAACCGTTCCCGTTTGGAGCTTCTTTCTGGAGAGATTTTTGAAATAAAAGGAAAGATAAACGGTGATTTTCCGGATTCTGCATTGCCTACATCCGAAATGCTTCATCTGAAGATTGGGGCACAGGTTCTTTTTGTAAAGAATGATATCGAAAAGCAATGGGTGAACGGCACTGTTGGTCGGGTAGAGTATGTTGATCCGGAGCTGAATTTTATAGAAATTGTTACGGAAGACGGTAAAGACTGTTTAGTAAGGCGTGAAAAATGGGAAAACATACGCTATTATTATAACGAGGAAAAGAAAGTCGTTGAAGAAGAAGTGCTGGGAACTTTTGAACAGTTTCCGATAAAGCTGGCATGGGCGATGACTGTTCATAAAAGTCAGGGATTGACTTTTTCAAGAGTGTGCATTGATTTTAGTGGTGGAGTCTTTGCTGCCGGACAGGTGTATGTAGCCTTGAGTCGCTGTTCTTCACTGGATGGCATATATTTATCAGAAACATTGAAACGAAGTGATATTTTTGTCCGTTCGGAAATTCTGGCCTTTTCCGAACATTTTAATGATTACGCGGCGATCAATCGTGCCCTTCAGTTTGCACATGCAGATATAGAGTATCATGAAACGATAAAGGCGTTTCATGACGGTGATTTTGAAAAATGTATTCAGCATTTTTTTGAGGCCATCCATGCCCGTTATGAGATTGAAACTCCTTTAAGCAAACGTTTTATTCGTTATAAATTAGAGGAGATTAACCGGTTAAGAAAAGAGAATAAACGTTTGAAGGAAGAATTGCAACATCGTCAGGAGCAAATGAACGGTTATGCTCAGGAGTATTATCTTATGGGGAACGAATGTGCAGTGCGTGCTCATAACAATCAGGCTGCTATTCGTAATTACGACAAGGCTATCGCACTAAATCCTTTGCATTTGGATGCATGGGTGCGTAAGGGAGTAACTTTTGTCTCTGAACGAGATTATGCAAAAGCTGAAGGTTGCTTTACTCATGTGATTGATTTGTCGCCTATCTGTTTTAAGGCTTGGTATCATCGTGCCAAAACAAGAATCTTGCAAGAAAGATATGAGGAAGCTTTAGGTGATTTGGATAAGGCTACCTCTTTGAAACCAGATCATGCTGCCACTCATGAACTGTATGGGGATGTTTTGATGCAAGTAGGTAAAGAAATGGAAGCTGTACAACAGTGGCATTTAGCGGAACAATTGAGGAAAAAAAATAAAAGGTAATTGTTCGTTTTTGATATTTGGGGGCTATGAATTTTTGATATTTCCGTAATAAATAGGAAATATATTGGTTTTGTATAATATTTATTGATATACAGCTTTTTACGCTCTTTTTGTCTAGCTAAATTTATATGGTGTTTTTGAAAAAATGCAAAAAAAGAGTGAGGTTTTTGTTTTTAAATTGTAAGGATTTAATTACAATTTCTGGTCGTGTTCATTTAATGGTTTCTTTAGATATTTCTCATAGAAAAGTGTGAATTTATTCTGTATCAAGATAAGTATATAATATTTAAGTATATTTAAACTTCTGCTTACCCATTTTTTGCAAACATATTAATATGATTATTACAAAATAAGTGTAATATTACCCTCCAATATTAATCTTGATTTTAACATTAAAAGGAATGGCATTCCTAAACTTTGTTAACAGTTTGGCATAATCAGAGGACCAAATATCGTCTTTTCGTATAAAGAATTAAATTTGTATGTCTATTATGGCATTAACAAATCAAAGACAAACAAATCAAATTAATAAATTTTCAATTTTAAAAGTGTATGAAAGACCGTTTAAGCAAAATCAGTAAGAGAGCAACGCACGCGTTGTGTCTTCTTGCAGCCTGTGGTTTGACGTACTCTTGCGCCGATGAATACAAGTTGGATGATGAAGCACCAACCTGGCTCGGTTCGAGTATTTACAACTATTTGGAGAAGGGGAAATTCACAAATTTCGTGCAATTGATTGATGACCTGAACCAAAAAGAAGTGTTGTCAACTACAGGTAGTAGAACTTTGTTTGTGGCAAATGACTCTGCCTTTGATGTTTTTTACAAAGAAAATGCGACTAGACCGGCTTCCGATCCTTGGTCTAATGCTACTAGCTATGACAAATTGTCTCTGGCACAGAAAAAGTTGCTTTTAAATTCAGCCATGCTGAATAACGCTTATTTGATGGAGATGATGTCTCGCTCAGAAGGAACTGTGGCAAAGGGTACGAATATGCGAAAAATCACCTCTGTAGAGTTGACAGACTCTATTACGGTTTTGCGCCCGAAATTGCATCCTGAATCTCTGCCGTTTTCATATAATACGGTAGACAAGAATTATTGGCAGTTGCATAAAGACAGAGATAAGCTTTATCTGGTTTCAGATAATTCAACACCGATGATGGTGTTCTTCTCTGATGATTTTATGTCAAAGTCGAATATAACAGCTGAGGACTTTGAATTCATCATGAAGCAGAAGCATCAGTATAATACTTATTATATTTTTGATAATAAGGTTATCAATAAGGATATCACTTGTCAGAACGGTTATATCCATCAGATGGAACGGGTTTTGTTGCCACAGACTAATATGGCGGAAGTGATCCGAAATAATGGAAATACAAATATTTTCAGCCATATTTTGGACCGTTTTAGTGCTCCTTATCCGGATGCCAACTTGAGACAACAGTATAAAGATAATGTGGATCCGAATTTCCAGGATTCAATTTTTGTCCGCAAATACTATTCTCAGGTTACAAATGAATCTTCTATGACGGATTATTTGGAAGACGGAACTTTGGTAAAAGGACCGGATAAAGAAAGTCCATCTCCTGATTTTCGTGCGCTGAAGATCGATCCGGCATGGAATCAGTTTAAAACAGGTACGGATGCTGCAGTAGACATGGCTGCTATGTTTGTTCCGAATGATAAAGCCTTGTATGAATATTTTACAGCAGGTGAGGGACGGGATATTTATAATAACTATGCAAAAGATCAGGACAATGGAAGTTACCCGGATAATTTGGAGCCATTCTATAAGAATCTGGATCAGATTCCAATGTCTATCCTGAACTCTTTGGTAAGCAACTTGATGCAGAAATCTTTTGTAGAGTCTGTTCCTAGTAAGTTTACTACAATTTTGGACCAGGCTAATGATAACCTTTTCCCGGACAAAGAGCAGACTATGCAGGATATTTCTGAAGTGAAGATTGCCAATAATGGTGTAGTTTATGTTATGGACAAGGTTTATCCTCCTGTAGATTATGCAGCGGTAACTTCACCTGCTTATATTGGTGATGATTATAAAATCATGAAGTTTGCCATTTATAATGGTGAAGGTTCTGATGGTAAGGATGATGATTTGATCGGCTTGAACTTCTTCGCTTACTTGCGTGCTAAAGGTGATGGTATCAAATTCTCATTCTTCTTGCCAAGTGATCAGGCTTTGCAAAATTATGTGGATCCGTTGTCTATCATTCCTGGTTCAGCAGATAAAGCCAGGGTATTGTCACTCACTTATGATGCGAGTAAAACAGACCGCACTGTAGCTCCTTTGTCTTGTAAGCAATATTCTTTTGATGTGACTACTGGTGTTCGAGGACGTGAGATTATTGGTCAGATTCCAGATCAGGCGGAGTATTTGAATCGATTGTCTGATATTTTGGAAACTCATACAATTGTTCATAATACTGATGTTGAGCCGGACGGAATTAATAGTGGTAATGAATATTATCTGAGTAAGAATGGTTCGCCTATTCGCATTCAGAAAAGAAATGGAGTAATTATAGCTCAGGGAGGTATGCAGATTGAAAATGAGAAAGCTGGTACCGGTACCGATGGCTCAGTACCAGGTTTCTACTATTCTACAACAGAAACTGAGTATGTAAAAAGCAATGGTACTACCTATTGTATTAATGCTCCAATTCAGCCGGCTGTAAGATCTGTTTACAGAACTATGAGTGAAATGGGTAATGAAAAGTTCTTTGAATTGTGCAATAGTTCCTTGATCAAGGATGTATTGGAGAAAACTGGAGTCGTAGAGTATGAACCCGGTGCAGAGGACGAGGATAAAGAAAAAGCATTGTCCAAATATTATGTTTTTGTGAAGGATGGCGGTTTGGATAATAATGTAGGTTTCTTTACGAAATTTAATTATACCATTTATGTTCCGACAGATGCAGCTTTAGAGAAGGAAATAAATGAGAAGAAATTGCCTACTTGGGAAAGCATCAAGGCATATATTGATCAGTATGAGAATGATCCTCAATGGCTGGCTGCAGATGGTTATAAGGTAAAGGCAAAGGCACAAGCTGAATTGCTGATAGATTTTATTCGTGGTCACTTCCAGGATAATTCTATTTTTGTTGATAATAAAGCTTCCAGTATGAAGTATTATAATTCTGCAACCATGGATGGTCAGAAGTTCTTTACAATTGCAGCTCAACAGAAAGAAAATGGGTTGATTTTGAACAAGAAACTTACTGATGGTGGTGGTGAAGTGATTAAAGATCAGAATGGCAATGACATCGAGTATTATAACTGCGAGGTTACATCTAAAAATAATCTGATTGCCAGAGATTATATCACTACTGTGGATTATGCAGCGCAGAATATTAGTTTGAAAGGTAGTAAAATAAACTCTGCTTCCTATAGTGTGTTGCATGAGATTGATGGTGTATTGAGAACAAAAACTTTGAAAAAAGAAGAAGACGGCGTTTATAAAGATATTACTTATGAGGATCTTTGGAAGGACGCTAAGACTGCTCAACAAATTATTGCCCGTTTTCGCATTAAAAATAAATAATGGATGCCATGAATAAGATAAAAATTCTATTGCTTATGATCGCCTGTTTCGTAACAGGTGCAGCTATGGCGCAGCAAAGACGTATCTCTGGTACAATTTCAGATGACTTTGGCGGTATTATGATGGCCAATGTTACAGAGGTTGATGCCAATAATCGTATCGTTTCTGCTACGACAACAGATATGAATGGTAACTTTACGATGACTATTAAGAACCCAAAGAATAGATTGAAAATTACTTATATGGGTTTTCATGATCATGTGGAAGTTATCGGAAACAAAAGTGTGTTTAAAGTGAAGATGAAAGATGCGTCTCGCACATTGGATGTCGTTGAGGTGGTTCACAAGAAGAAAACGGTAAGTAACGGTCTTTCTATTCCAGAACGTGAGATTTCAGTGGCTCGTCAGAAATTTAATATGGACGAGATGCAGGGTCTTTCTTTTGAATCTGTAGATGAAGCCTTACAGGGTAAAATTGCCGGTCTGGATATTGTTGCCAATTCCGGAAACTTGGGAGCCGGTACAACCATGCGTTTGCGTGGTACAACTACCATTAACGGTAATGCAGAGCCATTGATCGTTGTGGACGGTCATATTTTTGAATTACCGGATAATGCCCAAGAAATTGACTTCGAAAACTTGGATAATGAGGAACAATTTTCAACACTCTTGCAGGTGAATCCGGAGGATATCGCTGAAATTGAGGTCCTGAAGGATGCTTCTGCTACTGCGATTTGGGGTTCTAAGGGTGCTAATGGTGTCCTTTCTATTAAAACACGTCGTGGTAAACGTGGTAAGACCCGTGTAAACTTCTCTTATCGTTTTTCTGGTAACTGGCAGGGTCAGGGTATGAATCTGTTGGATGGAGACGGTTATACCATGATGTTGAAGGAGGCTTATTTCAACCCAAAACAGGATGCAACTTCTTCAAAGATGTTGGAGTTGGATTATAATACGGCATATCCTTATATTTTTAATAATTACAATAAGAATACGGATTGGGTTGATGCGGTTACTCAGTTCGGTAAGGCTCATAATTACTATGTGACTTTGACCGGTGGAGGTGAAAAGGCAACCTTCCGTATTGGTGTAGGTTACGATAAGGAAAGTGGTACTATTATCAAGCAGAATCTGGATCGTTTCACAACCCGTCTGGCATTGGATTATTATGTATCTGACCGTATCAAGTTCTCTTCTAACTTCTCGTTGTCATTCACTGATAATCATAAGAATTATGATGATATTTTGGCACGTGCATACAAAGCCATGCCAAATATGAGTATTTACGAGTATAACAGTGATTTGGATAATCCACAGAAAACCGGTAAGTTCTTCAATATGTTGCCTTTGACAACAACTCAGGGATATCAGAACGGTTATACCTCTGCAAACTTGAGTGATATGTACAGTAATGGTAACCCGGTTGCTATTGCTAATGAAGCCTGGAAGCGTGAGCAGCAGTTCAATATTACACCGCAATTCTCTGTTGAATACAAATTCTTGGGAAAAGACGATGATCAGACTCAGTTGAACTATACTGGTGATGTACAGATGCAGATCTACAATACCAGCGAGAATACTTATTTCCCGGCTTCTTTGACCAATAATAAGTGGTATGATGGTATTAACTCTGCTTCTAACCGTGAGTATAAGAGTATGCAGTTTACCACCCGTCATGATTTGGCTTTCTATCCAAGATTCAATAATGAAGATCATGTGCTGAGTGCATTGTTGCGTTTTGAAATGACCAGTGGAACAAGTAATGATCAGTCTTTGAGTTCCAGAGGTATTCCTAGTGGCTTGACAGATCCTACTTTGGATGCATTCTTAACTGCTTGTAGTACCAGTCCAGGTGAGTGGAGAAGCTTGTCTTATACCGGATCTATTCACTATTCATATAAATCAAAGTATAGCTTGACTGCAACATTCCGTACAGACGGTCGTACAGACTTCGGTGCAGGTAAGAAATTCGGTCATTTCCCTGGTATTTCCGGTCGTTGGAATATCATCGATGAGAAATTCATGAAACCGTTGAGAGGCTGGATGTCTATGTTGGCATTCCGACCAGGTTGGGGTATTGTAGGAAATGTCGTTGGTGGAGGTTATAATCAGTATAACAGATATGCCGACTTCGGTTCTTATAATAATAATGGTGCTATTAAACCGGAAAACTTGCGTTTGGCCTCTTTGCAGTGGGAGAAAACTTCTTCATGGAATATTGGTTTCGATTTAGGCTTGTGGGACGATTTGATAACCATGGCTTTGGAAATCTATGATAAAAAAACAACAGATCTGGCTTTGCAGGGAGTAAGAATTCCATCACATACTGGTTTCTCTTCATTAGCTTGGCAGAATGTAGGAACTATGCGTAACAAAGGATGGGAATTGTATGTAAATACATCAAGATTTGCTCGTGTAGGTAAGTTCAGTATGAAGTTGAATGCTAATATTGCACAGAATATCAATCAGATTGAAGAAATGGACGCATCTGTTTTGGAAAGTCTGAATAAGGATTTCGATTACACAAACGAGAATTATTTAGGACGTGTTCAGATTGGTAATGCGTTGGGATCTATTTATGGTTTCCGTTTCAAAGGTGTTTATGCCTATGATTATGATCATAATGGATATACTGAAGTTTCCAGAAGAACATATGGAGACAATACAGCAGCGGCAGCTCAGGAGCGTGGAGACAACTATACCTGTCCTATTGCTTATGACGCCAATGGTAATATGATTACCGATGCAAAAGGTAATCCTTTGCCAATGTATTTCAATTACGGCGATACCGATTATCAGTTCCAAGGAGGTGATGTGATTTATGAAGATATCAATCATGATGGACAGATTAACGCTTTGGATATTGTTTATTTGGGTAATTCTAATCCAAAATGTAATGGTGGTTTCGGTGTAGATTTCTATTATGGAAACTGGAGTCTGAGTGCTTCATTCAACTACCGTATAGGAAACCAGATTATTAATATGGCAAGAATGCAGGCTGAAGATATGTTGAACAACAACAATCAGAGCCAGGCAACTAAGTGGAGATGGAGAAAGAACGGTGATGTTACCGAGATTCCACGTGCTATGAACAGTAATGCGGCTGATCGTAGAACATATAACGCTTTAGCTAGTGACCGTTATGTGGAAAATGGAGATTACTTGCGTTTCCAGTATTTGCGTTTGGGGTATACTTTTGACGCTAAGAAAATCAAGAAGATTGGTCTGAGTTCATTAAGCATGTCTGCTTCTGCAAACAACCTGTGGGTATGGAGCAAGTACACAGGTACTGACCCTGATGTGACTACTTCTGGATGGGGCGTTGCTACAGACAGTAACAAAACACCGCGTTCTAAGTCATTTACAGTAAGTTTAAACGTTGGTTTCTAAAAGTGTAAAAAATGAAAAATCATAAAAAAATAAAATATGCTGCATTGTTAGGATGCATGGCATTGGGAACGACACTTACTTCATGCAACGAATGGTTGACTCTTTATCCAATGGATAAGATTGTAGAGGAAAACTTTTGGGAAGATAAAAAAGATTTGGAGAGTGTTCGAAATGCAGCTTATGTAAATATGATCTCCAGTGCCTGTATGGAGCGATATATGGTCTGGGGTGAGTTGAGAGGTGATAATTTTGATAAGAACCCTGGAGGTGATCTGCAATCAGAATTACAGGATATACTGAGTGTGGATTTAAAACCATCAAATAGTTATTTTGATTGGTCATCATTCTATTCAACCATTAATTATTGCAATAAAGTTTTGCAACATGGACCGGAAATTCTGAAGAAAGACAATAGCTTCTCCGAATCAGATTGGGAGCAAATGCGTGCAGAGATGGTTACGTTGCGTGCCTTGAATTATTTCTATCTGATTCGTACTTTTGACGAAGTACCCATGGTATTCCAGGCTATCAATGACGATAGTGAGGTAAAAGCATTAAAGGCAACTCCTCAGGATGTACTTTTGGATTCCTTGGTTTCTCAGATGGAATATATTGTTAAGATCAATAAGCTTCCTCCAAGTGCATCTACGACTGACGGATTTATTACAGATCAGGCAGTTCATACAATCTTGGCTGATTTGTATTTGTGGCGCGGTTCATATTACGAAACACGTGATAAGGCAAAAGCTGATTCAAATTATCAGGCTTGTATTAATCATTGTGATCGCGTGATTGCTCTTAAGGATGCTGAATATCAAAAGAACAATACCAGTGGAAGCTTCCCTTCTATGGGCGGAGGATCAACTTCTGATAGTGACAATCCTTATCATCTGATTCAGAACAAAGGTATTGAAGGAGTAGGTCTTACTCAGTCTAATGCTTATAATGAGATTTTTGGAACCAAGAATTCTTTTGAGAGTATTTTTGAACTTCAGTTCGACGGAACTGTAAATTCTAATTCCCTGATCTCAACTTATTATCGCAACAATGATGGAGCGACACGTTTTTATCCGACCAATATTGCCGTAGCACTTTCATCAACTCCTGATGACGCCAGTAATAATGCTCTGTATTCTAAGACAGACTTAAGACGTTGGGCTACGCTTCAAAAGATTGATGAAGACGTTCATGCGATTGTGAAATATGCTGCAAGTAGTATTGACCAGCCTTCTTTGAAGGATAATACAAATACTGCAGGTAGAAATGAGCCTTTTTACTCGTTGCGTGGAACACAGAATGCGAATTGGATATTCTATCGTTATACAGATGTATTGCTTATGAAAGCTGAAGCCATGTGTATGATAGGTACTAATTTGAAGGGCGCTTTTGAATTGGTTCAGGCTGTGAATGAGCGTTCTAATCCTTATGCAACCCAAGAATCTGACAAGTTGCCTGCTTCTTTGGCAAGTAACAAAACGGATCTTGAAGGATTGATTTTGCGAGAAAGAAATCGTGAATTCTTCGGTGAAGGAAAACGATGGTTTGATTTAGTACGCTATGCCATGAGAAAAGGCGACACGGAAGGTCCTTCTAAGGCTTTTGCTATTTTTGGTAAGAAGTTTGTCGGATCAAACGCTTCGTTGGCCAAGAATAAGTATATGCAAGGAATGAAAGTAATGTATTCTCCTTATGCAGAGTCTGAAATTAAGGCTAATCCTTTGTTGGTTCAGAACCCATTGTGGAATGATCAAAGTACAATTCAAAAAAAGTAAACAGAGATGAAACTATTAAATAATACGAAGCATAAATGGATGCGTGGTCTGGGACTTGCATGCATCGGACTTGCGGTCTTTTCCGGATGTCGCGAAGAGATCAACAAGGATGACTTGTATACATTTACCGGAGAGACTGTCGGTAGCTTTTTGGAAAAGAACGATTCCCTCTTCAGTAACTATGTCGCTTTGCTTAATACAGTAAGATTGAGCGACCGTACTCAGTCAACAGTTTCTAACTTGTTGACCTCATACGGACACTATACTTGTTTTGCGCCGACAAATGAGGCTGTTCAGAATTTCTTGGATCAAGCTTACAATGACGGTAAATTTATTTCAAAAGATTTTGCCGTATTGCTCGATTCTGCAAAAGCTGGAAAGCATTTAGGTGATTCTTTGGCGAAAGTAATTGTCTTTAACAGTATTATTAACTGTGGAGGCAATACAGCTTATTCAACTTCATTGTTCCCTGGAAATAACGGTGTATTTTCTTTACCGAACATGAATGACCGTTATTTGACAACTACGGCCGATACGGTTAATGGAGTATCTTATTTCTTTGTATTGGAGGACTGCCGTGTTGACTATAAGGATATTGAAGTTGAGAATGGATATATTCATGGTGTTAATAAGGTCGTAGCTCCTTCAAACTCTTCAGTTACAGATTTGTTTGGAGGTATTAAGAATATGACTTTATTTACAACTTTGTTGGAGAAGACCGGATGGATCGATTCCATGAGTATTGATAAATATCTGGATTTGGAGTATGAAGAGATCTATAAAGATTTGGATCTGAGTACGGCCATTCCTACTAAAATCGGTACTCAGAGTGGTGCAAATGCCTTATTGCCGGAACATAGAAAATATGGGTTTACTGTATTTGCTGAGACAGATGATGTATTGTCGAAGGAATTGGAATTGGATAAACCGGAGGAACTGATCACCAAGTTGAATGAGTATTTGAAAAAGCAGTATGCGTTCATGGGTTCAGAGGTTACTTTCGGTACTTCTGATGAAGATTTGAAAAAGCCGGACAATGCGATCAACCAGTTTGTGTCTTATCACCTTTTGCCGGTTGCCTTGGCTTCCAATCAGCTGGTGAACCATTGGAGTGAAAAGGACTTTGATGTTGAGGAAGCAAAGAAGGGTAATATTATTATCACTATTCCGGTGTATGAGTATTATGAAACCATGAATCAGCCGGGAGCCCCTCGCCGTTTGCTGAAGATTTATCAAAGTAAGTCAAGTAATGGTGTTCGATTGAACCGAAAACCTGATATGGATTTGACAACATATCAGGAAAAAGGTGTTGTAGATGGTTTGGAAGGTGCTTTGGTAAACACATCTCAAGAATCTGAGGTAAGTATGTCTACAGCATTAAACGGATATATTTATCCAATCGACCGGATTTTGGTATACAATGAGGATGTTGCAGAGAAGGTTTTGCGTGAACGTTTGCGTTTTGACTGGGCATCTTTGTTACCGGAGCTGATCAACTTGGGTTACAGACGCCCGATGACGACATATTCAAACAATAAGACTCTGATTTACTTCCCACCTTCATTCAAGTTGAAGAACGTTGAGCGTAGTCCGTACACTGTATTCACTTATTTGAGTGGTGTGAACGCAACAGCCTGGAGCGATTATCAGGGAGATGAGGTCTTTGTTGTAGGAAACTATGATGTAACCTTGACTCTTCCTCCGGTACCTTATGACGGTACTTACGAAATTAGATATGCGGTTTCAGGAAATCCTGAGCGTGGTATGTGTCAGGTGTACTTCGGAGAGAAAGGAACAACTTTGGCCCCGGTAGACGTTCCGATGGATTTGCGTATGCCTTATGCAGGTCCTGGTGGAACTGGAGGTCTGACTGTACTGAATGTGGGCTGGGAAGTAGAAAACAAGGATGATCCCGCCTATAATGAAGAGGTTGCCAAGAATCTGAGAAATAATGGTTGGGTAAGAGGACCTCGTTATTATAAGACTCCTACATCAGGTGGTATGGCTTACGATAATGCAGCATGCAACCGAAAGATTTTGACTCAGTCATATATGGAAACCGGAAAGACATATTGTTTGCGTTTCAAGTCTGCTTTGGATAATACGCAAACGGAGTTCTTCTGTGATTATATTGAGATTGTTCCGAGTGAGATTTATGCTCATCCAACTATTCCAGAGGATGAATGGTAATCTAAATTTTTGAAATTATGGAGAAAGAATATATGAGACTATTTAAAAAGGGCATTTTGGGAGCAGCTGTTATTGCGGGCTGCTCCGCCTGCTCCGACACGATAGATGATCACTATGCTGTATCTGATGGAGTTGCTACAAAGACTTTGTGGGAGCAAATCAAGGCACAGCCGAATTTAAGTGATTTTGCAGAAGTTTTGGAGAAGGTTCATTATTATAGCAATGAAACCAAGTCAAGCGGTTTGACCTATAAAGATATTTTGCAGCAAAATACAAAGATGACTGTTTGGGCACCGGTGAATGGAAGTTTCGATAAGAACAAGTATCTTAACGATCTTGAAACTGATGAATATAGTGTTGACCACCGTTTTGTTCGCAATCATATCAATACCTTTGCTCGAAATATCACAGGTAATGAAAACGATTCCATTACGATGCTGAACTCCAAGTTGAGCGTGTTGAGCAATACTGATAAAACTTTTAAGGGAGTAGAAGTCGTTCAAAGCAATATTCCGGCAACTAATGGAGTGCTGCATAAATTGGCTAATGATGTGGAATTTTTGGATAATTTGTATGAGTACATGCAGGTCACTCCGAATGTAAGTAGCCTTTATCAGTACTTTAAGGATCGTGATACAACATATATTGATGAGTACCAGAGTGTTCCCGGAGGTATTGGTGAAGATGGAGAAATCACTTGGGCTGATGAAGTATGGGTAACAGAGAGTAAAGCTTTTAATTATTCATTCCTATACAGAGGGGAAACCTGGGATGGTATTTCTGCGAATTTGAAAAATGAGGATAGTACGTTTGTTATGGTTATGCCTACCAATACTGCTTGGAACAAGGCTATTGCAAAAACTTATCCTTATTACAAGTATATGGCTTTCCCATACACAAATAAGGATGACAAAAATGCACAGGCTGAAACCGTAAATCCGGATACTTTGCAGAAGTATCAGGCTATGATGTCTATTGTAAACCGTTTGGTTTTTAGTCCAAACCGTCAGAAGGACTATACTTTGGAGGATTTCGGACATACTGACTCTCTTTTTACAACACGAGGAGAAGTAGTAGATACTCCTTACTGTAATGATATCTTCCGTGGTATTGAACCTATAAGACTGAGTAACGGCTATGCATATCTGACAGATGATTATCGTTACAATGTGGCTAGCGATATTGAGTTTGAGGGAGAATTGAGTCTGTTTCAGTATATGACAGATATTGTATCGTCTCGATTGGAAGTGGCCACTATATATCAGCAGAATCCGAAGATTGAGGGTTCTGTTAGTGGAAAGTCATACGCCTATACAATTGAGAAGGTTTCAAATACTCCGACAGAGGTTGCGTTCAAGTTACCTTACATTTTGTCTGGAAAGTATGATATCTTTGCGGTAATTTTGCCTGAGAACATCAGTATACAAGATACTGCAAAAACTGTTTTGCCTTTGAAATTTAATGCTACATTGAACTATTATAATGGAACTTCTGAACTCGAAGAATCAAAGGAAACAGAAGATCTATTCAGCAATGTGGAAAAAGTAGATACTATTCCATTGTTTACAGATTTTCAGTTCCCTGTAGCTTATAAAGGCATTTCTGGAGCTTATCCGACCTTGAAACTGATGGTAACAGCCAATTCTCGTGACTTGAATAAGAAATACACCAACAGAATTTGTGTCGACAAGATCATTTTGAAGGCAAAAGAAGAAGAGTAATCCTTTTCAAAAAAATGAAGACAATGAAAAAAAATATGAGCAATAACTTTATACAGTCGGTTTTGAAAGCCAGTGTTTGTCTCTTTGCTTTATCAGGTGCAAATGCTGTTCTGGCCCAAGAAGCAGTAGACGCTGCAGAACCAGCCAAGACTGACTCTGTTGCGACACCCAAGAAAGCTCCTCAGTATAAAATGAAGGAGGTTACCGGTAAAATTTATGATGCAGCAACCGGTATGCCTATGAGTGGTGTCATGATTCAAGCTTTAAATAATCCTTCTTATTCAGCTTTGACCGAAGAAGATGGATCTTACAAGGTTGAGGTACCAGTTTTTGTACACGCTCTTTATGTTTCTGCTCCGGATTATAACCCGATACAGATTCCTGTAAAGAAAAGTGGCGTGGCCAATGGTTCTTTAAGTAGTAGCAAGTTCAAGAGTTTCTATCAGGATGGAACGGTTATTACAGCCCAAAGTACAGTTAATTTGGCAAATTCCAGCGCTTTGAGTGCAGAAACTGAAATCCAGAATCAATTGGCGGGTGATGTGCGTAGCATTAATCGTAATGGAACACCGGCGCAGGGAGCCTATATGATGGTGCGTGGTATTCACAGTTTGAATGCCAATAATCAGCCTTTGATTATCTTGGATGGTAATATGATCGACATGCAGAACGACCGTACCAGTCTGCACGTGGGTTATGTCAATAATGTTCTTTCCGGTTTGGATCCTGAGGATATTGAAAGCATTCAGATTTTGAAAAACGGTACAGCTCTGTATGGTGCCAAAGGAGCAAATGGTGTGATCTTGATCAACACCAAGCGCGGAAAGAGCATGGCTACGAAGATTAATGTAAATATCTATGGTGGAGTAGTGCTGAAACCGGAAACAATCAATATGATGAATGCGGAGCAATTCCGTTCATTCTTGGGAGATATGTTGGGAGATCAGGTTAAAGGAACTACTTCATTGACACAGATACCTTTCTTGAATCAGGATCCTAATTACTTCTGGTATCCACTTTACCATAATGAAACGGATTGGGATAAGGAAATGTATCGTACGACAATGACCCAAAATTATAAGGTAAGTGTTGAAGGTGGTGATGATGTTGCCATGTATAACCTTTCTTTGGGATATTCACAGGCGAATTCTGCGATGAAGAACAATGACTTCAACCGTTTGAACCTGCGTTTCAATACCGATATCAAGATTGCCAAGAACCTGTCAACTGTCATGGATATTGCCTATTCACGTATGGCATATAATATTTTGGACAATGGATGGGCTGAAAGCTATGCTGATCAGAATATTGCGGCAACGAACGTTTTGGGTTTGGTGCAGACTCCATTCTTGAGTAAATATGGCTATTATATCGGCCCTGATAATAAACTCCATGAGAATGTGATTTATGCAGGTAAGTATGCTTCTGATGCTACAGATGTTTTGGAAAATCCATTCATGTATGCTTCATCTTACGGATCTAATACGGTATTGAACAACCCGTACTGGATTCTGGAAAATGGTAGAGGAGAGGAGAAAAATTTTGCCGAGTTGACTCAGTTCAATTTGAATGTAATGCCTAAATGGCAGGTAACCAAGAATTTTTCTATTTCAAACCGTTTCAATTATGCTTTGAGTAGAAATAATGAAAAGTATTACTTGCCTCTTAATGGTACTTCACCTTACCTCTTGGAGAATTTGGGTACGGTAACCAGTGTGCTCAAATCACAGTTTACTAAGGAGACCACGTTGAATAATGATTTCCGTTTGGATTGGGGTAATACTTATGGAGCTCATGATATTCACTTGTTTGGAGGTTGGAGATATAACAACTATTCTTATTCATACAGCTTCCTGAAAGGATATGACAATACCAATGATAAGATGCCAATCCTGAATTATGGTAGAAAATATATTCAGTATAGCGGAACCAACGACAATTGGTCGGATATGGCTTATTATGCGAATGCTGATTATAATTTCATGAACCGTTATTTCATTCAGGCATCAGTTGCGGCCCAGGCTTCTTCCCGTTTTGGTAATAATACGGAACAGGGATTCCAGGTGGCAGGAGTTAGTTGGGGAATATTCCCTTCTGTACAGGTTGGATGGTTGATTTCTTCTGAGAGATGGTTCCCGTCAATTAAGGGTATTAATTATTTGAAATTGACTGGAGGATATGATATCACAGGTAATGATGATATTAACTATTATGCTGCAAGTACCTATTGGACTTCAGAAAAATATCTCCGTGAGTCTATCGGTCTTGTCATGAAGAATATTGATAATCCGAAAATCCAATGGGAAACAACAACTCAGTACAATGTTGGTTTGGAAGGAAGTTTCATCAATAACCGTTTGCAGGCTGGAGTTAACTTCTATTGGGCAAATACAGATCATCTGCTCGTAAAAGAGAAAGTTAGTTACATGACCGGTTTGGACGAATATTGGACAAACAATGGTGCCCTGAAGAATACTGGTTTCGAGGTTAATGCCAATGCAATTCTGGTAAATCGTAAAAACTGGAAATGGCAGTTGGGTGCTACTGTGGGACATTATAAAAATGAGATCACAGCTTTGCCTTCATCTGATGTGATTGAGATCAAGGATTACAAGAATGAAAAAGTTGTAAGCACTATTCAGGGTTACACTTCTTCTATCTACGGTGAAGACAACGTGCTGACAGCTGTTGGACATGCTGCAGGAGTATTCTATGGATATCAGACTGCCGGTGTTTTTGCTTCTGATAAGGATGCGAAATGCTATAAGAATCCGACAACCGGTGAAATGGAATACCTGAAGTATCCTACCGGTTTGGCTGAAGAAAGTCTAGCTTCAAAGAATTTCCAGGCTGGTGATGTTCATTTTGTCGACCAGAATGGTGATGGTTGGATTACCGAGGCAGATAAAGTGGTTATCGGTAACCCGAATCCGGATATTTATGGTAATATCTACACCATGTTGAGCTTCAAGAGATTGACATTGAATGTTAATTTGAAGTATTCTTTGGGTAATGATGTTTATAACTATCAGCGTTCTAAGATTGAAGGTGGAAACAGCTTCTACAATCAAAGTGCGGCAATGGTGAACCGTTGGACTTACGAAGGACAGCAGACTGATATTCCACGTGCTTGCTATACTAGTAGTGATAATTGGAGAAATAACGAGCGTTTCTCAGACCGTTGGATTGAGGACGGATCTTATCTGAAGATCAAGAATATCCGTTTGACTTACGATATTCCGGTTTCTACCACTTGGTTGCAAGGACTGAAGATTTGGGGTGAAGCAAATGATGTCTTCACATTTACCAAGTATTTAGGTGTTGATCCTGAGATCTCAGCTTCAAACAACATTCTGTATCAGGGTATTGACAACGGTATGATGCCATTGACCCGTAGCTTTAATATTGGTGTTTCTATTAACTTGTAAAACATTGAGTATAATGAAAAATAAATCAATTATATGTGCTTTGTTGCTCGCTTGCGGAATTGGTGTTTCAACCACTTCCTGCGAGGATATGCTGAGTGCAGATTCTGATCGTACGACCCATACCAATGCCCAGGATTCACTTTATGGCTATTGGGGTATTATGAAAGCGGTACAGAATCTTGGAGAGCGCTATGTAATTTTGGGAGAAGCGAGAGCAGACCTGACTTATGCAACTTCTTCTGCAGCAGATACAATTAGCAATATAGCCAATTTTAAAATGACAAATGACGGTGATTGCCGTTATCTCGAAGTGAAAGATTATTACACGGTAATCAATAGTTGTAACAATTATCTGGCAGATGTTGATTCTTTGAAGACAAACAGCTTCGGAAGCAAGATCATGGAGAAGGAAGTGGCGCAGGTCTTGGCAGTTAGAGCATGGACTTATCTTCAGTTGGTAAACAACTATGGTGAGGTTCCTTATTACACGGACCCGATCACGTCATTGGATTTCATCGATAAATTTGATTTTAGCAAGAACAAATTGAATCGTGAAAATCTGATCAGTAAATTAACTCCAGCCTTGGAGGCATATCGGAATGTAGCTTTACCTAATTATGGAAACTATAATAACGGTGCTAAGGATATTGCCAGTACGCTGACGATGTTCCCGGTTAAACTGGTGTTGGGTGATATTTATCTGACCGGAGCTTTGGAGCAGAGCCATTACGAAGCAGCTGCAAAATGTTATTATGAATATCTGAAGGATAATGGTGCTTATTTGCCGACTCAGTATACTACTTCTGCGAGAAGATCCAGCCTGACTGGAGAAGTTTTCTATTTTGGAAATACTTGGACTGGCGCTTTCAATTCAAATTTAAGTCCGGTAGGAAGCAGTTATACAGGTGAGGCAATTACAGTGATTCCAAGCTCTGCCGGTAAGTTGTACGGAACTGTATTGACAGGTGTTGCCAATGTGTTTGGTTACCGTACAAACTCAACGATGGATACAGACTCAGAAGAAGGAAATGAATCTGAGGCAACAACTTCTGCCTCGGTGACAGCGTTTCCCGATCCTACCTATCGTCAGTTGGGACCTTCACAGCAATATCTGAGTTTGTGTAAGGCACAGCAGTATATTATTCAGGAGGTAGAAACAGATCCGGTAGAGGCTTTGCGGGATGCCGGTGATGCCAGACAAGCCGCTTTGGTTGATGTGACCACCAACTCTTCTGCAGGATTCTCATCTTTGCAGTTTATTGGAAAACCTTGTTATTCTGGTTTCAGCTATACTTTCCCTGTTATCTATCGTAAAGCTTTGGTTTGGTTGCGCTATGCAGAGGCTATTAATCGTGCCGGTTTCCCAAGCTATGCTTTTGCCATCCTGAAGAATGGATTGTGTAATGATTATCTTCCGGTACTTCAGAAAGATGTTGAACAGGAGGTTGAGAATGAAGATGGTAATCTTGATACTATTTTGGTTGACGTATATGATACGATAAACAAGCCTTGCTATTATATTCCGAGAGCAGAGTATGATAAAGCTCAGTTAAAGGAGAGTTATATGAAGTTTACTTCAGAGTTTACCATTATGGATGGAACTCAGGCTGCAAATATTGGTGTTCATGCCAGAGGTTGTGGTCTGGTTGGATTTGCTGATTCTCTGTACTATACTTATGGAAATAAGTTGGCAGAGGCAGGAGTTGTTTATGGTCAATCTACTTTGGCAGACAGTATTGATGCAGTAGAAAACATGATTGTTGATGAGTTGGCACTCGAAACGGCATGGGAAGGAAACCGTTATCCGGATTTGTTGCGTATTGCCAGTCACAAGGGAGATGCCGGAGCACACTGGTTTGCTGATAAGATTGCCCGTCGTGGTGATCCGCGCGAACCTGGAGTTGACTATGCTGAGTCTGCTGAATATAAAGCTATTTATGATTATTTGAAAGCAGATAAAAAGAACTGGTATTTGAAGTTACCCAGCTATAAATAAGCAAAGCGGATAAAGTAAGAAAAAGAGATGCGCTGTAACAGAGTGCATCTCTTTTTTATATCTTTACGTATTCTTTCCAAAGCGTTTTTAAAATACTGCCGGGAACTTTGGAAAAACGTTAGCGGGGATTCTCCATTTTATTGAAGTGATTATGCAATCGGATTTTTCTGACAGTGACACTCTTCAGGAGCGCCTACGTCGTGGAGCTTCCTGTTTTGAAGAACGCTTGAAGGTGTGGAATATGGAAAGGGGGCAGTATGTTCTGGAAATGCTGAAAACGGTTGATATCCGTTCACCCAAAACGGTGATATCCGTTCACTTTTCATCCTCTAAACCTATGGCG
>CALUKY010000017.1 GCA_944321345.1 uncultured Paraprevotella sp.
GTATAATCATAAGCAGTAAGCATGGCAATCTTTTTACCTTGACCTTTCATTTCGATCAGTCTGTGTGTTGTCACTTTACGGACATCTTCTACTAAATACCCAGCCATTTTTCAGTTTAAGTTTTTAAAATTCGCCGCAAAAGTACTCATTTTTTCTTTTACCGAATGCTACTATATCATTTTTTTGCACGCAAAAGACAGGTTGAAAGCCGAAACCACCCCTCACTTTTCAGTTTTTTCATTACGCTCTGTACGTTTTCACCATCGGAAAACAGCGAATTGTAAGTTTAATTTCGTATTTTTGCCCTTGCTAACCAAAACATATCCGCAAAATAACATGAATACAGGACTGATCAAACTTTTTGAAAGCAGCATAAAAAACAATTGGAATCTGAAAGCGCTGACCGATTTCAACGGAGAAACCTTACAATATAAGGATGTGGCGCGAAAGATTGAAAAACTGCATATATTAATGGAACACGCCGGCATCATGCCGGGAGACAAAGTAGCTCTCTGCGGCCGTAACAGCGGCAATTGGTGTGTCACTTTTCTGGCAGCCATCAGCTATGGCGCGGTTATTGTCCCCATTCTTCATGAATTCAAGCCCGACAATATTCACAATATAGTAAATCACTCGGAGGCACGTCTGCTTTTTACCGGAGACTATGTTTGGGAAAATCTGAACGAAGAAGAAATGCCGCATTTGGAAGGGGTGATCTGTGTCAATGACTTCAGCCTGCTGACCTCACGTTCCGAAAAACTGTCGTTTGCACGAGAGCATCTGAACGAACTGTTCGGAAAAAAATTCCCGAATCGTTTCACTCCCGACTTAATTACATACAAAGAGGAGGAATCGCCCGAAACATTGATTATCATCAACTACACTTCTGGCACCACAGGTTTTTCCAAAGGAGTAATGCTACCCTGCCGAAGCATTCTTTCGAATATCATTTTCTGCCAGGACACCATAGGTCTCCAACCGGGTGACAACATTGTTTCCATGTTGCCCATGGGACATGTTTTCGGACTCGTGTTCGACTTTCTATATGGCATCAGTTCCGGAGCGCATCTTTATTTCCTGACACGTATGCCATCACCCAAAATCATCAAAACGACAGTGGCAGCCATCCGACCACGCATTATTTCGTGTGTTCCTCTGGTCATCGAAAAATTATTCAAGCAGGAGATTCTGCCACAAGTAGACAACAAGCTGGGCAAGCTGCTGCTCAAACTACCATTCATCAGCGAACATCTGAAAGACAAAGCCCGCCAGGAAAGTCTGCGCCTTTTTGGTGACAATATTCTGGAAGTTATCATTGGCGGGGCTCCTTTCAATGCAGAAGTAGAAGCTTTTGTACGAAATATAAAATTCCCATACTCCATTGCATACGGAATGACAGAGTGCGGACCGATCATTTGCCACAGCACATGGAAGGAAACCGCTTACATGTCTTGCGGAAAGGTGGCCCACCGCATGGAAGCCAAGGTTCTGAGTCCTGAGCCAGACAAAGTGCCGGGTGAGCTGGTTTGCCGCGGCGAAAATCTCATGTTGGGTTACTACAAAAACCAGGAAGCTACCGAAGCGATCATTGACACTGAGGGATGGCTCCACACCGGTGACATGGCTATTATTTCACCCGAAGGGGATGTCTACATCAAAGGACGATGCAAGAATATGCTATTGAGCACCAACGGACAGAATATCTATCCTGAGGAAATCGAATCGAAGCTAAACAATATGCCGTATGTCAACGAATCTTTAGTTATTATGAGCCAAAGCAAACTTGTGGCTCTTATCTATCCGGACCTGAACGAAGCTTTGGAAAACGGATATAACGAACAGCAACTGCTGGAAATGCTGGACAAAAACCGTATTGAACTGAACAAGGAACTGCCGGCATATGCCCAGATTACCAAAATCGTACTCCGCAACGAAGAATTTGAAAAAACGGCCAAAAAGAGCATCAAACGATATTTGTATCAGGGATAAAAAGCGACATGTTCCCATCAATTAAGAGTTAAGAAGAAAAATCTGCCGGCAGCAGTACATCCAAGGTTGAGATTCAAAAAACTATCCTTTTTTTTTATTACTTTTGCCGGCAATTGAAAAAAGAGAGTGAACAAATAAAAATAAAATTATGGCTCGCAAGAGAAAAGAATTACCTATTCTGGAGAATATCACCATCACCGATGTAGCCGCCGAAGGAAAGGCCTTGGCCAAAGTAAATGACATGGTCATTTTCGTTCCTTATGTAGTTCCGGGAGATGTGGTAGACCTGAAAATCAAAAAGAAAAAACATCGCTACTGTGAGGCAGAGGCAATCAGGTTTCATCAGTATTCCGAGAAACGCGCCACTCCGTTCTGCGAACACTACGGTGTGTGCGGCGGATGCAAATGGCAGTGCCTGCCTTATGAGGAGCAAATCAAATACAAGCAGCAACAAGTGTGGGACAACCTGAGCCGCATCGGCAAGGTAGAACTGCCGGAAATGCTTCCGATTCTGGGTTCTGCCCACACCACTTGTTATAGAAACAAACTGGAGTTTGGTTTCTCCAACAAACGCTGGTTTACAGCACAGGAAATCGAACAGGATGCCACGTTCGACACAAACAACGCAGTGGGTTTCCATACCTCGGGATCATTCGACAAAATCCTGCCGATCAACAAATGTTGGCTGATGGATGATATCAACAACCGCATCCGCAATGCGGTGAGAGACTTCTGCAACGAACAGGGCTTCTCCTTCCATGACCAGCGCAACCACGAAGGCTTGATGCGAAACATGATGATCCGCAACTCAAACACCGGAGAGTTGATGGTGCTCATGCAGTTCTGTATCACCAACGATAAGGAACAGGAACAGGCTGTTCAGGTCATGCAGTTCATTGGCGACCATTTTCCGGAAGTCACCTCCCTGCTCTACGTAAACAACCAAAAGTACAACGACACGATCGGCGACTTGGATGTCGTTACCTTCAAAGGCAAGGACCATATTTTCCTGGAGATGGAAGGACTGAAATTCAAGGTAGGCCCGAAGAGTTTCTATCAGACCAATACGGAGCAGGCATACGAATTATATAAGGTGGCCCGCGAATTTGCCGGTCTTACCGGAAATGAACTGGTATATGACCTGTATACCGGTACAGGAACCATCGCCAACTTTGTGGCACGAAGCGCCCGCAAAGTAATCGGTATCGAATATGTACCTGAGGCGATCGAAGACGCAAAAGTCAATTCGGAAATCAACGGCATCGGCAACACATTGTTCTATGCCGGAGACATGAAAGATATTCTGAACAAAGAATTCATCGAAACCCACGGACAGCCGGATGTCATCATCACCGACCCTCCAAGAGCAGGCATGCATCAGGATGTCATCGACACGCTATTGTTTGCCGAGCCGGAACGCATCGTTTACGTAAGCTGCAATCCGGCCACTCAGGCACGCGACCTGGGACTGTTGGACTGCAAGTACAAAGTTTGCGCCATCCGTCCGGTCGATATGTTCCCGCATACACAGCATGTAGAAAATGTAGTCCTTCTGGAAAAAAGACATTAATTCTGATTAATAATAAAAAGGTCGGGAGCGATACCGGAATTGGGGTCGCTCCCGACTTTTATTATTACTTTCTATATCACGTCCAGCCCAAAAGACTATACTTAAAACTTGATATGTACTTTCCGGAATTATCTCCCTGAAAACAGTCAACTACTTCCCTAAAAGAAATTGATTACCGTCCTGACAATAATCAGATACAACCAGAACAAAGCCAAGAAAATCAGGGAAACGCACCGAATACAACCTACTAAAAACGAAAAAAGAAAAATCAGAATGATTTTTCCTCTACCGTGATTCCGCTGCGACTCGAACGCAGGACCCACGCCTTAGAAGGGCGTTGCTCTAATCCAACTGAGCTACGGAACCATCCTATACAAACAAAAAAAGAGTGATTCCGTTGGGACTCGAACCCAAGACCCACGCCTTAGAAGGGCGTTGCTCTAATCCAGCTGAGCTACGGAACCATCCTTATTAAGTGACTCCCACAGGATTCAAACCTGTAACCTTCTGATCCGTAGTCAGATGCTCTATTCAGTTGAGCTAGGGAGCCATTCCCCAACAAAAGTGATTCCCACAGGATTCAAACCTGTAACCTTCTGATCCGTAGTCAGATGCTCTATTCAGTTGAGCTAGGGAACCATTTCTTTTGTTTTTCGTGTGCAAAGGTACACCTTTTTCTCTTTTCCGCCAAATTTTTCGGCTACTTTTTTTATCTTATTCTCGATAAAAATAATATTACTGCACAAGTTCCATACGAACGTTTCCTTCCGGTGACACACATATATCTGTTACATAACAGCTTGCCCCATCCGGTATACAAACGGTGGCATTAAAGTGGAAACCATCCTTGTCCGTAAATCCATATTTCATATCCGATAAAATAGCCTGCTGCAGGAATCCTTCGGGAATGATATTGGCAAACGACTTTCGCGAGTAATCCCGTGAATACAGACAGACCTTTCCTTTGTAAACACATATATGAATCACATTATCATAATAAACATTTTCTACGGCTACACCTTCGTTCGTATAGCTCTGTTTATACACCTTATGCCGACTCGGATTCACATAAATATAACAACGGTATCGTTCTCCTTCACGAAACACCACAGTATCCTTCTTCACCACCTCATTATAAATTATAGGTTTGGATACCCGATGTGAAAAATAAATGGTATCGTTCAAATCTACCGACTTTCTGAGACGCACAATATCTCCTGTGGCCGAATGAAAATAAAGACTGTTTTCCGTAACCCGGTCTATTGGATAATACACAGCCTCACGACCTATCAATGTCAATGTATCTGAGGTAGCCTCGATACGAAGCGGCACATTCATGGTATCCGGATAGAAAATACTGTCGCCTTCCACCTTACAGAAAGCCATGCTTGTTTCCTCGTCAATCCAAATACCCTGCAACAGACGCATAGTCGTGTCCGTTGGGGCAGAAATACTGTTTTCTCCTTTTCCTTTATGATCTCCGCCACAAGCCATAAACAAACAGATACACAAACAAAGGAGCACAGCTTTTATCTTTTGTAAATTCATCGACCTATACAATGATATTCAAAACCAAGTTGAGCCAAATCGTCTTTATCGTAAATATTGCGTCCGTCAATCACCAGCAACTGTTTCATGGTTTTCTTGATGACTCGCCAAGTCGGCAAACGGAATTCTTTCCATTCTGTAAGCAACAATACGGCATCGGCATCCAAAGCTGCATCATACAGATCCTGTGCATAATAAATAACATCACCGATCCGACGACGACACTCGTTCATAGCCTGAGGATCGTATGCACGGATCTGGCAACCGGCCTGACGCAACAGATCTATCAGGACCAACGCCGGAGCTTCACGCATGTCATCTGTTTCAGGCTTGAAAGCCAATCCCCACAACGCCACCGTTTTCCCAGCCAAATCGCCATGAAAAGCCTCTTTCAGTTTCCGGAACAGAACCGATTTCTGCCGTTCATTCACCTCTTCCACCGCCTTGAGAATTTTCATATCATAGCCATTCTGGTCAGCAGTCTTTATCAAAGCCTTCACATCTTTCGGGAAGCAGGATCCGCCATAACCGATTCCGGCATAAAGGAACTTGCGGCCAATACGGGTATCAGCACCGATTCCGTTACGCACCATATTGACATCCGCTCCTACCAACTCGCACAGATTGGCAATATCATTCATGAAACTGATACGGGTTGCCAACATGGAATTTGCCGCATATTTGGTCATCTCTGCAGATGGAATATCCATAAAGATTACCCGGAAATTATTCAATACAAACGGCTTGTACAGACGGGTCATCAGTTCTTTAGCCTTCTCGGACTCGACACCCACAACCACACGGTCGGGACTCATAAAATCATTGATAGCATTTCCTTCCTTCAGAAATTCGGGATTGGAAGCGATATCAAACGGGATCTGTATCCCGCGTTTGTCGAGTTCTTCCTGCACAGCCTGACGCACCTTTCGTGCGGTTCCCACAGGAACAGTACTCTTGGTGACAATCAGTTTATAGTCTTTCATATTCGCACCGATTGTATGTGCCACCTGAAGCACATAACTCAAATCGGCACTGCCATCTTCATCCGGTGGCGTTCCAACAGCACTGAATATCACTTCCACATCATCCAAACAGTCTTCCAACGAAGTGGAAAAGCGCAGTCGTCCGGCCGCTTTGTTTTTGAGAACCATCTCTTTCAGTCCGGGCTCATAAATGGGAATGATCCCCTCTTCCAGTTTCTGGATCTTATTTTGGTCTACATCAATACAGGTCACATCCACTCCGATCTCTGCAAAACAAGTACCTGTTACCAAACCGACATAACCGGTTCCTACAATCGCTATATTCATTGTTTATCTGTTTTAAATTTAAACCTATGACGGAGCGTTTTGATAAAATCATCACCCCGTAAACTCCAGATCATAATATTTTGGACAAAGGTAGAGAAAAGGGAGCGATTAAACAAGAACAATAGTCCAATTATGAATATAATTTTTATCAAAAAATTAGTTTAGAAAAAAAATATCCCATAAATTTGCAATGTGAATTATTTGGCGAAACATATTGAAACATTGATATGGCAACATGAATGCGTCATCGTGCCACAATTCGGAGGATTCGTTACACAAGTGCAAAGCGCTTATACAACGGATTCTGAAAATTTATTTATGCCTCCGGCCCACACTGTAGGCTTTAATGACAAGTTATTGGGTAATGATGGAATCCTGGTACATTCCTATATGGAAGTGTACGGACTTCAGGAAAGCGAAGCCAAACGTCTGCTCCAGTCTGATATTCTGGACATGCGCGAACAACTGTTGCATCAGGGAAGTTATGATTTGGGGCGTTTGGGTGTTCTGAAGCAGGACGAAGACGGAGAAATACATTTTACACCGAACAGCGGTTGGACAGCTCCGGATTTCTTCGGTTTGGACGCTTTGGATTTTCCGCGGTTAGAAGAAAAAGCTACCGTGCAATATGCTCCGGCTCCATCACCATCTTCAAGCGCTCCCAAATCCTCGGAAAACATCACTTTAAGCATCAACCGCCGGATGCTTCATACGGCCCTATCCGTTGCTGCCGCAATTCTACTGTTCTTCATGGTTTCTACTCCTGTAAACAATAATGTATGGAATAAAAACCAAGCTTTAATATCTCAGGACATTCTAGCTTCGGCACTTACTTTGATGCCGCGTATGGAAATGTCATCTCCTGTTCAGGCCAATGATTCTACGGGCAGCAAGCTACAGACAATGCCGTCAGGGCCAGAAACCGGAGCATCCAAAACGTCTTTAAGTTCCAGCAGTTCCGATGCGGGCGAAACTTCAGAAGAGTTTGCCGTAGTGATTGCCAGCGCTATACCGGAAGACAATGCACGCGATTACGTAACCCATCTTCATGACAAGGGTTTTACAGATGCCTGCATTTATCGGCATGGCACCATGATACGTGTCCTTTTCCGTGGCTTCACGTCTGAAACTGAAGCAGTAAACAAGATGAGAATTCTACAATCCTCACCCGAATTTCAGGCTGCCTGGATTCTACAACTGAAATAAATAATCATCCAAATCTTTATAATCGAACAATGAAAAGAGTGCGCTGTCCTAAGTGTGATCATTATATTACTTTTGATGAGACACAATATGAGGACGGACAGTCATTGGTATTTGAATGCGAAATGTGTCACAAGCAGTTCGGCATTCGAATCGGTCTGTCCAAACTCAAATCCGTAAGAAAAGAAGAAGTTATCGACGAGCAGGAGAATGCCGATGCCTGCGGTAGTATTGTCGTAGTGGAAAATGTGTTTCACTACAAGCAGGTGCTGCCGCTCACCATGGGCGACAATGTGATTGGCCGATACGTAAAAGGCTCCAAGATCAATGTTCCGATCGAAACCGTGGATCCGAGCATCGACACCACCCATTGCATTATTCAGGTGAAAAGTAACAAACAGGGCAAGCTGATGTATATCCTGCGCGATGCTCCAAGTAATACGGGAACATTTTATATGAACGAAATTCTGAAGGACAACGACCGTATCCGCCTTGAAGACGGAGCCATCGTAACCATCGGTGCCACAACGTTGATCCTGAGAGCTGCCAACGAAGAAAATGGAAACGACTAATAATTTATCCATCTTCGGAAAACTGATTTCCGAAAATCTTTCGCTCACTGCGCGCCAGGTATGCAACACGCTGGAGTTGCTTGATTCGGGGGCTACAGTACCCTTCATCAGCCGCTACCGAAAAGAACGTACCGGTTCGCTCGATGAGGTGCAGATTGCTGCCATTCAGGAGCAGTATGACAAACTGAAAGCCATCAGCAAACGCAAGGAAACCATCCGAACTACTATTGAAGAGCAGGGCAAACTCACTCCTGAGTTACAGGAACGCATCGAGCATTGTTGGGATGCCAACCTGCTGGAGGACCTGTATCTGCCTTATAAGCCTAAGAAACGCACCAAGGCCGAAATAGCCCGCCAGAAGGGACTCGAACCGCTGGCACTCAAAATCATGATGCAGCGTGGCTGTAATCTGGATACCGAAGCACAGAAATTTGTACGCGGTGAGGTAAAGGACAAGGAAGAGGCTCTTACCGGTGCTCGTGACATCATTGCCGAGCAGGTCAGCGAAAACGAGGAGGCCCGCAAACGGGTGCGCCGCGTATTTGAACGTACTGCCCTCATTACCGCCAAAGTGGTCAAGGGAAAAGAAGAAGAGGGAGACAAATTCAAAGATTACTTTGATTTTCAGGAACCGTTACGCAAATGCTCTTCACACCGTCTGTTGGCACTGCGCCGCGGTGAAGCCGAAGGTGTGCTACGTGTCAGCATTTCACCGGCAGAAGACGAAGATTGCCTGAACCAACTGAACCGTCTGTTCGTACGTTCGAACGATGTATGCGGACGCCTGGTTTCGGAAGCAGTGGCCGATTCTTACAAACGCTTGCTGCGCCCATCCATTGAAACGGAATTTGCAGCCGGAAGCCGTGTAAAGGCTGAAGAAGAGGCTATCCGCGTGTTTGCTGCCAATCTGAAACAGTTGCTGCTCTCTCCCCCACTCGGTCAGAAACGGGTGTTGGGTATCGACCCGGGATTCCGCACCGGTTGTAAGGTGGTTTGTCTGGACAATCAGGGCACACTGCTTCATAATGAAGCTATCTTCCCGCATGCGCCACGCAACGAATATGCGCAGGCACAACGCAAATTGGCACAGCTTGTGGAACAATATAACATTGAAGCCATTGCCATCGGCAACGGCACAGCAAGCCGCGAAACAGAACGTTTGGTCAAAAGCATCTCTTTCGACCGTGAGGTTCAGGCCTTCGTAGTCAGCGAGGACGGTGCTTCGGTTTATTCCGCATCGAAAATCGCACGCGATGAGTTCCCGGATTATGATGTAACGGTACGTGGAGCCGTTTCCATCGGTCGCCGTCTGATGGACCCGCTGGCAGAATTGGTCAAGATAGACCCGAAATCAATCGGTGTGGGCCAATACCAGCATGATGTAGACCAGACCAAGCTGAAGAAATCACTCGACGGTGTAGTAGAGTTCTGTGTAAGTTCCGTAGGTGTAAACCTCAACACCGCCAGCCAGCATTTGCTGACGTATGTTGCGGGCGTAGGACCGAATCTGGCACAGAACATCATCGACTACCGCACGGAAAACGGCGCCTTCCGCTCACGAAAAGACCTGATGCACGTGAAGCGTATGGGTGCAAAAGCCTTTGAGCAGTGCGCCGGATTTCTCCGCATTCCAGATGCAACCGATCCACTGGATGCCACAGCCGTACATCCCGAACGCTATGCTTTAGTGCGCCGTATGGCTACCGACCACAAAACTACTGTAGAGGAACTGATCCGCAACAAGACACTGCGCGAAAGCATTGATCTGAAACAATATGTTTCTGACGACTGTGGTCTGCCCACGCTGAACGACATCATGAATGAACTGGACAAACCCGGACGTGACCCGAGAAAGGCCATAGAAGTATTCTCCTTTGCGCCGGATGTGGAAACGATTGACGACCTGAAGCCGGGAATGATTCTGCCGGGCATCGTGTCAAACATCACTAATTTCGGTTGCTTTGTAGACATCGGTGTGCACGAAAAGGGATTGGTACACATTTCTGAAATGGCCGACCGCTATGTCAGCGACCCCAATGCCGTAGTCACCCTGCACCAACAATTGAAAGTGCGGGTGCTGAGTGTAGACAAGGCTCGCAACCGCATCGCATTATCTCTTAAAAACATTTGATTCTTATGAAATATAAAATATTGGTTCTCGACCTGGACGGAACTCTGACCAACAAGAAAAAGGAAATTACCGAACATACACGCGAAACACTGATCCGCGCGCAGGAAGCCGGTATCAAAATCGTGCTGGCCTCCGGACGCCCCACCTACGGCATCATGCCACTGGCACGCCAACTGGAACTCGACAAGTACGAGGGATATATCCTGGCCTACAATGGCGGACAGATTATCGACTGCAAGACTGGTGAACTGATGTATGAAAATGTGCTTGATCCAGCCATATACCCTTACTTGTACGAATGTGCCAAAAGCAACGGTTTTCAGATACTGAGCTATAAGGACGAATATATTGTTTCGGAAAATGCCGAAGACCAATATGTGCAGCATGAAGCTTTTCTGAATCGCATGGCCAGCAAAACCGTAGAGAACTTCTTGGATGTCATCAACTTTCCGGTAGCCAAGTGTCTGATTGTAGGCGATCCGGAACCGTTGGCACAACTGGAACCGGTGATGAAGAAGGAACTGGAAAGCAAAATGAACGTATTCCGCTCCGAACCGTTCTTCTTGGAACTGGTACCTAAAGGCATTGACAAGGCTCGCTGTCTGGCCGTTCTGCTCGAAGAACTGGGTATGACTCCGGACGAAATGATGGCCTGTGGCGACGGATTCAACGACCTGTCGATGATTGAATATGCCGGTTTAGGCGTAGCCATGGCCAATGCTCAGGAAGTAGTGAAACAAGCTGCCAACTACATTACCCTCACCAACGAAGAAGACGGTGTGGCTCATGCCGTAGAAAAATTCATGTTGAATGCGGAGTAATCTCTCTGTTACAGATTATTTTTCTTAAAACATAAAAATTGTCTATAGTAATCTTTGAATGACTTACTATAGGCAATTTTTTATATGACAATAAAAAACTGTCCGCTATCAGAAAATGATACCGGACAGTTACATTTTACTCTTTAAGTATTAAAGATACTGGAAGAACCAGATCTTACTCCCAAATATTCTCAAACATCTGCTCATTAACAAACTGATCACTTCCTTCTGAACCTGATACAGGCAAACTCATGGAACAGATATCCGTTTCACAATAAGCTATAACCTCCATTTTTGGAGCCATATATTCTTTTCTCATATTGTAATAGTTATTTGATTATTACTTTCTTACCGTTCACAATATATACGCCTGGAGTCTTCATATCCTTCACACGACGTCCACTCAGATCATAAATCTCTACATCATCTTTATCTAGAAGTCCATCTATACCAGTTACGGTTGAATCGTCCCAAACCATACCACGAATCTGTTTTCCGGCAGGCAAATCCAAATAAGCTTTAAAGGCATTCAGAGAACTTCCAGAATATTTGAAGAAACCAAGTTGATTGTCTACAATCTGCAAAGTATAAGGATTTACATACTCTGCAACTGCTCTATCAACAAAAAGACCATGCAGGTCATTCTGCAACTGAAGATTTTCCTGTCCACTGGCATCATATGGCAACTGATATTCTCCAGACATACCCTTGATGACAACTGGAACTGCCGGTGGCACGATATTACCCTCTAATGCGGTCATCTTCATATATTCACCATCGACCTTTCCGACATAAGCTACCATTCCTTCTACCAGTTTCACTGCTACAGGAAGATAAAGTGTAGCATAACCCTCACCTTCATAATCCTGCAGTCTGATATAAAAGGAAGGAACACATTTATCAGAAATGTCCTCCACATGCCAATAAGTATCCTGCTTGTTCTGATCACTCTGTAAAGCTAAATAAACACTTTCATCATTGGATGCCAAATAGAAAGAGTCCTCAACAACGATCTGAACAACGCCTGGCACACCTGAAACCTCTATGAATTCAACAGATAAGCCTGTAGAATCTATTGCATAACCAGCACCGTTCAATTGCAAGTGTTTCATATTACCAGTCAAATGCTTGTCCTCACCATAAAAGAACGCAGATTCCTCAGCAGAAACATCTGAAGATAAAACCAAAGAGTTTTCGCTAACTGCAGAAACAAGATACTGATTTTGCAGATTTCTCAAACGATAAGTACCTGCAACATCTGGCAAATTCAAACGCAAGGCATTCATGGCACTCTTTAAAGATTGTAACAGAATCCAGCATTCATTATTAGTAGCCTCTGATAACTTCTCTAAAGCCTCATTATAGGAAGCCATAAAACCAACGGTATCAGTATACAATCCTACATGATCACCGATGTAGGGCAGATAAGCCTCACTCTTTTCCAAGTATCGAGCCAAAAATTCTGAATAATCCGGCTTTTGCGATGATACATACGGTAAAAATAATATTTCACGACTCGGCTCAAAACCTCTTATCTGCTCTGGTAGCAAATAAGCAAAGTTTGTTTGATTGTAAACATAATCAGAAGATTGCACTTCCAAGACATTCTCCGGCACAGGACTAAGAATATAAGATCCAATAGGAGAAGAAGCAGGCAGATAACAAGCGACCAGTCCATTAACCGTTTTTTCCGAAGCGACAACAGCATCTGAAGCGACCTGAATCTCTACAACCAAAGAATCATTGTTATCGATCAAAGCCTCATTATGTCCAGGCAAATAATAAAATGGCTCACCGGCCTCTACTTTATTATTTTCTTTTACTGACAAAACGATTCCATCTTCTTCATCTCTAGCTACCTCGTAAACAGAAACTTCCTGGCTGTAACTATCCTGAATGCATTCAAGTCCTACTGGGAAAGCATAAGATTTCAATTTACCACCAAGGACCTTCTCATAATTGATTTTAGGGAACTTATAATCACCAACAGGCACACCTTGCTCCGTACGATCAGTAGTATAGATATCCCAACAAGAGCCACCCCCCAAATCATGACTAGTCCACAGACCTACAAGTTGCTCTAATGTCTGCACATGCAAATAGTTTCTATTTTGCCCGCTCATATCATATCCGTTCAGAGTAAAAGTACCATATCCAATCTCGTCCAACTTAAAGGAAATAGGATTAATAGACAACTGAGTTTTTGTAACACCGTAATTTGTATTGTCAGAAACAAACAAACCGGTAGCTTTATTCTGAATCGCATAAGCAGTATCACCAACATTTACAAACCGCCAAGTAGCGTAATCCAAATCAGTAACACCGTTTGCATTCATTTCTTCTATTGTACCAACATGTAATGCAGCTCCTTTCATCAAATCATTTTCAGGCTTTATATACAGCATGCCATGACGTACATATTTCACTTCCATTGTTTCCTGATCAACATAGCGATCCTGTTCTTTACCGGTAATGTCATAATATCTCTGGCTGGCAGCTATATGATACCAGACACCTGAGTTCTCGGTATCAGCAGCTACAATCTTACGCTGTTTGTCCTTAAAGATCTGATATGCATCCTTTAATTGCTGTGTTAAAAGTTCAACATCTTCAATGGTAAAGGACATACTCTGTTCATAATCAGAAATCGTTTTTTCTACTGATTTAACAGCTGTCATTAATTGTTCGCGATCAGCCTCAGCATAAGTTCCCGGATCCGGATAAATCTCAGTTATGTCTGCATAAGTTTCCTCGCTAACAGACATCTCATAGTCTGCCTTTATTTCTTTCAGTAACTCCTTTACTTCTGTCAAATCTGGCAACACCTGGCTATAAGCCAAATAGGCTGTATTCAATTTTTCATATGCAGCAGATAAAATCGCAATAGGAACTTGGTCGATATTGAAAAAAAGACGCACCTCATCAAGTTCTTTCTTTAACGCATCTGCTTTTTCCTTTATATCAGCCCGATTATTCAATGCGTTCTGATTAATCTCAGCATTTTGAATATGAAATTCTCTCAAACGAGCAGCTCCCCCCTCTGATGTCCAATAAACTCGAATATACTGATACTGCGACCCTAATATAACTACAGGCAACTGTATTTTAGAATTAAAAGAAAAATCATCA
Organism: uncultured Paraprevotella sp.; assembly: GCA_944321345.1. GTDB lineage: Bacteria > Bacteroidota > Bacteroidia > Bacteroidales > Bacteroidaceae > Paraprevotella. The sequence goes on from CALUKY010000017.1 coordinate 14,274, forward strand.
TTCGGTATATTTTTTATACTTCCTGCATATATCCAACTATTAGTATCTGTAGGATCATTTGTTACATAAAAATCAAGTTGTGTAACATTTCCTAATACATACGCACCTTCCAGTTCTACAGCAAAACATGAAACGGGTCTATTTAACTTAAATTGTAAAAAAGGAAGATCATTAGGAGCTTTCATCCATGCTGAAGACCAATATGAATAACTATTCTCATCCAATAATCCCATATACCCGGATCCGTCAGGATTATCAGGATTCCATTCATTATGATCTGCATTGGAAGAAACGACTGTAGGATCACTATTATAATCATCTAATGTTACCAACCAGTTTTCTGGGAGAAAATCAACTTTAGCATTCCAACCACGATTATATAGTTCTTGAGCATTTATAAACAATTGATTTAACTCAACAAATTTTCTTTCCCGATGTCCCAAACGTATAAAATCTTCAGCCAGATTCTGATCCAATGGCTCCAAATACCATGCAGATGGAGACAAACTTCCTGCATTCCATGCAGCAACAAACCCATTCGAACCATTTCCATTATAAGAATTTGTTGCGTGCATTGCATCCTTATTCTTAAGAGAAATATAAAAATCACCATTATCTAGCATATTAAGTTCCATATTATATCCTACAGAATCTAATCCTGTATGATAATAATTCGAACTTGTGTTTATTCTAGAAATATATTGCTGTGTTCCCAGATTCTTCATACTCCAGTTACCATCCGCATCTTTTTGGAACTCCCATCCCATTGTTGGATCTTTTTCATCAGTTGTCTTCCATCTGACCTCACCTTTATTGGTGCCATACATTGCCATTTGAACGCCTTGCGTTTCTTCAAAATTAGGATAAGCACTAACAATACGATAATAACCAGGCACCATTGGATTTACTCTTGCTGTCTGCAAAGCATCCCAAGCATCTTGTAATCCTTGACATACTCGTTGCAACTCTTCATCAGTCCCACCTATAGTCAAAAGTTCAGAAGCCTCGTTCCGATAATAATTGAAATCTGCTACTAAAGCCAAATCATATTGTCCTGGACCATTACCTCCTACGTAATTTAAATCTTCTACCTGTTGATATAAAAACATCAGATCATCAAAAGCAGTAGGTTTCTCACTCAGCTTAAAGATTTCCATCCACGAAGCCCAATCTGTATACATTGCGACACTTGGTTTTGTATACGCATAATTAATTGGCAAATTAATTGTTATATCCTTCAATTCATTAAAACGAGTCAGCAGAATAAAGGTATTTGCATCTGGTGTCCCAGAATAATCATAATACCCCCAGTGCATAGCCTTTTCAGAAGGAGCAATAACAAATGAAGCAGCATTCTTCCTGTCAGATGTATATACCAAATCACAAAGTATATCCAAATCTCCACCTGATACGCTTCCGCTAATACTTTGCCCAGGGCCTTCAGATACAAAATTATAGGTCACATACAAAGAATTATTCTCATTCATTAAATAATAATATGGATATCCTTCATAGGATTCTCCCGTAGCTTGTAATATGAAAGTAGCATCTGACGGTATAATATCAGGATTTTTATACCAAATCAAGCTATCCTTACTACTTGACCACAAAAAAGCTTGTCCAGCCACATTATGTGATCCACGAATTACAATACGATCACCAGATCTTAAAGACAACGCATCAGTCACCTGATCCGAAAGGTTGATATCAGCAAAAATATTTGTTAAACTTAAAAAGATTGAAAGAATAAATAATAACGACTTTTTCATATGACATAGAATTAAATAGCAAGAAAAACAATTACAACTCACTAATAATTAGGAATAAATTATCGTAAAAAGAATCTAAAAAATTATGGATAAACAAACACGATTATACAACATAAAATACAATACAGAAAAACAGGCTACCCACTCCTATCCCTGCAATATCTCAGGAAGCATTCAATAATGCAACATATCAAATTGAAAAATGAGAATTAGCAAAAAATATTATAATATTTTTTATATTAACCTCTATTTTGCAAATATAATATTTTACAATAAGTAATCAAAAAAAATATACATAATTTTACCTTTAGAATTTACCCCTTAGATTACGGCAAGCAGAAACAATTAAAGAAACCACTCATTTTATGACTATTATAAGAAAAAGAAACAATTAAAAGTCTAGGTCATAAAGAACAAGCTGTATACCCGAAAAACATATTTCTCAACTAAACAACAACAAATAAGGGATTTTTTTAGACAATCTCTAAAAAAAATCCCTTATTTATATAAACAAAACATCTACATCTATTCCAAACAAGCATCCAGATCACGGATAATCTGTTCCTTGTCCATGTGCTGACCGATGAACACGATTTTCTCCATACGATCGCCATACTCATCATCCCAATCGCGCATCATGCCGGGATCCTGACGCAACAGTTCTGCCAGATCTTCTTCGGGAGCAGTGGCATACCACAGTCCGGCTTCTTTCAGGCTCTGCTGCTTTCCTGCTTGCTCAAACAGATAAGACATGTCGCGGTTCTGCATGAAATAGCACACACCTTTGGCGCGAATCACACTAGCCGGCCACTTGGCAGCCACATAATGATCAAATTTCACCAGATCGAATGCCTTGCGACGGTAGTACACAAAGGTACTGATGCCATACTCATCCGTATGACTTCCGTGATGATGGTGATGCCCACAACAGCAACCTTCCTCATGTTCATGATCGTGATGATGTCCGCAAGTACATTCCTCGTCATGTTCGTGATGGTGATGCCCACAGGTACACTCTTCATCATGACCGTGTTCGTGCTCATGCTCGTGGTCATGGTCGTGATGATGGTGCTCATCTGCCGTATGCGGATGGTGTGCCGCTTCTTCCTCTTCCTCAGTGGCCGGACGCTCCAACTCACGTACCCAGGCAGCAGACGTAGCTACCTGTTCGAAACCGAACATTCGGGTATTGAGAATCTTGTCGAGCTCCACATCGGCATAGTCACATGGAATGATTTCAGCTCCCGGCTGCAAGGTTTTCACGATACGGGTAATCCGCTTCAATTCTTCGGGTGCCACCTCCGATGCCTTGTTCAGCAGAATGATATTACAAAACTCGATCTGCTGGATAATCAGGTTCTCAATATCCTCGTCATCCACATCGTCGCTGGTGAGGGCATCACCGCAATTGAACTCGCTTTGCAGACGCAGCGCATCCACCACCGTAACGATACAGTCCAGACGCACCAGTCCATGCTTGGTATATTCACTGCCCATGCGCGACATGGCGGCTATGGTCTGCGCAATCGGTGCCGGCTCGCACACGCCGCTGGCCTCGATCACGATATAATCAAAGCGGTTCATCTTCATCAGGTCGTCGATCTGCTTCATCAGATCCATCTTGAGCGAACAGCAGATACAGCCGTTCTGCAGGGCTACCAGACTGTCGTCGCCCTGTCCTACTACTCCGCCGCGCTGAATCAGTTCGGCATCAATATTCACCTCACCGATATCGTTCACCACAACCGCAAACTTGATTCCTTTCTCGTTGGAAAGGATATGGTTCACCAAAGTGGTCTTTCCGCTGCCCAGATATCCTGTCAGGAGCAGCACCGGAATTTCTTTCATCATCATGGTTGTCTTTTTTATTTTGTTTATTGTAATACTATCACAAAGTTAGTCCATATTTGTCAAAAAGCATCAGCTTTACAGTTAAATAATGACTACATGCAAACCTCACTTATAAAAGGCCGGAAGAACACCGGAAGATCGTCGGGAGAATTTTTCCAAAACGTCCCGACAAAAGCCAGAAAACATCGGCACAAAAATTTCCTGCCGGACAAAAAAAGGAATGTGACATCCCTGCCACATTCCTACCAAATAACCAATACCTAAGAAATTGACTCGTTTTATTGAGCCGTCACTTCTATTACATGACTTTGTGTTTGTGCAAAACCAAATACATCCAAACCAACTTTCATCAAATAATCTCCTGAAAACACTTTACCGTTAGCCTTGAACGTAGATTCAGTTCCCGGCATCAGGTTGATTTCCTCTACCTTATAATTCTTCTGTGCATCGAGACCCTGCAATTTCACGCGCATCAGTTTCTCCTGATAACGTGGATGGACATCATAGGCAAAGAGCACAGCCTTGTTCTGGTCTTTAGTTACATAGTTCACAGCCATATGGTTGGTTTCGTATGGTGATACAAGACGATACTGGTCGCCATCCATAATGGCAGGCTGCAAACGTTTCCAGTTAGCAACAGCCTGCTGGCAGTAATCCAATTCCTCTGCTGTAAGATCTTTCAAACCGATATCGAAACCGAGCTTGCACATAGAAGCCACGTCGGTGCGGAACTTAACGGAAGTCGCCTTGTTCCAGCTGGTCACGTGGGCACACATGGCCTTGGCCGGGAAGAACTGTGAGAATCCCCACTGGATATATACGCGCTCTACAGGATCGGTATTGTCGCTGCACCAGAACTCGGTGAAGTACTTCAAAGCCTCATAGTCGCAACGGGCACCACCGCCGGAGCAAAGCATCATCGGAACGTTCGGATAGTTCTCTTTAACGCGCTTCATCACATTATATACGCCACGCACGTGATCAATATAAAGCTGTCCCTGCTTCTCCTTCAAATACGGTGAGTAAATGTTGGTAATCGGGCTGTTGCAATCCCATTTGAAGAAAGCGATTTCCGGATTTTCCTTCATCAGTTTCTCAACAACTCCATATACATAATCCTGTACTTCAGGGTTGCTCAGATCCAGAACCAACTGATTACGGTAGTAATAGATCTTTCTGTTCTCGTCGTGGATGGCCCAGTCCGGATGCTTCTCAAAGAGTTCACTCTTCGGATTCACCATTTCCGGCTCAATCCAGATACCGAATTTCACATCGGCCTCTTTTGCGGCATCCACCAGTGCAGGCACACCGCCAGGCAGTTTGTCATGAGTCACCTCCCAGTCACCCAAACCGGCCTTGTCGTCCTTACGCGGATATTTGTTGGCAAACCATCCGTCGTCGAGCAGGAACATGTCCACTCCCAGATGTTTGGCTTCTTTCATCAAGTTGGCCAGAATTTCCTGGTTGAAGTCAAAACCGGTGTTCTCCCAGTTGTTGAGCAAGGTCAAACGGCTACCCTTACCATCCTTCAGACTATAGTTGCGGGCCCACTCGTGCAGGTTACGGCTACCCTCTGATGTTCCGTTATAACTGAGGGTGAAGATGAACTCCGGAGTGGTGAACACTTCGTCCTTCTTCAGCTCATAGTTTGAAGCATATGGGTTGATGCCCGGAATCACGCGCAGATTACCGGCGTTGTCCACCTCAAAAGTGAAACGGAAGTTACCGGTCCATCCCAGAGTTCCCATCAGCACCTGTCCCTGCTGTTCGCTTACCGGCTGGTCCAGTCCCACTTCGAAGAACGGATGAGTATGCATGGCGGCACGGCTTCCCAATTTGGTGTCGATCACTTTCTTGCCGAACTGAAGCTGCTGGTTGCTCATTCTGGCCTCGCAAGCCCAGTCACTGCTGAACTCGGTCAGGTAGTAAGAGCTGTTGCAGAAATAGAGCATGGTAGAAGCATAAGTGGAAAGAATGATCGGTTTCTTCTCCTGATGCTTGATTTCGCTCCAAGTCTTGATGACGTTTTCCTTAGGATAAGCCACATAATGCAGCGTTACATCCACCGGATATTTATCATCACGCAAGTTAATCGTAGTCTGTGTTCCTCCCTCCACTGGCTGTGTGGTAGAAGACACATAATATAAATAAGTGGAATTCTTACCGTCGTTGTGTGTAATGGCGATGGCCGGCTCAAAATAATCTTCATTGCCCGAACCGCTATACACTTCCCATCCTCTCTGGCTGATACTGCCGTCGGAACCGGCATGCACATCCCAGGTCAGATTCTGGTAATCAGCCTCATTGAGCAGTTTTTCACCGAAATAGGTCTGATACAAACGACCGTTATCACCCACCTGAAGTACCAGGTCTGTCTTGTCCGTCGAAATACGGAACACTTTTTTCTCTTCAGCCTGTGTGGCCAGAACACCTGCCATCAAGGCTGTTGCTATTAGTAAATTCTTCATTATTGTAATGTTTTAAGGGGTTTCTTCTTTTAAGATTCGGATTGAGAGCTCAGATCAGAACTTGATGCTGGCATTGAACTCTACGGTAAATGGGCGCAGGTAGCTTCCGCTCATGTAGTAACCGGCATATTGTCCGGCCTCAGCCTTGGTGATCAGCTCTGAACCGCTGATGGTTCCCTTCACACCTTTCTGATTCAGGAAGTTCACGAAAGTTACACCCAAATCCAGATGCTTGTTCACCTTCCAGTTCACACCTCCGAAGGTTTCCCAGCGTCCGTTGAAGTAAAGAGCCTCCTGCAGGTTGGCATAAGTCTTTCCAAAGTAACGGAAGCTCAACCACAAACGCAGATCATCGGTGATATTATAGCTCGGATCCAACTCAACAAGTACCTGCGGGATCTCCTTTACAATCATATTGTTGGCATTGACAGACATCTGGGTTCCGTCGTTGAAGGTCACGCTGGCATTGTAGTTCTTGTATACCGGTTTCTGATAAGTGAAGAGGGCATGCAGATGGAATCCCTTGAACGGATCGATCTCGGCAGAAGTGGTCCATCCCAAAGTCTGGATATCATAGATCAGCAACACGGTCTTTCCTTCGTCAGTTCCCGGCTTGGTCAGGTTCTGCTGGTCGATGTTGTTTGTCTTGGCAATATAGGTAACCATGGAAGTCAGGTCCAACCAGCTGTTCTTGTAGAACAGACCACCACGTACCAAAGGAATGGTCACACGGTTGTACTGCTCTTCAGTAGGACCGGTACCGGCATATTCGTTGATTCTCGGGAAGCGGGTTGCCACGGTTCCGTCGGCAGTCAGACCGAAGCCCTTACCTACATTATAGGTAACGCGTGCGGTAGCCGCATAGTTCAGTTTGTCTTTCGTTACGTTGGCCGGAGTAATGACTGCGCCGTCGGGTGCTGTATCGCCAATATAGAAACCGGAATAACGCGGATGGGAAATCTGGTCGGCAGACATGTGATAGTATTCCAGACGTCCGCCATAGTAGAGGTTCAGTTTCGGAGTAATCTGCCAGTCATCGGTCAGATACAAAGCCAGCTTGTTTTCATTGCCGACAGTATATTCCGGACTCAGCTCATTGAAACCGCGGAACTGGTTTCCGTCCGGACCTACCAATACATCAGGATACTCTTTTACAGAACCGGTCCACTGGAAGGATGATGAATGATAATCCAGATCATAGAACCATTCGTTCAGTCCTAAACGGACATTATGATTATTGAACTGCTTCTGCAATTCAGAAGTAACTAAGAAATTCTGTACTTTTCCGAAGTGCAACCAGGTGCGACGGCCGTCTACCAGTCCTGAGTAAGGGGTACCGTCGGCAAGTGTATAGCCCTGGTCTGCTGTAACCTTAGAAATGGTACTTCCACCGAAGTCCACATAATTTGCCTCAGGAGCATTCATATACTTCATGTCAAGTTTGAAATTCAAACCGTTCTTGAATGCATAGTCAGTGAGCAAGGAAACTTCATGTGAACGGTTGTCGTTCAGATCACGCAGGTTGGCTTTCTTCATCTTTCCGTCCATGATATCCATATATTCGATATCACCGCTTACGGGACCGTATGAAGCCAATCCCGGCTCAAATCCCTCCAGTTCTTTGATGGAACCGTCACCGACATAAATAAACGGAGCGGCGTTCAGCATATTTCCCGGGTTGCGGCTGTAAGCATACTTATAAAGCAAACTGATCTTACCGCGGTTGTTGTTGAACAGACGGGTCAGTCCGGCATGATAAATCTGAGTACGGTCAGAATATTCGTCAAACTTCACATCGAAACTTCCGGGATCAAAATTCTGATAGACACTGGCGGTATAGAGCCATTTGTTTCCAATACCTCCGGAAACATTCATGTCTACCTGCTGCATGCCATAGTGATTGGCACGATAATTCACAAATCCTTTAAAATCTTTCTGTCCCAAACGGCTGAACGAGTTCACCGAATAGGCAATGTTTCCGGTGGTGATGGCAGACTCTGACGGAGTCATCAATCCAACCTCTCCCAAGCTGGCATCGCTGCGCCAGTGAGCAGACAATTTATGAACAGAAGACGAATATACGGCAGGCAGACCGTTTTCGTATACATTGACATCCTCACTCGGTAAACCGATCTGAATCTCGCGCGGTTTGTTGGCATCAGATGCGTTCAACATAACATTGCGTTCGCTACCGTCGGCTTTCTTTGTCTGAACAGTGTCGGCAACTTGTTCTATCTTTGCTTTCTCTAATTTTTTTGCTTTCTGTGCTGAAACAGGTAATGCAGTCCAAAAGGCCACGATTACAAAGCAAGGAATAATATTCTTTTTCATATTGATAGTTGTTATAAGGGTTTCTCGGGTAATTTTCATTATTTCATGGTATCTGTTCTGTTCTTCCTCCGAAGACGTAGGCAAATGTAGCAAGCAATATGTAAAGTTGTTATTAAAAGTAGCAAATAAGTAGATCGAATACATATGTTATACTTTATAATATACGGTAAATCAATATATTACAAAAACTACTATAAGATATATAAGTAGATATTTTTAGATTAAAAATCTTTTGAGTATATTTGCTGTATCGCAAAAAAAATAAGGTTATAATGAAGAATCTATTTATATTTCTACTTCTGTTTATTGTTTCGGGAACCATTAAAAGTACTCCAGTAGATATTTTATATCAGCAACTGGAGGAATGCCTGACCAAGCGTCCTGAATACGCTCAAAAGAAAGAAGCACGAATAGACAGCATCAAGAAAAAATGGAACCGGCATATGCCACTGAAACAAAAATTCGACCTTTACTTTAAAATATTTCAGGAATACTATACCTATCGTTCCGATTCTGCCTTATATTATATTGACCACGCTTATCAGTTTGCTGTACAATTAAACAACCCAGTCTATCAGGATCAATGCACCATTCACAAATCACTTCTGCTTTCCACTACCGGATATTTTAGTCAGGCTAAAGAAATGCTCGACCACATCAATAGGGCAAAAATTGATCCGTCATTACTGGCAGAATATTATGAAGCATACGAATGGGTATACAGCGTATGGAGTGAATATCTGAATGATGACCTGTATTCCCCAACATACAAGAATCTGGAAATTCAATATACGGACTCACTGCTCTCCGTTCTGCCTCCCCAATCGGCCAAATTTTATTATTGGCAGGGAGAATATTTCGCACGCACCGGAAAACAGGAAGAAGCTGAAAAAGCTTATCAGCAAGCTTTAAAAGGATTGTCACAAGATACGCGACTCTATGCCTGCGTCACCTGCGGAATAGCCTTCACCTATATGCGACGCGGAGAAATGAAAGAATACGAGCGCTATCTGATCATGTCGGCCATTTCGGACATGATCTGCCCTTTAAAGGAAAATCTGGCTATGCAGGAACTGGCCATGTATATATTCAAAAATAAGGATGGGGATCTGGAGCGGGCCAACCGATACCTGAATGTATCTATGGAAGATGCCATGTTCTACAACAACCGGTTGCGCATGCTTGAAATCGCGCGAAAATTTCCATCCATTGTCAGTTCCTATCAGGAACAGAGTTACATCAAGAACCGGAGAATGACCTGGGCTTTTGTCTTTATCTGCATTCTTTCTGTCGGCCTGATCGTATCGCTGTTTTTTATCCGCCAGCAGGTAAAGCAAATCCGTCTGCGCAGAAGAGCCATCGCCGAAATGAATCAGGAACTGCGTCAGCTCAACCAGGAACTGTTGCACACGAACCGTTCACGTGAGGAATACATCAGTCTGTTTCTGGATCTATGTGCCGCATACATTGACAAACTGAGTAAATATCAGGAACTCGTGCGTAGAAAGGTCAAGGCCAAACAGATTGACGACTTGCTGAAAATAGCCAATTCCACCAAAATGCCGGAATCGGATGCCAAACATTTCTTTGTAAACTTCGATACGGCGTTTCTGACACTTTACCCGAATTTCATCAAAGAGTTTAACGAACTGCTGCGCGAAGGAGAAGAAATTGAGGTAAAACGGGGCGAACTGCTGAACACCGAGCTGCGCATCTTTGCGCTGATCCGCATGGGAGTGAAGGACAGTTCGCGCATTGCTACCCTGCTCTTTTACTCTCCCCAGACCATATATAATTATCGCACGGCGGTAAGAAACCGGGCCCGAGACCGGGAAAACTTTGAGGAACAGGTCAAGCAACTGTGCCCGATTATGGAAAATAAAGAGGAATAAAGATTCCCATACAATAGAAAACGAAAAAGGAATTCAGAACAACGTCATCCTCTGTTACTGAATTCCTTTTTCGTTTAATTACTTCTTATAAAACATTGAAACCGGATAGATGCCGGATACATAAGACGTCTGTCCGGAGATCTCGCGTTGCAACACCACCGGCGTTACGCTGCAATCATACACCAGAATATGATCCGTTGTCGGAACCCCTTCCATGTTCTCCACTGTAGTTGACAAATAAAGCAATTGCTTTTTCGGATCAAACATGGGATTGCAGGTCAGATAGTTTGCCTGAGGTTCATCCTGCAAGGCGTCAACCAAGAACTCACTGCGGCCTTTCTGATAATCAAAGCGGCTGAGACGGGTTGTTCTGCCCGAATAATAGAATGCCAATCCGGCAACCGATATTCCCGGAGTATTGGTAAATCCGGCATTCAGGTTTCCGTCTACCCTTTTCGAACTCAGGACCGTAAAACTGCGGCTGTCCACACAATAAATCTTGTTACTGCCTTTGTTTTCATCGGCATAGGTCGCAAACCAGATCGTATCATTCTCACCGGCACACAATCCACTGACATAGCTGCCGTTGGCAATTCCCAACTTACGGGAAATCTTGTTACTGCCTTTCTTATATTCGTAAATACCCAGATTATAATCATCGGTGGCCGAAGTCCATCCGCCGACTGCCACATAAGCCCGATCGCCCTTGATGACAATATTACGGTCGTAAACCCGACCGGCCACTCCGGCACCCCCATTATCTACTCTGAAGGACTCTTCCAGCAGATTCAGTTCTCCGGTAGTACTGTCAAAACGATACAGTCCATTGACATCGCAAATAAAAATATTCCGCTCATCCATCACCGCCAGGTTCGTCAAGCTGTTGGGCACCGGATTAAATTCAGGATCGGTAACTCCATCAGGTATCGGAAAGCGGAGTTCTTCCAGACGATAGGCTTTCTCCTTACGAAAAGTCTCCGCATCTACAATGATCAGGGCGCCATCATTCGGTTTGCCCTCCAGACGAAAATAATCCGTACACAAAATATAGAATTTTCCGTTATACAGATACATTGTCTGTGCCTCATTTCCCAGTTCGGTGCCATTGACTTTCTTATAGACATCCTCTTCGATCGTACCGTCGGGAGCTATGTAAGTCACTGAGCCGTTCTCCGTAATCCTGTCACCGCAATTCAGCAGAAAAGTTCCGTCGGGATGGGCATATCCGCGATAGGACACCACCGAAGTGTCTACCGCTGCCGAATCCACCGGCAACTGTATGGAATCATTTCCAGAAGACGGCGGGTTGGAACCGGGCGGTTCCGGAAGCGGATCATTTTCAGTGCAGGAAACACCGACAGCCAAGAAGGCTCCCAATATGCAAGGAAGAGAGAATATCTTCAACAGATTATTTGTTTTCATTGATAAATTCATTCTTTTAATATCTTATTAGTTTTTATGTTTGCAGATCAGGGAAATAGAATCCGGCCGGAAAACGGGTCACATTGTCATAATGAGTCACAAGATTCTGTGAGGTTGTATTTACCACCCAAATATTGTTTTCCGTATAAGTCTGATACTCTTTGATGGTGTTCACATACAGGTGTCCGGTAACCGGATGCACCGCAATGCCATTATACAGCATACACGCTTTGTTGCCGAATGAATTTACATCCGCAAAAAACTCCTCACCGCTTTCTTCATCATCAAAAGAAACTTTGAAAATGCTTGTGCCAGAAGCATAATAGAACTGATTTCCGGAAGAAGTAAAGATGGCTCCGGAAGAGGCCACATCGGGAGCACCTTCTATCCGTTTCTGTACCATTTTCTTGGTTTCCAGATTGTATTTACCCACAGAATAGTTGCCGAAACCATGAGCTACCACCCAGAACTCATTCTCACCAGCTGCACGGATTCCCAACACAGTATTGATAGCATATGTTATGCCATACATCGGAAGAGTGATTTTGTTGATCTTGTCCGCATCGGGACTTATTTCCCAGATATAGCCAAAATATGAGGAAGAATAATAAGTATATACCCTACCGTTCATCACCACGAAAGGAGCCTGAGGCGCTCCCTCCGATCCTTCAACAAAGGTCAGTTGACGACTCTCAGTGTCCAAGCGCCAGATTCCTTTCTTGTCGCGGATGTAAACATGCTGTTTGTCCAAAGCGGCAATATGGGTAGGCCACTCCACCTGCGCCAGATCGGCACAGCTGAAAGCATTTTTTTTCTGCAGCGTACGGGCATCTGCTATAACCAGCATACCGTCGTTATTGAACTGCGCTCCCGTAGGTGCCTGATCTCCGTTCTGAGAAATGATATAAAGCAAACCGCCGGCAACAGACATATCCTGACATACATTTCCCAACTCGGTGCCATTGGAAGTTTTGTAAGCATCGGCCACTACGGTTCCCGATGGCGAGATATAAGACAGAGAACCATTCTCTGTGGTCATATTTCCTTCGTTCAACACGAAGACTCCTTTTGAACGGTCATACATTTCCAGCTCTACCATCACGGTAAACGAAGCAATGCTTCCATCTCCTTTTGCCTGAAGAATCACCGGATAAACACCTTCCCTGGCCTCGGCAACCGGTGCCGTGATCAGGATTTTTGAGGACTGCGGGTCCACTTCTGCCTTCCAGTTATCGGGCAAAGTGGCCACTTCCAGACCGGTCATATTCTCGGCGGAATAGCTCAACGTCAACTGTTGTCCCGGAAAAACGGTGAGCGAGTCGCCCGATACCAGTTCGTTTACTGCGAATTTTACTGCCGGTGCCTCTTCGTTCTGGCAACCGGTAAAGAGAAGACCTCCAGCCAAAAGAAGACCTCCCAACCATGATTTCATTTTCATAAATTAATAATGTGTTTGATAATTGATATTCAATATTTATCCAGACGGTCTACCGCCCGGTGCATTTCAATGACAGAATCTCACAGGAGTCCGGTATGCTCTGTACAAAAACAGACACACCCTCCCCAATCAGGAAAATACACGTTCCCCGCCCCCAGACAATCGCCTTTGCATAAAAGACAACAAGTTCACAGATACAGTTCTCCCATTACCGGGGAAAGCACACAGCATCCCTGGCCGGAACAGACAGACTGTTCTGACAGAATCTATAATGCGGAACCTTTTTCAGACTCCTCTTAAAATGGAAATAATCGTTGACTGTCGCCCTAACCCTAGAGAGCAACAGACCAGTGAATGATGGCAGGTCTTCTGACTGACTCCCCTTTTGAAGCCTTCCCAATATGGCCGTCCCATATCAGTGGCAGAAGTGTATTTCAAAAGGTTGAGAATGGAGCTACACAGCAGCAGGACTGTTCGGGATTCACACCCGATTCCCTTTTAATCCGTGAGCTTGAACAAGCACTCCGGAACCAATTCAAAAACAAAGATAAGAATAAAAATTGAAAAAATCTAATGCGGAAGCACCACCGAGCCCCCCAAAATGAAGAAGGGAAAACATCTGCAAAAGCTACTTTTCCCGAAAAAGAGAAATACCGGGAAAAGTGTTTGTCAATAAAAAACTTCCCCGTCAGTAATAAATTACCACTAAGGCAGTAAAACATTACTGACGGGGAAGTAAAAACAATTTCACATCTAATTTATACCTAAAAAGCCATCAGGACATCGAACCGCCCATAATATCCAACAGTTCGTTCGTAATGACTTGTTGACGACTTTTATTATACATTATGGTCAGATCCTGAATCAGATCATTCGCATTGTCCGTAGCAACCTGCATCGCCATGGTGCGCGCGGCATGTTCCGAAGCATTGGAATCGAGCACCACCGTGTAGATTTTGGTACGCAACACGGAGGGCAACAGTTGCTGAAGCAACTCGGGAACGGAAGGCTCCACAATGTAGTCTGCCAACTCTTCCTCTTCAGACTCCTTATTTTCGTTCTCCGTTTCTTCCACCACAGGCTGCACGAAAGGCAGGAACACGGCATGCTCCAGGGTCTGCGATGCCGTAGACCGGAAATGATGATAAATCAGTTCCACACGGTCCACCTCACCCTGCAGGAACGCCTGCATCAGGGTTTCGGCCAAAGCGGCGGCCTCATCGTACGACGGCTTGTCGGCCAGATGCGTATAGTCGCCCACCACTTCGTAACCGGCTTTGCGGACCGCCTCGGCCACCTTACGGCCTATGGCAAAAATCTTAATATGATCTTTGCCTAAATCTTCGTGCGTCTGCAGCCACTGGTTCACCATGCGGACCACATTAGCATTGAAACCACCACAAAGACTGTTGTTTGACGAACACACCACCAAAGCGATATTCTTTACTTCCCGTTCGTTAATCAAGGGAGTATCAGGCATCCTGCCCGAACCCATAAAAGCAGAGAATATACGCGAAAGCTGCTGCTCATAAGGAAGCATACCTTCGATGACTTCCTGCGCCTTATGCAGTTTGGCCGAAGCAACCATTTTCATTGCCGACGTAATCTTCAGCGTACCTTTCACGGAACCGATACGTCCTTTTACTTCCTTAAGTGATGCCATAACATTTATTTTTTGAGCAATCTGACGGTGTCAGCTGCCACTTTTTCAATAATCTGCGCCACCTCATCGTTCACGGCTCCCGAACTCAATACATCCAGCACATCGGCCTGATGTTCAGTACGCAAAGTCTCAAGGAACTCATGTTCAAAGGCACGCACCTGATCGATGGCGATATCACGCATCAAAGCATGAGTACCGCAATAAAGGATAGCGATCTGCTCGGCTACCGGCATCGGCTGATACTGAGGCTGGATGAGCAGCTGATTGTTCTTACGTCCGCGGTCGATGGCCATGGTGGTCACCGGATCCATGTCGCTGCTGAACTTGGAGAAAGCCTCCAGTTCACGATACTGTGCCTGGTCGATTTTCAGTGTACCGGCCACCTTCTTCATACTCTTGATCTGTGCGCTACCACCCACACGGGATACAGAGATACCCACATTGATGGCCGGACGGAAGCCCTGATTAAAGAGATCAGTCTCCAGGAAGATCTGACCGTCGGTAATGGAAATCACATTGGTCGGGATATAGGCGGATACATCGCCGGCCTGTGTTTCGATAATCGGCAGAGCAGTCAACGAACCGCCACACTTCACTTTTCCCTTCAGGCTCTCGGGCAGGTCGTTCATCTGCTCGGCCACTTCCTGCTGGTTGATGATCTTGGCCGCACGCTCCAACAAACGGGAGTGCAGATAGAAAATATCTCCCGGATAGGCCTCACGACCGGAAGGACGACGCAGAATCAAAGACACCTCACGATAGGCCACAGCCTGCTTGGAGAGGTCGTCGTAAACGACCAAAGCATGACGACCGGTGTCGCGGAAATATTCACCGATGGCGGCTCCGGCAAAAGGAGCGAAATATTGCAATGCGGCAGGATCGGCAGCTGTAGCGGCTACGACCACGGTATAGTCCATGGCGCCTTTCTCACGCAGTGTGTTCACAATATTGGCCACTGTAGAACCTTTCTGACCGATGGCCACATAAATACAGTAAACCGGATTGCCGGCTTCGTAAGCGGCACGCTGGTTGATGATGGTATCAATGGCAATGGCGGTCTTACCGGTCTGGCGGTCGCCGATGATCAGCTCACGCTGTCCGCGACCGATCGGAATCATCGCGTCGATGGCCTTGATACCGGTCTGCAACGGCTCGGACACCGGCTGACGGAAAATAACTCCCGGCGCCTTGCGCTCCAGAGGCATCTCACAAAGATCACCTCCTACGACACCACGTCCGTCCAAAGGTACTCCCAACGGATCAATGACACGGCCCAACATATTCTCGCTCACTTGGATAGAAGCGATACGACCGGTGCGCTTCACGATCATTCCTTCCTTAATCTGATCTGTAGGACCGAGCAACACGGCACCCACATTATCTTCTTCGAGATTCATCACCACGGCCATGATGCCGTTTTCAAACTCCAATAGCTCGTTGGCTTCGGCTTTCAGCAGTCCGTAAATACGGGCCACACCGTCGCTCACCTGCAACACGGTACCCACTTCGTCGAACTGAATCGAAGCGTTGATGCCGCGCAGTTGCTGGAGCAGCACTTCTGAAATCTCGCTTGGTTTTATATTCTCAGGCATAATAATTCATTCTGTTTTTACTTTCAGAAAAAACACGCCAGCCGAAGCTAAACGATTCTTCTGTTCTTGTCAATAAACTGTTTCTTCACCCCTCGAAGCTGACTGGCCACACTGGCATCCACACGATGGAACTCCATGAGCAGAATATATCCGCCCAACAGTTCGGGATCGACCTTCGTATCGAACTCGCTGGTTCCGGTCACTTTCCGGGTAATCAGTGCGCGCAAGGCATCCTTCGTTTCACGAGGCAGAGGAACCGCCGTAATCAGTTTTCCGCGATGGATATTCTTTTCCGTACGATAAAGATCCATATAGGAATAAAAAATGAACAACAGCAGTTTTTCACGTCCTTTGTCCAACACCAGTTTCAGGAAACGGGTCAGCTCTTCGCAAGTCACCCCCCTACGGGAAGCCTCTTCCAACAGAGCCAGTTTCTGACTTTTGTCTACCGTAGGATTTTCAAGAGCCAAGCGCAGTTCGGGTACTTTCAAATAATGACGGATAAAGCCTTTCACCTGCTTATAGACCAGGTCTTCATGATTACTGTCCTTGGCATAAGCCAGTAATGCTTTGGCATAACGTCTGGAAATTGCACCTGAATTCATATCTCTTATTTTTTAGATGCCGCTACCATTTCGTCGATCATACGGTTTACCAGTTCCAACTGCTCCTGATCTGATTTCAAATCCTTGCGCAGAATTTTCTCGGCCACATCCACCGAAAGTATGGCAACCTGCTGGCGTATATCGTTCAGAGCGCTTTCTTTCTCGGCTACAATCTGCAGGCGGGTTTCCTCGAGTGCCTTCTGCGCCTCGAGCTGTGCCCGCACGCGGGCTTCCTTAATCACCCGGTCACGGGTCTGTGAAGCCTCCTTCAGGATGCGGGTCTGCTCGTCGCGTGCCTCTTTCAGCATGCGGTCGGTTTCCTCACGCACCTGCGCCAACTGTTCGTTGGCCTGGCGGGCCGCCTCCAGCGACTGATCAATATACTTTTTCCGTTCTTCGACCATTCCGATGATCACGGGGAAGGCATACTTGGCCAGTATGAAGAATACAACCCCGAATATGATGATCATCCAGAAAACGGTACCGGGATCCGGCGTTAATAATCCCATATTCTTAGGTTTCTAGATTATAAGAACAATGTCAACAAACAAACGACAATGGCAATCAGAGCCACACCTTCGACCAAAGCGGCCGCAATGATCATGTTGGTACGCAGATTGCTGGATTCTTTTGGCTGGCGGGCCATAGCATCCATGGCAGCACCACCAATACGTCCGATTCCCATACCGGCACCCAATACAGCGATACCTGCACCAATAGCTGCACCCAACTTACTAATACCTACTCCTGCTGCTGCTTGTAATAATACTGATAATAACATAATCTTCTGTTTTTAATTGTTTGAATAAATATTTTTACCTTAAATTATTTCTCTGCGTGTTCGTGTTTGATACGCGACAGTCCGATAAATACGGAGGACAGCATGGTGAACACATAAGCCTGAATGAATGCCACCAGCAACTCCAGCGCGTCCATGAAAATTCCGAAAAGAACAGCCACAACCGTCATGGAACCGTTGATTACGGGACCGGCTTTGACCGTGATAAAGATGATGGCCACCAGACTGAGCACAGCGGCATGTCCGGCCATGATGTTGGCAAACAGACGAATCATCAGCGCAAATGGCTTGGTGAAGATTCCGAAGAACTCAATCAGAGGCATCATCGGTATAGGCACCTTCAGCCACATCGGCACATCCGGCCAAAAGATATCTTTCCAGTAAGTCTTGGTACCATATACATTGGTCAAGATGAAAGTACACAAGGCCAATACCATCGTTATGGCAATGTTACCCGTCACATTGGCACCTCCCGGAAAGATCGGAATCAATCCCATCAGGTTGTTGATCAAGATAAAGAAGAAGGCCGTCAGCAGATATGGCGCATAACGCTTGTAATCCGGTCCGATACCTCCTTTGATGACATCATCGTGAATCATCAGAATGAGATATTCCATCATGCCCACTCCTCCTTTCGGTGCCTCTTGTGACACCTCATGGCATTTGTACCACCGCGCGCAGGCCAGCATAATCCACACCAGCAAAACACTGTTGATCATCATGGCAAGCACATTCTTGGTGATGGAGATATCCCACGGGCGCACTTCCTGTCCGGAAGCATCACGCTCAACGATCTTATCCTTGTAAGCACCTTCCCGGGCAATGTAAAGGCCTTCGTAAGTGGCTCCATCCTCCAGCCGTGCCGAAGAGAAGCAATGCCATCCGGTGCTGCTCTTGACGATGACCGGCAACGGAACGCTCACCACCTTGTCACCCACGGTTACAATGTGCCATTCATAAGCATCCTGTATGTGTCCGAACACCACTTCATTGACATCCACCGGTTGTGCCTGCTCTTCGGCACACGCTCCGGCCGGAAGCATCAGCAGCCCCAAACACAGAATCAATAGTAAACGAATCTTTTTCATTCCTCAAACTTTCTTTGATATATTTGCTCAAACCTCACAAAGAACTCTGTTTCAAATACCAGAAACCCGATATAATAGAGGATGAAGGTTAAGAAGCATCTGGACACCGGTTCCTCGCAAAGCAAACCGTAGAGCAGCAAAAACAGCACACTCAACAGGAGCTTCATACATTTGGAACCTAAATATACCCAGATTAGTTGTTTTATATTATGACTGCCGAAGAACTCAAACAGAAAGATGTAAATCAGTCCATAGATATAGAAGAAAAGAGGAACCAACGGAAAACCCGCAAAGTAATATTCCGGACAACAGAGCCAGAACACACCTCGTCCCAACAAGGCCAACACCAACGTCATGATTGCCAGCTTAATGATAAAGACCCTTCTTGTTTTCTTCCAGAACTGCATCATCTTTCTTTTGTTTTTAATCCTTGGCTTCAATTATATGCTCCACACAAATGGACACGGTGTCGT
Organism: uncultured Paraprevotella sp.; assembly: GCA_944321345.1. Classification (GTDB taxonomy): domain Bacteria; phylum Bacteroidota; class Bacteroidia; order Bacteroidales; family Bacteroidaceae; genus Paraprevotella. The sequence continues at coordinate 33,665 of CALUKY010000017.1, forward strand.
GATTGACTTCTACAAAACCGCCCGACACTCCAAACCGGTGGGTGGTATCTCCGTCCTTGAATTTGAGCGTTCCTTCCGTCAGGCTGGTGATTAAGGGAGCATGGCCAGGCAATACGGAGAACAGGCCGGAAGCTCCGGGGATCTCTACATAACGCACGTTACCTTCGAAAATGTTTTTCTCGGGCGAAACGACCTTGAGTGTCAATAAATCCTTCTCCATAATCCTTTTATTTTTGTGCGGCCTCCATCAGTTTCTTTCCTTTCTCAATGGCATCTTCGATGGTACCCACATTCAGGAAAGCCTGCTCCGGCAGATAATCCACCTCACCGTCGAGAATCATCTTGAAGCCCTTGATGGTATCTTCAATGGAAACCATGGCTCCCGGCACTCCGGTAAACTGTTCGGCCACAGCAAATGGCTGAGACAGGAAGCGTTGCACACGACGGGCACGGTTCACAGTAATACGGTCTTCATCAGAAAGCTCATCCATACCCAGGATGGAAATGATATCCTGCAGTTCCTTATTACGCTGAAGAATCTGTTTCACGCGCTGAGCGGTTTCATAATGTTCCTGTCCCACAATCAGCGGATCCAGAATACGGGAAGTAGACTCCAACGGATCTACAGCCGGATAAATACCCAACTCGGTAATCTTACGGCTCAACACCGTAGTGGCGTCCAAGTGAGTAAAGGTTGTAGCCGGAGCCGGGTCGGTCAAGTCATCGGCCGGCACATACACCGCCTGCACGGAAGTGATGGAACCGTTCTTGGTAGAGGTGATGCGCTCCTGCATCTTTCCCATCTCTGAAGCCAGTGTCGGCTGGTAACCTACGGCCGAAGGCATACGTCCCAACAGTGCGGAAACCTCTGATCCGGCCTGAGTGAAACGGAAAATGTTATCAATAAAGAACAGGATATCCTTTGGTCCTTCATCGGTTTGTGAGTCACGGAAAGACTCGGCCAGTGTCAAACCGGAAAGGGCAACGGAAGAACGTGCTCCAGGGGGTTCATTCATCTGTCCGAACACCATGGCCACCTGTGATTTTTCCACTTCCTTATAATCTACCTTGGAAAGATCCCAATGGCCCTCTTCCATACTTTTCAGGAACTCATCACCGTATTTGATAACTCCGGATTCGATCATTTCACGCAACAGATCGTTTCCTTCACGTGTACGTTCACCAACTCCGGCAAACACGGAGAATCCGTTGTGTTTCTTGGCGATATTGTTAATCAGCTCCTTGATCAGCACGGTCTTTCCTACACCGGCTCCACCGAACAGACCGATTTTTCCACCTTTCAGATAGGGTTCCAGCAAATCGATCACCTTGATACCGGTAAACAGCACTTCCTGCGAAGTGGAAAGGTCTTCAAATTTGGGAGGATCCTTGTGGATAGGCTGTGCGCCCTCAACCGACAGATGATGCATACCGTCGATGGTTTCTCCCACCACGTTCATCACACGTCCTCTGATTTGCTCTCCCACCGGCATGGTAATTGGTTTACCGGTAGAATAGACTTTCATCCCTCGCTGCAAGCCGTCGGTACTGTCCATGGCCACCGTGCGCACGGTATCCTCTCCGATGTGCTGCTGCACCTCAACAATAAGTACACGACCGTCATTGCGTTCGATTCTCAAAGCATCGTGAATGCTTGGCAAGTTTTGTCCGCGGTTCACCTCTGAATGTTCAAAGTGAACATCTACGACCGGACCGATTACTTGCGAAATATGTCCTATGATTCCTGACATAAGCCTAATTTTTATACCTTAAAATAATACTCTTTTTACCTATCTTTATCCTTTATTCAGACTTCCCGAAAACAATGCTGTTTATGATAAAATCCGTCTGTTTTTTAATCTTTTCACAGTGCAAAAGTAGGAGTTTTTTTTCTTTTTGGTAAATTTGAAAAATTAATTATTTTCATCCTTATCATTAATTCTATTTATGGAACTGACACCCTTGAAATACTTTTGCAAGTTAGCGGAAGTACTCTCGTTCACTGAAGCCTCGAAAGAGTTATTCATTACACAAAGCACTCTTTCACAAAGCATTAAACAATTAGAAGAAGAACTTGGCGCCCCGCTCTTCGATCGTATCGGAAAAAAAATATATATTACAGAAGCGGGACAAAGTTTTTTGAGTTATGCGCGCAAAGCGTTGGAAGAGATTTCTTCGGGAATTGAAGAAATCAAAGAAAAGCAGCAGATCTTCAACGGTAAAATCCGCATTGGAGTAATCCATAGTTTGTATCCGTTTATCAGCACCTGCATCCTGAAATTTTCACGCCGTTATCCGGACGCACAACTGTCTATCTATTATTCTCATTCCATTCTGGAACTGGTGGAGATGGTCACCAATAATGAACTGGATTTTGCATTAAGCTATAAGCCTGATGAAATAGGTTCGGTTCTGGAAGTCCGCTCTTTTCTGAATTTCCCCCTATGCGTTATAGCGGCCAAAGACCATCCGGCAGCGGTAAGAAAAGTATTCGACCTGAAAGATCTGAACGATTATCCCCTGGCTCTGTTCCCCAAAAACCTGTACACCCGAAAAGTCATTGAAAGAATGTTATTGAAGCACCATATCAAAGTACGGCCACAGGTGGAAGTGAACAGCACGACAATTCTTCTGGAAATGGTAGCCACCGGCCACTGGATTTCTATTCTATCACAGGATATTGCCCGCCATACGCCCGACTTGAAGTCCATACCGATCAAAGGTAGCGGTGAATCCATGCAGGCAGCCTTTCTTTCTCTTAAAGGAAAAAAGAAATCTCTGCTCACGGAGAAATTCATTGATATGCTGAAGGAAATTCATCAGGAAGACAAACGCGAAAGGATGAAAGAAAAAGAGGCACATAACACGCAGAACCTCGAAAATGAACAGGCGGAATAATAAACAGCCCGTTTATAGACAAAAAACAGCCTGATGCAAATGAGAACAATCATTTGCAGCTATCAGAAAGAAACTGGCAACAGACAATTTATCCGTTGAAAAACAAACAGAAAAGAGTCATACCATATTCTCAATTTTGAGTTTGGTATGACTCTTTCATATAATCATGTTCCCGGTTTATTGGAAACACATCCATTCTTCTGTATCCTAGAACTTGAATCCCAAGGTCATGGCCACCTGATGACGATTCAGATTTACGTTAACCGGATCCAAACGAACTGTGCGGTCGCCCGTATAGTCAGGATCACCTACAAAGCTGTCATCAAAGGCATAAAAGTCTGCTGACTGGGTACGGATCTTATAAACCAGATCCAGATAGAAGTTGTTTTTCTTATAACCCAAGCCCAGAGTATACAGATTTGCGTCGGACTTATTCATATAGTCTGTATAAGTACTGTAATTCAACGCATAGGAATCTATATTCTGGTCCATTCGTGCTGTCTTCTCGTAAGCAGTAGCATAATAATTGTAGCCGAAACGTCCGCTCAGACAATCGGTCAGTTTGAATTCCAATCCTAATTTAAAATTATGTCCGGCTTTCAGATTGGCACGGGTATGATCGTTCATTGCCTGATCTTCACGGCTTCCTCCCCAGCTGCCGTAATCAATATACCCCATTTGGGTCAAACCGTAATCCACATATTCATATTCAGCTCCAATAGCAAAGAAATCGCCGATGGTATGCCCGGCACTGACACGAAGCTTCCACGGGGTGCGAACCGTATAGTTCAGATAATTGTCTTCCGGACCGTAATAACGATACAAATTGGCATTGTCATAAACACCTTTCTCATTATAGTGGGTATCCATATACATATCACCTACGGTTTCAAGAGTATAAAGTGTAGGAGTTTCTACCGCAAACCCTAACCGGAATGCAGAATTTGCTATCGGGCGTACAATAAAACCGAATTTGGCATTAATGCCATATCCCGAGGTACTCTGCAGAGAGAAAGCATTATAATCATAATAGGCTCCCTGATTCTCATAAAGTTCCGTATAGAACGCCTCTGAATAATAATCTATATAGTCCACTCCGAAAGTGAATCCCAGATAAAAACGGTCTTTCAAGTTGGCAGAAAGATTAAAATCAAACCCCTGCAGCGATCCTTTGCTGACACGTGCGAACTGATTTCCCTGAGAAGGTTGTCCATAGAAAACACCTTTATCGGTCTGGTTCAACAAATAGCTGTCATAAGCTGTCGTAGCGATATCACCTGGAAAATAAAAGGTTTCTCCATCATCACCCCATGAACCAAACTGGTTGGTCAGACTGGCAAGCTGATGAGTTTGAGACAAACCTTTGGTATTTCCATTATCGGCCACGAATGAGTGGTCGTAGTTTGCTTTTTTCTGATAATTGGCACTGAAATTCAGAAATTTCAGCACCGGACCATTAATCGGTGCACTCAATACAAAGCCTAACTGATCCAGCGAGAAATGAGTAAAAAAATCATTTGGCGCACTTTTGTCCGCCTGCGTCATTACGCTGACCGTACCAGCCACATCATCCTTACGGAACAGACCGATACCGGCCGGATTGGAAGAAATTACCGACATATCGGCACCCAAAGCGCCCAAGGCGCCACCCATACCTACATAACGGGCCGTTCCATTCAGATCTGTTACCGAAGTCATCTGTTCGTTTACATATGTATTTTGGGCTGCTATTCCACCGGGCAGCAACAAAAGCGCAGCCGCCACAGCTCCATAATATTTTTCTTTCATCTGTGTTTCATTTTTAGGAATTAAACAAAGAGTTTAACGGGCACCCCGGGATACTCCACCTCGGGCTCCGCCTCCTGAGTTGCCTCCTGAACGCATCGGAACAGAACGCTCGATTACCGGACGTGAGAAAGTACTGTTTGTACGCTCCACGGTGCGCTCCGTATTGCGACGCGGAATCACAACTCGATTACTGCGGTTCATTGTCTGTGTTCCTCTTTCGGTAGACGTACGTGCCCCACGTGTTGTACGCGAACTGCGGGTTGTAGTCCCCCGAACGGCAGTTCCCTGTACCGGGCGCCCACTGACGCGGCGGGTCACTCCTGTACGTCCCAATGACGGACGATTGGTGCGGTAAGTAGGATGCGGGCGATAATGTGAACCGGAATATACCGGCCAGTAGTGATGGTGATGCCAATAAGGGTAAGACCATCCCCAATATCCGCCGAATCCCCAACCCCAATATGGGTATCCGTAATGGAATCTCCACCAATAACCTGTTCGCCAGGGTGAATAGTAATAAGGATTCCATGCCGTCGGGAAAGCATAAGCGTAGAAACCGTCGTCATAAACATTCCAATAAATGGAATTCGGACCATAACACAAATCCCAGTACAGCGGACTGCTCACCGGTACGCCTACAGTAGGAGAACGGAATGCCAAAATACGTTTGGCATATTCATAATCCTCATCCGAACCTTCAAAGCCGTCAATCCATTGTCCGTCTTCTTCAGTGACCTGCATATTCTGTTCCTCCACGAAACTGGTATCTGCGTCACTGAAGCGGTAACGCCGGTTATATTCGTCCACATCGCGTTCGGTCGCGGCATCTTCCTGATCTACATACGTAAAGGAATAACCCGGCGAGCTCTTGATTTTCAGCTCACGGGTTGTTGTGGTTTCTGTCTGTTCTGTCGCTTTTTTTGCCGGCTGTTCTTCCACCTTCTCCGGCTGTGTTTTCTTCTTTGGTATGAAGTACATGTCATCCTGCGCTCTCAGGGAAAGCGGCACCAAACCTAGCCCAAGCGCTACCAATACCCATATTCTATTCTTCATAATGATCCATTTTAAGTACCTATGCAAATATAGAATATAAGAAATTGCAAGCAAAAAAAAAAGATGTAATAAAAGTTATATAACAAGCATTTGAGCAAATTTTTATTATCTTTGTTTGAACTTTTAAGTTACAATAAAAACCAAGCGATCATGAAATATATAGAAGTTATTTTCCAGCTAGAGCCATGGAGTGAAAGCATGTCCGACATTCTTGCGGCCTTATGTGGCAATATCGGATTTGAAACCTTTGTCAGCGAAAAACCGTTCCTGAAAAGTTATATCCAAAGGGCAAACTTCAATGAAGCAAAATTGCAAGAGACAATAGAGGACTTTCCAATCCGTATGATAAAAATCACCTACTCCATCTCCGATGTAGAAGACAAAAACTGGAACGAGGAATGGGAAAAGACGGGGTTTGAACCGATAATCATCGGATCAGACCTGACCATACAGGGCATCGGACACAATGCACCCTCAAATACCCGGTATAATATTCTGCTCGACCCCAAAATGGCATTCGGCACCGGAAATCATGAAACGACCTATATGATTCTGGAACAGTTGCTTTCGATGGACCTGAGCAACAAACAAGTGATTGATGCCGGCTGTGGAACAGGCGTACTGGGAATTTTAGCCTCCCAAAAAGGAGCAAAAAGCGTTTTTGCTTACGACATTGACGAATGGAGCGTAGACAACACAAGAACCAACTGTACTCTGAATCATATAGAGAACATCACAGTAATCAAAAGCGACTCCAATATTTTACCACAGCTGAGAGAACGGTTTGATCTGGTAATGGCAAACATTAACCGGAATATTCTCTTGGACGACCTGCCGAACTTTTCGTCTGTCCTAAAACCAGGCGGCCAACTGATTCTGAGCGGATTTTATGTAGGAGATATATTGAAACTCACAACAGCGGCCCAAAGACAAGGACTGGAAGAAGTTCTGGAAAAAGAACGAAACGGTTGGGCATGCCTGCTGTTTTCAAAGAGGTAAATCCTTCCATCAGGCAATCGTATTTGTCCGGTTTCTTTACTGATTTTTCAACAAAAAAATCAAAGAGGAAAAAAGAAATAAAAAACTTCAGGAAGATTTTATGAAAACTTCCTGAAGTTTTTTTTATATGATCGTGATGTTTTTTCCAAAGCATTACGATCATTTTTCCGAGTCTGTAATCCACTGTTTGTCAGCCGGTTTCAAAAAACGTTCCTTTTCAGGACAAAACCCGCCAAAGTGTTCTTTTTTTTTACTCCGAAAAAAGGAATTGCCTCCGTGCTGCCGGTTCTCCATTTATATAAACAGCTGCAGAAAAATATTCATCACAGCCTCACAGACCTGCGAAATCTTATCAGAAATTGTAATTCAGGCTCATACCAAATACCTTATTGGTTCTGCTGTAAATATTGGTACCGGATACTCCGGTTGCATAATAATTGGCAGAAGTCTTGGTATAATCACTATATTTAGTCCAGAAATAAGCTACATCCAGACTCAGCCTTTCATTAAAATGAACACGTGCCCCTCCTCCCAGTGAATAAGAATCACAATAGAAACTGGCATCTGTCTGAAAATCGTCACTCAGTCCGTAATTGGTTTTCTGGAATCCGCCACTCAAAGTAAGGTATTTCATTACATCCCATTCCACACCGGCCAAATATTCGTGAGTGCCATATTTCAAGGTATTCTGACGATCGGCTGCCATTCCGGCATGTTTGTCATCAAAGAAATGATACTCTACAGAAGCACGCAAACAAGGCAGAATCTCATAGCCGGCGGCAACAGAAAGCATGGCAGGAATATCACTCGGTGTATTCACCCCCTCTTTATAATCGGCCAGATACGCATCGCTGACATTGAACAGTTCCATCTCCGTATTGACGTTCTCAATATTCAGATTGGCCTTAAACTCATATTTCAAGCCGATATTCAGTTTATTCCACTTAAAATCAGCACCCAGAATAGGAGTTATTCCCCACCCCTGCTGGTCGCACTTCAAATCAATGCTGGCCAAAGTGGCACCAGGTAATCCAAGCGCCGGAGCCATCACCTTATAGTCATCGGTAAGTGAAGCATCCAAATATCCCTCATAACCTCCGGTAAAATAGTTCATACGACCTCCGGCATATACCGATACCCAGTCGTTGATCCGGTAGCTGGCGCCCAACTGAACGCCATAAATGTATTGTTTGCCGTCCATGGCTGAGTTGATGTGATACATATTCGGTTTCACCATGCCGCCTGTTTTCTGTGAAATCAGTCCTGTTGCCAAAGCATTGAACATGGGGAGTCCGTTACTGAAGGATGCCTTGCCACCGCCTCCGGTAACAGCAAAAGCCGCGGAAACCACCCATTTGTCTTTTTTGTACGCTCCGTGAAATGAAGGAATGATCGGAGCAGACGCGGTACCCTTGAAGTATTCGGTAGTATTCTGTCCATCCATCGTCCATAGAGGAGAAGTGGCATGAATCTCACGAGTCTGATAAGCACTCTGTCCGGTGAGGGAAAGGAAGAAACCGTTTTTCGGCAGGAAAGCCAGACCGGCCGGATTACTGTACGCTCCGTCTATGTCGATAGAAGCACCACGGGCAGCCATACGTAAAAAGGCCGCATGCTGGTTGGTGTTGGTCAAATAGTCGCCGGCATAAAGCGGACTGCATGAAATGAAAGCTAAAGCTCCGATAAATAAATTCTTTCTCATTTTTTATGGTTTTGTCATTCAACGCGGCAAAGATAATAGTTTTTTCTGAAACAGTTTCTATTGAAACCATTTATTTCTGAAAAAGCCTTCACAAAAACAAAAAAACGCCGGATTTGAGAAGTCAAAAACTAAAAAAACGGCTAACATGGAAACAAAATACCTGATGAACCGGATTTCTTTAATCCAATTCATCAGGTATGGTCATTGCTTCCAATTCCTGCAAGCTGCCGTTAAACAGATTACAGTCCACATTTCCCTTGATTCCCTTCAGCTTTCCGCTGTCGGTATACTGCCAGAAGTGCCAAGGGCCTTTATAGGAAAGTTTGTCCACATAATAGTGCGCTATCCAGAACGGATAGGTATTCAGTAGCGAATCACTCAGATACTTCAGCTTGAACTTATAACCGGAATAAATTATAGGTTTTACTTTATAACGTTCTTCCACCAAAGAAAGCCATTTCTTCACCTCGCGCTGAAGATCCTCCTTAGAAAGGTCGCCTGCCTTTTCCACATCAAGTACCGGCGGCAAGTCGCCCGGCTCCAGATGCACCTGTTTCATAAAGAATTGAGCCTGACGGGTAGCATCCACATCGGGAGTATAGAAATGGTACACGCCACGTATAAAATCATTTTTCTTGGCCTGATAAAAATTCAGATTGAAATTCTCGTCAACAATAGAAACGCCCTCGGTTCCCTTGATAAAGACAAAGCGCACCGGTGAAGACTGTATGCTGGCATTACGCAACATCTCCCAGTCGATGTTACCTTGGTAACGCGAAATGTCTATACCATGCACCTCATATCCCGAAGGGTATCCTTCATCACGATACAAAGCCTTCCATCGAAAAGAAAACGGATCAACAAAGAAATAATAGAAAAACAATATATAGGCAACAGCAACCAGTATCGCTCCCAGCCATACCTTCCAGGCAGAAATCTTCAAGAAAGGAAAGAGTTTCTTTCCACCGCTACGCTTGCTCCGCGATCTGCGCCGCACAGTTGTTTTACGGACAGTTCCCGACGAAGAAGGCGTTTTCCGACTTTTCGGGGCCGCTTTTCTTTCTTTCTGTGCTGTCATATATATATTTATGCTTATTAATTAAGGTATAAAAATAGATCCCCTCATCAGAAATAGGACAAGGGGATCTGTTTTACGTCATGTCACTAAAATTACTTAGCCTGCTCTAACTGCAAAGTCTTAGTTGGCTGATCGCATACTTCAGTCGGACCAAAGTACTGGATCGGACCAGGATAAACGAAGCAAGTTTCACGAGCCCACTTGTCACGGTTAGCAACGAATGTCTTGAATGGAGCACCGTCCAGACGAACCAGAGCCTTCTTGATTACCGGCTTCATTTCACCGTGACGTTTTTCCATATTCATCATCATTGTGATAGGCACACCACCGGCAACCCAGTCAATAGCAGGAGCAGTTGTGTTCTGAACGATTGCCATGTAACCGGTCTTACCGTTGGCAATCAACATAGCAGCACTGGTACCCAGAGCGTAGCAGTAGTCAGCATCGTAGTTAGATGGAGCAGCGCAACGTCCTTCATAACCGAAGAAGTGATGCAGCGGAGCGAACTTGCCAACATACTTGCCTTCCTTCTTCCACTCAGCCAGCTTGGTAGCAACCATCTCAGACAGCAATTTCTCTGTCTCAATCAAAGATACCTGTACGTTTCCGTGTGGGTCACGCTCCAGAGTCAACTGAGCAGCAACGCCCAATGGCAATGACTCATAAACAGCCTTGTTCTCAGCAGACAGCTTGCTCAGGATCCAAGCACGCTGCTCGTCCTTCTCAACAGCTGCACCTTCCGGAGTAGCCAACAGGTCATTCAACTCGGCGATCAGTTTCTTCATAACCGGGATGAACTCGATCAAACCTTCCGGAATCAATACAGTACCGAAGTTGTTACCGTCAGCAGCACGGTTAGCTACAGTCTGAGCGATGTAAGTTACGATATCATCCAGAGTCTGGTTCTTCTCTTCTACCTCCTCAGAAACGATACAGATGTTTGGCTGTACCTGCAGAGCACACTCCAAAGCGATGTGAGACGCAGAACGACCCATCAGCTTGATGAAGTGCCAGTACTTGCGGGCAGAGTTGGCATCACGCTGGATGTTACCGATAACCTCGGCATAAGTCTTACATGCAGTATCGAAACCGAATGAAGTTTCAATCTGCTCGTTCTTCAAGTCACCGTCGATAGTCTTCGGACAACCGATTACCTGAACACCGTAGTTCTTGGCAGCATAGTACTCAGCCAATACACAAGCGTTGGTGTTAGAGTCGTCACCACCGATGATTACTACAGCCTTGATGTCCAGCTCACGCAGGATCTCCAGACCCTTCTCGAACTGCTCTTCCTTCTCCAGCTTGGTACGGCCAGAACCGATCATATCGAAACCACCGGTGTTACGGTATTCGTCGATAATGTCAGCAGTCAGTTCCTTGTAGTTATGGTCTACCAGACCGCCAGGACCCAGAATGAAGCCATACAGCTTGTTAGCCGGATTCAGACGCTTCAAGGCATCAAACAAACCACAAATTACATTGTGACCGCCAGGAGCCTGACCACCGGAAAGGATGACACCCACGTTAGTCTGCGCATATTCCTTTGCCTCACCCTGAACGAACTCAATCAGAGGCATACCGTATGTATTCGGGAACAGTTTCTTGATTTCCTCCTGGTCAGCAACAGACTGTGTAGGAGCTCCCTCCTTAACGATTACATTACCCTGCAGTCCTTTTGGTAACTTTGGCTGATAAGCCGCTCTTGCAATTTGCAGTGCACTTTTTTCCATAATTCTAAATATCGTTTTTAAAATTGATAATAAATGTTCTTTTTATCGATACAAAAATACGAATTTCCGCAGACATGAGGAAACATAATCTCATGAAAAAGTATTTTTTTTTGATTTCACCACTCCGAACCGTTATTATCTATTTTTTTTTATTACCTTTACGACACATTTATTCATTTAAAAACATCGTATTATGGCAAAAAGAAGAATTTTAAAGAAAAATATCAATGGCATCTGTGGAGAACTTTTTCTGAGTTGCGCATTTCTGATGGGACAGAATCCGTCTGCTGAGAAAAAGGAACAGGCGCACAAGATTGTTGCAGACATCATCAGCCTGCAAAATGACATCATTTCCAGAATCAGCCACACAGAACCCGGAAGCGTGAAAGCTTTCTACAAGAAACTGAAGGAAGATTTCAACAAAGGCGTGGAAGAGATTATTGACAATATCGGAAAACTGGAAGAATGATCAAAGCATTAAGCAAATTAATCCTTTTCAAATGGATGGGCTGGACTGCGGATATTTCAGTCCAGCTTCCTTCCAAATGCATCATTGCGGTAGCTCCCCACACCAGCAATATGGATTTTATCATCGGTATTCTGTACAGTCGGGCTATCGGGCTCAAAGCCAACTTTCTGATGAAAAAGGAATGGTTCGTCGGACCACTCGGTCCTTTCATGAAAAGTCTGGGCGGTATTCCGGTGCACCGAAGTAAAAAATGCAGTCTTACCGACCAGTTGGCAGAAGCCTCCCGAAAAATGGACACGTTCCGGTTAGCGATTACCCCCGAAGGAACACGTTCGCGGGTGGAAGAATGGAAAAAAGGATTCTACTATATAGCCCTGAAAGCCGGCATCCCGATCCTACTTTATGGTCTGGATTTCAAAGAAAAACGGATAGTATGCCATAAAGCCGTCACACCCGACGGGAACATAGAGGGTCAAATGCAGGAAATCATCAACTATTTTAAGCCCTATCAGGGAAGACATCCCGAAAAATTCGGATTTCCAAAATGAATAGCATGAACAAAAGACACACCAGTTTCCTGGCAGGATTCTTCCTGCTGGGATTTTCTGTTTTTGCACAAAACGCAGAAACAAACCTGAAAAGCCAGATTAACGACTACTTCAAAGAACTGAATATTCCGATCACCTTGTCGCAACCTGAATGCGCCAAGGTGGACCGTCTTGTCATCAATGACGAAAAAAAAACGATTCAAGTCTTTGGAGACGAAATATTTTCATCCATTCCTTTTTCGGATAAAGGAGTGGATCAGATCTACAAAAACATACGCAAGCTACTGCCTGCAAAATACAAAGGATATGAACTTACCGTTTTGGGCAGCAACTATCCGATCGAAAAAATGATCCCCAATAGCAGAGCCCGAAAAAAAGATCCGGAAAAACTGTGGAAAGAAAAGGAAAACGACCGGATATGGGTAACCCGGGAATCACCTATGCCCGACTTCACGCGAGGACTGCAAAACCGACACTTTTCCGTATGGGCCAGTCACGGACGCTATTACCGTCAGGAACAGGGTATCTGGAAATGGCAGCGCCCGAACCTGTTCTGTACCAACGAAGATTTGCTGACCCAAACCTTTGTAGTGCCTTATCTGATTCCTATGCTGGAAAATGCAGGGGCTTATGTATTCAGTCCCCGCGACCGGAACTGGCAGAAACATGAGGTGATTGTAGACAATGACCGTCCGGAAGAAAGCGGCCTGTTTGAATTGACAAATAAAAAACATCCATGGACCAACGGTCTGCAAAAAGGATTTTCCTATGCGCCCACCCAACCCCTGAGCGAAGGAGAAAACCCGTTCGGCATGGGCACCACCATCCTGACACAAAGTGTCGGAAAAAAATCTCAGGCTTCCTATGCCCGCTGGACTCCCAATATCCCAGCAGACGGCGACTATGCGGTATACGTATCCTATCCGCAAAGCCCCGACAATGTGCCGGATGCGGCATACACCGTAGTGCATCAGGGTATTGAAACCACATTTCATGTGAACCAACACATGGGAGGCAGCACCTGGGTATATCTTGGAACATTCCATTTTTCCAAAGGACAAAGCCCGCAAAACAGTGTACTGCTAAGCAACTTCAGCAGTGAAGACGGACTTGTAACGGCCGATGCCGTACGTTTTGGAAGCGGTATGGGCAACATCACACGTGGCGGAACAACCAGTGGCATGCCACGCTTTCTGGAAGGAGCACGCTATTACGGACAATGGGCCGGAATGCCATATGACGTATATAGTTCCAAACAAGGAACAAATGATTATGCAGATGACATCAACGTGCGTTCACGCATGACAAACTATCTGGCCGGAGGATCAGAATACCTGCCGTCGGCCAACGGACTGCAGGTTCCGATCGAGGCTTCTATTGCCATACACAGCGATGCCGGAGTGCGCCGAAACGACTCTTACGTCGGAACATTAGGTATTTACACCACTCAGACAGATGAAGGATTCTTTCCGGAAGGTATGTCACGCCTGGCATCACGCGATTTGTGCGACATGATGATAACACAAGCCAAAGACGACCTGACGCGTCTGTTCGGAAACTGGAGCCGACGACAGTTGTTCGACCGCAATTATAGCGAAACACGTGTTCCACAAATTCCGGCAGTAATCATCGAGACTCTTTCACATCAGAATTTTGCCGACATGATGAAAGCGCATGATCCTGTATTCAAATTTCATCTGTCACGTGCTTTGTATAAGGGTATTCTGAAATATACAGCTACACAATACGACCAGAATTATACCGTACAGCCTTTGCCGGTATCAGAATGCTACACAACAATAGATGTGCCCCGACAAAGCATCTCACTGCGATGGAGCCCCACTGCCGATCCCCTGGAACTGTCGGCCCAACCCTCGGGATATATCGTTTACACCAAAGTTGGAGAGCAGGACTTTGACAACGGAACTTACGTTCGTGAACCACGCCTTACAATCAAGGCGACTCCGAACACCATGTACAGCTTCAAGATCTGTGCTTTAAATAACGGCGGATGCAGTATGCCATCAGAAGAGCTTACCGCCTACATCGCCGAAGACACGCGGGCAACAGTACTGATCGTCAACGGATTCCAACGGTTGGCAGGGCCACAGCCCATCAATACAGACTCATTACAGGGATTTGACCTGAATGCAGATCCGGGTATTTACTGGAATACGTTTCCCGGTTATTGTGGTGCCCAGATTAACTTTAACCGATCTGCCATGGGCCGAGAAGGACCGAACGGACTGGGATACAGTGGCAATGAACTTTCAGGATTACTGGTGGCAGGTAATACATTCGACTTTCCCCGTCAGCACGGAAAGGCGATTGCTGCAGCCGGAATTTATTCTTTTGCGTCAAGCAGCCGCGAAGCCGTGGAGCGCGGAGAAGTGAACCTGAATGATTATAATGCAGTAGACCTTATATTAGGACTGCAACGCAGCGACGGCTATAGCCTGAAAGATTACAAAACATTTACGATTCCTCTGCAGAACGCGTTGAAAGAATATGTACGCATGCAAGGAAACCTGTTGGTGAGCGGAGCGTATATCGGATCGGACATGCTGGGTGTTGACGAGCAGCAGTTTACACAGAACTTTCTGAAATTCAAGACTTCCGGACGGGTACAGGCCAACCAGATCCAGTCGGTTACCGGAATGAACACATCATGTTCCCTGTATAACAGGCTCAACGAAGAGCACTATACCACCACTTGGGTAGACTGTATCACCCCTATATATGACTCGTTTTCCGTAATGCTCTACAACAATCAGGTGAGTGCCGGAATAGCCTATGCCGGACGGGATTATCGCTGCATAGCTTTAGGCTTTCCGTTCGAATGTATCAGAGAAAATGAAACCAGAGATAAAATGATGGGAGCAATTCTAAAATTTCTATTGACAAAATAGTTTTTTTAGAAAATCATATCTATATTTGTATCTCATAAATAAACCTTAATAATAAAATAACCATGTATAAAATTCAAGCCAACATCACGGGTAGCCGTGAAATCTATATCACAGACGAACACTTGCAAACAATCCGAGAACGTGCACTCTTCAAGGATCTGGTAGGAAGCACCGGAATTGTCAATGAAGACGTATTGGACAAACTGAAACTGATGGTACGTTCACTGATGGAAGCAGAACCGGAGAGTCATGATCTGATTAACTTCAGCCATGAAGTTCTCTACAACGATAATATGAAAGCTCATGGACTGAACCAGCTGCTACAACTGTATCAGAACTGGATTCAGACAGAAAACGAAATACAAGAAGACTTAGAACAAGAACCCGAATAATTAAGAAATTCATGAAAGAATATCGCTTGACAGACTGGTTGCCCACGACCAAAAAAGAAATGGACCTGCGCGGATGGAAACAATTGGACATCATACTTTTCAGCGCCGATGCCTATGTAGATCATCCCTCATTTGGAGCCGCCGTTATCGGTCGTGTACTTGAAGCGGAAGGACTGAAGGTAGCCATTGTTCCGCAGCCGGACTGGCACGGCGATTTTCGTGATTTCAAAAAACTCGGACGACCACGACTGTGGTTCGGAGTAGCACCGGGCTGCATGGATTCCATGGTAAACAAATACACCGCCAACCGGCGTCTGCGCAGCGAAGATGCCTACTCGCCGGACGGACGGCACGACCTGCGCCCGGAATACCCGACCATTGTCTATACACAAATCTTGAAGAAACTTTATCCCGATGTACCGGTTATATTGGGAGGCATTGAAGCGTCTCTGCGACGACTGACGCACTATGACTACTGGAAAGAACGCTTCGCTCCGAGTATTCTGTGCGACAGCGGTGCGGATATGCTGATATATGGCATGGGCGAAAAACCGGTATTGGAAATCAGCAGACGCCTGCTGGAACTGTGCGAAACCGGAAACGGCCCGCTTTCTTATAACGAAGAGGGCGAAGCACAGATCAATGTCCGTACCTTCAAACAGGCATTGCAACAGAAAGTTGCGGTACCTCAAACCGTATCCCTGTTCCGGAAAGAAGATATTCCTCAGGGAATACAAGCCGATGACATTATATTGCACAGTCATGAAGAATGTCTGAAGAACCCGAAAAAACAATCGGAAAATTTCCGGCATATTGAAGAGGAAAGCAACAAATATCACGCTTGCCGCATCATTCAGCAGACAGGCGACCGGTATGTGGTGGTCAATCCGCCCTACCCTCCCATGAACCAGAACGAACTGGATCATTCTTTTGATCTGCCCTACACCCGTCTGCCTCATCCCAAATATAAAGGCAAACGGATTCCGGCATACGAGATGATCAAATTCTCGGTCAATATGCACCGGGGATGTTTCGGCGGTTGTGCTTTCTGCACCATCTCGGCTCACCAGGGTAAATTCATCATGAGCCGCAGCAAGGAAAGTATTCTGAAAGAGGTCAAGGCCATCACAGAGATGGAGGGTTTTAAAGGCTACTTGTCGGACCTGGGAGGTCCTTCGGCCAATATGTATGCCATGAAGGGAAAGAACCTGAGCATTTGCGAAAAATGCAAGAAGCCGTCGTGCATCCACCCCATTATCTGTCCGAATCTGAATACAGACCATACGCCTCTGCTGGAAATCTACAAGGCGGTAGACGCGTTGCCGGGAATCAAGAAGAGTTTTATCGGCAGTGGTGTGCGTTATGACCTGTTACTGCATAAAAGCAAAGACGAACACACGAATAAGGCTGCAGAAAAATATACGCGTGAACTGATTACACGCCACGTCAGCGGACGCTTGAAGGTGGCACCGGAACATACATCGGACAAGGTGTTGTACCTGATGCGCAAACCATCATTCAATCTGTTCGGAGAATTCAAACGCATCTTCGACCGCATCAACGCAGAAGAAAAACTTCGGCAGCAGATCATTCCGTATTTCATCAGCAGTCATCCGGGATGTACGGAAGAGGAGATGGCCGAACTGGCCGTTCTGACCAAGCAGATGGATTTCCAGCTGGAACAGGTACAGGACTTTACGCCAACGCCAATGACCGTAAGTACCGAAGCTTGGGCCACCGGGTATCATCCTTATACACTGGAAGAAGTGTATTCCGCGCATTCCGTTAAGGAAAAACTGGCACAACGCATGTTCTTCTTCTGGTATAAGCCGGAAGAGCAACAGCGCATCCGTCAGGAACTGATCCGCATGAAAAGAACAGATCTGATAGACAAACTGTTCGGACAATCCTTCAACCGGAATTATAAACGGGAAGAAAACAGAAACACCCGAAACCGGAAACAGGAAAACGGTAACGGTTCCGGAAAGCGACACCAGACCGAACGTACACCGGCAAGAAGAAACAGAAGATAAGAGCCGAAGACTATCAGCCGCAAAAGATTGAATCACTATGATTTTTTATTTTTCAGGAACAGGAAATTCATTGTATGCCGCACGCCATCTGGCTAAAGCTACGCAAGACAGACTGATATCAATCCCCGCAGAAATGAGCAGTCCTGCATTTTCAAAAGAATATACCTTATCGACTGATGAACGAATTGGTTTTGTCTTCCCAATCCATTCGTGGGGTCCTCCGGAAATTGTGCTTCGCTTTATCCGCCGGATTCGTTTTGCCAATTATCAGAATCATTATTGCTATTTTGTAGCAACATGCGGTGATGACATGGGATGTACCCGCCAGATTCTCGAACGGGTATTATCAGCCATCGGCATCTGTCTGCAAGCCGGTTTTTCTCTGATAATGCCGAACACCTATATCGCTCTGCCGGGATTCGATGTTGACCCCCTGGAGATCCAAAAACAGAAGCTGGCACAAGCCGTTCCCGAACTGAATCGGATAGCAAACGATGTCGATCAAAAATCATCAGCTTTCCGTCTGCACCCCGGAGCTATGCCCCGTCTGAAAAGTTATCTGATACTGCCTCTATTCAAAAAAATTTTGATCAGCGACAAGTATTTTCATACAACAGACCAGTGCATTGCCTGCGGCAAATGTGTCCGGATATGCCCGACAAACAACATCAGAATGGAAAACAAATGCCCGGTTTGGCAAGGAAACTGCACAGCCTGCCTGGCCTGCTATCATGTCTGCCCCCAACGGGCCATCTATTTCTTTGCGAAAAAGGATAAGGGGCAATATTTGCACCCGGATTTATTGAAATATGGAAAAGAAAACAATTAAAACCAATTCTGCCCAAGCCTGGTTATTGGCAGCACGCCCGGTTACCTTAACCTGTGCTGCAGCTCCTATTCTGGTAGCATTGGCCAACGCCTGGCATGATCAGAGAAATATTGGAGAAGGATTTGCATGGATTCCGGCAATTCTGTGTATGCTCTTTGCCTTTATCATGCAAATTGACGCAAACTTTATCAATGATTATTTTGATTTTGTCAAAGGCGTGGACCGGGAAGACCGGTTGGGACCGAAAAGAGCCTGTGCCGAAGGATGGATTACGCCCAATGCCATGCGTACCGGCATAGCGTTGACAACCTTGATAGCCTGCCTGACCGGTATGCCACTCATCTGGTACGGAGGAACGGAAATGATAGCCATCGGCATAGCCTGTGTGCTGTTCAGCTTTCTCTACACAACCACTTTGGCACGCCGTGGACTGGGAGATGTGCTGGTTCTTTTGTTTTTTGGTATTGTTCCGGTGGGAATCACCTATTACATCCAATTGCAAGCCATGACTACAGCTACAGTCTTTCTGGCATTATCCATAGGTCTGGCTACAGACACGCTGCTCGTCGTTAATAATTACCGGGATCGGGACACGGATGTAATCTCCGGAAAACGTACACTGGTCATTCTGATTGGAGCGCGAAATACCGAAAGACTCTACTTGGCTTTGGGAATCATCGCCTGCCTGTGTTGCATTCCTTTATATATGGAGGGAAAACGCATGGCCTTGATTTTTTCTATGGTTTATCTGATTCCGCATGTGCTCACCTGGCGCAAGATGGTAAGCATCAATCAGGGAAAACAACTGAACGAAGTGTTGGGAGCCACAGCACGCAATATATTCATTTTAGGAATACTCATATCAATAGGACTATTATTCTAACATTATTATAAATTTATGGCAACAACTGACGACAAGAAAATTATTTTCTCTATGGTTGGCGTAAGCAAAACCATACAGCAGACCAACAAACAAGTTCTGAAGAATATCTACCTGAGTTTCTTCTATGGAGCTAAGATTGGTATTATCGGTCTCAACGGTTCCGGTAAGTCCACGCTTATGAAAATTATCGCCGGTTTGGACAAGAACTATCAGGGCGAGGTGGTTTTCTCACCCGGATACAGTGTAGGCTATCTGCCACAAGAGCCGCAGCTGGATAACAGCAAAACGGTGAAAGAAGTGGTCATGGAAGGTGTACAGCCCATTGTGGATGCACTGACTGAATATGAAGAAATAAACCAGAAATTCGGCTTGCCGGAATATTATGAGGACGCAGACAAGATGAACGAGCTGTTTGCCCGTCAGGGTGAGTTGCAGGACATCATCGATGCCAACGATGCCTGGAATCTGGACAGCAAACTGGAGCGTGCGATGGATGCCCTGCGCTGTCCGCCGGCAGACCAGAGCGTAGAGAATCTGTCGGGAGGTGAGCGCCGCCGTGTGGCTCTGTGCCGCCTACTGCTGCAGAAGCCGGACGTGCTGTTGCTCGATGAGCCGACCAACCACCTGGATGCAGAAAGTATCGACTGGTTGGAGCAGCACCTGAACCAGTACGAAGGTACGGTTATCGCCGTAACACACGACCGTTACTTCCTGGACGACGTGGCCGGATGGATTCTGGAACTGGACCGTGGCGAGGGTATTCCATGGAAGGGCAACTACTCTTCTTGGTTGGAACAGAAGACCAAGCGCATGGAAATGGAAGAGAAGGTGGCCAGCAAGCGCCGCAAGACTCTGGAGCGCGAGCTGGAATGGGTACGTATGGCACCGAAGGCACGTCAGGCAAAGGGAAAGGCGCGTTTGAACTCTTACGACAAACTCTTGAACGAGGATCAGAAAGAGAAAGAAGAAAAGCTGGAAATCTATATACCGAACGGACCACGCCTTGGAAACAAGGTTATCGAGGCAATCCAAGTAAAGAAGGCTTTCGGCGAAAAGGTTCTGTTCAACGACCTGAACTTCATGTTGCCGCCTAACGGTATCGTAGGTGTCATCGGTCCGAACGGTGCCGGTAAGACTACCCTGTTCCGTCTGATTATGGGACTGGATACTCCGGATGCAGGAACCTTTGAAGTGGGCGAAACCGTGAAGCTCGCTTATGTGGATCAGACTCACAAGGATATCGACCCGAACAAGAGCGTTTATCAGGTAATCAGCCAGGGCAACGAACTGATCCGCATGGGTAACCGCGATGTGAATGCCCGTGCATATCTGAGCCGTTTCAACTTTGCCGGTGCCGATCAGGAAAAGAAGTGCGGTGTACTGTCCGGTGGTGAGCGCAACCGTCTGCATCTGGCCATGGCTCTGAAAGAGGAAGGCAACGTATTGCTGCTCGACGAGCCGACCAATGATATCGACGTAAATACTCTCCGTGCCTTGGAGGAAGGTTTGGAAGCCTTTGCCGGTTGTGCCGTTGTCATCAGCCACGACCGTTGGTTCCTGGACCGTATCTGTACGCACATTCTGGCATTCGAAGGAGATGGCAACGTATTCTTCTTCGAAGGAAGTTATTCTGAATATGAAAGCAACAAGATGAAGCGTTTGGGTCTGGAAGAGCCGAAACGCATCCGCTACCGCAAACTGATGGAAGACTAAACTCAGATATCATTTAAAAAACAATTGTCATCTCTGATATGAGGTGACAATTGTTTTTCCGTAAATAAGAGAAAAACATTATGGGAGCAAAAGACAATGACTGGAAAGCCCGTCTGGGCATGGTGTATTCCACAAATCCCGACTTTCAGTTTGAAACCGATGAAGAAGACGAACCGGACACACTGGACAAGAACCAGCAGAAACTGCGTGTGTTCATCGAAAAGAAAAACCGGGGCGGCAAGACAGCCACAGTTGTGAAAGGCTTTGTCGGCAAAGAAGACGACTGCAAAGATCTGGCCAAACTGCTGAAAACAAAATGCGGCGTAGGCGGTTCGTGCAAAGACGGAGAAATCATTATTCAGGGAGAAATCAAGGAAAAGGTGATTGAACTCCTGAAAAAGGAAGGATACACGCAAACAAAGTAAAGTCGATCAGACGCAGAAAATTATTAACCAGTAATAGATTGAATTTTTGTATGAAAGGAACGCAAATCAAATCCACACTGACCGCTCTGTTCCTGCTGTTGGTATTGCCTTTAGGCATTTGTGCCGACTCTCTGACCGAGAAACTGGAACAGATCAAAAGCATCAACAACATCCGGCCGCTGAAAAGTAGTAAGTTTAAGGAAAAATATCTCGTGAATTTCAACCATCCGGTAGACTACAAAGACAGTAGTGCCGGCCGTTTTAACCAGCGTGTTGTCATTTCTCACACCGGATACGACCGTCCGACAGTAATCGTGACCGAAGGCTACGGTGGCAGTTATGCCCAGAACGAGAACTACACAGAAGAGTTGGCCGAGATTCTTCAGGCCAATCTGATTCACGTGGAATACCGTTATTTTGAGGAATCAACCCCGTCACCCTGCCAGTGGCAATACCTCACCGTATGGAATTCTCTGAATGACCTGCACGAAATCGTAACGGCGCTCAAAGAAATCTATCCCAAGAAATGGCTGGCAACCGGAATCAGTAAGGGTGGTATGACTACGATCTTCTACCGTGCCTACTTCCCGAACGATGTAGAAGTTTCTGTACCTTATGTTGCTCCGTTCAACAAGGCTGTTGAAGACGGACGTCATGAGAAATTCCTGGAACACCAGGTAGGAACTCCTATGGAACGCGCCTGCATTCTGGACTTCCAGAAAGCTCTGCTCAAGCGCAAGGCAGCCATCATGCCTCTGTTCCGCAGTCACTGTGAAAAAAACAATTATAAGTACAACATTTCTCTGGAAGATGTATATGACTACTGTGTGCTGGAATTCCCGTTTGCCTTCTGGCAGTGGGGCAAGGATGTACACATTCTTCCAGATGCCAACGGTGGCAGTGACGAAGAAATGCTGAAGGCTTTGGTTGCTCATTCCTCACCGGACTATTTCCAATACGAAACTTCCAGCAAATCATTCTATGTACAGGCTGCCCGCGAATTGGGATATTACGGTTACGACGTGCGACCGTTGCGCCCTTACATTGGTCTCAAGACTGCGGAGAATTATCTGAATGACGTCATGCTCCCGAAAGAACTGCAAGGCATCAAGTTCGACAAGACCCTTTACCGCCATACCCGCAAGTTCCTGAAAAAAGAAGACTGCAAGATGATGTTCATCTATGGCGAAAACGACCCTTGGACCGCTTCGGGTGTAAACACCTGGCTGGATTTCTCCAAGAAGAAGAACATGAAACTGTTCATCGACCCTACAGGCTCACATATTTCCCGCATCGGCACCATGCCGGCCACACAGCGTGAGGAGGCAATCCGAATCCTCAAAGAGTGGATGAAATAAACAGAAAGCTGCCTCACGAAGGCAGCTTTCCTTCTTCTTGCTATCCCTCACTTATTCCGTAACCTATAAACCGATATCTATAACACCTTATTCGTTATGTTTGCACGTACATTCCGGGGCATTGCTTTCGCCTGCTGTACCCTTTGCAGTACTTATGCAGCAAAGCCTCACCTCCAACACCAAATGGTTTCAGAAGCTCGCTTCCCTCACCAACCTCATTTTTCTTTAACCGGTAACAGCATGGAGATGCCTGACGCACTCCCGGCAGTTCCAGAAGTTAAAATCACAGCCAAAGAAAATCCGCCACACGAACCGCTCACCTTATGGTACAAAGAACCCGCAACCAATTGGGTTACCCAGGCACTTCCCATCGGAGGCGGTGATTTTGGGGCCATGATCTTTGGCGGAATAGCTCAAGACCGTATTCAGTTCAATCACAAGACGCTTTGGAAAGGCAGCGCCAAGACCGGTGATTTGGGATCATATCTGAATTTTGGAGAGCTCTATATTACAAATCAGGAAAGTGCACCGGCATCAGACTATCAGCGCAGTCTGAATCTGAAAGAAGCCATCGCCCAAGTGGAATATACCCAAAACGGCATTGATTTCCGCAAAGAATATCTGGCCAGCTATCCCAACAAAGTAATCGCCATACGCTATACGACTTCAAAGGGACACCCGCTGAACCTGAAACTACAGCTCATCAATGTTCAAGGTGACGGAACTGCCTATTCCACCGAAGGCGCCGCATTCAGCGGTCAGCTGGCCAACGGTATGCATTACCGGGCGCAATTGAGTTTCGAGCAGAAAGGAGGAAAGGTCACAGCAACCGCTTCGGGCATCCAAGTCTCCAATGCCCGTGAACTGATCCTTTATCTGGCTTGCGACACGGATTTTGATCCTCTGGCTCCAAACCATATGACCGGAAACGCCCAAGAATTGGAAAGCCGGATACAGCAACGGCTCACCGATGCACAAGAGATGGGATACAGCCGCATCCGGAAAAAGCATATCGACGATTATGCAACGTTGTTCAATCGCGTTGACTTCAGCCTGAAGCTGGCCGATTTCAAGGCATCCACTCCTACATTATTAGAGAAACAGCACGAAAATACCTCTTATAGTGCCGCTCTGGACATGCTTGCCTTTCAATACGGACGTTATCTCACCATCGCGTCATCGCGCGGCGTAGCTCTCCCCTCCAATCTGCAAGGAATCTGGAACAAAGACGGCAATGCCACTCAAAATGCCGTTTGGGCCTCGGACATCCATGCCAACATCAATGTACAGATGAACTACTGGCCTGCAGAACCGACCAACTTGAGCGAATGCCACCTGCCCTTCCTGCAATATATCTACAACGAAGCCATGCGCCCTAACGGCACCTGGCAACAAAATGCCCGTGATCTGGGGATCCGTTCCGGATGGGTAGTACATACTGCCGGAAACATCTTCGGAGGTGCAAGTATGTATAAAGCCGGAAAATACTCGGTAGCCAACGCCTGGTTCTGCGAACATCTCTGGCAGCACTTCCTGTATACCTGCGACACGATCTTCCTGCGCCAGATGGCTTTACCCGTCATGAAATCCACCTGTGAGTTCTGGTTTGAGCGACTGGTCGAAGCTACAGACGGAACCTTGGAGTGTCCTTACGAATATTCTCCCGAACAGGGACGCATACAAAACGCCACGGCACACGGACAGCAACTGGTAACGCAACTCTTCCTTAACACACTCGATGCACTGGATGCTGCCGGCGAAACGGAAAACGATGCCTTCCGGCAGACCTTAAAAGAGAAGTTGGCACGCATAGACCGCGGCCTGCGCGTAAATTCCAAAGGCGAGCTGCGCGAGTGGAAATATCAGGAGAACACTCCCAACCAACCGGCCAATCAGAATCATTTTGCCAATGACGAAGCCAACGTATGGCAAGGACACCGGCACACCTCACATCTGGTAGCCCTCTATCCGGGCTTTGAGATTGATCCGGGAAAGAATGATACCATTTTCAAGGCTGCCGTGCAATCTTTAAAGGACAGAGGAGAAACCGGTACGGGATGGGCACTGGCCTGGCGCATCGCTCTGTGGTCACGCGCCCGAAATGCCCAGAAAGCCTACACCTTCCTGAGAAAGTTCACGACACACACCGACGCACTTTCCTACAACTGGTACGGCGGTCTCTACGACAATATGCTCGATGCTCACGCCACTTCCGTATTCCAGATTGAAGGAAACTTCGGCGCCACCGCCGGTATGGCCGAAATGTTGCTGCAAAGCCGACCGGATTCCATGGTATTGCTTCCTGCTCTGCCACAGGCGTGGTCTGAAGGTTCTATAAAAGGGTTAAGGGCCATCGGCAATTTTGAACTGGATTTGGAATGGAAGAATCACCAGTTATGCCGCCTGCATCTCCGTTCCGGCTCGGGAAAGCCTGCAGTTCTCGCCTACCCTGGTATTGAAAATGCCCGAATCAAAGCAAACGGAAAAAGATTCAAAGGCCAAAAAGAATGCGGCAAGAATCGCCTTATTCTGGAAACTAAAGCCGGCAAAGAATATGTCCTGACCTGGGAAGACAAGTAAAAACCGTAAAAGGTGGAGCCAAATCCAAAGTGAATCGGCCTCTATGAAAGGCTATCTCTTGTAAATTCCCAATATAGAACGAGCCTTATCATAATCTCAAAAAGAATTATGATAAGGCTCGTTTCTATATACATATAAATAACGTGAGTTTGATGAATTATAAGTAGTTGTAAAATTGGTGATTAGCGAAAATTGTTGTATCTTTATAGTGCTGAATTACAAAGAATTACAAACAATAATCGCTATGATCACCGAAAGCAAAGTTATAGAATTATTTT
>CALUKY010000018.1 GCA_944321345.1 uncultured Paraprevotella sp.
ACAGCCGAGCATTACTAATTGCCCGATGACTTTCTTACCGCGCAGAGATATACTTTGAGTTGTTCTCTACGAAGAGATATGCTTATGTTTTTTCCGATATGTAATTATGACACACAAACGAAAGTGTTATAATAAAAAATATTCAGGTGGCTATAGCAGCAGGGTTCCACCTCTTCCCATTCCGAACAGAGAAGTTAAGCCTGCTCACGCCGATGGTACTGCACACCCGTGGGAGAGTAGGTAGCCGCCACTTTTAAATAGACGGATCCCTTCAGAGAGCAATCTCCGGAGGGATTCTTTTTTTTGTATCTCCTTGCATTAAATTGGAATGAATAAAATGAATAGATACTTTATTGATCTGGCTTATGATGGAACTGCTTATCACGGTTGGCAAATTCAACCGAATGGAAGTAGTGTGCAGGAAACTTTGCAGAGGGCTCTGTCTACAATATTACGTGAGGAAATTTCTGTTGTTGGAGCAGGAAGAACTGATACCGGTGTGCATGCCTCTATGATGATGGCACATTTTGATTTTGAAACGATTATAGACACAGATCGTTTGACAGATAAGCTGAACCGTCTGTTGCCGCCGGATATTGCGATACATCGCATTCGTAGAGTACGTCCTGAGGCTCATGCACGTTTTGACGCTACAGCCCGAACATATCATTATTTTGTTCATTTTGGAAAAAATCCTTTCTTGCGGCATTATTCCTGTCGCCTGTATCATTCTCTTGATTTTGAGAAGATGAACCACGTGGCAAAAATTCTTTTTGAATATACGGACTTTACCAGTTTCAGCAAGACGCATACAGATACGAAGACCAATAACTGCAAGATTATGAAAGCAGAATGGTTGCAGATGCCTGATGGATCGTGGAGGTTTGAGATTCAGGCGGATCGTTTTTTGAGGAATATGGTTCGAGCCGTAGTGGGAACTCTTGTTGAAGTCGGCCGTGGAAAGATAGATGAAGATGGCTTCAGAAAGGTGATAGAAGGAAAGGATCGGTGCCGTGCCGGAGAGTCTATGCCCGCTAATGCCCTGTTTCTAGTAGATGTGGCTTATCCTGAATGTCTTTTTCAAACAGATCAGGAGGAGGGAACTGATGGAAAGTAATGCCATATGGTTGTTGGGAGCCTTTATTTCGGCTGCTCTTTTGGGCTTCTATGATGTTTTCAAGAAGAAATCCCTGCGTAACAATGCCGTGGTACCGGTACTGTTTCTGAACACATTGTTTTGCAGTTTGATATTTCTGCCGATGATTCTTTTGTCGCGTACAGGAACATTACAGACCGATTCCTTGCTTTATATTCCGGCGGCTGGCTGGGAAGTGCAGAAGTATATTGTATTGAAATCTCTTATTGTGCTTTCCTCGTGGATTCTCGGATATTTCGGTATCAAGCATTTGCCTATTACGTTGGTAGGACCGATCAATGCTACTCGTCCGGTATTGGTACTTTTGGGAGCCATGCTTATTTATGGTGAGGTACTTAATGTATACCAGTGGATAGGAGTATTGTTGGCCATGCTATCCCTGTTTTTGTTAGGAAGGACCGGCAAACGCGAAGGTATTGATTTTACGCATAACCGTTGGATCTTCTTTATTGCTCTGGCTGCTTTGCTAGGGGCTGCCAGCGGATTGTATGACAAATATCTTATGGCATCGCCCGAATCTGGCGGTGTAGGACTGGACAGGATGGTCGTGCAGAGTTACTATAACATTTATCAGTGTATTCTGATGGCTGTCATGCTTTTGCTTCTTTGGTATCCGAAACGCAAGCAAACCACACCTTTTCGATGGGACTGGTGTATTCTGTTTATTTCCGTATTTCTTTGTGCTGCCGATTTTGTTTATTTCTATGCCTTGAGTCAGGAAGGTGCTATGATTTCCATTGTATCCATGATCCGACGTGGCAGTGTATTAGTTTCCTTCCTGTTTGGAGCCATGCTGTTTAGGGAAAGGAATCTGAAGAGTAAGGCACTGGATTTGTTGCTTGTACTCATAGGTATGCTCTTCCTTTATTGGGGATCGCGATAAGTGAATAGATGTTATAAGCATAGTAAAGCTGTTCCGGTTCCGGAAAAAATCATTAAGTTTGCATTTTAGAATAATGACAATGCAAGAATAAAAACAGACACATAAGATCATGAAAAGATTTTTTTTGCTGCTCCTGGTTAGTGGCTTTATCTGGCAGGCTCAGGCCCAGAAAATGCGTGATGTATTTGCCCATATGCCCGATACTATATTGAATTTGCTGACCGAATACAACCGTCTGGACTGCATCGATTTTATAGAGAATGATCAGGAGGCTAAAGTAAGAAACCGTATGGATGGTTTCTCTATCTTGAAAAAGCTTACGAAAGATTATTTGAGTTTACAGCTTACAACTTCTACACAAGTGGAAATGAAACTACTTTCAGGTAAGGATTCATTGGAGTATGTAGCTTTGGTAAAGACTTGTGCTGCCCCGGCAAAAAGCAGTGCCATATCCCTTTATACACTTGATTGGAAGAAGCTTCCTGTGTCCTCATTTTTGAAGACACCTGGTTTTGATTCCTTTTGGAAGCAGCCGGTTCCGACCGATCAGACAGAGCTTGATTCTATAGCGTTTCTGAAGAAAAAGATGGATTTGCGTCCAGTTATGGCTTCTTTGTCTGAGAATGATGAGAATTTGACTTTTGACTTGCAGCCTGTTAATCTGGAAAAGAAAGATTCCATAAGTATCAGCAAACGGATTGAGCCGATTGTTTATCAGTGGAACCGCCACCAGTTTTTGTCTTCAAAAGCAGAATGAGATTTGTTGTAAACTGCCATACATACTATCCGCAACCTGTAAGACTACAGATTGCGGATTTTTTTTATCCTGCCATTATGTTCTGCAATTAAAGTTTTTGATAAACAGAAATCGGATTTTTCTTGTCAATACTTATTATCTTGAAATTTGCTTCTTAAAATCAATAACCTTTTGATTTTTTCTTTGTGTTTTTATAGGAAGTGTTTCGTGTAAAAATTAAGGAAATACCTCTATTTTTACGTATATTTTTTGTAATATTGTATCATAAAAAACAGAAAGATAAATTAGATGAAATACAATTTTGACGAAGTAATTCCACGTCGTGGAAGTAATTCTATCAAATGGGATACAGACTGTTGTCCGGATATGTTGCCTATGTGGATTGCCGATATGGATTTCCGTCTGGCACCTAAGATTAAAGAAGCTGCGGCCCGTCGTCTGGAGCAGGGAGTATTCGGTTATGCCCATATTCCTGATGCGTTTTATGATGCGATAGTCAACTGGTTTGACCGTCGCCATCAGGTCCGCATAGAGCGTGATTGGATTCTTTACACCATAGGTGTTGTGCCTGCTTTGGCTACAGCCGTTACCGCATTGACCCAACCGGGCGACGGAGTGCTGATCCAGCCTCCCGTATACAATCATTTCTTTAGTTGCATCGAAGGTAACAATCGCCGTTTGATCGAAAATCCGCTTCGCTATGAGAATGGTCGCTATTCTGTAGACTGGGAGGATTTGGAGAAGAAAGCCTCTGATCCGAATGTCAAATTGATGATTATCTGTAACCCTCATAATCCGGCCGGTCGAGTGTGGACCCGTGAGGAACTGCTTCGTATGGGTGAGATCTGCTTGCGCCATGATGTATTCATTGTTTCCGATGAGATTCATTGCGAGTTGGTGTCTCCTGGATTTACCTATACTCCTTTTGCTTCGCTTACAGAAGAATTGCGCAATCATTGTGTAATCTGCTCTTCACCCAGCAAGGCCTTTAATTTGGCAGGATTTCAGGTGGCCAATATCTTTGTGCCCAATCCTCAGATCCGCGAGAAACTCAATGCCGTGCTGATGGGTATGGACATCGAGAGCCTGAACTGTTTTGCCGTGGAAGCACTGATTGCGGCTTATAATGAGAGTGAGGACTGGTTGGATGAATTGAACGTCTACATTTACGAGAACTATCTCTTTATGAAAAATTTTGTGGAAACCAATATGCCTGATCTTTATCTGGTTCCTCTTGAAGGTACTTATCTGGCATGGCTCGACTGCTGTGTGTTGAAGAAGACGTCTGAAGAGATGAATAATGATCTGAAGTCAAAATACTGCCTGTGGCTGAATTCCGGCACGATGTATGGTACAGAGGGTGACGGATTCCTGCGTTGGAATCTGGCTTGTCCACGTTCTATATTGGAAGAAGGTCTGAAGCGTTTCCGGAAATACTATCAGGAGCTTCATCAGTAAGTCGCAATTACAAATAATAAATTGTCCGCTTTGATCTGCCGGTATGCCCGGAATTTTCAGATCAGAGCGGACTTTTTTTATGTGATTTCTGAAACGGAGCATACCATCTCTTTAAATAAAATCCTTTCTTCTCGTACTTCGGGGGAAATATGATCATATGCTTCGTTTGCAAAGAATATTTTCCGGACAATGGGCGGAAAGAAGTTTCAGGAAAAACATCACGACCAATTTGTAATAAGGAAGCACAAGTGTATCGTTCGTGTAGGATAAAAACAAAAAAAGTTGCTCCACATAAATGTGAAACAACTTTTTCGAATATCTTGAGTCCTGATATTACTTGCGAGTCTTAGCGTAGCGGCTCATGAACTTGTCAACGCGACCAGCAGTATCAACCAACTTGCTCTTACCAGTGTAGAACGGGTGAGAAGTGTTAGAGATTTCAAGCTTAACTACTGGGTAAGTTTCACCTTCGAATTCTACTGTGTCAGTTGTCTTGCAAGTAGAACGTGAAAGGAACATGTCACCGTTACTCATGTCTTTGAATACAACAGGACGGTAATTTTCTGGATGGATATCTTTCTTCATAATTTAAAATTTTTATCAATTAAACATATAGCTGGTAACTATAATGTGTAATGGTCTGTTTACGAGGTGCAAAATTACTCGATTTCTTTTTATTTACCAAATTTATCTGCAAAAAAATGCACCATTTAATTCAATCCGGGCCAACTTTCCAGACTGAAGGTCTTTTCTATCGGATTTTCGATGCGGTCCGGCAGATTGCAGAAGAAATCAATACCGGTTTTCTCCTCCAGTTCGTCAATGCTGACTGCCCAGGAGCTGACATCCGGACTGCCACCATACGACTTGTGTTCCACCCAAAAGCCGATCGCCTTGTAAGTTCCTGACTTTTTGCACATCAGTGCGATGAAATAATATTTCGGAACGGGCATTCCGCTTTTTGTGTAACGCAGAATCTGGTCATCACGAATAGTTCCTCCCTTCACAACATAGAGCGTGTCGCGGAAAGTGCTGCTGCGTCCCCAGTTCTGAACAAGTCCTTCCAGATCCACCCAGTCCTGCTGGTTGAAACGTCCGATCTGCGGACTCATATTCGACAGATAAAATGTCTGCTCGTTGCAGTCCTTGCTGTTCAGACGGTCGGCTGAGGCGCAAAGATGTCCGCGGTCATATCCGCTTCCTTTAAAATCACTCAGTTCCGTTCGTTCACCGGCAGAAAGTGCCGGATCGGGCTGAAATGGATCACCTCTCCATTCCGTGTTGTTCCAATTATTCCGATTCCAGTTCTGTTTGGAATTTTCGGCAGTAAAAGCGAATGCTACCCATCTGGAATGTTTTTTGTCGGCATGCCAGTCTACGGTATAGTTCAGGATACCCGAAGCATAATGCGAGATGATCTTTCCTGCATTGTCGTCAATTCGGGGAATTTCCAGGTTTCCGGCATTCTGTATTACCAGAGGATTACGGTTAGAGTTCTGAGAACTGCCGCTATTTTCACTGTTGTTGGAACAAGAAGATAGAATACTTAAAAGCAGTCCAAGAACGATATATTTGTTTATCATTTATTTATTATAGAAAGAAAAAGCCTTACGCGTTCAGCATAAGACTTTTTCTACGGTTAATGTTTTATTGTTATTTTTTGAAAAGTATCGGATTTATACCTCTAGAATCGGGATAAGAACCGAAGCTTGTATAATCTTTACTGTATTGAATCCACTTATTGGTTGCTTTGTTCTTAATCGTGAAGGTTCCGTCTGCATTAGTGGTGATATCCCAATACTGTCCTTCAGTTGGATTTTCTGTCAGATTGAAACTGTTATAAGAACCTGTCATGATCAAGTATCTTCCTGATTCATCTTGAATAGTATATCCGTCCGCAGTAGACTTGATTGTAAAGGTCAGTCCTTTAGAAACAGTAGAAATAGTGTTTCCGTCAGAAGTAACATCATTTACGTAGAGGTAACCGTAATTCTTAGAGCTTTCAATATTTTGAGCAATCTTATATGCTCCATCTGATAAAGTCGCAAATACATAAGTTCCTTCACTGATTTCGGTTACTTTGGTGAAAGTTGTTTTTTCACCTTCTGCTGTACCACCAGAGCTTTGTCCGTCCAAAACATATTCTGTAATGGATTTCAAACCAGCAGTTCCGAAGTATTTCTCCAAAGAACCTTTGACAATGACTTCTTTACCTAAGTTGCTAGGGTTGTCCTTCAGGTTCAAGGCATTGCGTACATCACCGCTTGGCAATTGCAGTACCAGACAGTTCTTATAGTCTGTTTCTGTCTTACTGTCCGCAATTAACAGGTTAGTCTTATTTTCATCAGTGATGCTGCTCAGGTCATTCAGAATTGATCCGTCAATGCTCTTACCGTTTACATAACCTACAATGTAACCTTTCACCCAAGTGTCAGCCAAAGGCTTGCTAGCATTGTATTTAGAGATAGCTGTAGCTACGGTAAACGGATTCTCCTTACTGCTTTCGTTTTCAGTTGGAGTTTCCGGCTCTTCCGGAGTTTCACCAGCAGCGCGGTCTTCAATAGAAATGTTCTTCAATTCATAAGTACCGGCCTTTTCTGTACAATTATACTTGAATCCGATTTTCACTTTCTTGCCTTTGTAAGCATTCAGATCGATATCACCGGATTTTGCAAACGGAGTCCATGCATCCTGCAATACGTGGTTTGGAATAGTCAGCTGTTGCCAGTTTTCAACATTGCTTTCGGTAATCCACAAAGTGATGTTTTCCGGCAAATTTGTGAAGTAGCGGGCTACATACTCAAAAGTCAGGGTTGCATTGGTTGCGTTGCTCAGATCAACTTCCGGAGAAATCAGCCAGCTTTCAGCAGCATAATCGGTATAGTTTACGAATGAAGTGGCTTTCATGTACTTGTAAGAGTCCCAAGTCCATACTTCTGCACCCATTTCAGCTGGTACTGTTACATTCTTCACAGTAAACTCACCCTGGCCAGAAGCGAATGTTTCGCTGAAGATTGCTTTCACTTCTTCTGCCGGAATGTCACCGATAGTTTCGCCGTTCATTATATAAGCCTGTACGTTCTTAATACCAGAACCGCCAAAATACTTCTCCATAGTACCCAGCAACATCACTTCCTGATACAGGTTCTGCGGATGGCCTTTCAAGTTCAGAGAATCTCTGATTTCACCGGCAGGAAGCTGCACGGCCAGACAGTTGTTGATGTTTTTGTCGTCAGGACTTACGGATACCACCATATTGGTTTCTCCAGCGCCTTCCGCTCCGAATACAACATCTGAAATGGTAGAGCTGACGTCACCTCCCGATGGGATGTAACCTACGATATATGCCTTTACCCAACCCAATTTTCCGTTTTGGTTAAGCATGGCTCCTTTTACAGAATAAGGACTCTGCATCGTTCCTTCACCGTAAATACTGCTGTTATCTCCAGTTCCTGGAATGTCATAAGGAGCAGGAACATCGCTACAGGCATTGAATGAGAATAATGCCATCGAAGCCAGAAACAGTGAACTGATAATCTTTTTAATTTTCATAATATATCTCTATTAGTTTTTTATCTTTCAATATCTCTTGAAGTTCTCACGGTTATTTGCCAGTCGTTGTTGTAACGGGTCAGAAGGCCATTCATGTTGAATGGACGGTTTGGCATATAATCGTTCGCAAAGTTAGCATAAGTGCTGATGCGGAAAGGAAGGGTGGTGCTGCCGATATTTAAAGTACGGTTTACACCATTTCCACCATCGCCCAGTTCTTCCGGAGCGTAGACCGTATAGCCGTCAGCTTCTTCGATCGTAACGTTTTTAAGATAAACAAAGAATGGGGCATCGTCTTTGTTTGCTGAACTCAACCAGCTGGCATCAATGGTGTCGGGAACCAGCTCTTTGTAATTGAGTGAAGGACGGCCTTCTGTACGCATGTGCTCTTTCCAGATATTTTCCGACATACGACCGATCTTTCCCTGATAGAGAGTTCCCAACTGGGCCATGGCACCGTATCCTCCAATGTAAAGTCCCTTACAGTTTACCACGATTTTCTGTCCTACAGGAAGCTTTGAGTAAATACCAGTGGTGTTGATACCGATTACAATGGCAGCTGTGGTGTCGCGCAGGTAGATCTGCTTATATACGTTTCCGGATTCATCATCAGCTACAACCACTCCGCTGATGATGATGCTGTCTTCAATCTGTTGTACTCCGCTGCTGGAAGTGATGCTCTTGAACTGTTGCTTCAGTTGGGCAATAGTTGTATTTGCTTCCGGTACACTGGGATTACCATAAACATCCAAGTTGGGTGTGTCGTGTTGGTCCATACACCCTGTAAGGATTACCGCCATCAAGGCAACCATGAATAATGTTATTTTTTTCATATTATACCTTTCTTGTTGTTGTTTTTAAAAACGGAATCCAATGTTCATGAAGGCATTGATTCCCTGTGCATAGTAATATTTTGAATGTTTGGAGAACTGGTATGGACGTTCGCGGCCGTCGTCATAGCTGTCATCACGACTCTGCTCATATCCTCCGGTTTTCATATTGGTATTGTTCAATACATTATTGACAGTCAGGTTCAGACTCAATGTACGGCCTTTTTTCAGACGGATATATTTACCGATGGAAGCGTCGAGCATGAAGCCTCCCTTGAATTCCTCTTGTTCAGGAACTTGCACGCCTACCGGATTACCATTTTCGTCTACAGTACCTGAAGACGCATTTTTCTCCAAAATGCTGGCCAGACGGCGATAAGTAGAAAAATCGATAAATCCGCGGTGATAGTAGTTTCCGTTTACATTGAAGAACCAGCCGTTTACACTATAATCCAGTCCTAAACTATAGGCAGAGAGTGGTGTACCGCTGTCTTTCATCCCTTTTGCATAAACCTTGTCTGGTGTAGACTCGCTTTCATTTTCGTAGGTCAAGGTTGCGTTCGGATTATTGACATATTCGGCATTGCTGAAAGTTCCGATTGCATTCAAACTTAAGTTTGAGGTGATTTTGACACTGGCAGCCAGTTCCACACCCATATATTCTTTCTGAATATCACTCATAGACAGGTAAGTGAATCGTGATTCCTGATCATTGTAGAACGCATCCATCTCTACCAGATCATTAAAACGGGTGTAATATCCGCTCACTTTCATGGAGAAACGTGGCAAGTTCAGGGCATAGCTTGCTTCGGCGGTATACATTTCCTCATTAGTCAGATTTTCTACGAAGTCATTTTTCAGACGCGGTGCTATGAAAGCGTTGTATGCCGTTGGAGCATTCTCTTCGTAACCCAATCCAAAGTTGATGGTATGCTTTCCGTTAGGTTTGAGAGTCAATCCGAGCTTGCCGCCAGATTCCAGGAATTTGGCTACGCCACTACTGCCTTTTGACTTGTTGGCAGCACGACCGTTGCGCATCAAACCGTCACGTTCAATGGTGCTTCCACCCAAACGGAATGCTGCAAACAGAGTGGTGATGCCCTTTGTGAGCTGATAATTGCTCCAGACATTGGCTTTGTTTACATATACATTGTAATTATATCCAAAGATGTCACCTTCCCGGATAATGCGGTTTGGATTGTCCAGGTCATTCTGGATCATAGGAGAATTGTAGCCATAGTCACGTACAGAGAACTTGTCAATGTCGGTCATATAGTCTGCCCCCAGCAAATCGCTCATGGTTTTATAATGCATACCTTTTGTGGTTCCTACATTGAATCCGGCAGAGATGCTTCCATGTTGCTTGAGAGTGTGCTTGAGCGTAGAATTCAAGTTAAAGGCCATCTGGTCATTATGTCTTTCTTCTACATAATACAGGGCCTCTCCGCCTAATGTTTTTTGTTGGGCATTGGCAAAATACATGGCATCCCAATCAATTTGTCTATTGGCTTTATCACTGGTCCAATATTCATAAGCATCTTTCCAAATCTGTATGTCCTCGTCGCTAAGCGGCTGATTAAATACATTGCCGGAGATTTGTCCGCTAGGCAGTTTCTTATAATAGTCAGGACGTGGATCCGAAGCATTACCAGACCAGCCAAGGGCTGTGTTGCCATACATGCTGTATTTGCCCATGAACGAAGTGCTTAAACTTGTCCGCTCGTTGATTTTGAAGTCCCAAGTCAGAACCGCTGTCGGCTCATAGGAGTTTACGACTCGGGCATTACGCTTTTCTCCGTTCTGGTAACCCCAGTTCGGGTTATAGTAATGGCTGTTGGCCAACCAGTAGGCTTCTTCTGTTGAGGCGCCCTGCTGTGCTCTTTCAGTAGGTGATCCCCAAGTGCTCAGGTTCAGACTATGGCGGTCGTTGAATACTTTCTGTACAGCCAGAAAGTATCCTAAAGAGTTATAGAAAGTTCCTTCAATATATCCTTCGTTTGCCCAACGATATGCCAAAGAGCCTGTTACGGCCCAACCGTTGTTCATTAAT
The DNA here is from genome assembly GCA_944321345.1 of uncultured Paraprevotella sp. Taxonomy (GTDB): domain Bacteria; phylum Bacteroidota; class Bacteroidia; order Bacteroidales; family Bacteroidaceae; genus Paraprevotella. The sequence continues at coordinate 10,687 of CALUKY010000018.1, forward strand.
CCGGTAGAGTAAGTATAGACACCGCGTGCCAGATAGTTGCGGTTACATCCTGAAAGGGTAATTTTGTTGCCCGGACTGTATTGGCTCGCTCTCACATTGATGTCGGTAGATCCTCCCAATGCAGAGAAACCGAAGTTATTCATATTCAGGAAAGGAGATCCTTCCCGGTTACGGGTTGCATCGTTCAAACCTCCGATAGAACTGTAGCTGAACTGTCCGCGTTCGGCATCGTTCATCTGTACTCCGTTGATATAAGTTTCGCTTTGCTGGTTATTGTAGGCACGATAACGGAAGCGCATCGGGCTGAACAGATAGCCGACATTCGAAAGATAAAGATCATTGTTTACTCCTAAAACAGAGTTTACGGTGCGCCCGTTATCATCATCTTCGTCCAGTTGGGATTCGGTGAATGTGAAGTCTGCGTTTTCCATTTTTGCAATGCTTTCAGCAATGGCAACCGTATCTTTTTGCTGGGCAAGAAGATAGGTGGAAAAACAACATGCAGACGCCATTAAAGCAAGTCTTTTGTTCATAAATAAAACAGTTAATGTGATTTTTCTACAAAGATATGTGATTCTATTGAAGTACCTATTTTCTTCTATCATTTTTAAATTTAAAAGGCTTAATTTTAATTTCATTATCTGAATCATGTTACATCCGAATGTCTAATTATATAACGAATGATTAAAGTTTTTGAATTCTTAGGCATTTTATTGGCAAGTGAAAAACTTTTAGTTGGAAAAACCCATAAAAATATTGCATATTTGTAATCTGAATTTTTAAGTGAAATGTAAAACAAGAGATTTTATGAAGAGATTTTGGTTCTTTGTTTTAGGATGTGGCATGTTGTTGTCTGCCTTTGCACAGGAGAAAAAGTATGCGATGTATGCTGTAGGATTTTACAATCTGGAAAATCTGTTTGATACGATTCATGATGAAGGCAAGAATGATTATGAATATTTGCCGGAGGGAACCTCCCGTTGGAATGGTTTGAAGTATTTTTCCAAATTAAAGAATATGTCTACAGTCTTGTCAGAGTTAGGTACCGACCGTTTGCCGAATGTGGGTGCGGCTGTGATCGGTGTTTCCGAGGTTGAGAATGCCCGTGCGCTGACCGATCTGGTCAATCAGCCGGCTTTAAAGAAGAAAGGTATGCGTTTTGTGCATATCGAAGGACCGGATACACGTGGTGTGGATTGTGCCCTGCTTTACAATCCTCAGCTGTTCTCCCCTCAAAAAAGTTTTCTGAAACCATATGTGTTCGAGCCTGTTGATACCACTTATAAGACCCGTGGTTTTCTGACTGTGCAGGGTACATTGGCCGGTGATTCCATTACTTTTATTGTATGCCACTGGCCCAGCCGTTTTGCGGGATCTTATCACCGTGAGCTGGCCGGAAAGCAGGTGAAGGTGCTCAAGGACAGTATTCTGTCCGCAAATCCTCAGATGAAAGTGGTGGTCATGGGCGATATGAATGATGATCCGTTCAATGCCAGTATGGCCAAAGAACTGTCTGCGAAAAAAAATATAGATAAGGTAGGAAGCGATGATATGTATAATCCCTGGTGGAGCATCCTGACCGACAAGGGACAGGGAACTCTGCTCTATGACGGCAAATGGAATCTGTTTGATCAGATTGTTGTTTCGCCGAACTTGCTTAATAAAAAAGGTGAGCGTGACTTTTCTACCTTGAAGTTTTTCAAGAATGAGATCTTTATGCGCGATTATCTGTTCCAGACCGAAGGAAAATATAAAGGAAACATTAAGAGAACCACGGCCAGCGGGGTTTGGTTGAACGGTTATAGCGACCATTTGCCGGTGGTGATTTATCTCTTGAAAGAGAAAAAGTAAAAAAACTGATTTTTTCCGTATCCGGTTTGCAGAATTTTGACTATCTTTGCCCAGAGAAAGATACATTACGTTTTTTAATTTATAAAGACATGGTAAATTACAAAGATTTAGGTTTGGTTAATACCAAAGAGATGTTTGCTAAGGCCATTAAAGGTGGTTACGCAATCCCAGCATTCAACTTCAACAACATGGAGCAGATGCAGGCTATCATTAAGGCTGCTGTAGAGACTAAGTCTCCGGTTATCCTTCAGGTTTCTAAGGGTGCTCGTCAGTATGCTAACGCTACTCTGTTGCGTTACATGGCTCAGGGTGCTGTTGAGTATGCTAAGGAGTTGGGCTGCGAGAATCCTCAGATTGTATTGCACCTCGACCACGGAGATACTTTCGAGACTTGCAAGAGCTGTATCGATTCAGGTTTCTCTTCAGTAATGATCGACGGTTCACACCTGCCATACGAAGAGAACGTTGCTTTGACTAAGAAGGTTGTTGACTACGCTCATCAGTTCGATGTAACTGTAGAAGGTGAGCTGGGTGTATTGGCTGGCGTTGAGGATGAAGTTTCTTCAGACCACCACACTTATACTAACCCAGAAGAGGTTATCGACTTCGCTACTCGTACAGGTTGCGATTCTTTGGCTATCTCAATCGGTACTTCTCACGGTGCTTACAAGTTCACTCCAGAGCAGTGTACTGTAGATCCTAAGACTGGCCGTTTGGTTCCTCCTCCATTGGCATTCGACGTTTTGGATGCTGTTATGGAGAAACTTCCTGGATTCCCAATCGTATTGCACGGTTCTTCTTCAGTTCCTCAGGAAGAAGTTGAGACTATCAACAAGTACGGTGGTGCTTTGAAGGCTGCTATCGGTATTCCAGAAGAGGAGTTGCGTAAGGCTGCCAAGTCTGCAGTTTGCAAGATCAACATCGACTCTGACTCTCGTCTGGCTATGACAGCTGCTATCCGTCAGGTATTTGCTGAGAAGCCAGCTGAGTTCGATCCACGTAAGTACTTGGGTCCAGCTCGTGACAACATGGAGAAGTTGTACAAGCACAAGATCATCAACGTTTTGGGATCTGATAACAAGTTGTAATCTGAATCCTTGATTACATTTTACAAAACTATATGGAAGGCTGTATCTGTTTGATACAGCCTTTTTTTTATATTTTATCCATGCCATGGCGCTTGGGGGTAAAGGAGAAACAAGAAATATTGTTATAGAATTTTTGAAAAATAAGTTTTCTCTATTTTTATTAGGTTTTTGTCTTTTTAGAAACAAAATAGTGTTACCTTTGCCAATAGTTCTTAAAACCAATGATTATGAAAAAGGTCTTTATGATTCTTTCTTCCGTTTTGTTTTTGGGAGGAAACAGCCTGTTTGCGCAGAGCCTGAAAAAGCAGAATCAGCAGCTAAAGACACAAAATGTAGCCTTGACTGATTCTATTAAAAAGTTGAGTCTTTCTTTGGATTCAGTAACACAGTTGAAAGCCAGATTGCTTGCTGATTATGAGAATATAAAGGAAAAGTACAATGACTCTGGACATATAGCCGACTCTTTGCAAAAATTGAGCCAGTTACAGGCTTCGGAAATCTATGCATTACAGCTGACAAACGATTCGTTGAACAGTCGTATTCAGAAACTGTTGGCAGAAAGGGATTTTTTGCAGTATCAGACAGATAGCCTTATCGCGTTACAGGAAAACAAACAAAAAGAAAAGAAACAAAAGGAATTGTGGGACCGTGCTGCCTGGTTCAATATTTCTTATTCACCACAGAAAATCAACAGTGATTTGTACAGATCTGAGTTGAAATCCGATTACGCAGTGGGTATTACAGCCGGGAAGTCTTTCTATCTGCATAAGAAGCCTTTGGCTGATATGATACGTTTTGCCCTGAATTGGAGTTATCTGGATTTGAATATAGCTCAATATTCGGCTCCTTACAGTGACCGCATTGATGAGGAAAGTGATTATACGGACGGATATGATGATTATGAGAGTGAAGAATCTCAATATAAAATGGAACTTGGCATGCAGATAGGTCCTGCAATTATTGTCAATCCGATAGATCATTTGATGATTCAGGCTTATTTTCATTATGCGCCTGCATATTCCCTTTTGCTGGATGAAGATTTTGCCTATTATGGTTCTTATGCATCTTTCTTTAATACGGGGGTTTCCGTATCCTATAAGGCAATTGGATTGGGTATCGAAGGGCGATGGGGCACCAGTACGTTTTCTCAGGAAGTTTATAACGAGGCCGAGGATGATTACGTGTTTCAGGATATGAAATGGAAAACTAAAGGTATGCGCGTTTATTTGTCTTTCAGATTCTGATTCAGAAAGAAATGATAGCATCCGGAATTTAAAACGGGCAATCTCCCTTTCATAACCCGAAAAAGGTTGTGAAAGGGAGATTGCCCGTTAAATTTTGTCTGTCACACAATAAAACAGATTATTATTCGGGTTCCTGAGCGGTAAGCTTCTCTATACCTCCGTTGTCCTGATAGAAGAGCACTTGTGTGGTGTTCTTTTTGTCAAAGAGGGCGTTACTTAATACTTCTGTATTTCCGAACTGTCCCATGGAAATTTCTTCCTGGCAGAATACTTTGCTTGGATTGTATATTTTCAGGAAAGTCCGTGCCGGGACATTATAAAATACTCCTTCTTCCATTTTTGCCTTTTTCTTGGCTGTTTTTTCATCCTCTACCGGAGTCGGGATATTTTGGGCTGATTTCAGGTCAATATAAACCGGTTCTCCTGCCAGATCCTCATTGCTCACTACACCCAGTTTTTCTGAAAAACGGAACAGTACGGCGTGTTCCATTTCCTGTTCCGGAGTTGTGCTGAAGGAAAAGACTTCTGTACTTTTCAGGGTATATCCTTGGAACAGTTGGCTCAATGCTTTTTCCTGTTTACTGAGTTGGTCCAGCATCAGTTTCAGTTGTTCTCCGTCTTTGGGAGTATTGTCTGCTTCTCCACGGATCAGGGCATTTCTGCTATCGCGAATGTCATAAATTTCCTGTGCGGTAAGTTCGGCTATTTTTGCGCTGCTTCCTGCTGCAAGAATTTCCTGATTCATATAGTTCCGTGGATTCATTGGCTTTTCTGCCGGTTGTGTTTTAGGCAAATCAGACAACTTTTCTACTTCTTTGTCAGTATTGATGGCCAGTAGGATTCCATCGTTGGTCAGTTTGACTAAGGGAGCTACAGTCCGTTTTTTCAATACGATGTTGTATATTTTGTCTTTATCGGGCACACCATAAGGTTCTACCTTGATACTTTTTATGGTCCAACGTGTGTATCCTTCGCTTTTTACATCTTTCAAACGCAGATAACGGTCGGCATATTTGACATATTCTCCGGGAACATAGACTTCTTTTTCTGCCACAACCGTAAAACGAAGCGCTGTTTTTGGCAGGCAATAAGTGACACCTTCTACCGTTACCCCCGGCATGTAGGGAGTAACTTCAGTCTGGGCAATTCCTGACAGAGGGAGCAGAGCCAGACTATATAACAATAAATTTCTTTTCATATATTTATGTTATGCTTGATTTTTTCTTAATTCCTTAAATGCTTGAGGCAAGTAGTTGATCAGGTCACTGGCCGTTACGCATTCTTCTTCCAGATCTTCTGCTGCGAAATCACCGGCCAATCCATGAAGGTGTACCCCTAGAAGAACAGCTGCTTCATGGTTGTAGCCCTGGGCTAACAGACTGACTAATATTCCGGAAAGAACATCTCCGCTGCCGGCTGTTGCCATTCCGGCATTGCCCGAGTTGTTGAACAGGACAATGCCGTTAGGCAAGCATATAATGCTGTAATGTCCTTTTACGACAATATAAATCTGTTGCTTAATGGCCAGTTCGCGTGCCTTGATCATCTGTTCATAGCTGTCCTGACATCTTCCTATCAGATTTTCCAACTCTTTGGGATGTGGGGTCAGAATAGAAAATTTAGGAATGTCCTGAATCCATTCTTTATGGTTGCCTAAGATATTCAGGGCATCGGCATCCAAAACGATCGGCAGGCTTTGTTGGATCATAAAATCGCGCATGGCGATAGCTGTCGTTTCATTTTTTCCGATACCTGGCCCGATAGCCATTGCGTTGAATCCGCGGGTTTCGATGGACCGGGTAATGATATCGTCATCAAAATCATGACTTAATATTGCTTCGGGAACAGTGATCTGTAAGATATCATTGTTCATTTTCGGAGTATGAATCGTTACTTTGCCGGCACCGGCCTTCATGCAGGCCTTGGCGCAGAATATTGAAGCTCCGGCCATTCCGAAACTGCCTGCTACAACTAATGCATGGCCCATATTTCCTTTATGAACAAAAGCATTTCTTTTTTTGAGCAGTCTGCATGCCATACGAGTGTCCAGCAAATACATGTTCGTAGCGACTTCGTCCATGTATCGCATGTCCAGCTGTATGTCAAGAACCTTTAATTCGCCGATGTATTTTTGGTTCTCAGGGAAAAGAAAGGCCATCTTGGGCAGCTGCAAGGTAAGGGTCAGAGACGCCCGTACAATGGTGTTCATATCATTGTATGTATTGTCCTCACACATTAATCCGGAAGGAATGTCGATACTGACCACCGGAACATTTGTTTTGTTGATGCTTTGAGCCAGTGAGGCAAATCCTCCGTTAAGAGGTTTGTTCAGTCCTGTTCCGAAAAGTCCGTCAACAATTACATCTTTCTGGGCGTCTATGGTCGGGAAAGTAAACTGGTCACGTACTTCGTGTAGTTTGATATTGCTGTATTCGGTCAGACACTCTTTGTTAAAGGCACATTCTTCACTTAATTTTTGATTGATGTTGAATAAGTAAACTGTGGCCTTGTATCCTTTTTCTGCAAGCAGTCGTGCCACAGCCAAGGCATCTCCTCCGTTATTGCCCGGTCCGGCAAAAACGTAGAAATGGGTTTGCAGATTCCAGCGTTTGGAAATCTCTTCGGCTATGGCTTTTGCAGCCCTTTCCATCAAGTCTATTGCACTGATCGGTTCATGCTCTATGGTGTACTGATCAAGTTCTTTAAATTGTGCTCCTGTAAGTAATTTCATAATGCAAATATAACTAAAATAGCGGTTTGCAAGTTTTTGGCTTGCGGAATTTTTGTATCTTTGCAACAAATTTACTAAAAATAGCCATGCAGACCATTCAAATTAAAGATAAAACTTTCACAGTATCTCTAAAAGAGGCTGATATCCTAAAGCAGGTAAAGCGTGTCGCAGCTGAGATTAACCGTGATTATGCAGGTGAATCACCTGTATTTCTTGCTGTTCTTAACGGTTCGTTCATCTTTGCGGCCGACCTGATGCGCGAAGTGACTTTGCCCTCTGAAATTACATTTGTCAAACTGGCGTCTTATGCCGGAGTTTCTTCAACCGGAGCGGTAAAGGATCTTATCGGTCTGAACGTTGATTTGAAAGGCCGTTCGGTAATCATTATAGAGGATATTATCGATTCCGGATTGACAATGGTGCATTTGCTTGATTTGTTCAAACAATACGAACCAAAGTCTGTTGATATCTGTGCTCTGCTGGTTAAACCTGACAACCTGAAGGTCTCTTTGGATATCCGTTATACCTGTCTGGAGATCCCCAATGATTTTATTGTGGGTTACGGATTGGATTATGACGGATTCGGACGTAACACCCGTGATATTTATACCGTGGTGGAATAATCAGAGAAAATCCTATTTTATTAACTAAATAAAGAAATGAAGAATATTGTAATTTTCGGTGCTCCGGGTTCAGGTAAAGGAACTCAGAGCGACAAGATTGTGGCTAAGTACGGTTTCAAACACATCTCTACCGGCGATGTATTGCGTGGTGAGATTAAGAACGGTACCGAGCTGGGTAACACAGCAAAATCTTACATCGACAACGGACAGCTGATTCCGGATTCTTTGATGATTGACATTCTGGCAAGCGTTTATGACAGCTTTGGTACTGTAGAAGGTGTTATTTTCGATGGTTTTCCACGTACAATCCCTCAGGCAGAAGCACTGAAAGCTATGTTGGCTGAGCGTGGAACAGAAGTAAGTGTCATGCTGGATCTGGAAGTACCGGAAGAAGAACTGATGGATCGTCTGATCAAGCGCGGACAGATTTCAGGACGTGCTGATGACAATGAGGAAACTATCAAGAAGCGTCTGACTGTTTACCACAACCAGACTTCTCCTCTGATCGACTGGTACAAGAATGACGGTAAGTATACTCATATCAAGGGTACCGGCGATCTGGAAACTATTTTTGCTGATATTTGTGCCGCTATTGACCGCGCATAATCTGTAATTTAAAAACCACACATATTTTTAATTAAGTAAATAGATATGGCTGAATCGAATTTTGTAGACTACGTAAAAATATATTGCCGTTCCGGAAAGGGCGGAAGAGGCTCCATGCATATGCATCGGGCCAAATATGTCCCTAATGGCGGCCCAGACGGAGGCGACGGAGGACGGGGCGGCCATGTCTATTTACGTGGTAACAGAAACTATTGGACGTTATTGCATCTTCGTTATGACCGTCATGTATTTGCCGGTCATGGAGGCAATGGTTCTAAATGCCGTTCTACGGGAAAAGACGGTGAGGACAAGTATATTGAGGTGCCTTGCGGAACAGTTGTTTACAACGCGGATACCGGTGAGTATATTTGTGATGTAACCGAGCATGGTCAGGAAGTGATGCTTCTGAAAGGAGGTCGCGGTGGTCTGGGTAACTGGAACTTCCGTACGGCAACCAATCAGGCACCTCGCTATGCGCAGCCCGGTGAGCCGATGCGCGAGATGATGGTGATTTTGGAGCTGAAGTTGCTGGCCGATGTCGGACTTGTTGGATTTCCCAATGCAGGAAAGTCTACTCTGTTGAGTGCCGTTTCTTCTGCCCGTCCAAAGATTGCAAACTATCCGTTTACCACTCTGGAGCCGAGTCTGGGAATTGTTTCCTATCGGGATAACCAGTCGTTCGTGATGGCCGATATTCCGGGTATCATTGAAGGTGCCAGCGAGGGTAAGGGTTTGGGATTGCGTTTCCTGCGCCACATTGAGCGTAACTCCCTGTTGCTTTTCATGGTACCAGGCGATACGGATGACATTAAGAAAGAATATGAGATTCTGCTTAACGAGGTTTCTACCTTCAATCCGGAGTTGATGGACAAGCAACGCGTATTGGCCATTACGAAAAGTGACTTGCTGGATGAAGAACTGATGGAAATGCTTTCGGAGAATCTTCCGGATGTGCCTCATGTCTTTATTTCGTCTGTCACCGGTATGGGAATTGCCAAGCTGAAAGACTTGCTTTGGAAAGAACTGAACAGCGAAAGCAACAAGCTGCAGGCCATTACCGATCAGCAGAATATTGTGCATAAGAACAAGGATATCAATATTCTGCGCAATGAGCTGAAAGCTATGGGTGAGGACGAGGATTTCGAGTTTATCGATGATGCTGAAATAGAGGATCTGGATGACTTTGAATACGAGGAAGAAGATTGGGATGAGCAGAAGTGATCAGGAATTTATGGCAGAAACTCCGGATTTGTTACATTATGATTTGGGAGATGAGGTTGTTGCTTTCAGTTCCCGAAGAAATGGAGGAGTCAGTGAAGGAAACTATGCGGCGTTTAATGTAAACGGTTATTGCGGTGACAATACGCTGCATGTTTCTGCTAACCGGAAGCTTCTTTGCGATTATCTTCATATAGAGCCGTCGTGTCTTGTTTTGCCTCATCAGACCCATGGAACCCGCGTAAAGCTGATCGATGAGGCCATCATGGGCCTTTCCTCTTTACAACGTGCGGCTATTCTGGAAGGCGTGGATGCCCTGATAACGGCGGAACATGGAATCTGTATCGGAGTTTCTACAGCCGATTGTATTCCGGTGCTTTTGTATGATCCGGTGCATAAGGTCGTGGCCGCTGTACATGCAGGATGGCGCGGTACCGTAGGTCGTATTGTCGTTGAAACTCTTTCGGAAATGTATCGTGCTTTTCAGACTTCGGCCTCTGATGTGCGGGCTATTATCGGTCCCGGCATATCCGGAGAGTCTTTTGAAGTGGGTAACGAGGTGTATGAAACTTTTGTATCAGCCGGTTTCCCGATGGATCGTCTGGCTGTCAGGAGAACCTCTATCCGGAATATGGCGGAGCAGAGCTGGTACATTGATTTGTGGGAAGCGAACCGCATGCAGTTGGAATCGCGTGGCGTATTGTCTGAAAATATTCACCTGTCCGGTATTTGTACTTATCAGCATTCTGATGAGTTTTTCTCTGCACGGCGCTTAGGTATCCATTCAGGCCGTATATTTAATGGAATTATGTTGAAAAAATAATTCTTCGGTTAGCTGATTCATGAAGAAGCAATAAGTCTCCTTGGTGCAAGGAGATTTTTTTTATATAAAATCATCCCGGTTCTGTTGCTTGGACATACAGAACCGGGATGATATCTTATAGAAAAGTTCTTAAACCCCGATTATTTGCCTTTGTGCCGGTTGGCGCGTCGGCGTCGGATTTCCGCTTTCATTTTTGCAGATCCCGATCCGTGTGCACCGGTAATGTAGGCTTTCTTTTTAGCTTTGGTCTTTACCTTTTCTTCCTGTGGTCCTTTCTTCTTGTTGTTACCGCCTCCCTTGAAGACGATACCTCCGGTAATGACCTGGTCAATGTCATCTCCTCCAAACTTAGCCATACAGACAGACCGGTTAATTAATGATGGAACAGACGTACACCGGTAAATGCCATGGCAATACCATACTTGTCGCAGGTTTCGATAACATGGTCATCACGTACACTGCCTCCGGCCTGAGCTACATAACATACACCGCTCTTGTGTGCACGTTCAATGTTGTCACCGAACGGGAAGAAAGCGTCAGAGCCCAAAGCTACATTGGTGTTCTGTGCAATCCATGCGGCCTTTTCCTCGCGGGTAAGCGGTTCCGGCTTCTCGGTGAAGAATTTCTGCCATTCTCCGTCAGCCAGTACATCCATGTAATCATCGCTGATGTAAATGTCGATGGTGTTGTCTCGGTCGGCACGGCGAATCTTCTCGACAAACGGCAGGTTCATCACTTTCGGATGCTGGCGCAACCACCAGATATCAGCCTTGTTGCCGGCCAGACGAGTACAGTGGATACGGCTCTGCTGTCCGGCACCGATACCGATGGCCTGTCCGTCCTTCACGTAACAAACAGAGTTGCTTTGGGTATATTTCAAAGTGATCAGGGCTATGATCAGATCACGCTTGGCTTCTTCCGGGAAATTCTTGTTTACCGTTGGGATGTTTTCAAAGAGGCTCGGATCGTTCAGCTTCACTTCGTTACGTCCCTGTTCGAAGGTGATTCCGAATACCTGCTTGGTTTCAATTGGTGCCGGAGTGTAGTTCGGATCAATTTTGATGACGTTGTAAGTTCCGTTTCTCTTGGCGCGCAGGATTTCCATAGCTTCTTCCGTAAAGTCGGGAGCGATAACGCCGTCAGACACTTCTCTTTTGATCAGAGTGGCAGTAGCAGCGTCGCAAGTATCGCTCAAGGCGATGAAGTCGCCGTAGCTTGACATACGGTCGGCACCGCGTGCTCGGGCATAAGCACAGGCAATAGGAGAGAGCGGAATCTTCACATCGTCTACAAAGTAGATTTTCTTGAGCGTGTCGCTCAGCGGAAGGCCTAAAGCTGCTCCGGCAGGAGATACATGCTTGAAAGAGGCTGCTGCGGGCATGCCGGTAGCTTCTTTCAGTTCCTTGACCAGCTGCCAGCTGTTCAGAGCATCCAGGAAGTTGATATATCCCGGGCGACCGTTCAGGACTTCGATGGGTAACTCACCTTCAGTCATATAAATGCGTGAAGGTTTCTGATTCGGATTGCATCCGTACTTCAATGCCAATTCTTTCATATGATAAATATTTAGATTGTTTTATCTGAAAACGATAGGGCAAAGATACGATAAAATGCAAAGAAGATGAAATGGAGAAACAAAGAAATGTCTATATTCATGAATAAAACCGGCATACATGAGAGTCATGCATGCCGGTTATACTTATTTTATGGGATAAAGGGGGACATTTTATTTTGTCCATCCTGCGGTCCACAGGTCTGAAGCGTCCAAAGCACCTTTACCGTCGAATGTACCTACATATTTGTTGGTGAAGGTAAAGCTCTGGCCGGTCAGGTTGCCGCTGTTCAGGAACATGTCATTGGTGTAAGGATTGTTTTCGTCACCCTCAACCTGTTTTACCAATACACTGGCAGAAGTGATACCGATGTTTTTGAGGCTTGAAGGATTGTTCATCAGATATTTTCCGGTTTCGCTGGTTTCAACCCACAGGTCGTTGGTCTTGCCGGTGATGACCGCATTTTCGATGACTGCATGAGTACCTGCTCTCAGTTTCACACCGGCAGCCTTGGTACCGGTATCCTTGTTGCCGATCAGAGTCAGATTCTTCAATACAGGCTGAGAGAACGGAGTGGCAATCATGTTGTCGCCGTTGTTGTCAGCTTCGATCAGGCAGTCACAGTCTGCGCCTTCAGCCTGGTAAGCAATCCAGTTGGTGCCCTGTCCACGCCAGCCTTCGGTCCAGTCGAAAGAGTCGTCACCACAGTTTTCTACGATAGCGTGGTCCACGTTTACTGTACCGCCGAAGAATTCGATACCGTCATCATTACCGTCGCAAATCTGGATATATGAAGCTTCTGTTCCGCTACCTACACCATAGAATGTGATACCGTTTGATTCTGTGTCAGAAGACAAAGACTGTCCGGTGTATTCCATGCGGATGTACTTCAGTTTTCCGGAGTTGTCCTGATCATCGCTTCCTCCATAAACGGCGTTACCGATCTCAGACTTTCCCTGTCCGCCTTCCACATTGATAGAAGCCTTTCCGCAGATGTGCAGACCACCCCAGGAACCGGCCTGAGCTCTTTCGGCAGTCATGACAATCGGCTGCTCGGCTGTACCTACCGCGTGAATCTGAGCGCCTTGCTCGATGAGGATATAGGAAATATTGTCTGTATAGGCTGAAATGATCTTGACACCCGGCTCGATGGTCAGTTTACCCGGAGCCTGAATCTGCAATTTTCCGGTCAGTTTGTAAGTCTGTCCTTGTTTCAAGGTTACATCTTTGCTGGTAATTCCGTTCAGTTCGTTGCCTACCAATACTTCGCTGTTGCCGGCAGGAGGAATGTTACCGTTGTCTTCGTTTTCAGAACAAGATACACATGCTACAGAAGCGCAAAGAGCCATGCTCAAAGTTGCAAACTTAAAAATGTTCTTTTTCATTGTTTTCTTTTTTAAAAGTGGTTGTTATTGATATTTTACATTAGAATTTATACGAAATGCTCAAGTCCAGATCGATGCCGTCTTCATACCGCTCCACTTCGACTGTCTTTTCGGCTATCGGGAGCTCCTGTGAGAGCACAAAGTCGGAATTCAACAGGTTGTTGACCTGTACTTTGGCGCTGAGGTGCTTGTTGAACTGATATCCCAGATTCAGATTCAGCGTGTGCAGGGTTTCCTGATAGACATCACCCTGTTTTTGGATTCCCACGGCCTGGATGCGTTTGCCCTGAAGGTTGTAGAGCAGTGCCACAGACAGTTTGCGGTCTTTTCCGAACGAAGGTGTATAGCTCAAATCGGCGTTTACGATATAAGGGGATGCTCCTTGCAGTTGTCTTTCGGTATTGGTGTAGACCATTCCGCTGGGCAACTGTACGTTGGTGTACATGTATGATGCATTGACCGAGGTACTCAAGTCTTTGATGATTTCTTTTCTCACTTCCACCTCAATTCCGGCGGCCAGTCCGTCGGTTGCATTCTGGAAAGAGTATTCGCGTGCGCCTCCGGATACCCATTGTGTTCTTTCGATCGGTGTTTCCAGATATTTGTAGTAACCGGTTACGGCAATCATGTCATTGCTGTTCGGGCGGAACCACTCGTAACGCAAGTCGACATTGTAGTTATAACCGTTGGTCAGATCGGCGTTACCGCGCAGGTTGGCCGAACCGTAAGATTCCTGATATTTGAACGGGGCCATTTCCACGAATTGCGGACGTGTGATGGTGCGTGAGGCAGACAGACGGATGGCATGAGCCTTGTTCATCGCATATTTCAGGTTCAAGGCCGGGAAGAAATCATTGCAATCCAGATTTCTGGTTTTAGCCCTATTGTCTCCGTCTTCATAATATTCCACCCACTGGTGGCTGTTTTCGAAGCGTACGCCGGCATTCAGTGACAGCTTGTCCCACAGCAGGAAATCGGCGTCTACGAATCCGGCCACAATCCGGTTACCGGCCTGGTAACTGTTGCTGGGCACCTTGCGGCGGTTAATCGTGATGTTTCCTTGCTGTACCTGCTCAAAATTCAGGTATCCGTCCGTGTCGTAGATATTCTCAAAAGGAGCATACAGTTCGTTGATCTTGTCTACATTATAGAAGAAGTCCACTCCCATGAAATCTCTTTTCTTGTCCTTGATGGCGGCTCCCATTCTCACTTTGTCGTTTTTGTTCAAGTGATAAGCCACCTTCAAGTCGCCCACCCATTCGTTTTCGTTCAGCTCACCGTAGTAGCGCATGATTTCCTGTTGATTCAGTGTGAAGAGTTTCAGTGACTCGTCATCCTGAATTTCGTACATCACCTGTCGGCGGTCGGGTTCGTCACTTTTGGAGATGTTGTATGAACCGCTCCAGTCTGCTTTCCAGTGACTGCCGAATTCGTGATGTCCGGCCAGCTGATAGTCTTGCAGGTTGTAGATATGTGTGGTCTGGTTACTGCTCAACAGGCGGTGTTTCTCTTCGTCGAGCACGTTTCTGCTCATATAGCTGTCCGAAGCGTTGCGGGCATAGAAGAATGTTCCGCGGATAAAGTCAAATCGTCTGAACTTGTAGTTCGCGTTGAACAGTCCCGAAAGCTTGTTTTCCTGCGTGAACTTGTCATAGGTATATTCGCTCTTCAGGACTCCTGTTGCGTCATACGATTTGTTGTAAGCATCGTAGATATTCTTATAGTCCGAGCTGACACCCAATGAAGCCATCAGGTCCAGATCACCGTGATTCAGGTTGAAGATCTTTCCCCAACCGAAATTTCCGCCGATATTCGGGAGAGTGCTTCTTTTGCGGGTTTGGAAGGATGTGGGGAAAATATTGTGTGTTTGAGCATAGTGGTCATAATCCTGCAAAGGCAGATTGAGAGCATTCTGGTCAATCTTGCTTGAGGTGAAAAGAGTTCCCTTGCGGTCCATCTGATAGAAATCGCTGAAGGTGCTGCCCAATGTTCCTCCGGTACTGAATGATAGCGAGAAGAAATCATCTGTTTTATTCTCTTTCGTACTGATGTTGACATGAGCGCCCGAATAATCGGCAAAAGTAGAAGGACTATAAACTTTGCTGACAGTAATATTCTGTACTGTAGATGAAGGGAACAGATCCAATGGGATCAGTTTGTTGTCAGGATTGGGTGATGCAATCGGCATTCCGTTCAGCGTGGTGATACTGTAACGGTCACCTAGTCCACGTACGACAAGTTGTCCGGCATCGGCAATGGAAATTCCCGAAATACGTTTCACACCTTCCTGTACATTCGAGATTCCCTTTACGCTCATCTCGCCTGCACCTAAATTCTCTATGGCAATGTTCGACTGTTTCCTTTCTGCCAACAGGATGCGTTCCAGTTCAAAGTTCTTGCGTGCGGTAACCATGATTTCATCAAGTGACTTGTTGTCTGGTTTCATGTCAATCTGAATATTTACGGTTCCTTTGGCAGGTACTTCAACCTCAATGTGCTGAGTGAGAAAAGACAAGTAGGAAACTTCTAAAATATATTTGCCTTTTTTGAGATTTTTGATACTGAAGTTTCCGTTCAGATCTGCAACTGCTCCATTTTTCGAATTCAGAACTTTTATTGCGGCACCATAAAGAGGTTCGTTGAGTTCTGTGTCGATAACTGTACCTAAAATGTCGCCTGCGAAAGTCTGTTGCATGGATGAGGCTACAAGCAGAGCGGCGCAAAATCTTAATCTGTTTCTTTTGTTCATTCTTTAGTTTCCTTTTGTTTTCCGCTGCAAAACTATAGGATGCTTTTTGCAAAAGTTTTACAATAAGATAAAGATTTTAATAAACGGCAAACTGTAAAAGGATTGTAACCAGATGGTCATCGGTTTGCGAATTTATTGTGATATTCCGGTAACAGGAATGTGATTTTCTACTTTATGCCTTTGCCGGACGAAAAAGATCATGCAGAAAAACCGATAGAGCCTGGCAAAATATGAAACCGGCAGTTATAAGAAAACAGGATTCAGTTATAAGAAGAAAACTATAACCGAATCCTGTTTTTAATTATACAAAATTTGCGAAAGTCTTTTTATCCGTTCGCAAATTTTAGTGGTTATTGGTGAAATCCTGAAATTGTGTCGTTTCGTCCAACGGATATATTCTTATTTAAAATCATTCCTCAATATACCAGGCGTCACCACATTTTACTACCTTGACAAATTCCTTTTTCTGTTCCTCTTCGTTGTCACGACTTATCAGGTTGTAAGTTACGCTGGCTTCTTTATCGCTGTCATCATATTCAAATTTTACAAGCTCACATTCCAGTCCGCTGATCGGATAAAAAAGACTCATCATGTTTGCTTCTGATTCTGCCTCCTCATCAGTCAAAGGAACTCCGTCTCTACATATAAGCTTGGCTGCTTTTTCATAATTTTTGTCTTCTATGGCTTCTGCATAATTTTCAAAAGCCTCCTTTGCAAAATCCTCATCTGTTTTTTCACAAGATCCAAAAATCAATGCCAATGCTAAAACTCCAAAATACTTTAATGTTTTCATAAGATTCATTTTTTTATTTATAGTGATACTTTAATGATAAGAATCCGTCTGGAAAAATTGATTCAGGCCAGATTTAAAACTTAATTTTTTGCAAAAGTACTGATTGTATGAAATGCTAGTCAGTCCTTTTGAATCCTTTTCTTGCACCAAATAAAAGAATGTTGGGTGTGAGATGGGTATGAAATCATAATTTCGTTATATCAATAGCATAAATCTTTTTTCGTTATTACTCTGTTTTCAAGTATTTTTCTTAATTTTGGAATTATGAAACTAGATATCAACAAATTCAAATGGACACGCAATCCGCAAAGTTGCGTCATTAAAGGAGAGATAATTGAAATGGTCACGAAACCAAAAACCGATCTTTGGCAACGTACCTATTATCATTTCCAAAACGATAATGCTCCTGTATTTCAAATGGAAACTGAAGAGAAATTCTTCAGTTTTACAGTAAAAACCGACTTTACAGAAAGTCACCACCGCTTTGATCAATGTGGTGTTGTCATATATCTTGACAGCGAGAACTGGTTAAAGGGAAGTGTCGAATACGAGAACGAAAAATTTCAGCATCTGGGCAGTGTGGTAACAAACAGTGGCTATTCAGATTGGGCTACAACTGCCATTGATGCCGAAATAAAGACGATGTGGTATCGCCTTTCCCGGCGTGAAGATGATTATTGTATCGAATGCTCTCAAGATGGTGAACACTTCACGCAAATGCGTATTTGTCATATGCACCATGGAGGAGGAAGAATACAGTTCGGAATCTATGCCTGCTCGCCTGAAGATTCATCATTCAAAGCGGTTTTTAGCAATATGAAACTGACCGAATGTGTTTGGAAGGCCCATGATGGGCACCAGCCTGATTGATGGGGTGCTGTTTTTCGGTTTCTCTCAGAAGGCTCATCAATGGGGGACCTTTTGGAGGAGTAAAAGAAAAAAATAAAGGCTAACTTGCTTGTTTTTAAAGCAGTTAGCCAATAAAAATGTGGAGCTGGAGGGAATCGAACCCTCGTCCAAACAGGGAAATCACATGCTTTCTACACGCTTATCCCGGCCTTCGGTTTTCGAGCAAAAGCAAGACCCGGGCCACCCACTTTTGCCTTATCCTCTAAATTTTCATCCCGCATGCGAGGCCATACGGAACTATCCCCGATTTAGCTGCACCACTGTATCAGAATGCTTCGGAGCAACAGCTTCTGAGTGATGTCTCGTTTCAGCACCTGGTGCCGAAATAAAGGTAATCTACTGTACTTCGATTACGCAGCGAGAGCGTAGTTGTTTTCGCCAGATAAATTTCTGGTAACTGAGATTATAGAGGCAATCACCGACCCTCTGCGTGCTTACACGCCATTCCATCCTGCTGTCAAATCCGTGTCAACCCCAAGATCTAATCTTTTGCAAAGATACATATAACTTCTGATTTGACAAAGATAATGAGTTAAAAATGTATTAAATCTTGTAAGATTCTTAATAGTGCATTCTTTATTTGTTTCTACCGAAAAAAAATGTTTAATTTGCAATCATTTAGGCAATAAAAAACAACAAAGAATCGTACCTAGAGTAGGGCTATTATGCCAAAGAAAAATATATGGTGAAGATGAAAGATGGAATGGGTTTATGGGAACGTGGTGTCAAACGATTGTTTGACATTGTAGCTTCGTTTTTAGGATTAATTCTGCTTTCTCCGGTATTTCTGATCCTTTTTCTTTTGTTAAGGATGCGTTGTGAAGGTTCTGTTTTTTTCAGACAGGAGCGTATCGGTTTTCGAGGGGCACCGTTTTACATTCTGAAATTCAGAACTATATCTGAGTCTGAGCATCAAATTTTGAAAGAAGGGCCTCTGTTAACTGGAACAAACCATGTGATCGAAAATCCGCTTTGTCGCTTTTTGCGCGATCATCATTTGGATGAACTGCCGCAGTTGTGGAATGTTCTGATTGGAGATATGTCCTTTGTCGGTCCACGTCCCGAGAGAAAGTTTTTTATAGATCAAATCATGTCTGTGAATCCAAATTATGAATATATTTATAAGATGCGTCCGGGGTTGACGTCCTGGGCTACTTTATATAATGGATATACGGATACTTTGGAGAAAATGCTTATCCGTTTGGATATGGATCTGGACTATTATGTGCGTCGTTCTTTATTGATAGATCTGAAAATAATTGTGACGACAGCGGCTTTTATAATAAACGGAAAAAAATTTTGATGCTTTATGATAAAAAAAATCCTGGTAGTATTTTGTTTGTTTTGTGGTATTTCGCAAATGGTGCTTGCTCAAAGTTCTATGACCGATGAGCAAGTAATGCAATATGTAATCAGTGAGAATCAGAAAGGAACACCGCAGAATGAGATCATTGCAAATCTGATGAAACAGGGAGTGTCTTTGGATCAGATTGAACGGCTCAAAACCAAGTACTCCAAACAGAATAATGGTACTGTTTTAGGGGCTCAAGACTTGACGGGAGCTTCCCGCTTAAGACTCAATAGCACTAATGCAAAGGATCCGTTGAAAGGCAATGCCATGCGTCAGGGAGAAAAACAAGACGTTGATCTTACTAAAATGTCGCCTTTGCAGCGTCAGCTGTATTTACAGGAGCAGCAGAGCATGTATCTGAACGGTCTGGATTTTGTTTTGCCTGATTCTGCCGCGATGTTTCAGGAGATGATGAACCCGAAGGTCGAAACAAATAAAAAGAAGATTTTCGGTCATGATATTTTCAACAAGGAGAATCTGACCTTTGAAACGGATTTGAATATTCCTGCTCCGGATAATTATCGGTTAGGAGCAGGAGATGTCGTTTTTATTGATGTTTCCGGTACATCGCATTTTACAATAAATGGGGAAATTTCTCCGGAAGGAACTTTCTTTGCAGAAAATTATGGTCCGATTCAGATCGGAGGACTGACATTGGCGCAGGCCAATGAGTTGGTTCGTCATACTTTGGGTAAATATTTTGCCGGCTCCAAAATTTCACTTACCGTTGGACAGACACGCTCTATAACCGTTAATGTTATGGGAGAAGTCAATAAGCCGGGCACATATACTTTATCTGCTTTCGCCAGCGTTTTTCATGCCTTGTATCAGGCTGGAGGCGCCAATGATATTGGTACTTTGAGAAATATCAAGGTGTATCGTAACAACCGCCTGATTTCAACCGTAGATATCTATGATTATATTTTTAACGGGAAGTTAACGGGAGATATTCGTCTGGCTACAAACGATGTGATTGTTGTCGGTCCATACGAGTCTTTGGTTCAGGTTGCCGGAAAAGTAAAGCGTCCGATGTATTATGAGATGCGTCCGGAAGAGAGTGTGGCTACTTTATTGAAATATTCCGGTGGTTTTGCCGGAGATGCCTATCGTGATCAGGTGCGTTTGATCCGTACAAATTCAGGACGAAAGGAAGTTTTCAGTATTGGAGAGTTTCAGATGGGAACATTCCGGGTTGCTGATGGCGATTCGCTTTTTGTAGATTCAGTATTGGACCGTTATGCCAATATGGTAGAAATTAAAGGAGCTGTTTTCCGTCCGGGAATGTACCAGTTAGGAGGTAATATTGCGACAGTACGCCAGTTGATAGAACAGTCCGGCGGACTTTCCGAGGATGCTTTTACTGCACGTGCGGTGATGCATCGTCGCAGAGCCGATAGAACATTGGAAGTTATTGCAATTCCGGTCAAGGAAATTATGGCTCACGAGGTGCCTGATATTACCTTGAAGAATGAGGATATTTTATATATCCCCAGTCTCAAGGAGAGTCAGGATGAGCGGGTCTTGTCTATTTACGGTGAGGTTTATTACCCGGGAGTTTATCATTTTGCGGAGAATACCTGTATTGAAGATCTGATCCTCCAGGCTGGAGGATTGAAAGATGCCGCATCCACCGTTAAGGTAGATGTGTCACGCCGTATCCGTAATGCAAAGTCGCAGACCCCGACATCTGTTGTAGCCGAAACCTATACGTTTGCTTTAAAAGACGGATTTGTGATTGAGGGTGAACCCGGTTTTAAATTGCAGCCATTTGATGAAGTATTTGTCAGAAAGAGCCCCGGATATGTGGAGCAGAAGCACATTACAATCGAGGGCGAGGTGGCTTTCGCCGGCACTTATGCTCTGACTACAAAGGCAGAGCGATTGAGTGATTTGATTAAAATGGCCGGAGGACTTACGCCGGAAGCCTATCCCAAGGGTGCCCGACTGATCCGTACCCTGACCGAAGCCGAACGTATGAAGCAGCAGTCGTTGAAAAAGTTTATTGTTTCGAAAGATTCTACAGAGATCAAAAAGTTCGATTTGAATACAACTCGTTATGTAGGAATCAACTTGGACAAGGCTATTGAAAACGAAGGCAGCGATGAATGGGATCTGGTTCTGCAGGATGGTGACCGTTTGATTATACCGCAGTATTCCAATGTTATAACCATTAATGGTGAAGTGTTGTATCCTAATTCTGTTGCCTATATGCCGGGAAAAGGGTTGGACTATTATATAAATCAGGCTGGTGGTTTTAGTGCCAAGGCACGTAAGAGAAAGGTGTTTGCCGTGAATATGAACGGAACGGTAACTCGTGTCCGCAAGGCTAAAGACATACAGCCAGGGTGTGAAATTGTCGTGCCTACCAAGGAAGAGAAGAAGCGAGCCGTATCTTTGGGTGAGATTCTGAGCATTGGTACAACAGCCGCTGCTTTGGGAACAATGATTTCTACTTTGGTTAAGTAGGAGAATATATAGAATATAGATTTCAAAGAATTGGAAATATGAAGGAAAAATCAAATAGATTTAAACTGTTGCATGGAGAATTAAAGTTTGATGCTTTATTTAAACTCATGTGGAGTTTTCGTAAATTATATCTGATTAATTTAGGCATCGCGTTTGTCATAGCGGTGATTTATGCCTTCAGTTTGCCTCGGTATTACGAAACTAAAGTCTTGCTTGCTCCTGAGTATTCCAGCGGGAGCAGTAACCTTGGAGGGTTGGGAGGTTTGGCTTCTTTAGCGGGAATCAATATCGGTAGTATGGGAGGAGAGGATGCAATTGTTCCTACGTTATACCCGGATTTGATTGCTTCTACTGACTTCTTGATTTCGCTGTTTGATGTTCAGATTATTACCAAGGATTCCGCTTATCAGGGATCGCTGAAGAAATATATGCAAACCGAACAGAAGGTACCTTGGTGGACTCAGGGTATGGCTTCTGTCAAGCGTCTTTTTAAGAGTTCTGAGGGTGCAGAACGCGAAGTTCTGCACCCGGATCCATTCTTTTTGTCTAAGGCTGATATGATTCTGGCAAAAAATATTGGCGGCAAGTTTGAATGTGTCGTAGATAAGAAAACCAACGTCATTACATTGCAGGCAACGGATCAGGACCCTTTGGTTTCTGCTTTGCTTGTAGATACGGTGCGTGTTCGTTTGCAGGATTTTATTATTGAGTATCGTACGCAGAAAGCCCGCAATGATTTGAAACATATACAGGTGCTTCGCGATGAGGCTGAGAAGAACTATAAGAAAAATTTGCGGCAGTATACTGCCTATGCCGATGCGAATAGGGGGTTGGTATTGCAAACAGATTTATCGCGGTTGGATGAATTGAAAAATGCGACACAGACCTCATACAATATTTACAATCAGTTGGTACAGCAGGTCGAATTGGCAAAATCCAAGGTACTGGAGCGTACTCCTGCATTTACGGTCATTCAGAATGCCACTGTACCCGTATTGCCTGCAGGTCCAAAACGTTCTCTGATTGTCATTGCATTCTGTATGCTTTGCTTTTTGGGTACTACGGTGTATATCGTCATCAAGAATTAAGAGCGGTGCGGTATGCTTGTAGTAGGCATTATATATACATTTGCGTTGTGGTTGTCTTTTTTTGTCTTTTTCGAAGACAAGAAAGATGCCTATACACGTGGTATTTTTGTTACGGTTATTGTACTGCTTTGCACTCTGGTGGCTTTCCGTCCTATCGGTTCGGATCATGATTCCCGGACTTATGTGGTGATTTACAATGATCTCCGTCAGGAATTCATTGAGGTTTCTTTTGCATGGATTGTGAATTTTGTTCACTGGACCTTCAATGATGTTCGTTGGGTATTTATTATCTATGCCATATTGTCGGTCCCGTTACATGGAATGGGAATTCAAAAGCTCTCTCCCGAAATATTATTGTCCGTGCTGTTGTGGCTTTCTCATTATTTTCTGATCCAGGACTTTACCCAGATTCGTGTGGCTGTGGCAACCGGATTGATGATGATCGGATTGCCCTATCTGGTCAATAAGCAGCGTTTAAAGTACCTGTTGTTTGCGGGCTTGGCTGTATTTGCACATTACTCGGCTGCGGCATTTCTTCCGTTCGTATTCTTTTCGAACAGGAAGATGGGTAAAATGGGCCGGATTTTTTTAGGTGGTATTGTCGTTTTCGCTTATTTGCTTTATTTTGCAGATGTGAATTTGATAACCTCCATGCCGATACCATATTTTCAGAACAAGCTTGATGATTATGAACGTTTGCGCGACACGGGTATGTTGGGCGAAACAATCAACGTCTTCAATGTTATATTCTTGTTCCGTATATTTTTGTTCTTCCTGTTTTTGATTAAATATGAAAGAATAGTGGCATATCATCCAAACGTAACTATTTTATTGAAGATCTATTGTCTGTCGCTTTTCAGTTTTGTGGGATTGGCAACTATTCCGATCATCGCGGGTCGTGTGTGTGAGCTGTATGGAATTATTGAGATTGTTCTTTTTCCGATGCTGGTTTGCCTGATACGGCCTGTTTTTGTCGGACGCCTGTTTTTGGTCCTTTTTGCATTAGGATTGTTATCCATGAACATTTGGTATAATAAGATGTTAAACTTTATTTGATTATGCAGCATTCAACTTCTTGCATTGATATCTTGTTGGCTACCTATAATGGAGCACGTTATTTGCCACAGCAGATTCATTCCTTATTGACTCAAACCTATGTTCATTGGAATCTGTTTGTGCATGATGACGGTTCTTCCGATGAAACAAGAGAACTGTTGGAGTATTATGCGTCTATAGATAATAGAATTCATATTATTGATGAAGGTAAGGTTCTTAAAAGCGCTTCTGAGAATTTTATGTATCTGCTTCAGTTTTCTACATCCGATTTCTGCATCTGCTGTGATCAGGATGACATTTGGTTTGAGAATAAGCTGCAGGTACTATATGACGCGATAAAAGACCGTAATCAAAAAATACCTCAGGCTGTTTATGGTAACGGATACATGTATTTCTCTGATCAGGGGCGTGTTGAAGGACGCTCTGTCTTGAAGGCACCGGAAAGATTGGAGGATGTTCTGTTTTTGAATGGGGGTATTCAGGGATGTGCGATACTTTTTAATCGGGCCATGCGTGATCTCTGCCTGGACCGCCCTTCGTTTGTTGTCATGCACGATCATCTGTTCACCTTGGTTGCCTTGACCTTTGGCGAATTTACTTATGTAGACCGTTTCTTGATGTTATACCGCCGTCATGAGGCTACCGTTACAGATGCATTTGCCGGTGATTTCAAACAGAAAACGGTGGCTTTTGCACGTAAAAAAAATACGCCTTTGCTTGAAATAAATCATTATCATGCCCTAAAGGATTTTTATCATCATTATGGTCACAAAATGAAT
Source organism: uncultured Paraprevotella sp. (assembly GCA_944321345.1). Classification (GTDB taxonomy): domain Bacteria; phylum Bacteroidota; class Bacteroidia; order Bacteroidales; family Bacteroidaceae; genus Paraprevotella. The sequence goes on from CALUKY010000018.1 coordinate 35,000, forward strand.
GAGCAGTCAAAGAAAAGTTTTGAGCTGCTTTTTTCCTTGGAGAAAAATATAAAATTAATCCGTTTTTTTAAAATATTTCGGGGAGGTTTTCGTTTGTATAATAAAAGGTATTTGCTATTATGCAAACTGGTTATCCGTCCTTTTATTGGAGTTAAAGGATAGAAATACTATTAAAAAAAGCAGATATATCATTGAACCTGTTCAAATGAACTTGTTTTCCGGCGTGAATTTTGTATATTTGCATATATAAGTGGCAGGGCAATCTTTAATGAAGATTCTGCTTTGCTGAAAATATTTTACAGTATATACATATGTTTTCTGTTTTATTGTCAGTATATTGGGGAGAGCTCCCACAATTTCTATGCCTGGCTTTGGAGAGCCTTTTGAATCAGACTCTACTTCCTTCGGAAATTGTTTTGGTTAAGGATGGGAAGCTCACACCTGAATTGGATTCTGTTATTCAGGATTTTCAGCACAAATGTACTGTTCCTCTGAAGATTGTGCCGCTGTCCGAAAATTCAGGTTTGGGAGCAGCTTTAAATATTGGATTGAAACATTGTTCTTACGAACTGGTCGCGCGTATGGATACTGATGATATAGCCAAGCCCAATCGCTTTGAACGGCAGATGGAACAGTTTCGCTTATATCCGGATTTGGATATTTGCAGTTCATGGATAGAAGAGTTCGATGGTGACATCAATAATATTTTATCTGTAAAGAAATTGCCCGAAACTCATGAGGAAATTATCCGCTATGCACATACCCGTTGCCCGATCAATCATCCGGCTGTCATGTACCGTAAGCAGAAGGTGTTCGAAGCAGGAGGTTATGAAGGGTTTCCGGAAGACTACCGTTTGTGGATCAAAATGATACTTCATGGATGCCGTTTTTATAATATTCAGGAAAGTCTGCTTTATTTCCGTTTTTCTGTGGCAACCATCAAGCGTAGAGGAGGATGGAAATATGCCGTATCTGATATTCGTTCGCAAATCGGTTTTTATCAGTTAGGCTTTCTGAGTGTTTTTGATCTCTGTTACAATATTGCAGTTCGGAGTTTTGTACGTTTGGTTCCTACAAATGCCCGGCTCTATATCTATAAGAATTTTATGCGAAGATAATATTGATAAAATTCAGGGTGACTGTCACTACACAGTCACCCTGAATTTTATTTTTATTTGAACTTTCTGATAAAATGAACAAACTGATTGTGTTTTTCTCTTCCTACTGTATAATACAGACATTTGTGGAGCAATATTTTGGTCTTATATTTTAGTCCTTTCCGGATCCATTTGCCATCATAATGATGGATACAGAAGGTGTCTTCATTGGCCGCTATTTTCCCGATATTATAATCTTTCGGTGAGAAATAGGTGTATGGGTAAATTTTGATATTGGGATGCCTGTTGATTACTCTGCGTACTAATAAGGGAACAGGACTCATATCAAATTTTCCGTTAGGTAAAACAAAGTGCCTGTCTTTGTAATAGTCCAGACATTCTTTTACCCAGGAGCAACCTTTTTCAACACCGATAACTGCTGCCTCGATATCTCCGCTGGCATCTTCTCCAAGGAATTCGTTTTGTTCCGTAAGCGGATCGAAGGATTTAAGAACCTCTACGTCTGCATCCAGATAGATGCCACCATAATGATATAAGGCATAAAAGCGTATATAGTCTGCTGCAAAGGCATACTTTTTATTTGCAAAGCTTTCTTTTAACCAGTCATTGGAATTGACATCAATCTGATTGGTATCCCACAACATAAACTGGTAGTCGGGAAGTTTTTGTTTCCAGGAGTCTATGCATTGTTGGATAAGAGGAGGGAATGGATCTCCGCTTAACCAGCAGTAATGAATAATTTTAGGTATCATGCTATATATGATTGTTAGTGGTTTGCAAAAGTAGGAATTAATTCGTTATAAACCATTGTTCCGTGCCTTATTTGTTTTAATTCTATTCGTATTCTTCCAATCAGGAGCGGAGATGATAAAAAGTTGTTTTTTTAGAGCAGAGTTTATTTTAAAATTTCTATATTTGTTCTTTTGTGAAACCTTTAAACACTATATATAGAATGGGTGAATTGATTTCTGTCGTTATTCCGGTTTACAATAAAAGAAAGAGTATTAGGCGTTCGGTTGACTCTGCATTAAGACAGAGTTATCATGATTTTGAACTTTTGGTAATTGATGACGGTTCTACTGACGGTAGTCTGGCTGAATTGTCGGATATCAAGGATGCGCGCTTAAAACGATTTCAAAAAGAAAATTCAGGAGTGTCAGCAACCAGAAATCTTGGTATGGAAATGGCCCAGGGATGTATTGTTGCCTTTCTGGATGGAGATGATGTTTGGGATGAAAATTATTTAAAGCGTTTAAAGGATATGTATCAGTCGCATCCGGATTGTGCCATGTTCTTTCAAACGAATAAAATCGTTCCTTACAAGGAATTCGACTCGTATTCCAAACATACTTGTCCGGAAAAGCCTGTAATCTGCTCCACTGATTGGGAAAAGAATTTTTATTTTCGTGATTTTTATACTTCCTCAATAGCTGTCAATAAGGAAAAGGCTTTAAGTATGGGAGGATTTGATACATCGTTGACCATAGGAGAAGATTTGGATCTGTGGTTTAGATTGATGTTGGCATTTCCTATGTGTTTTTTAGATGAGATACATGTATTTATCCTGAAATACGAGTCCGATTACCATAGCCGTCTGGTTCCTCTGGATTATACAAAGCATTTCTCTTACAAGTTGATCACTCACCCCGAGCTGTATCTTTCCTTAAAGGATAATATAGATGTGCGTAAGGTCATGAATAAAGTGATATTCTTTGCTTGGTTATGTTTTACAAAAGACAAGAACAAGGTTGCCGTGCGTCTTTTGTCCAAACATATACGTTTCAGCCTGTTGAATTATAAGGATAAGATAAAGTATATTTTGTATCATTTGGGCTTGTTGGATTCTTATCTGAATAAATTGTAAGCAATTAAAAAGAGCCATAGCATTCTTTTGAGAAACAAGTCTGCTATGGCTCTTTTATTTTGTTTTTTTGATGTGCTTTAAAAATTCGGTTTTTATTTCGCGTAGCTTACTGCACGGGTTTCGCGAATAACCGTGATTTTCACCTGGCCCGGATAAGTCATCTCGTCCTGGATCTTTTTGGCAATCTCTGTACTCAGGCGCTCTGTCTGCTTGTCATCAATCTTGTCGGCACCGACGATCACGCGCAATTCTCTACCAGCCTGGATAGCATACGTCTTGGTTACTCCCGGATAGCTCATGGCTATATTCTCCAGGTCGTTCAATCGTTTGATATAGGCTTCTACAATCTCACGGCGAGCTCCCGGACGGGCACCACTGATCGCATCGCAGACCTGTACGATTGGAGCCAGCAGAGAATTCATCTCCATTTCGTCATGGTGCGCTCCGATTGCATTGCAGATGTCTGCTTTTTCCTTATACTTCTCGGCCAGTTTGGCACCGTATAATGCGTGTGGCAATTCCGGTTCCTCATCAGGCACCTTACCGATATCGTGTAACAGTCCGGCACGTTTGGCTTTCTTTGGATTCAGTCCCAGTTCTGCAGCCATTACCGCACACAGATTGGCGGTTTCGCGTGCATGCTGCAACAGGTTCTGTCCGTAGCTGGAACGGTATTTCATTTTTCCGATAATGCGGATCAGTTCCGGATGCAGTCCGTGGATACCCAAATCGATGGTAGTACGTTTTCCGGTTTCGATAATCTCTTCTTCCACTTGTTTGGTTACTTTGGCAACCACTTCTTCAATACGGGCCGGATGAATACGTCCGTCGGCAACAAGCTGGTGTAATGCCAGGCGGCAGATTTCTCTTCTTACCGGATCAAAGGCGGAGATCACGATTGCCTCCGGAGTATCATCTACAACGATTTCCACTCCTGTTGCCGCTTCCAGAGCACGTATATTACGCCCTTCACGACCGATGATTCTACCCTTTACTTCGTCATTGTCAATGTGGAATACCGTAACACTGTTTTCAATCGCTGTTTCTGTGGCTACTCTCTGAATCGTCTGGATGACAATGCGCTTGGCTTCCTTGTTGGCTGTGAGTTTGGCATCATCCATAATTTCGTTGATATAGCTTGCCGCGTCGGTTTTAGCTTCTTCCTTCAAGGATTCTACCAGTCTTTCCTTGGCTTCCTCCGCGCTGAGTCCGCTTAAGGCTTCCAGTTTGGTGCGTTCCTGTGCCTGCAACTGCTCGAGTTCTTCTTCTTTATGAATCAGCTGCTGTTGCTGGTTTTCTATTCTTTTTCTTTCGTTTTCCAGTTCGTTCTTTTTCCGGTTCAGGTCATCCTGTCTTTGGTTCAGGCTGATTTCTCTCTGTTTCAGGCGGTTTTCGCTTTGTTGGATTTGCTGGTTTCTCTGCTGTACCTCTTTTTCCAGTTCAGCTTTCTTGTTCAGGAATTTTTCTTTCACTTCCAGCATTTTCTTTTGTTTGATCACTTCCGCTTCCTTTTGTGCTTCGCTGACCATTCTTTTATACTTACCGGTAAGGAGATAACGGAAAATGGCGTAACCCCCCACGCATCCTATAATGAGACATGCTAATGATATGATTGTTGTTACCATAATTTGTTTGTTTATATATAAATAAGAGATTATTTGTTGTTATCAGTCAGACCACAGTTTTCTATATCCTGCAGTAAGGCCTTCACTTTTTCCATCAAAGGAGCGGTATTTTTATTCTGCTCGTCTTTTTTCAAGGCTATGGCAATATCCAGAATAGCCATAGCCATATAGGTTTCGTCGCCTTGATGCTGGTATTTTCCTGCATAGAAGTTTAATCGTTCGTTAATCAGTTTTTCTGCGGCCCGATAAACTTCCTCTTCCCGTCTTTTTATGGTGATTGGAAACAGCATTTTACCCAGTCTGATGGTAATTCTCAGAAATTCGCTCTCCATATATGGATCTTATATTTTAAGTAGAGCAATACATTTGTCAACTTCCCGAATCAGTTTGGACAGTCGTCCTTTGGCGTCTTTCATATCCTGATCGTTGATATCGATCATTCTGGCCATCTTCAGGTTCGCATAATTCTTTTTCATGAGCTCCAGTTCCTGTCTCATTTCGTCCACCTGCTGTCGCAACAACTTGTTTTCCTGCCTCAGGTCCTGATAATGCAGAATAAGTTGCCGTGTTCTGGTTTCAAATCGTTTCAAGACAATTTCTTCTTCCGGAGTCATATTTTCTAGAATATAGCAGTAGAATAAGTCTGTTTACTCTTTGTTGGCTGCTTTAGGTTCCTTTTTTGCCAGCATGACAATCTTGAATACGTATTCTGTCATCCAGCTTTCCGAATATCCTAAAGTAGCGGCATATTTTCTGATGTTGATGCAGGTTCTTCTCACAGCTTCGTCTTTCCAATCGTTCCGTGTCAGAATCTGATTGATGGTCTTGGCTGTCATATTTCTCAGCGCCTTATGGAACATGGAAGGCATTCTGAATTTCCATTGCATCAGGTTTCCGATCAGCATCATCAGATCCTGGCTGAATCCCTGGAACATGATCAGATAGTTTTTGATGTCGTTTTGTGTGCGGCAGTTTTTCTTGATGCTGGTGTCTATTTCCTTGAAGAATGCATCACTCATGCCATACATGTCGATCAGCATTTTCTTGCATTTGTTCTTCTCGCCGATTCCCAGCTTGTTGTTTACTGTTGCCACGTGCAGTGTCTGTTTGAAGATTCTCAGGTCTGGCAGGAAAGCCAGATTGGTGATGCCCAGATTCATGGCAATCACAGCCTGGTAATATACACGGATCAGGGTCATGAAATCCTCCATTCCCCCCACGCGTACCTGTTCATCTTCTTGCTTCTTTTTTCCAAATAAGTTAGATAATATTCCCATTTCAGATGATTCTAATAAAACAAATTAGTGCAAAGATATGATTTTTTTTTAATCTTTGCACTAATCGTGAATCTTTAATTCAAATAAAATCCGGTCTGTTTCTATTTCTTTTCGTCTTCGGCCAGTTTCATCAGATATTGTCCGTATTGGTTTTTCAGCATCGGTTGGGCCACCCGGATCAGATCTTCCTTGCCAATCCAGTGGTTCTGATAGGCGATCCCTTCCAGGCAGGCGATTTTAACCCCCTGCCGTTTTTCGATGACCTCGATAAAGGTGCTGGCTTCGCTCAGGCTGTCGTGTGTTCCGGTGTCCAGCCAGGCAAATCCTCGTCCCAGTGTCTGTACCTTGAGTTCTTTGTCTTTCAGGAATTCCTGGTTTACAGAAGTGATCTCCAGTTCTCCGCGTTCCGACGGTTTGATCTTTTTGGCAATCTCAACGACCTTGTTCGGATAGAAATACAATCCGACTACCGCATAATCGCTTTTGGGCTTTTTCGGTTTTTCTTCGATGCTCAGGCAGTTTCCCTCCTCATCAAATTCTGCCACACCATATCTTTCCGGGTCATTCACCCGGTAACCGAACACAGTCGCTTTCCGGTCCTCAACGACGTTGCGTACGGCCTCTTTCAACAGACCGGTGAAACCGGCACCGTGAAACAGATTGTCGCCCAGAACCAGGCAGACATCATCATTGCCGATAAAGTCTTCTCCGATCAGAAAAGCCTGTGCCAATCCGTCCGGCGAGGGCTGTTCGGCGTATTCGAAATGTACTCCGTAGTCTTCACCGTTCCCCAGCAGGCGTTTGAATCCCGGCAGGTCGTTGGGAGTGGAAATGATCAGGATTTCTCTGATGCCGGCCAGCATCAGCACCGAAATCGGATAGTATATCATAGGCTTGTCAAAGACGGGGAGCAATTGTTTGCTGACTCCTTTGGTAATGGGATAGAGTCGTGTACCGGATCCTCCCGCCAATACAATTCCTTTCATAAGCAATTTTACTTTTTGAGGTTAATAAGCATTCTTTTCGTTGTGTCTGATCATGTTCCACACGGTTTTCCAGATGATTTTCAGGTCCAGCCAGAAGTTCCAGTTCTCCACATACCAGATATCCGCTTTTACGCGGTCCTCCATCTGTTTCAGTTCTTTGGTTTCCCCTCTGAATCCCAGCACCTGAGCCCAACCGGTAATACCCGGTTTTACCCAGTGTCTGACCATGTATTCCTTGATCAGTTGTGAATATTGTTCCGTGTGCAGCAGCATGTGCGGGCGTGGCCCCACCATGCTCATGTCGCCCAGCCATACATTGATAAATTGCGGCAACTCATCAATATTGGTTTTTCTCATGAAATCACCGAATTTGAATTTTCTCGGATCGTTTAGGGTCGCCTGCAGCACGTCTGCGTCTTTATTGACGTGCATGGAGCGGAATTTGAAGCAGGTAAAAACCTTGCCGTTCAGTCCGCTTCTTTCCTGTTTGAACAGAACTGGTCCCGGACTCTGTTTCTTGATGATCACGGCTACAATCACATAAATGATCGGAAACAGAGTGATCAGGAACAGTGTGGAGCAGATCCAGTCGAAAAACCTTTTGAGCAGGGCATTGCTTAAATTGTCCAGCGGCTCGTTGCGCGACGTGAGCAGTATGCTGTTTCCCTGTCTTACCGTTGTCATCTGTTTTTTCAGCTGGTTCAGATAAATCGGCAGGGCATAGAAACGTACCAGGCTGTTTTCACAATATCTCAGGATATTCCGGGTGTCCATCTGGTTTTCTTCATATACGGTGCAGTATACCGCTTTGATGTCCTGATGTGTCTTCAGATAATCCGTTACCTGGTCGGTTGTGCCCAGATAGGGAACCGGGATGATCAGATTTTCTTTTTCGGGGTCATTATAGAATATGCCGGATATCTTAAAGCCATAGTTCGGATCCGACATTTCTTTATAAAGCTGCTGGCAATGGCATGGTTTGCCTACCAGAATCACTTTTTTCTGGTTTTTTCCTTTTTTACGCAGAGATTTGACGAACACTCTCAGAGATACCCGTTCTATCGACAGAAGCAGCCAGGAAATTCCGGAGAGCATGAATACAAAGCTGTAGGGCACTCTCGACCCTTTGAGAATCGTCAGTACAATGATGTACAGAATCATGAAAAGCAGGGTCAGGTGAAACACTCTTCCGATGATTTTATCCACATGTACGGTTCTCTGATACAAAATGGGAGGGTAGTACAGAATAGAAGGCACATAGGAAAGAAACCCCAGCACCATCAGTGATTTCAGATGGAAGTAGAAAATATAGTGAGGATTCAGAGCGCCCAACGCATGATAGGTGATATAGATGGAGAGTAGGATAATGACAACATCTATAATACCGATCAGGGAATTGACAAAAGGGCTTTCCGTTGCTGTTTCATTTTTCATACTCAAGATTTTTTCTTCTATTGATTTCGTTCTTTTTCAATAATATTGTAGATTTACAAAAGTAGTCAAAAAATACAGAGATGCAAATTTCTTAATCATTTTTCTTAATCATTTATTGTTTGAGAAAATGCTTTTTTTGTTGTATCGGCCATAATCCGCAACAGAAATGCATAAAAAAGCCCTATCTTTTCTTCAGGTATCTGATTTTTATTAAATTTGCATCCTCATTAATCAAAAATAGATGCATTTATTTACGTTCACTCCGATCATGAAGCCCACGATTTGGGGCGGTTATGACATCATACGATATAAACAGATGCCTGCCGACGATCGCCGTATCGGTGAGAGTTGGGAGATGTCCGCTATTCCCGGATCGGAAAGCGTGGTGGATCAGGGACCATATTCCGGTTATACCTTGCCGGCATTGGTCGATGTTCTGAAGGCAGATTTGTTGGGACAGGAAAATTATGTTCGTTTTGAAGGTAAATTTCCTTTATTGGTTAAGTTTATCGACGCGTGCGATGATCTTTCCGTGCAGGTGCATCCGGATGATGCATTGGCGGCTGCCCGACATCAGTGTTCCGGAAAAAGTGAGATGTGGTATGTGGTTAAGGCTACAGCCGATGCCTGTCTGTATTCAGGTTTTACATTTCCCCTTACTCCTGAAGAATATGAACGCAGAGTAGCCGAGTGTACCCTGCCCGAGGTCCTGCAGTCCTATCACGTTCATGAAGGCGATGTCTTTTATCAGCCTGCGGGGCGTGTGCACAGTATCGGAGCCGGCTGTTTTATCTGTGAGATTCAGCAAAGCAGCGATATCACGTATCGTATTTATGATTACGGGCGGAAAGACCAGAACGGAAATACCCGTCCGCTTCATTTGGAAGAGGCCCGTGAGGCCATTGACTATTCGGCCCGTACCGACGCTTTCACTCCTCAGGTACAGTTGAATGAGCCGATGGAATTGCTGAGTACGAATTATTTCAGCACCAGCCTTTACGATTTGGATGAGCCGATTACCTGTGATTATTCAGAGTTGGATTCTTTTGTCATTCTGATCTGTCTGAACGGTGCGTGCAGGATACGTTCTGCCGGCGAAGAAATTCTCTTGAAAGAAGGACACACCGTTTTGGTTGCGGCTGCCTGCCCCGGGCTTACGATCGAACCCGTCGACGGTGAAGTCAAACTGATAGAATGTTATGTATAAGAAAATCCCGATACAGTTTTCTGCATCGGGATTTTCTTATTCCTTTCCGGTAAGTGCTTCTTGAAGCAGATTGCCCATTTCATCGAACAGTCCATAAGTCGTACGCAGAACCTTAAACTCGGTGCGCCGGTTTAGGGCGTTGCAGATTTCCTGCTGGTCTTCCGGAAGTTTCAGGATAAAGCTTTCGGTCAAGGTATCGTTTTCGTGCAGGAACGGATATTTCTCCGTAAGTTTTTTCTTGATCACCTTGGGTTTGCTTTCTCCGTATCCTACGGGGGACAGACGCTCCTGGGCGATGCCATGTTCAATCAGATAACGGACTACCGACTCGGCTCTGCGTTGCGACAGCCCCATATTATACTGGTCGTTGCCCCGATAGTCACAGTGTGAACTCAGTTCTATGGTTACATTCGGGTTCTCTTCCAACAGCTTTACCAGGCGGTCCAGTGATTCGGTCGATTCCGGAGTAAGGTCCGCACGGTCAAATTCGTAAAACACGTTTTCTACCAGAACCGGTGCTGTGATGGAAGCCAGTGCGAATTGCAGTACATATTCCTTGCTGGTGTGACTGGTATCTACCTGCAGCTCCTCTTTATGGTTCAGAAAACCTTTACAGGTTCCCAGAAAGATGTATTTTACGTGAGGCTTGATTTCCTGGACAAAAGAACCGTCACTGCGTACACTCAGTTTCAGATTGGTACCGTCATTGCCCACCATATAGACGATGCCGTCCGGCAACTCGTACCCATCCTTTTCGTATACCCATCCCTTGACCGACAGGATCACATCCGGTTTTTCAAAGCTCATGATATGATCCCAGCCACGCGCGTCATTCCGGTTGGTGCTGAAGAATCCCCGGTTATGCAGCCCTTCGAAAGTCATTCCGAAATCATCGCCGGCCGAGTTCATCGGATATTTCAGATTCTCCACGTTCCATTTCCCGGTGCTGTCCTGTTTGGCACAGAACAGGTCCAGTCCTCCCATGCCCGGATGACCGTTGGATGAAAAATAAAGATCTCCGTTGGGGCGGAAGGTCGGAAACATTTCGTCTCCCGGAGAGTTGATCGGTTCTCCCAGGTTCTCGGCTCCTCCCAGTCCGTCATTGGTTATTCTGATGCGCCAGATGTCCAGCCCTCCCAGTCCGCCCGGCATATCCGATACGAAATACAGCCAGTTCCCGTCCGGAGAAACGGCAGGATGTGCATATGACGACAAGGTATCCTTGGTGATTTCCAGCGGTTTGGGGTCTCCCCAACTGGCATCACTTCTGCTGGCGGTGAAGATCTGGGCATATCGGGGATATTCCGGATCGGAAGTACAACGTGTAAAATACATGGTTTTTCCGTCCGGTGAGAAGCAGCAGGCTCCTTCATCATAAATGCTGTTCACTTCCGACTCAAATTCTTTCGGCTGCATCCATTTCCCTTTTTCATCTTTTTCCACCAGGAAAAGGTCGCTGTTCTTGATTCCTGTAATACCGCTCAGCTCATCCCCTTTGGTTTGCGGGCGTGTGGTGGTGATATACATCTGTTCCCATTCGTCGCCATATAATACAGGAGAAAAATCTGTACGTCTGCCGTTGAGTGCCGGCTCTTTCTTTACGGAATAGTCTGTGGGGATTTCTTTCCAGCGCGGAGCCATGATGCAGCCTTCCAGGCCGTTTTTGGCCAATACATGATCCGGATCTTTTTCCAGATATAGTTTATAGTTCTCTGTCGCTTTCTTATAGTCTCCGTTCTTCTGTTGCATCTGTGCCAGATACAGGTAGGTCGTAGAATCCGGATAATGATAGCGTACGGCATTCAGATACGATCCGATGGCTCGGGCCGTATAGTTGATTTTACGGTAGCATTCGGCAGCCTTGAAAGCCCGTTCTCCCCGTTTCTCTCTTTCTTTGATGGGAGTATGCATGTATGCCTTGCGGTATTGTGCGGCCGCCTCGAAATATTCGCCGATAGCCAGATACTGGTCGCCTTTCTTGACATACTTGTCGGCTCCGCAGCTGCTGGCAAGGAGTGATAACGCAACGGCTCCCGTCCATAGATTTTTTTTCATGATTGTTTCTTCGTGTTTCAGGAAGCGTTATTCAAATGATTGTCTGAATGAGCATCCGTTTTTCCATTCCGAACACCCGAAGGCCGTTTTCCCTTTAATGATATGCCCTTTTCCGCAGAGAGGGCATACATCGCCTTCCTGTACAGGCGCAGGCTGGTTTTCTTCCTTTTTTTTCTTTGCGGCAGATGTCTTTTTCCGGGGTGCTTTTTCTGCAGTCTTCTTTTCCGCCGGCTTTTTCTTTTCTTCCAGAGTCAGAGCCACCCGGCGGTTCGAATTGTCAGCCAGCACGGCATATACGATGTCACAGACCATCTGTTTCAGTTCGTCCAGAAAAGTCTTGGCCTCATATTCCTTTTTCTCTATCTGGCGCAGTTTGCGTTCCCAGATACCGGTCAGTTCGGCGCTCTTCAGTAATTCCTCATGGATGAGGCCTATAAGTTCCACTCCTGTTGGTGTGGCATACAGGTTTTTCCGTTCCTTGCGGATATAATGCCGTTTGAAGAGCGTTTCAATGATGGCCGCGCGGGTTGACGGGCGTCCTATACCGTTTTCTTTCAGGGCATCACGCAGCGCTTCGTCCTCCACCAGGCGTCCGGCTGTTTCCATGGCCCGCAGTAAAGTCGCTTCCGTGTAGGGTTTGGGAGCCTGAGTCCATTTTTCTGCCAGATCCGGAATATGTGTGCCGCTTTCTCCTTTCCGGAAATCGGGCAGTGTCTGTTCCTCTTCGCTTTTTCCGATGCCGCCTTGTTTCCTGTCGGCGGCATAGACATCCCTCCATCCGGAAACCACGATCACTTTACCGGTAGCCTTGAAAGGAATGTCCGCGGTTTCGCCCATGACCGTTGTGGTCGAGAATTTGCAGTCCGGATAGAAGGCTGCGATAAACCGGCGTGCGATCAGGTCGAATACCCTTTCCTCGTCCGGAGTCAGATTCTGGGGTTTTACGCCGGTCGGAATGATGGCATGGTGATCGGTTACCTTGGAAGAGTCAAATACCTTCTTGCTTTTTTTCAGTTGGGCTCCTCTCAGAGGCTGTAACAGATCTCCATAACGTTCGGCTATACCGTTCAGAATATTCTTACATTTCGGATAAATGTCGTCACTTAAGAACGTAGTGTCTACACGAGGATAGGTCGTGATCTTCTTTTCGTAGAGCGACTGTATGGTCTGCAGGGTCGTTTCTGCCGAGAAGGCAAATTTCTTATTGCATTCTACCTGGAGCGAAGTCAGGTCGAACAGTCTTGGCGGTGCTTCGGTTCCGTTTTTCTTGCTTACGGACGTAACGGTAAAAGGAGCGTCTTTGATTTTTTCCAGTGCTTCGCGTCCTTCTTCCTGCGAGGTGAAGCCCCTGCGGCTGATATCCGTTTCTTTCTTTTCCCCCTCCTTGGTCTTTTTCTCGTCTTCCTCTTCATCCTCCTGTCCCATAAGTGCGGTAAATGTGGTGTCCCGGTACACGGTGGTCAGTACCCAGTACGGTTCCGGAGTGAAGTTTTCTATTTCCTGTTGTCGCTTTACGATCAGAGCCAGGGTGGGGGTCTGTACCCGTCCTATGCTCAGAACCTGCTTGCCCTGACCGTATTTCAGCGTATAGAGTCGGGTAGCGTTCATTCCCAAAGTCCAGTCACCGATGGCCCGGCTCAGTCCGGCTTCATACAGCGACTGATATTCTTTCTGGTCTTTCAGCTGGTTGAATCCTTCTTTGATGGCCTCTTCGGTCAGTGATGAGATCCACAGCCGTTTTACCGGACAGCGTGCCCCGGCTTTCTGCATGACCCAGCGTTGGATCAGCTCACCTTCCTGGCCGGCATCACCGCAATTGATGATTTCTTCGGCATTCTGCATCAGCTCTTCAATTACCTTGAACTGTTTTTCGATGCCCGAGTCAGCCTTCAGCTTGATACCGAATCTGGGAGGGATCATGGGTAGGGCAGAAAGGCTCCATGCTTTCCACATCGGTGAATATTCATGCGGCTCTTTCAGCTCACACAAATGGCCGAAAGTCCAGGTCACCTGATATCCGTTTCCTTCCATATACCCGTTACAGGTCTTGTTGGCCCCCAGTACATGCGCTATATCTTTGGCCACACTGGGTTTCTCTGCAATGCATACAATCATTTCGGTATCTTTCTTTATATACTTTATAGACAATAATGAAGCAAAGATAGTATTTTTTTATCAGAACTTTTGTGCCCCTGAGTTTTTATCCTCTAAAAAACAAATCCTTCTTGATGTTTTTTGCGAAAAAGGGCGCTTCCTGAAAAAAGAACAGTAAAATTGTTTCTTATTCTTTATTTTTGATTAAATTTGCTATCCATAAAACACAAATAAAAACTTAAATAGAAAAATAATATCATGAATTGGCTTGAAAATTTATTGTTCGATCCCGATTCGATAGCCCACATTGTTTTGCTTTATTCGCTGGTCATTGCCGTGGGTATCTTTTTGGGTAAAATCAAAGTGTTCGGTGTCTCTTTGGGAGTTACGTTCGTCTTGTTTGCCGGTATTGTAGCCGGTCATTTCGGTTTTACAGGAAATCTTTCCGTGTTGAATTTTATGCAGGATTTCGGTTTGATCCTGTTTGTGTATTTTATTGGTTTACAGGTGGGACCCGGTTTCTTCGAGGCCTTTAAGAAAGGAGGGGTTGTCCTGAATTGTCTGGCGATAGGCATTGTTGCGCTTAATGTTGTCACGATGCTGTTGCTCTATTTCCTCTTTTGTGACACCTCCGATCCGAACTCATTGCCGATGCTGGTGGGAGTCTTGTGTGGAGCTGTAACCAATACACCGGGTCTGGGAGCGGCGACCGAGGCCCTGAACCAGATCTTTCCGGAAAATGCCATTCCGCAAATCGCTTCCGGCTATGCCTGTGCCTATCCGTTAGGTGTCATTGGTATCATCGGAGCGACAATAGCCTTGCGCTATATTTGTAAAATTTCCTTGGAGAAAGAAGAGGCCCGTATCGAAGCTGAGCGTGCGGAGAATCCGCATGTCAAACCACATAAAATGACCTTGCGTGTCACCAATGCCGCTTTGGCCGAGAAAAACCTGAAGCAGGTGCGTGAGTTCCTGGGACGTGAGTTTGTCTGCTCACGGGCTTTGCACGACGGTCATGTCAGCATTCCGACCCGGAAGACTATTCTGCATTTGGGGGATTCCATTCATGTGGTTTGTGCCGAGGATGATGCCGAAGCCATATCCGCATTTATCGGTCCTCAGGTAACCGATATCGATTGGAACATGCAGGATAAGCCGATGGTTTCCAAGAGTATCCTGGTTACCCAGCCTTCCATGAACGGCAAGACATTCGGTGAGATGCATTTCAGTTCGGTTTATGGTGTCAATGTAACCCGTATATCCCGTTTTGGTATGAATCTGTTTGCCGACCGCAACCTGCGTATCCAGGTGGGTGACAAGATTGTGGCTGTGGGTCCTGAAGATGCTGTCGATCGTGTAGCCAATGTCATGGGTAATTCCATCAAACGTCTGGATCACCCCAATATGGCAACCATTTTTATCGGCATCCTTTTGGGTATTATCCTGGGAAGTTTGCCGTTTGCGGTTCCGGGCATTCCGACTCCGGTAAAACTGGGTCTTGCCGGCGGTCCGCTGATTGTGGCTATTCTGATCGGTAAGTTCGGTTATAAACTTCGTCTGGTAACTTATGTGACCAACAGTGCCAGTCTGATGCTTCGCGAGGTAGGTCTGGTTCTTTTCCTGGCCAGTGTCGGTATTAAGGCCGGTGCCAACTTTGTGCATACGGTAGTCGAAGGTGATGGTCTGATGTATGTGTGGATGGGATTCCTTATCACCATAATTCCAATTCTGATCATCGGTTTGATAGCCCGTTATAAGTATCACATCAACTATTTTATTTTAATGGGACTGATTGCCGGAAGTACGACCGATCCGCCGGCCTTGGCCTTTGCCAGTCAGGCTTCCAGCAGCGATGCACCTTCTGTAGGTTATTCAACCGTGTATCCGTTGGTGATGTTCCTGCGTATTCTGACGGCTCAGGTGATTATCCTGTTGCTTTGTTCGGCATAAAGGTTTTATCTTATAGAAAATTAAAATCCGGATGGTTATTGAAAAGATTCCATCCGGATTTTTTTATGGGTCTGTTTTCTTTATTCGGTCTTTTAAAACGCATGCCAGATTGCAGAGCGGATTCATCAGATAGGGACAGAAAGGCTTATCGGCCAGAATGGTCAGTATATCAATCGTCATTACGGCCAGAATCAGGGATTGCATCAATGATAGATCATGCATCCGTATTCCGGCCAGCAGAAATATGTGCATGTAGTAGATAAACAAGGTTCTGCCACCAAATACGGACAGTTTTTGCAGTTTTTCCGACCGGGTTATCCATACCAGGATCAGGCCACTGATGCAGAGGCCACTGATCAACAGGGCATACCGGTATAAGAAAATCCAATGAGTCTCCATATCGGTAAATTTCCTGATATCCGAGATTCCCGCCCTCTGGAATTCCAGATGAAACTGTAAGGAACTTGAGGTCAGGAGGATGAAGATCACGGATAGGATTCCCGACAGAATAAATGCCTTTTTATATCGGAGCGTCATTACCTCCAGTCTGCCTTTCAGGCTGTATCCCAGTATAAAGAAGGGATAGAATTCGATGGCTCTGCCCAAAGAATAGTCACCCGTATTCTGCCCCGTATAGAAAAAAATCAGGTCACCGATGATGCTGAGTGCCAGGAGCCATTTGGCGGTCAGAAACCGGAGCAGCAAACCTGTTGTCATTCTCCAATAGATCAGGCACAGCAGGTACCAGGCCGGGTCACTTCCAAAGTAAACGATATCTTTAAGTGACAGGTTATTCCCTTTAATGATCCAATAAAATCCGATATGCGCTATCAGACAGATTTCCAGCAAGGGAATACATTTCAGGATTTCCTGTTGCAGGCTGCGCTGCTTGTAGAAGTAGCCGCTGATCATGACAAACAGGGGCATATGAAAGGAGTAGATCAGACAATACAGGCTGCACGATACCGGATCCGAATCTCTTGACGGTTCTATGAAATGCCCGATGACTACCAGAATAATCAGAAGATACTTTGCGGCATCTAAAACTTTATTTCTTTCCATAAAGGGGGCATGAAAAATCGACTGCAAAGTTAATGCTTTTTACCTGATAAAAATATCCGAAACCAAAAATCAGGAAAAATTTGTCATTTCGGGAATATTACTTCTAAAGAAAATCGCTCATTTAGGAAATATTTTGTATAAATATTCATTGTAAAAGCAGTGGAAAATGAATATATATACGGAAATTATGCAAGATCTTGTTACGGATTATAGAAAATCAGCCGGCATATAGCTAAAAAAACTCCCTGAAGATTTTTTTTAATCTTCAGGGAGTTTTTCAGAAAGCATCAGGAAGATTTTCAAAAACGGAAATCTTGCTGCATTTTTTCAATGATATATTCCTGGATAAACCAAGATTTTAAACAGGATTTTTTATGCTAATCAATTAAGAATAAGTTTTTTGTAGTGAAAAATAGTCACTGAGAATGAATGATTTCAGAATAGTGTTCCAGTTGTTCGTAAAAAAGACAATCTCGCAGGGACATATTTCAAAATGGTACCTATACTCTGATAAAAAACGAAAAAAATAATCTGAAAATATGTGTATTTTGGAAAAAATGATTTATTTTGCGTTCATGATAATGACGACTAAAAAGTCGTCCAGTTCAAAAGAATTTGATTGTAAATTTTTAAATGAAAAGAGTATATGGTTCAATTTAAAATTACCGCTTCAGCTTGCGGTACTGAGTTGTATCGTGCTGGTTCTTATGGTCAGTTTACCGGTGATAAATATTTTATTTGTGTTACAGTCGGCACTTTAGAGCAGGAGATGGATGCACCGGTGAAATCCGTACGTTTCTCTGGAGAGCATCTCTATTCTGAGAAAAGCGCTCAGGATAGAAGAGTAGAAGGCACTATGGCGAAAACGGAGCATACCCACCCACTTAGAACGGCATAATCCACCCACAATTATTGCTAAAATGGGCTTGAAA
>CALUKY010000019.1 GCA_944321345.1 uncultured Paraprevotella sp.
CAACACTATAAAGATACAACAATTTTCGCTAATCACCAATTTTACAACTACTTATAATTCATCGAACTCACGTTAAAGTTACAAAAACTTTAGGAGATAACAAAGGCCCGAGCTTGTGAAAGTACGGGCCTTTTTTCATAAAAATGAAGAAAGTGCATCAAAATGCATATTAACATACATTTTGACACACCCTCCTGGATAGTATGGATTAGTAATAGGAGTGTTCTAAATAGTGGCTAGATCAAGATTAAAAAAAAGAACTTTATTTTAAATGTTTTCTGGAGAATACTGATTCTGTTTTGTGACAATTTCTTTTTATTGTTTACCTTACGCAGGTGCAAAGTAACACTTCTTTTATCAATTATTGTTGGTATTGATCGTGACAAAAAGACTACATGTAGCCTATCTTGATACAAAAATGTCTACTTTCTTGGAGTTTTTTTATTGATAGACCAGAATGCTTAATTTCTCAGGTGAAAAAAGTTCACAGGCCACCTGATACAGTTCTTGTGCAGTGAGAGCATCGATTTTTTGATAAAGTGCTTCCCGGTCGCGTATGATATGATAGTGAAGATAGGTCTTTCCTGAAGCTAATGCCACATTTTCAAAGTTGTCATACGACACTCCGATCTGTCCCTTGATTTGGCGTTTGGCTGCCGCCAACGCACGGTCGCTGATAGGTGCACAGGTCCATCGTTCCAGTTCTTTCTGGATGAGGCGTATACAACGCTTTACATCGTGTGGATCGCATCCGAAATATACATTCCAGATACCTGTGTCTGTGTAGCTTGTCATATTGCTTTCAACGGTATAGACCAGTCCGTTGTTTTCCCGAAGAATAATGTTGAAACGTGAGCTCATTCCCGGTCCTCCCAGGATATTGTTCAGCAGATAAAGGGCAATGTGGCGTGGGTCACGTGCGCTGTAGGCTCGTGTGCCCATCATGACATGTGCCTGATGAGTATCTTTGTTTTTGGTCACGTGTGCGGCCTGATAAGGTGGTAGCTGTACCGTTTCAGTACATGGAGCCGGTTGTAAGTCTGTCTGCTTGAACAGATGTGGATACAGAGGGCTTTCCGGATGAAGGGAACTGCTTACTTGAGTTATGGCTTTATTCAGAGTATCTACAATCTTTTTTCCGGGGATTTGTCCGTAAAGGAAGAATACCATGTTCTCCGGACGATAATTTCGGCGAATGAAACTTCGTACGTCTTCTGAGCTGAATCGACGCAGTTTGTCTGCTTCTCCCAAAATGTTCCGTCCCAATGGATGGTTCCGGAAGATAATATTTTCGAATTCGTCGAAAATCAATTCCGCAGGAGAATCATTATAGCTTTCAATCTCATCAATGACCACTTCTACCTCCTTGCTCATCTCATGGTCCGGATAGGTACTACCCAGAACGATATCGGTCAGAATATTGGCAGCTTTAGGGAAATGCTCTTTCAGAAAAGTGGCATAATAAATAGTTTCCTCTTTTCCTGTATACGCATTCAAATCTCCACCTACAGATTCCATGTAGTTGATGATCTGTCGGGAACTTCGATGATGTGTTCCTTTGAAGGTCAGGTGTTCACAGAAATGGGCCATACCGCTTTCGTGAGACAATTCATCGCGTGTTCCCGTTTTGACAGCGATACCGCAATAAACCACGTTGGTGATTGAAGGAATGGCTACAATCCGCATACCGCAAGGCAGAGTTTCGGTAAATATATTGGTTGTTGATGTTTGTTTAGTCATGATGCTTTATTGTTTGTCGGTTGCAAAAATAGGAAAAGACGGAGAATAAAGTATATGCTTTTCCATATCTTTTTACGGTTTCTTCCGCCTTCTTTAATTTCCGATTTCAAAGGATGCACGTACCAGTGCCGCCATCTTATAGTTTCCGTTGGTGTTGATACAGTGCAAGGCGGGTTGCAATGACAGATATTCACAGACCGGAAGACTGGTTGTCAGTTCGATGTCTGTTTCGCGTCCGTCGTTCATCAGTACACGGTTTACTGCCAGACCGATCTGTGCTTCCATCTTGCCCAACCGGTTGCAAACTAATCCGGCACCCCAGTAATGACTGCAATAACTGCTTTTCTTTGGGGCAATGCTTCCTTGTAGCATCACTCCTAAACCGCTTTTTCCAAAGGTGCATATTTCCTGTTCGGCTAAAAGCCATAAAGCGTATTGGAACGCTTTTTCCTGTACACCGGTTTCTTCGTTTTCCATATTGGAATTGCTTAGTCCGGCTCCCAGGCAATAGATATAGTGCTCATTGTCGGAATAGTGTATGCTGGTGATATTTACCAGTCCGTCGTTTTGTGGACAGAAACGGAATTGCCGGTTCAGACGGTCATCGGCAACACCGTTGTAGAGCGTTTCCTTGACTGTCAGTTTTTCTGTGGGCTGGTATTCGGCATGGAGAGCCAGGGCTGCAATGGGAGCAGTGGCTATTGGAAAGTTGAATGAAAGGGTTGGGATGCTGGTATACGAAGAATTGGTAAAAAGACTGGTATAGGGGGAATTAAAACAGTCTATATCATTATTATGCAATCCAAGAGCAAGCACTCCTTTGTCGCCTAACTGTTGTGAAAACTCGAACTGCATCAGACGGAAAGCTTTGTTGGCTCCAATGGTAATGTTGGAAAACCACTGCAAATCTCCGAGTACCGGATTATGATACTCGTATGTGGCAATGGCATCCATGTTGAGAGAACCGCCTTTCCACAAGCCGATTTGTGCTCCGGCTTCTATATAGTTGGCCCATCCAGTGCGACTGTCACTGATGTTCCAAGGCATTTCTGTAGTGATGGAAGCATACCAGGATATACGTGGTGATGACGTGGTATCTGCAGAAAGGGAGTCCGGTTGGGACTGCGAATGCTCTTGTGCGGAGATTGCAGACCATGTCATAACAGAAAGACAGAAAGCAAGGCATCTGAATATGCCTTGCTTTGTACGTGTGATAAAGTTCATTTTGTAGTGTTTTTTTTATTTTATAATGTATCAATTCTCTATAGGAACAGGGCCAGCCGGTAGACCAAAAAGGCTACGACATAAGCCAGTCCTGTAGTATATCCAGCCGTGATCAGAGCCCATTTCCATTTGCCGCTTTCTCCGGCAATAGCCGCAATTGTGGCCAGGCAGGGGAAATAAAGCAGGGCAAACACCATATAGCCCAAAGCCGCTTCGGGAGTAGTGTGGGTTTGTAAGGCAGAAGCGAGTCTGGTCTGGGAGGCTTCTTCAACGGAAGCGGCCTCAGAGTCTCCTTCCGGACTATTATAAAGTACGCCTAGACTGGTAACCATCAGTTCTTTGGCTCCTACACCGGCCATGATACCTACTCCCATACGCCAGTCATACCCCAACGGTTTGATGACCGGTTCGATAGCATGTCCTATTTGTCCCATCAGGGATTGTTCCTGGGCTTCTGCCGGACTCATTTCATGGTCGGGGCGTGGGAAATATCCCAAAGCCCAGATAATAATGCTGGCCACTAAAATGATGCCTCCCATTTTGTGTAAATATTGGCGTCCTTTTTCCCAAGTATGACGGAATACGCCTTTCCAGTTTGGAAGGCGATAGGGAGGAATTTCCATGACAAAGTGGGTGTCCTGTTCGGGATGATAAATACGGTTGAAGATCCATGCTACCAGCACAGCCATCAATAATCCGAACAGATAAAGGCCGAACATGACCCAACTGGCATAGGCCGCGAAGAATGCTCCTGCAAAGACCACATAGACCGGAATGCGCGCACTGCACGACATCATCGGAATGACCAGCATGGTTACCAGGCGGCTTTTATGATTCTCTATGGTACGGGTTGCCATGACAGCCGGTACGTTGCAACCGAATCCCATCAGCATCGGGATGAAGGATTTGCCATGTAGTCCCAAACGGTTCAGAATCGGGTCGGCCAGCATAGAGGCACGTGCCAGATAACCGGACTCTTCCAGAATGGTGATGAAGAAATAAAGAATCAGAATATTAGGCAAGAATACGATAACACTGCCCACACCACCAATGATTCCATCAATAATCAGATCGCGCAATGGTCCCTCACCCATATTGTTTTCAAGCAGACCACTTATCCAGGAGATGCCCTGGTCAATCCAATCTGCGGGATAAGCTCCGATAACGAAAGTGCCCCAGAAAATGAACCACATCAGAACAAAGAACAGGGGATAGGCCACCCATTTGCTGGCAAAAATACGGTCCAACAAACTTGTTGTCTGATCGGCTTTTCCTCTTTTTCGCTGATATACGTCCTGAAGTAGGGAACGTATGTGTGCATAACGCATGGCGTCATCTTCTTCACGTTGTTTGCAGGGGCATGCTTCATGATGCTCTGTGGTAGGAGATGCAAATGAATGCTGGCATTCTTTGGGCTTCTCTTGAGTACACGAACGGTTCTCAATACAAGACTTCTGCTGTTGATCAGCCAGCTTGACAGCTTCTTCAATGAGGGTTTCTACACCTTTTTTGTTGCGGGCAACAGTTGGAATCAGGCGCATACCCAATTTCTTTTCCAATGCCGGGATGTCAACAAAGCTTTGACTTTTCTCCACCTCATCAAACATGTTCAAGGCACCGATCAGAGGCAGATTGCGCTCTTTGAGTTGCATGGTGAGTAATAGGTTACGTTCCAGATTCGTTGCATCGAGCACATTGATTACTGCATCAATTTTACCGCTTTCCAGTTCATGAGCCACATAAGCCTCTTCCGGACTGAAGGCTCGAAGTGAATAAGTGCCGGGTAAGTCTACAAAACGGATTTTACGTCCTTTGAATTCAAAGTTTCCGATAACACTGTTTACGGTGACTCCACTATAATTTCCCGTACGTTCATGTCCTCCACTGGCGGCATTGAACAGAGAGGTTTTTCCACAGTTGGGGTTACCTACCAGTGCCAGAGTAACCACATCGTGAGTATGTTCAAATGTAGATTGGACTTTTTTCTTACTTTCACAGGCACAATGAGATGCTTTGTCGTGTATCTGAAAAGAGGAGTGTGGCGTATGAATGGAAGTAGGGATATTTTCCTGATCCGGAATTTCATCGGCATGGCGTACTACTTCGATGCTGGCTGCTTCCTGGCTGCGGAGAGCTACCTTGCTACCCATGATTTCAAAAACAATGGGATTGCCGATTGGTGATGCGAACAAACGTTTTACCTGTTGTCCTTTGACAAATCCCATTTCTCCCAATCGGGCGCGGAAAGAACCGCTTCCTTCTATTTGAGCGATGAAAACGCATTCATCGTTTTTGATTTCTGTTAATTTCATTCTGCTGAATTTATTTTTCGGATGCAAAATTACTCTTCTTTATACAGATAGCCAATACCTTAATCTGTGATTTTTCAAAAAAGAGGAACAAAAGGGGTACTTAAAAATCACTATTTCTGGGTATAAAAAATATGATCTCTTCTCAGAGACCATATTTTAAGCTTCTTTAATTTCAAAATGTACTAATACTAAACTAATAAAATGGTTATTATGGTTCATCACGAATCATATAGGGCGTCAGAAAGTTTTTCTTTCCGACGTTGCAAAGTTAAGACTTGGTCTGTTTGGTTGCAATACTTAAATTGTATGATTTTATTTATCGGGTTTCTACCTGTTTTTTGAACAGGTGGAGTCTGCTTTCAGTTGGTTTACTGAAAAATACCTAGATTTAGTGATTGCTTCTTTGCTCGATTTTAGTTTTCTTTGCACCGTAAAAATAAACTAGGTGATATGACGGAAAAATATAAGGAAACAGATAAGATGAGCGACATTATTTGTGACGATTATCGTCTGTTGCAGGTAATTAGCCGTTTTGGATTGACTTTCGGATTCGGTGACCAGACCGTGGCTACGGCCTGTGCTTCCAATGGGGTAGATACCATGACCTTTCTGGCCGTGGTCAATTTTATCAAATCAAATGGAAGAATCAATGTTGGAGATGTGGTGGAAACCATTTCCGTGGCGGCCATGACCAAGTATCTGTCACAGTCGCATACCTATTTCATTGATTTCCGAATACCTGCTATCCGTCGAAAGCTCATAGAAAGTATTGACTGTTCGGCTCGTAACCAGATTGCTTTTCTTATTTTGAAATTTTATGATGAGTTTGCGGCTGAAGTATCCCGGCATATGGAATATGAAGATAAATACATTCATACTTATGTAGAAGGACTGCTTGCAGGAAAACTTTCGGAAACAGGGGTAAATATCAATGTGCTGGAAGAAAAACATCATGATAATCATGCTCAGATAGACAAAAGTCTGGGTGAGCTGAAAAGCATCATTATCAAATATTATCCGAGCGACAGTAACGGACAGCTGTTGAACGAAGTGTTGATGGATCTGTATATGTTGGAGGAAGATCTTTTCAATCATTGCCAGATGGAGGATACACTTTATATTGAGGCTGTCCGGAAGTTGGAAAAGGATTGCGCCCTGCGTGCGGAAACCTTGCAGGCACAGGAAGAGGAAGGCGGGCAAACGGACAATGCTGGAACGGATTCACTGAGTGACCGCGAACGGGAGGTGATTGTTTGTGTCGTCAAGGGACTTTCGAACAAGGAAATTGCCGAAAAACTTTTCATTTCCGTCAATACCGTCATGACACACAGAAGAAACATCAGTCGTAAACTGCAGATTCATTCTCCGGCCGGACTGACCATTTACGCCATTGTCAACGGACTGATCAATCTGGAAGATGTAAAACTCTGATTCTATTTTTATTCATTTAACAGACAAAGTTGTGCTTTTTGAAAGGAAAAGTGCAACTTTGTTTGTTATGAAACATATCGGTGTATTTTGTGCTGCTTCGCAGAGACTGGAGGCAGCCTATTATGATGAAGCCCTGCGAGTGGGCCGAAAAATCGGTCAGATGCGATGGGCGTTGGTTTATGGAGGAGCCAACTCCGGTTCGATGGAGTGTGTGGCGCAAGGTGTTCATGAAGCAGGGGGAACTGTTGTGGGAGTCGTACCGCGTATCTTGGAAACCAGTCGTCGTGCCAGTGACTACATTGATGAGTTAGTGCCTTGTGCAGATCTGAACGACCGGAAGCAGATTATGATCGAGCGTAGTGATGTGCTTCTTGCTTTACCGGGTGGTGTGGGAACTTTGGATGAGATTTTCACCTTGATGGCAGCCGACAGTATCGGGTATCAGAAGAAGCAGATTGTCTTATATAATGAATCCGGCTTTTGGGATTCGTTGCTGGCATTGCTTGAGGAATACGACCGGAAATCGTTTATCAATGTTCCTTGCCAGAACTATTTGCGGGTTGTGTCTTCGCTTGAGGAATTGGAAACATTGTTGGCAGCCTATACCAAGGCTGTTCCGGGTGCTTAGCTTGTAGTTTTCGGAAGATTGCTTCCTGATATGGATTCTTTTTGTTTACTTTGCATATCTATTTACAGATTCTATGAATTTATTGAAAACCTATACAGATTCAAGAGGTTGTCTGACCATTGCTGAAGTGGGGCGGGAGGTGCCTTTTGAAGTGCAGAGAATATATTGGATTTATCAGGTTCCTGAAGATAAAAGCCGGGGAATGCATGCCAACAAGATATCTTATCAGTATTTGATAGCCGTACATGGTACGGTGGAAATCTGTCTGGAAAATGCGCGGGAGAGAAAGCATTATCTGCTGGATTCGCCCGACAAAGGATTATTGGTGCCGCCTTTGACCTGGAATGAGTTGCTGAAATTTTCCGATGATGCCGTGTTGCTTGTCATGGCGTCTCATCCTTATGAGCCTGAGACCTATATCAACTCGTATGAAGAATTTCAGAAAATTGTGCATCAGGAAGCAGAATAATTTATGGAAAAAGCGTGGCTTCTAGAACCTTATACGTCTGAAAAAAGACTGTTATGGAATGATTTTGTAAACGGATCGCGTAATGCCATTTTCCTGTTTTACAGAGAATATATGGATTATCATGCAGACCGTTTTCAGGATCATTCTTTGTTATGTTATAAAGGCGGTAAGCTCATGGCCCTTTTACCAGCACATCTGGGAGGAGGTATTTTTGCTTCGCACAATGGATTGACATTTGGAGGGTTTCTGATTCAGGACAACATGACGGCTCAATGCATGCTAGAACTGTTTCAGGCTGTTGTGGACTATCTGAAGCAGCGAGGTGATGTGGACATCTGGTGCTATCGCCCTATTCCATATATTTATGCCCGTTATCCCAGTCAGGAGGATTTGTATGCTCTGTTTCGCCTGGGCGCTGTATTGAAACAGCGGAAAATATCCTCGGTGATTCCTTCGGAGAATGCCCTGGGCTTCAGTACACTCCGGAAACGGAAGGTAAAGAAAGCCGGAAAAGAAGACTTTTGTCTGCTTCAGGATGAGGGATGGGCTGAATTCTGGGTTGTACTGCAGGAGAATCTGAAAGACCGTCATCAGGCTATACCGGTACATACCTTAGAGGAAATTCTGCTGTTGCATCAGCGTTTTCCACAGAATATTCTTTTGTATCGGGTGTGCGATGATGCAGGACAGACCGTGGCCGGCACAGTGCTCTATGTGTCGGAATGTGCCGTTCATGTACAGTATATCGCTTCTACTGATTTGGGAAGACAGCGTGGAGCCGTGGATTTTCTTTTCGACCGGTTGATTCATGAACACTTCCGAAGCAAGAAATATTTTGATATGGGCACATCGGTAGAGCAGGGAGGCTGGTTCCTTAATGAAGGCCTGATCTTTCAAAAAGAAGGTATGGGGGGCCGGGCTGTGGTTTATGATATGTATGAATTGCCAATAAGAACAACACGATGATAGATTATCTGGACTTAAAAAAAATCAATCATTCTTTTGAACCAGAACTGTCAGAAACCGTGGAACGGGTTGTCCGTTCTGGCTGGTATTTGCTTGGTGAAGAGAATAAAGGTTTTGAACGGGAGTTTGCCGATTACTGTGGAACTTCCGGCTGTGTGGCTGTGGGCAACGGACTGGATGCCCTGACACTGATTTTCATGGCTTATTGTTCGTTGGGACTGATGCAGCCGGGCGATGAAGTGATTGTTCCGGCCAACACTTACATTGCTTCTATTCTGGCCGTGCAACGTGCCGGTCTGAAACCTGTGCTTTGCGAGCCCGATTGGGAAACCTGTAATATTGATCCGGGACGGATTGAGGAGCTGATAACCGGAAAGACCAAGGCTATTCTGGTGGTTCATCTGTATGGCCGTGCCTGCCGTATGGAACAGATTCAGGTTTTGGCACGGAAATATGCCTTGAAGGTTGTAGAGGACGGTGCTCAAGCTCACGGAGCGCGAGATGGTGGTGTGCGTGTAGGTGCCTTGGGCGATGCTGCCGGATTCAGTTTCTATCCCGGTAAAAACTTAGGTGCTTTAGGCGATGCCGGTGCCGTAACTTCCCGTGATGAGGCTTTGATTGAGCGGGTGCGTGCACTGGCCAATTACGGCTCTTCCAAGAAGTATGTGCATCCTTTCCGTGGAGTAAACAGCAGAATGGATGAATTGCAGGCAGCTGTTCTTCGTTTGAAGCTGAAGCGTCTGGATCAGGACAACGAGAAGCGCCGTCAGGTGGCTTTACGTTATCTGAAGGAAATTCATTCCGGTGACGGAATCAGTCTGCCTGTTTTGGATGAACCGGAATCTCATGTATTCCATATCTTTACTTTGTTCTGTGCGCAACGTGATGCATTACAGGCTTTTTTGAAGGAGCGGGACATACAGACATTGATCCATTATCCCATTCCACCCCATCGTCAGGATTCCATGACGGAGTTTGCGGCTTGTTCGCTGCCCGTTACCGAACGGATTCACCGTGAAGAGCTGAGTCTGCCTATCTCGCCCGAGATGAATGAAGAAGAAATCAGCACTGTGATTCGTGCCGTAAACGAGTTTTTGGATCAGGTTGCCTTTTAAAGGCAACTGAGATCCAGATCTGGGTTAATGCTGTTGTGAATGCTCTGGCACACGTTTGCGGCAAAATATAAACCGCAGTTTACCAATTTTTGCCACATGTTTTCGTCTATTTGCAACAGATCTTCCTTCTGTATGCCATAGCGCATCAGTCCGTATACGAATCCCGCGTTGAAATTATCTCCGGCTCCTATGGTGCTTACGGTATTTATCGGGGAAATAGGGAAAGAATAGACTTTTCCGGGCAGACAAACCTTCAGTTCCTTGTCTGCATTCGTACAGATAAAGACCGGACAGAATGGAGCTATCTTTTCCAGATAAATTTTTTCGGCCTCCCGGGTTTCATACATAATTTCAAAATCATCGGCCGATCCCCGTACAATGTCAGCCATGCCGCAGTTTTCCTGTATGGAAGGAGTCAGACTTTCCAATTCGTGACGGTGTGTTTTTCTGAAATTGATGTCATAATACACCAGTCCTTGAGCGTCGACGGTGCCCTGCAGGATTCTTTTTACCTGTCCTCTTAGAGTGGGGCAGATGGCATTATAGGAACCCAATACGAGAATATCCTGAGCCTGAAAATCCGGCAGACAGAAGTGATCGTTGGGTTTTGGTATTTCTTTATAGAACACGTATTGGGCATCATTGTTTTCGTTCAGATAAGCCAGTGACACAGCCGTACGAACATCTTTCCGGGTGGTAAAATAGTCCGTATGCACATGGTTCTCTTTCAGAAACGCCGCTATCTGATCGCCTACGGCATCTTCGCCGGTTTCCCCTAAAAAATAGGCCGGAACTCCGGCTCTGCCCAGGGAAATGATACAATTGAAAGAAGAGCCACCGGGGACGGCGGCTATCGGTTGGTTATTTTTAAACAGTATGTCCAGTATGGTTTCACCGGTACAGATTACTTTGCGCATATCTTCCGTTTTTTAGTTTCAGTATGTCAAAGATAAGTATTTATTTGGAAACAGGCGGGATGTGCAGACGCTTTCTCAAAGCGGATAATATTTAAACCGTCCAACTTTTTGGGAGTGCTTCATTTTTTCAGAGGTTGGGCTTGTGGCTTTTTTTATTTCCTGCCGGTTCTCATTTCTTTCTATATCAATTCTTGTTTTTGAAGGCGGAATATTCTATTTTTGTGACTTACACCATTATTGTTAATCCATTAAACCTATTCATATCATGAAATACAAAAATCTTTTAGGGCTTCTGTCTTTGTTTATTATTTTACCCTTGATGGCTTACGACACTCCCATTATGGGATGGAGTTCCTGGAACACTTATCGGGTCAATATCAGTGACAAGTTGATTATGAAGCAGGCTCAGGCTATGTTTGATAAGGGACTGGGTCAAGCCGGATACCGGTATATCAATATTGACGACGGATATTTTGGAGGACGTGACAGTGTAGGCCGGCTATTGACTCACCCGAAGCGTTTTCCCAACGGTCTGAAGCCGGTTGTGGATTTTATCCATCGTTTGGGATTTAAAGCCGGCATATACTCTGATGCCGGACGGAACACTTGCGGATCATATTGGGATCAGGATAAAATCGGTGTTGGAGTAGGGATGTATGGCCACGACCAGCAGGATGCTGATTTGTTTTTTAAGGAATTGGGCTTTGATTTTATAAAAGTGGATTTCTGTGGAGGTGATCCGAATCAGAATTTTGAGCATCTTGATTTGGATGAACAGGACAGATATATGGCTATTCGCCGTGCCATAGATCATACCGGGCGAAAGGATATCCGGATGAATGTGTGCCGTTGGGCTTTTCCCGGCACCTGGGTGCATGATATTGCCTCTTCCTGGCGAATAGATGCCGATATCAACCTGTCTTGGGGAGCTGTGAAGAGAATCATTGACCGAAATCTGTATTTGTCTGCCTATGCCACTGAGGGAAAGTTTAATGATATGGATATGATGGAAGTAGGGCGTGGGCTTTCCGACGAGGAAGATAAAACGCATTTCGGTATGTGGTGTATGATGAGTTCGCCGTTGATGATCGGATGCGATATGACTACGATCAGTGACAAGGCACTTGCTTTACTGACCAATAAAGAACTGATCGCCTTGAATCAGGATACTTTGGCCATTCAGGCGGAGGTCGCAGAAAAACAAGGAGAGGTTTATGTGTTGGTTAAAGATTTTGGAAAGCGTTTCGGTACCGTTCGTGCTGTGGCATTTTACAATTCCGGTGATACTGTCCAAACGGTCAGTGCAGATCTGACAAAACTATGTTTGGGAGGATTGGTTCGGGTTCGTGACCTATACACCCATCAGAATCTGCCTGATGTGACCGATTCGCGCTTTACGGTAAGCGTGCCTGCACACGGTTGCCGTATTTATCGGATGGAAGCGGTTTGCCGTCTGGAGCAGATCCGATATGAGGCCGAGAATGCCTGGCTGGAGCGTTATTCCGCGATTCAGGATGGTGACTTTGCCCGGGTTATCCGTGATAGTCGCTGTTCAGGAGGTGCTTATGTAGGTTATCTGGGAAATATCGACACGACTGATAATTTCCTGGAGTGGAGAACCGTGTATAGTAATCGTGGAGGAGAGTATGTGCTGAAAATTGTTTTTGCCAGTGCCGAGAAACGGGATCTGACGGTACAGGTTAATGGAAAGGACGTTTATTCCCTGAGCGGGATTTGTTCGGATGGATGGACGGATATGGCTGTTACACAGACTGTCATACGATTACGGAAGGGTAAAAATACCATTCGTTTGTTTAATGATGAGGGAGCAGCTCCAAATATTGACTATGTTGAGGTGTGCAATATTTCTTAAAAGTAAGTCCAAGTCCAGATTTTCTTGTTTTAGAAACACAAAAAATTTGAAAACAGGGTTTGGCTTCGGGTAATGTTCTCTTTTTTAGCTACCTTTGCAAAGAATTTTTAATAAGATACGTATTTTGAAAACATTTGAAGAGCTGGGAGTTTCTGCGGAAATCCGTAAAGCTATTGAAGAACTGGGATATGAACATCCCATGCCAGTACAGGAGGAAGTGATTCCTTATCTACTGGGAGTGAATAATGACGTTGTTGCTTTGGCACAGACAGGTACAGGAAAAACCGCTGCCTATGGTTTGCCTGTTTTACAGAAGATTGATCCTAGCCGCACCGATACACAGGCGGTTATTTTGTCTCCAACTCGTGAATTGTGTCTTCAGATTGCCGATGATCTGGAGGCGTATTCCAAATACTTGCCCTCTGTCCGTGTGCTGCCTGTTTATGGTGGTACGAATATTGAGTCACAGATCCGCACTCTGAAGAAGGGGGTACAGGTCATTGTGGCCACTCCGGGCCGACTGATTGACCTGATGGAGCGCGGTGCCGCTTCATTGGGACAGGTGGAGAATGTGGTGCTTGATGAGGCTGATGAAATGCTTTCCATGGGATTTTCGGAGAGTATTGACACTATTTTGGCCGGTATTCCCGAGAATCACAATACCCTGCTTTTCTCGGCTACGATGAGCAAGGAAATCGAGCGCATCTCCAAGAAATATCTGCGCCATGCACAGGAGATTGTGGTGGGCTCGCGCAACGAAGGTGCCGAAACTGTGAACCATGTATATTATATGGTGCATGCCCGTGACAAATATCTGGCTCTGAAGCGTGTGGTGGACTATTATCCTAAGATTTATGCCATTATCTTCTGCCGTACCCGTATGGAAACACAGGAGATTGCTGACAAACTCATTCAGGACGGATATAATGCCGAGGCTCTTCATGGAGAACTGTCACAGCAACAACGAGACCTGACTATGCAGAAGTTCCGTCAGCATCGTGTGCAGTTCCTGGTGGCAACCGATGTGGCTGCCCGCGGACTTGATGTGGAAGACCTGACTCATGTCATCAACTACGGTATGCCCGATGATACGGAAAGCTATACTCACCGAAGCGGGCGTACAGGCCGTGCCGGTAAGAAAGGAACCAGTATCTGTATTATCAACACCCGTGAGCGTGCCAAGGTGCGCGAGGTGGAAAAGATTATCGGAAAGAGCTTTGTCAAGGAAGAACTGCCGAGCGGAAAGGATATCTGCGCCAAGCAGCTGTATAAAGTGATTGACGATATCGAGCGTGTGGAAGTGGACGAGGAGGAAATCGAACAGTTCCTGCCCGAGGTTTACCGCAAGCTGGAGTGGCTGGATAAGGAAGAGCTGATCAAGCGTGTCGTAAGTCGTGAATTCGGTCGTTTCCTGCAATATTATGCCAACGCTCCGGAGATCGAAGAACCGGTTGAGAAAGCCAAGGGAGAGAAGGGCAAAGGCAAGCGTGGCCGCAATGCTGAGGAAGGATTCACCCGTCTGTTCCTGAACTTGGGTAAACTGGATGGTTTCTACGCCAAGGAAATCATGAAACTGGCCAATGATCATGTAAAGGGGAAAGTCGAAGTAGGCCGTATCGATCTGATGAAGAGTTTCTCTTTCTTCGAGGTAGCCGAAGAAGAAGCCGAACGGGTTATTTCCGGTCTGTCAAAGGTACAGGTAAAGGGACGCAAAGTGGTTGTGGAAGTGGCTTCCGGTGAAGAAGGTTCTGAGGACTCTTCAAAACGCAAGAAAAAGCGTAAGGACGATAGCCGTGATAAGGATTCCCACCGTGGGGAGAAAAAGTCACGTAACGATCGTAAGGAAGAGCCAAAGGCAAAGGATCGCAAGAAGGACAAAAAGGAGAAGCCTTCACGTGAGGAGCGTGGATATACCGCACCTCGTGGAAAGAAATACACGAAGGATGATTGGAAACAGTTCTTCTCTGGAGGCAATTCTTCGGACGAACTGGTAGGCGAGGAGCCTGATTTCTCGGAAGAAGGTTGGGCCAGAAGATATCCCAAGAAGAAATAAGATATAAAAATAAGCCGTTTTATGGATTCCCGATGAGGAATCTGGAAACGGCTTATTTTGTATACTGACTTAAAGTCGCTTTAAGTCTTATTTGGCATTGATTTCCTTGATCAGGTGATCAGCCTTGCCCCACTGGTCAATGATGTAGAGTACATATCGGATATCCACACCGATACAACGGGTCAGACTCTGAGTGAAGCTGATATCGCTACTCATGGCGTCCCAGTTACCGTCAAAGGCCAGACCGATGAGCTCACCCTTACCGTTGAACATCGGGCTTCCTGAGTTACCGCCGGTGATGTCGTTGTTGGTAATGAAGCACAACTGCATTTCGCCGGTTCTCTTGTCTTTGTAAGGACCGAAGTTTCCGGCCTTCAGCATTGCAGTGATGCTTGGCTCCACCTTGTAGTCGGAAATAGAGTCGCTCTGTGCAATCTTGTCCAAAATGCTCTGAGAAGTCGTGAAATAGTTCTGACGGATACCTTCGTTGGTGTAGTCCGCTACGATACCATAGCTCAGACGCAGGGTGCTGTTTGCATCAGAGTAATGAGCCTGGTCTTCTTCCATGTCCAGAATTGCACGGCACAACAGTTTCTCATTTTCTGCAATCGCATAAGCCTGCTGTTCGTTCTTCTTGTTCAGGTTCTTGCTCAGGTCTCTTACCTGATTGATGTATGTGATCATGATATCCTTCTTCAGGTTGTCCGCATTCAGGTCTTTCAGAACCTTGGCATCAGACAAAACTGATTTCTGGAACAGATCCTCTACAAACTTCTTGTAATCACCCTTGAAGTCGTTCTGGATGGTTTTGTAGAAATCCGGCAAGTAAGCTGAAGAAACAGTCTTGCCGTAGAACTCCAACAGAACAGAAGTAGCCTCTTTATCTACATTCTCATTGTAATCCTTGAATTTCTTTTCCAAAGACTCAACCAGACGCTGTTTGTTATCTTCGTCTGTTGCGTTGATCCAGGCATTGGCCGTGTTGGCAATGCTGAAAATATCTGATCCGCTGAAGAAGGTTTCTCCTAAGAACATATATGCGTAGAAATCAGATTTTCTTGCCTTGTAGGCTTCTTCCAGATTCTGGAACAGATTACCGAATTCCTTCTGTCTTTTTCCATCCTGGGCGATCCATTCGCTCAGTCTTTTCTCCAGATCCTGTTTCTGCTCTACGACTTTCAGCTCTTTCAGAGCCTTGTTCATACCGATACTGTTCTTCCAGTAGTTGGAGCTTTGAGCGTATTTGGCTGCATACTGCAAACGGATAGTAGCGTCAGAATTCATCCATTTCTCCCAAACTTTCTGTTTTACGCCACGTACCTTGATTCGTGCGGCATTGATGCTGTTCATACGCTCTTCAATACCGAATGAAGACAAGTAGCGGTCTGTGCTTCCCGGGAAACCGAGAGTCATGGAGTAGTCGCCCATCTGGAAGCCCTGAAGAGATACCGGAGCGAAATGTTTCGGCTGGTAAGGACGATTGCTGGCTGCATATTCTGCCGGCTCATTGTTTTCGTTGGCATAAATACGGAATACACTGAAATCACAGGTCTGGCGAGGCCACATCCAGTTATCGGTTTCACCACCGAATTTACCCAAACTCTGTGGTGGAGTGAATACCAGACGGATATCTGTGAAGTGTTTGTATACAGAAACATAGTAGGCATTACCGCTATAATAAGAACTTACAACTGCCTTCAGAGTTGGATCATTCTTGGAATATTCCTTTTGGATTTCTTCGAAGATGGAATCAATCTTCTCGTCAAGGATTTGGATCTTCCAGTTTTCACCGTAAGCTTCGCGTTGCTTTTTGCTGGTTTTCTTGTAGATCTTATCCATTGTTTTGTTGATGCGTGCCGTTACATCCTCTGTGTATTGCAGGATGTCAACAAAAAGTCCCGGAGCCGGAATTTCTTTCTCTTTTCCAGATGCCACAAAACCGTTTTTCAGCATGTCATTCTCAGGAGTGGATAATGCCTGAATGTTGGCAAAACCACAGTGATGGTTGGTGAAAACCAAACCTTCCGGAGATACAATTACTCCAGAACAGAAACCTCCGAAGCTGACAACCGCGTCTTTTAGTGAGATTCCATCTGGATTGTAGAGGTCTTTTTCACTCAGCTGCAGACCTAATCCGTTCATTACTTTCATACTTTGCGGAGTCAGATTGTTGAGCATCCACATACCTTCATCGGCTTTTGTGTGTACGCTTGCCATGACAGACAGGGCAAGCAGGGTCATAAACTTTTTCTTCATCACTTTTTATTTAAATAATTGTTTTAGATATTATCGGGAATAGAAAACCAATGAGTCGGTCTGTGTTCTTTGTATGAGCCATTCCTTGATCTTTTTTTCTGTATTTTTATTGATTTTTTCTTTCAACTGTACGGATATCATGGTAACAGTATCGCTGGATAAGGTATTGTCCAGATGGATATTTACACCATATCCTATATGCAAGCTGTTTATTTCCGGAAACAAAACCTTGCATTCTTTTGAAACAGCTTGGGTGGATCCTAGAATCTGTTCCACCGGTTTCCATTGCTTTTCTATTTTTTCAGCCTTTTTTCTTTGTTCCTTTTCATATTGTATTTCTTCCGAAAGGAGCTTGGTATTTCCTTTTAACAGCGTTTGTATTTCTGTAGAGTTGAGGTTGTTGCTTCCTTGAACCACAGATAGACGGGTTTCTTCCAGTCCGTATCGTTGCATCCGTTTTTGAATCTCGTTGAGTTTTTCTTTGCTGACTTCTTTTCCGAAAAGAACAATGTTAATCTTATTCTCTTTATATTGAATATCCCGGGTAACGATTTTTGTAGTATCAGACTCAAGCTCCTGGGTAATGAATGTGATGGCTTTCTTTTCAAATACGGTTTCTTTTACCAGTTGATAGGTAAGAAAAGAAGCTGGAACCATCGTGACAACAGCAATGGTGGCAATGATCTGTTTTACACGACGCTCACGTCGGGCATCACGGAATTCTTTCTTACTGAATTGCATGATATGAACTCCGATAACCGTAGCCAGACTAATAAAAATCGTATTGATGAGATACAGGTAAAATGCACCTGCTGCATAGAGCCAGTTTCCGGTAGCTATACCGAATCCGGTGGTACAGATCGGAGGCATGAGTGCTGTGGCAATGGCAACTCCCGGTATAACATTGCCATTGCGTTGACTGATGCTACATAGGGCAATAATACCGGCCAGACCTCCACATAATGCAATGAATACATCGTAGATGGTGGGAGCAGTACGGGCCAGCAGTTCCGATTGGGCTTCAGCGAGTGGAGTGATCAGAAAGTAGATGGTGGCGGTGAGTACGCTGAATATTGTGGCTGTAATGAAGCTTTTTAGAGACCGCTTGAATAACTCGAAATCGTTGATGCCCACTCCAAGTCCCATACCCATGATCGGGCCCATAATCGGTGAAATGAGCATGGCACCGATGATCACAGCCGTGGAGTTCGTGTTGAGGCCGAGTGAAGCCACAAAGATCGCAAAGATAAGAATCCATAGTTTGGCACCACGGAAGTCTACACTATCTTTGATACGGTCAATAGTTTCCTGTTCCGGAGCTTTATCTTCGCCCACATAGAAAACTCTTCCGATCAGTTGTTTGATCATTTTTATCAGACGCTTTTCCATGATACATCTGTTTGTATGTTATTTGAAATATTTTCCAATTATCGGCAAACCTTTCAGTGGGAAGTCTTTTTTGACAATATAGGCTGCAAAGATGACTATCAGGATGGTTTTTACTCCCAGGCGGGTCCAGATGTTCCAGTTTTCAGGAATAAAGATCATAATCAGGGTGAGCAGTAGGGCCAGTGTGATATAGGTCATGATGCTGCGTATCGGGTAGTTGATCGGATTCTTTTTCTGCCCCACAAGATAGGACAGGATCATGGAAGTGCCGTATCCGGCAAAGCCTCCCCAGGCACAGGCCATGTATCCGTAACGGGGGATAAACACGAAGTTGATGACCAACAATACGGCGCATCCAGCCAGAGAGAACCAGGCACCCCAGATGGTTTTGTCGATGAGTTTGTACCAGAAAGACAGGTTGAAGTAGATGCCCATCATGATTTCTGCGGCCATCACAATCGGTACCACCCGCAGGCCGTCCCAGTATCCGGGAGCAATAATGTATTTCAGCGCATCCAGCCAGGCCATAACACAAAGGAATGCCAGCAGGGTGAATATGATAAAGAACTTCATACCTTTGGCATAAGTTGTCTTGCTGTCCTGATCCTTTGACTTGCCAAACACAAACGGCTCGTAGGCATAGCGGAAGGCTTGGGTAATCATAGCCATAATCATGGCTATCTTGACGCAGGCACCGTAAATGCCTAATTGTACCTGGCCTTCCTGAATGTCTCCATAAACCAGCGGGAAGATGATTTTATCGGCAGTCTGGTTCAGGATTCCGGCAACTCCTAACACCAGTATTGGCCAGGAATAGCGTAACATGCGTTTCATTAATGCCATGTCGAGAATATATTTGAATCCCGTCAGTTCCGGAATGAAAAAAGCCACAATGGCCGCCTTGCATACCAGATTCAGTCCAAAGATATAGCCTACACCGACTCCTGGATTATAAAAAAGTCCGATGATGTCCGGATAGAGCGGATAGAGTTTTGGCAATATCAGGAAATAAAGCAGGTTGGTTACGATGTTCAGGAAGATGAACAACAGATTCAGTGCGGCGAACTTTATGGGCCTTTTCTGATAACGGAGCCAGGCAAACGGAATGGCCAAAAAGGCGTCCAAAGCCACACAGGCACCCATAATGCCGATATATTCCGGATGAGTGGCATAACCCATTGCTTGCGAGATCTGGGGTAGGAATCCCAAAACCAGGCACAGAAAAAACAGGGAGATGGTGCCCACAATAATCAGAGTTGTGGAATAAACCACCAATGGTTTTTCACCTTCCTTGTTGGCGAAGCGAAAGAAGGTGGTTTCCATGCCAAAGGTTAGGATAACCAGGATCAATCCTACATAGGCATAAATATTCGTTACTACTCCATAGCCTCCGGATCCGGCCGGCAATACAGCAGTGTAGAGCGGTACGAGCAGATAGTTCAGAAATCGTCCGATGATGCTGCTCAGTCCATAAATTGCGGTGTCTTTCACTACAGACTTTAGTTCTGCCATAAAATGAATATCTTTAAGTTATAACTTGTTTGTCTTTAGTATTATCCGAAGAAAAAGTAAGCCACGGCAATGGCGCTCAGAATTCCGGCGGCATCGGCCAAAAGACCACAGGTTACGGCATGGCGGGTCTTGCGGATACCCACACTGCCAAAGTACACGGCCAGAATATAGAAGGTTGTGTCGGTTGAACCCTGGAAAATACAGCTTAAGCGCCCTACGAAAGAATCGGCGCCGTAGGTTTGCATGGCATCCACCATCATGCCGCGCGCTCCGCTTCCGCTCAGCGGTTTCATCAGAGCCGTAGGCAAGGCTCCTACAATACGGTCATCAGCCCCGCACCAGCGCAACAGGGCGGCAACACCGTCGGTCAGCATATCCATGGCGCCCGAGGCACGGAATACACCCACTGCCACTAAGATGGCAATCAGATAGGGAATGATGCGCACAGCGGTGGAGAAACCGTCTTTGGCTCCTTCGATAAAGGCGTCATATACATTGACTTTATGCCGCATGCCGGCCACGATAAAGGCCATGATGATAGAGAACAGCGAAACATTGGCCACGGTAGTGCTCACGGCATTCATCTGCTCGCGGTCCATACTGCTGAATCCCCAAATGAGCAGTCCCACCAACACGAGTGATCCCCCCAAAGCGGTAAGGATGGTCCTGTTCCACAGGGAAATCTTCTGATAAAGTGCCGTAGCGACAATTCCGACCAGAGTAGACATGAAAGTGGCCAGCAGAATGGGAATGAAAATATCCGTAGGTTGTGCCGCTCCCATTTGGGCGCGATATACCAGTATGCTTACCGGAATCAGTGTCAGTCCTGAGGTATTGAGAACCAGAAACATGATCATCGGATTCGATGCCGTGTCTTTTTTCGGGTTCAGTTCCTGTAATCCTTCCATAGCCTTCAGACCGAGTGGTGTGGCCGCATTGTCCAGACCTAGCATGTTGGCTGCCAGATTCATAAAGATGTTTCCGATGACCGGATGATTCCGGGGCAAATCGGGGAAAAGCTTGATGAACAGGGGCGAGAGCCAGCGGGCCAGCGCATTGACCAGTCCTCCCTTTTCGCCGATCTTCATGATGCCCATCCACAGGGAAAGGACACCGGTCAGTCCGAGTGAGATTTCAAAAGCGGTTTTGGAACTGGAAAAAGTGGCATCCATGATGGCAGGGAATACATCTAAGTTGCCGAAAGCAACCAATTTGATCAATGCCGTAAGGAAAGCGATGCCGAAAAAGGCAATCCAAATATAATTAAGCACCATAATTTTGGAATATCATATGAATATCAGGGGGCAAAGTTACATTTTTTTCTGTTAATAAACAGTGCTTTTATGATAAACGCTGTCTTTTTTGCTGAGAACTGTTTATTGTTGTATCTTTGTGACGAGATGGAAGAAGATTTTGACATAAGACAGCAACAGCGGAATACCGGTGAACGGGATTTCGAAAACGCCTTGCGCCCGCTACGCTTTGAAGACTTCAGCGGTCAGTTCAAGGTGGTAGATAATCTGCGTATTTTTGTTGAGGCAGCCAAGTATCGTGGCGAGCCTTTGGATCATACTTTACTGCATGGCCCTCCGGGACTGGGCAAGACCACACTGAGCAATATCATTGCCAATGAGTTGGGAGTGGGCTTTAAAATCACTTCCGGTCCGGTGCTGGACAAGCCCGGCGATCTGGCCGGATTGCTTACGTCGCTGGAACCGAACGATGTGCTTTTCATTGACGAGATCCATCGTCTGAGCCCGGTGGTGGAAGAGTATCTCTATTCGGCCATGGAAGACTACCGTATTGACATTATGATCGACAAGGGACCTTCGGCACGGAGCATCCAGATTGATTTGAATCCTTTTACGTTGATCGGTGCTACAACCCGAAGCGGACTGCTGACGGCCCCGTTGCGTGCCCGTTTCGGCATCAACCTGCATTTGGAATATTATGATACCGATGTGCTGGCACGTATTGTAGAGCGTTCATCGGGCATTCTCAATGTACCGATATCCTGGGAGGCTGCCGGAGAGATCGCTTCACGCAGTCGAGGCACTCCTCGTATCGCCAATGCCCTGTTGCGCCGTGTGCGTGACTTTGCCCAGGTGAAGGGAACCGGGCGTATAGACGTGGAGATTGCCCGTTATGCTCTTGAGGCTCTGAATATCGACCAGTTCGGACTGGATGAGATAGACAACAAGATTCTGCTCACAATCATTGACAAGTTTAAGGGAGGACCTGTGGGTATTTCTACTATTGCTACAGCCATTGGCGAGGATGCCGGTACGGTAGAAGAGGTTTATGAACCGTTTCTTATCAAGGAAGGCTTTATCAAACGTACTCCGCGTGGTCGTGAGGTGACCGATCTGGCTTATCGTCATTTGGGAGTGAACCGTTACGAGAGTGGCAGTTTGGGAAGTTTGTTTGATTAAAATAGATAAAACCTATATGATTACTTATCATGCAGAAGGGGTGCGCATGCCCGATATCAAAAAGCGCGAGAATACGGAGTGGGTAAAGGCTGTGGCTGCCACTTATGGTAAGAGAGTGGGAGAGATTGCCTATATCTTCGTGGATGATGAGAAAATTCTGGAGGTAAACCGCCAGTATTTGCAGCACGACTATTATACAGACATCATTACGTTTGACTATTGCGAAGGTGACCGTATTTCGGGTGATCTGTTCATCAGTCTGGACACGGTGCGCAGCAATGCCGAACTGGTGGGAGCTACTTATGAAGAGGAACTTCACCGTGTCATTATTCACGGTATTCTGCATTTGTGTGGTATCAACGACAAAGGACCGGGTGAGCGTGAAATTATGGAGGCGGCCGAAAATAAGGCGCTGGCTTTGCGCCAGGAGATGGCTGCAGAATAATGAATATTAAAAAAATAGGCGGTGCACTTCAAAAATGAAATGCACCGCCTGTTTTTTTATGATATAAATAGATTTTCTTTTTAAGAAGATTTCCTATGTCGATCTGTATGTTGAAAGTGTTCTTGCTGATGACTTCAGATTATCTCCCTGTAATTAATAAATTACTTTCAGGGCAGTAATAAATTACTTCCGTGATGATAATTTAGAAAAATCTTATTATTTTGCTTCAAGCAGCTCTACGGCCTTTTTCACCGCTTCACTTTCTTGGTTCATTACCTGAAAATATTCCGACATATCCCAAAGATCACGAGCCAGCAGTGCCTTGAGTTGCAGTTTCAGTTGAGGCAATGTTTGATTACGCTCTTCTTCATCCTTTGGCTTAACAGATCGTTTTTGGGCTTCTTCGTTCAGGATGGCCAGTTCTTCTTCGCCCACCTGGAAGTTTTTCAGAAATGAGTCAAAGTCTTTATATTGCTTCTGAATCTGTTTGCGGTATCGGTCGCTATACTTTAAGGAAGTGTTGGTCACAATGCCTTTTGCAACCAGTTCCCGATGGTATTTGGTGTACTTGGTGGTATCTAATGGTATGAAATAGTCGGGCATGATACCTCCACCTCCATACACGATACGTCCTTTCTTCAGAGTTTTGTATTTCAAAGAGTCTGGGAAGTGTATGCTGTCGGCGTGCACTAGTTCGCCACGGTTATAGCGGTTGATCACATCCATGTTATAAGAAGTACGATTGCCGTTTTCGTATGGTTTCTGGATGCATCGTCCCACTGGAGTGTAATAGCGGGCAATGGTAAGTCGCAGCTGAGAGCCGTCAGGTAGGTCTAGCGGACGTTGTACCAGGCCTTTTCCGAAGGTACGTCGTCCGATGACGATTCCACGGTCGTGATCCTGAATGGAGCCGGTTACGATTTCGGCTGCAGAAGCGGTGTATTCATCTACCAGCACGGCAATCTTTCCGTCCTTGAAACTTCCGTTCCCCTTGGCCTTGTATTCCGAATAAGGGGCACGGCGTCCTTGGGTGTATACAATCAGATCGTTCTGTTCCAGGAATTCATTGGCAATGTCGATGGCGGCTCCGAGATAGCCTCCTCCATTCTGTTGCAGATCCAGAATCAGGTTTTTCATGCCCTGGTCTTTCAGCTTCTTCATGGCCTGCTGCAGCTCGTCGTGAGTTTTTGCTCCGAAATTGCTGATGCGGATCAGTCCGGTTTGCGGAGTAACCATATAGGCGGCATCTACTGAGGTCATCGGAATTTTGTCACGCTTCACGTCGAACGTCAGTACTTCGTCAATTCCGTTACGTATTACGCCCAAATGTACGATGGATCCCTTGGGGCCTTTCAGGCGGCGCATGATTTCCTCACGACTCATTTTCACGCCGGCAATGGCAGTATCGTTTACGGATATTATACGGTCGCCAGCCAGAATACCGGCTTTTTCAGAAGGGCCTTTGCTTACGGGCTGTATGACAAAGAGCGTGTCATCGAGCATATTGTATTGCACTCCGATACCTTCAAAATTGCCTTGCAGCGGTTCGTTCATTGATTTGGTATCTTTGGCGTTAGAGTAGGCCGAATGAGGGTCAAGCTCCTTGAGCATGCCTATGATGGCATCTTCGGTCAGTTTGTCGGTATTGACTGTGTCTACATATAGGCTGCTGATGGCCAGATGAGCCATATAAAGTTTTTTAATAGAGGCTTCGTAGTCTTTGGCGGCATTTTTCTGTTGTGCCCATGCCGGCAGACAGCATAAGGCTGCGAGCAGACACAGGCAAATGTTCTTTTTCATAATCATACTGTTTATTCTTCTATGATAAAGCCTTCGGGCAGAAATTCCGTGATGTCGCGTCCGAAGTGCATCAGTTCACGTACGATGGTAGAGCTGATGCAGGCCAGATCGGGTTCTGTGAACAGAATCACGGTTTCGATGCCGGAGAGCCGTTTGTTGACGTCGGCAATGGCCAGTTCGTATTCAAAATCCTTGTGTGAGCGCACGCCTCTCAGAATGAAATCTGCCTGCTTGCGTTTGGCAAAATCCACGGTGAGATCACTGTATGCCTCTACGGATATGCGCGGTTCGTTGCGGTACAGGTTCTTCAGGGCCTGAATGCGTTTCTCCACCGCCATGATTCCTTTCTTTTTTTCGTTGATGCCCACACCGATAATGATGCGGTCGAACAGTTGCAACCCTCTGCGGGCTATGGAGTCATGCCCTTTGGTATAAGGGTCGAAGCTTCCGGGAAATATAGCAGTTCTCATTCTTGTTCGGTTTCTTCAAATGTAGGGTCTTCTTCAACCACCAGATTGTTGATGATGAAATTCTGGCGTTCCATGGTGTTTTTGCCCATATAATATTCCAGCAGTTCTTTCACCTGGTCGCTTTTTTGAAGCGATACTTGTTCCAATCGCATTTCGGGGCCAATGAAATACTTAAACTCGTCGGGTGAGATTTCTCCCAGTCCTTTGAATCGGGTGATCTCCGGGTCCGGACCGAGAATCTCCACCGCCGCCTGGCGTTCCTCTTCAGTGTAGCAATACTGCGTGATGAAGTCCGAGCGGTTGGAAAGCACCACGCCCTTGTTTTTCTCCAGTCCGGAGATGTATTCTTCTATCTCGCGCAGTTTGTTTTTTCCTAATTTGCTCTTTTTGTTGCGTACGCGGAACAAAGGAGTCTGCAGGATATAAACATGCCCTTTTTTGATCAGATCGGGGAAAAACTGCAGGAAGAAGGTTATCATCAGCAGGCGGATGTGCATACCGTCGACATCGGCATCCGTAGCTACGATTACTTTGTTGTAGCGCAGTCCGTCTAGTCCGTCTTCAATGTTCAGCGCGGCCTGAAGCAGATTGAACTCCTCGTTCTCATAAACAACCTTCTTGGTCAGTCCGTAACAGTTCAGCGGTTTTCCGCGCAGACTGAACACCGCCTGAGTGGTTACGTTTCGGCTCTTGGTGATGGAACCGGAAGCCGAATCTCCCTCAGTAATGAAGATGGAGCTTTCCAAACGCGGATCGTTCTCCAGGTCTTCGTCCTTCTTTGAAGTCTTCTGGTCATTCAGGTGAATGCGGCAGTCGCGCAATTTTCGGTTGTGAAGATTGGCTTTTTTGGAGCGTTCACGCGCCAGTTTGGCTACACCGGCCATGGCTTTTCTTTCTTTCTCGTTTTCGGAAATTTTCTGGATGATTACCTCGGCAATGTCCGGATTGCGGTGCAGATAATTGTCCACCTGTTCCTTGACGAAATCACCGATGAACTTGTCGATGCTGATACCGCCGTCGGGAATGGTTGTCAGTGATCCCAATTTGATTTTGGTCTGACTCTCAAACAGCGGTTCCTCAATATTGATGGAAATGGCGCCCACCAGACCGTTTCGGATATCTCCGAAATCAAAATTCTTGCCCGAGAACTCCTTGATGGTTTCGGCAATATGTTTCTTGAAAGCACTTTGATGCGTACCTCCCTGAGTGGTGTGCTGTCCGTTGACAAACGAGTAGTATTCCTCACCGTATTGATTGGTGTGTGTGAAGGCAATCTCAATATCTTCACCTTTCAGATGTACGATGGGATAAAGTCCGTCGTTGGTCATGTTGTCGTTCAACAGGTCCACCAGTCCGTTGCGCGAGTGGATTCTGCGTCCGTTGAACATAATGGTCAGTCCGGTGTTCAGGTATGTATAGTTGCGCAGCATGTTTTCCACAAACTCATGGCGGAACTGATAATGCTTGAACAAGCTGTTGTCCGGTTCAAAATAAATATAGGTTCCGGTTTCGTCTTCGGTATTTTCGGTAGTGTCACTGATAAGTACCCCCTTCTCGAAAACCGCCTTGCGCACGGCGCCTTCACGATAGCTGTGCACCTCGAAGTGCGTGCTCAGAGCGTTTACCGCCTTGATACCGACACCGTTCAGACCGACACTTTTCTTAAAGGCCTTGGAGTCGTATTTTCCTCCCGTGTTCAGTACGCTTACCGCTTCAATCAGTTTTCCCTGGGGAATACCGCGACCGTAGTCGCGCACGCTGACGCGCAGATTCTCGTCTAAGGTGACCTCGATACGTTTTCCGGCATTCATTTTGAATTCGTCGATACTGTTGTC
Source organism: uncultured Paraprevotella sp. (assembly GCA_944321345.1). Lineage (GTDB taxonomy): Bacteria > Bacteroidota > Bacteroidia > Bacteroidales > Bacteroidaceae > Paraprevotella. Next base: position 26,868 of record CALUKY010000019.1, read on the forward strand.
GATCACCTCTTTCAGGAGCACATAAATACCGTCCTCCGACTGCGATCCGTCGCCCAACTTTCCGATATACATACCCGGACGGGTGCGTACATGTTCCATGTCGGAAAGATGACGGATGTTGTCGTCGGTATACGCCACGGGAGCCTCTTGAATCAGCCCTTCTTTTTCTTCGTTATTTTCTTTCATAAGCACCGTGGTTAAATCGTCTTTTGATAGCAGCGTCTTTTCTTGTGAATTTCAGCGTCCAGATATGCCCATTGTCCCTGACTTTTGTCGTTGGTTTCTAGCTGAGGATGTGTTTCGCCAAACTTGAATCCCATCTTCTGGATAATCGGAATCAAATCGGCAAACAGCATGGCATTGACGCCCTTGTTCTGATATTCCGGCAATACGGCAACCAGCAGCAGGTCTACGATATCTGAATGTTTCAGGTATAATGCTTTGGCCAGATGAATCCATCCGAAGGGGAACAGACGGGAATGGGCTTTCTGCAAGGCGGTAGACAATGATGGCATACCTATTCCGATCGCTACAGGCTGGTTGTCTTCTGTTTCGATTACGGTAACCAGACGCAAATCGATAAGCGGCAGGTATACGTTGACATACTGGTCAATCTGACGTTTGTTCATTTCAGAGAAACCGTAAAGTGGGGCGTATGCCTTATTGACTACATCAAAAATCTTGTATCCGTAGCCTCCTTCACGCACTTCTTTTACGCTTTTGAATTTACGTACGTGCAGATTATAGCGGTTGGCGCTGATTTCGGCCACACGGAAATATTTGCCCGAACGCGCTTCGTGTTCTGAATCCGGAACACGCACTTTACGCTCAACCCAGTCAACTTCCTTCTCATAGCCGTGCATTTCCATATGTTTGGGATAGTAGGGATAGTTGTAGATGGTGGCCATAGTACTCAACTGGTCGTAGCCGTCGGTGAGCATTCCTTCAGGATCCATATCCGTGAAACCAAGCGGACCGATAACTCGTTTCATCTGATGTTTTCTTGCCCATTGCTCTACAGCTTGCAACAGTGCTTTTGACACTTCCGGGTCGTCTATAAAATCGATCCAGCCAAAACGTGCGTCCTGCACGTTCCAGGTGGCATTGGCCTTTTTATTGATGATAGCAGCCACACGACCTACGATTTTATTTTCTCTGTAGGCCAGAAAATAGTCTACATCACAAAAATCAAAGGCGGCATTTTTCTTCGGATTGAAGGTATCTAGTGTATCTTCGTAAAAATCAGGCACGGCAAAGGCATTGCCTTTATAGAGTTCGTAATTAAATCGTATAAAAGCCTTTAGCTCTTTCCGACTCGTGATTTTTTTAATAATGACTTCGGACATAGCTGTTTATATCTTTAAAGATGATTAATTGACAAAGATAGTTTTTTTTATTTAAAGGCTTGGCTTAATGCCTTTGAAAAACATCAAAATGTCGGTAAAAAACTTATTTTTCTCAGAAAAAAAGAAAATATTTGCGAGTCAAATTTTAAAGTTCTATTTTTGTTTTAAATTAAATGTTTTAAAAGTAATACATCATGATGAAGTTCAAATCTTTATGTCTGGTTGCAGCTTTGATGTTAGGATGCGGGCAGACTGTTTCGGCACAGAGCACGGCAACAGAGAAGGATTATAAATCTTATCCTCACATGTTTTTCGGACTGCATGGTGGAGGTCAGGTTACGTTTTCTGATTATAAAGTATCCAAACTGATGACTCCTGTATATGGTGCGTCTTTAGGAGGATATTTTACTCCTGTAGTTGGTACTCGTTTGCATGTAAGTGGTTATCAGAATAGAGGCGGAATAAAATCAATAAACGAAACTTATGATTATAAATATGTAACCAGTGATTTGGATTTGATGTTGAATCTGACAAACTGGATTTCCAAACGGAATGATCATATTTTCAATCTGATCCTTTTTGGAGGAGTAGGTATAAACTATGCGTGGGATAATGATGATTTGCTGGCCTTGAAACAGGCAGGAAAAGCGGATTGCCCGGATGCGTGGGAAAAAAATCTTATTTCACATAATGCCCGGATTGGTTTGATGTGTGATTTGAATTTCACCAAACATTTTGGAATGAATCTCGAAGTGGCAGCAAACAGTCTGTCTGACAGATATAATTCTCAAATAAATTCTCGTGATGACTGGCAGATGACTGCGGCATTGGGATTGGTTTATAAATTTGGATTTAAGGAAAAGAAAGCACAATCAGCTCCTGTAGTTGAGGAGGTTTGGGAAACCCGGAAGGATACAGTATGGTATGATGATATTACCTACAAGGATGTACCGGTACAGGAGAAACTCGAAAGTCAGATCTATTATCAGATTACCATGGCTGAGCCTCAGCCACAGACTAAGATCAATGAGATTGTAGAGTTTGTCAAGAATCATAAGAATTGTAAGATTTCCGTAACAAGTTACGCTGATAAAGGTACCGGTAATTCGTCTATTAATATGAAGTATTCGGAAGAGCGTACCAAGAATGTAGTAGACGCTTTGGTTAAGGCTGGTGTAGACAAAAACATCATTACTGCCGAATCTAAGGGTGACACCGTACAGCCTTTTGCTGAGAATGACAAGAACCGTGTAAGTATTACAATTGTTACCGGAGAAGGAACCAAGAAAGAGAAAGTGGTTACCAAGAAGTTCCGTATCGAAGAAACACGTTATAGAGTCCAGTAATTATAATTTTATACCATTATGATAAAGGGAAGTCCAATCGGCTTCCCTTTATATTTTATTATTGCAAGAATCAATTTCATGAATGGAAATAATACCATTCAAAATGGCATGAATTGTCAGTTCTGTCGGAGAATGGATTTCCAGCTTTTTATTGATATGACGACGATGTGTGAGTACCGTATTGATGGAAATATTTAATTTCTCGGCAATTTTTTTATTAGATAATCCTTGAGTAACCAAGCTGATAATTTCTTTTTCTCTTTTGCTTAACTGGTCAAAAGCCGTTTGTGCTTTTTGACTATATGGCGTTTGTAGGATTCTTTTGTGTCTTTGAGGTTTTTGTGATTTTTCTTCCAAGGAATGTACGCATGCAGTGAAAATTCTTTCTTCGATCAGACTGTGGTATTCAAAATCCTCTTCCATGACAAAGAGTTCGTAAAGCACATCATTCATGATTTGGTTTTTCTTTTGGTTTTTATAGAACTTCACAATGACATGGGTTAAGTCTGACATCTTTTTTCGGATAATCCGGTGGTGTTCTTTCTGTTTTTTCATGAGAAGCTGAATGTTGTGCTCTTGGGTCGGTTGGGTTCCCAGTAGCAGTTTGGCTACATAAGGGTGTATCTTGGTATTTTCATATGTGGCGTGTTGTTCTACTTCGGTCAAGAACAGATCAAAGAACTTAAGAAGCAGGTAAGGAATCTTGTCTCCTCCAGAACAGTCAACAGCTTCGATCAGGCGTCGTCGGGTTGCCGGAAGGCGATAATGTAGAAAATAGTTGTGTGATCTTTGTATATAGTCCAATAAAGTTTGTAGAGATATTCTGGAAAAAAGTGGACTTTCCGGATCCTGATTACTGTTCTGCTTGTGAATAAAGTTGATGACAGAAAGGAATGTTGCTATATCAATATGCTGATTCTCACAGGCTTCTTTAACGGTTTGTTCTCCGAATCCAAGAGTGAATCCGAAACTATTGATGATTTGAAGAGTATGATGGTCGTTGCATATAATATCTTCCATTCGGTCTGTTTCTTTATATTCCTTTTTCATGTTTATGGGGTTGATAATTTTGCGATTGCAAAGGAGTGAATTTTATTTGTTTCGGTCAATCGCCATGACTGGGTATTTTTAACTAAAAATTAGGTAAAGACCTGCCAGAGCCCCTTTAAAAGCCTCATCAGTAGGTGGCGTATTTTTCATCTTTTTTGTGTATTGGTTAATTTTAACAAGCTCCATATCTTTGCAGCGCAATAAAAAATGAAAAAATGAAAAAGAGCGTAAGTGTAATTTTACTGACTTTTTGTTTGGGATCTTTTCAAAGTCAGGCAAAGGCTGAAGGAACAGTTGAAACCACGACAGCGCAGAAACAGACTGTTTCTGAGGATATGGATGAATATGGAAAGTTTCGTGTCGGCGGATATGGTGAGATGCTTTATCAGAATTTTGACTACGGTCCGTATCGTTTTGGTGGTAATGGCAGCGGTTCTCCGACTGACCGTCGCGGAGAAATTTCCGTGCCTCGCTTTGTCTTGGCTTTGGATTACAAGTTCTCGCCTTCGTGGATTTTAGGAGCGGAGATAGAGTTTGAATATGGCGGTACAGGAGCTGGCGTAGAAGTGGAGTATGGAGAGAATACCGAATATGAGTACGAATTTGAGAAAGGCGGTGAGGTTGCTTTGGAGCAATTTCATATAACAAAGGTATTTAATAAAGCTTTTTCTATCCGTGCCGGTCATATGGTGGTTCCGGTAGGCTTGACAAATACGCATCATGAGCCGATTAATTTCTTCGGAGCCACCCGTCCGGAAGGAGAAAGTACGATTATCCCCTGTACCTGGCACGAAACGGGTCTGGCTGTTTTAGGTGAGTTTAAAGGATTGGGTTATCAGGCCATGATCGTGAGTGGTTTGGACCCTTATGGCTTCAGTTCCGAAAACTGGATACAGTCGGGCATGCAAAGCCGTTTTGAGAAGACGCAGATGAAGAATCCCGCTTATGTGCTTCGTTTGGATTATCGGGGCGTGAAGGGATTGCGCATCGGCGCTTCGGGATATTATGCGCCCCGCACGAACGGCAATGCCACGAATCCTTCGACCACGACAAAGTTTAAAGGCGCGGTGCTGATCGGTTCGGCCGATGCCGAATATAAGGGATATGGTGTTACGGCACGGGCCAATGTGCTTTATGGTTATGTAGGCGATGCCACGGAAATCAACAAGCTCCGTCCGAACAAGTACACAGGATATCCCGGAACGCCGGTGGCCAAGAATGCCTATACCTGGCACGCGGAAGTTGGTTATAACGTAGGACGTCATTTCCGCAACTATACGATGCTGACGCCTTATGTCAAGTATGAGAAATATAATACGATGGCTAATGAGCAGACCGGTACGGTCGTGTCGGACAAGCGTCTGAATGTCGGACTGATTTCTGCAGGAATCAACTACAGTCCCGTACCCGGTTTGGTGCTTAAGGCCGATTATAATCACCGGATTATTGACCATGGAAACTTCAATCCGGAGAACACTTTCCAGATTGGTATAGCCTATGCCGGATGGTTCTGGAGCAAATAAATAGAAGAATCAAATCAATCAAATAGAAAATGAGAACATTAAAGAATTTGTTGTTGGCATCGGTTGTTAGCGGTGCCACATTGGGAATGTCATCTTGTAGTGAGAATACGGAAAACGGTGGTGGCGGAAGCGGCGCCGGAAACCAGACTATCGAAGCCACCTGGAGTAACTATGCGGGTTACACGCGCGTGGTGTCGGAAGTTCTGGAGCGTGATGCGTTCAGTATCTATGCCTTGTGGAAGGGTACGAACAATCTTCCGGCCGACGAAGCGAGCCGTGTAGAAGAACTGGAGATTCCGGCTATGCTAGCCGACGGTTACGGCAATCTGTTTAAGAAACATCAGGCCGGAAGCACCTATCCGAATGCGAAAGTCTGCTTGCAGACCATCATTGCGGCCAGTGTGGATATCGCTACCGAAGTATCGGAACAGAAGATTGCGGCTCCTTACAACGAGAAGAATGTTTACGGTGTGGAATCATGGTACAGCTTCAATTCATATACAGACTATGACGACAACATCGAATCCATAGAGAACGCTTATCTGGGAGGTCCGGAGGACAATCGTGACGAGGCAACCAGTCTGTATGCGGCGGTGAAGTCGGTGAACGCTACTTTGGCCGAGCAGGTGAAGAGCGATATTGAAGCTTCGCATCAGGCCCTGAAGGTAGCAAAGGAGCAGGGTTGCTTCCGTGACGCGGTGTTGGCCTATGCCAATAATAATATCAAAAGTCCGCAGGTGGAGCAGGCCATCACCACCATCGGCACATTGTCCCAAAGTCTGGAGCAGCTGAACGGTGCAGTAGAAGCTATCAGTGAAACTGTTGCCGACCAAGTTGTAACCAATTATGTGGACCGTACCGTGATTCCGACTTATACCAACCTGAAGAACGAAGCCGGAAAGTTGGTTGAGGCGGTGAGCAAATATACACAGAATCCGACTCAGGAAAATCTGGATGCAGCCTGCCTGCAGTGGAAGCAGACCCGTATCCCTTGGGAGCGCAGCGAGGCTTTCCTCTTCGGTCCGGTGGCCGACCAACAGTTTGATCCGCATCTCGATTCTTGGCCTCTGAGTCAGCTGAACATTAAGTCCATCCTGCGTGGTAACTTTGATTGGGCCAATGAGGACGGTTCGTCTATGGGTGCCAACACTTTGGGCTTCCATACACTGGAGCTTCTGCTCTTCGAGAACGGCAATCCGCGCCAGGTGAAAACATTCATCAAAGACGGAATGGTAACGATACAGTAAAACAAAAAACATGAAACATCAGGATATTTTTTCCGAAAAGAATCATTCTGTTGGGGGAATCACAAGAAACGGAATCCGGCACGGATTTCGTTTCTTGTGCATTGCTTTTTCAGCGTGTCTGCTTTCCTGCGAGGTGGATACACTGCCCGAAACGGAAATGATCAATACACTCACCGGAAAGAAAGCCAAATATGAAGAACTGTCTGCCGGTACGGCAACGATTTTCAACAACTCGAAAACGGCCTACGACACGAACGCGCCCTGGGTTACGGGCGAACTCTACAACCGCTTCCTGCAGGGCGACTTGCTGTACGACGACCGGCGCATTCCCGATATGGACGGTTTCGAGCAGGGAGGTCTAGGACCGGTCTATGCGGGTTTCTCCTGTGGAAGCTGCCATAACAATACGGGGCGCACGGCCAGTACGTTGTGGACGGAAGGAGGAAGCGGAAGTGCCGGCTTCTCGTCCTGTCTGATCTATCTCACCCGTAAGGACGGCGGATTTCTGAAAAATTACGGCCGTGTGCTGCACGACCAGTCATCCATTATCGGCGTAAAGCCCGAAGGAAAACTGAAAGTAACCTACACGTATCAGACGTACCGCTTTCCCGACGGAGAGGAATATGAACTGGCCACACCTTCTTATCGCATCACCGACTGGTATGCCGATTCGCTCGCTCCCGAGGATCTGATTGTGTCCGTGCGTATTCCTCTGCGTCATGTGGGTATGGGGCAGATGATGAGCCTCGACGAAGAGACCATGAAACGCGTGGCGGCACAGAGCAACTATCCGGAGTATGGCATCAGTGGACGCCTGAATTACATCACCGAACGCGGCGTGCGCCGTATGGGTATTTCGGGCAACAAGGCACAGCATGCCGATCTGACGGTGGAGCTGGGCTTCTCGTCCGATCTCGGGGTGACCAACGACCGTTATCCCGAAGAGGTCTGTCAGGGGCAGGATCAGTATGAACAGATTTATGGCGACGGCGGACACGAGATTCAGGTTTCTTCCGAAGATATGGAAAAGGTGGATCTGTATATGCAGTGTGTGGGGGTGCCCGCGCGTCGGGATGTAGACGATCCGGTTGTGCAGTTGGGTGAACAGAAGTTCATCGAGGCGGGGTGCAATCTGTGTCATCTGCCCACGTTGCATACCAGCAACAAACGGACGGTGCTCATCAACGGTTCGGAACTGCCCTGGCTCTGCGGCCAGACCATCCATCCGTACAGTGATTATCTGCTGCACGACATGGGACCGGAACTGAACGACCATTATCCTTCGGGACTGGCAGCCGGATATGAGTGGCGTACCACACCGCTTTGGGGCATCGGTCTGCAGGCCATTGTCAACGGTCATACACAGTTTCTGCACGACGGAAGGGCACGCAATCTCATCGAAGCCATTATGTGGCATGGAGGCGAAGGGGCTGCCTCGCGCGAGAAGTTCCGTCGGATGAAGAAATCCGACCGTGATGCGCTGATCCGCTTTGTGGAGAGTCTGTAATCCGTCTCCATGAAAAACTTACAGTGCACTTAAATATTTACATCCATAATCTGGAAAAAGTTTAGAAAAAGAATCATGAAAAAAATATTATTAGGGGCAGTCTTGGCTTTGGGAGCACCGGCCTTTGCCCAAAATGCCGAAAGCAATTGTTCGGCAAGCGACAGAGACTGTACTGCGATGGGTAGTACTTTGGCATCGGATGACGACAAATATGTGGAAAGTGATGTGGTACCTTTGGCCGGAAAACAGGGATTCAGCTTCTCAACCCGTGCCGGTGATTTCCTTTTCAAGCCTTATGCTCTGATTCAGGCATCGGGCCATTTTAACTATTACGATGATGAAAACCTGAATCTGGCCGAAGTGGATCGTGTGGCAAACAGCGGTTTTGCCATTCCGAATGCAATTATTGGTTTCAGCGGTAAGGCGTTTAACAAAATTACTTTTAACTTTGCACTGAATGCGGCAAAGAGCGGCGGAGAACTGCTTCAGCAGGCGTGGTTTGATGTCAATTTCTGCGAAGCGGTGCGTTTCCGGGCCGGAAAGTTCAAGACACCGTTCCAAACAGGTTATCTGACCACACTGGGGCAGACTATGTTTCCACAGCTGCCTTCGTCCATGACCACTCCGGTGCGCACCAACTTGAGCCTGGATGCTGTGCAACCCAGTATCTATACCGGATTCGATTTGGGTGTCCAGCTTCACGGTGTGGTTAAGAACCGAGTGGGTTATCAGGTGGGTGTCTTCAACGGAACCGGTATCGGAGTGAATACTGCCACCAAGGGTACCAGTGATGATCACCGTGGACTTCCCTCCCTGTTATATGCCGGTCGCTTGGCTTACATGCCCAAAGGGGTGATGCCTACCCATCAGGGCGATCCGGACGATTTGCGGAATGACAAACTGCTGTTTGCCTTGTCCGGAAGTGTCAATGTGGAAGGCAACAGCGAGAGCTCGAATGATTTCCGTGCCGGAGTAGAGTTTGCCTGGCTGAAAAACCGCTGGTATGTCAGTGCCGAAGGCTATCTGCTGCGTATGAACTGGACCAAAAGAATGATGCGTGAAGGCGGTTTCACTTCATGGGGTGCCTATGGACAGTTAGGTTATTTCGCTACGAAGAAGCTGCAGCTTGCCGCCCGCTATGATTTCTTTGATCGTAACGGTACGGAGCTGGCCGGATTCCTGAACATGCCCGCTGTGGGCTTCAACTATTTCTTTGCCCGTACGAACCTGAAGCTTCAGGCCATGTATCAGTACATCGGCAAGTGGGGGCACGACACCCAGCTGGAGCGCGATAACGACGATATGGGCATGGCCTATCACAGTGCTACGGTGATGTTGCAATACACCTTCTAACTACAGAAAGAGGAGGCAGGTATATGAAACATCATTTCAGAAAAATAAGTGTTGCCGTCTTTACAGTCCTATGCTGTATGGCTTGCGACAGCGGGGATATTGTTCCGAAGTCCGACAGCGGTAACAAGGAGATTGTGGCCACCGTTTCTTTCACTCATGTTGAAACGATTCCCGCAGTGCGCGAACGGAAACTGGCCTTTATGTCCTATACGCAACCCGGAGACGAGCAACCCAACCGCATTCATGTCATTACTTCGGCACAAGAGGGAACACCTACTGAGCTATCGCTTACACAGGTGCCTGACGATACCCGACAGGTGGTGCTGGCTTTGGTGGATCAGGACAATCAGATTATCTATCCTTTCTTTGAGAAGGAAATCAATTCCTCCTCCGATCGGGTGGATTTAGGAGCCGTGACGGTCAATCTGATTGCCTACGACCGGGTGCAGAAGCAGCTGTTCAACCAGAGTTGTCTGGACTGTCACAGCGGCGGTAATCTTTCCCGTGGTCTGAATTTGGGCGAGGGACAAAGTTATCGGGCCATTGTGAATGTGGAGAGTAAGGTGCCCGGTATGCCGATTGTCAAGCCGGGAGATGCCGAAGGCAGTCTGATCGTCAGGCAGCTGACCGATTATGATACCGGTTCTTTTCACACTACGCTGACTACGATGAAAGACAACGATATTACGTTGCTGAAAGAGTGGATTCGCGGAGGGGCACCGGTAAACTAACGTAAAAAGAAAATCAAACAAGATGAAAAATAATCATATAGAAATCAAATCTTACCCGTTTCAAAATGGAGTGTCGGAGCACCATGTGATGATTCATGTGCAGGATCGTGCAACCACCTATTCCGAACAGCTGAAGCAGGTGCTCGGTGATTTTGTGCGAGTATGCCGCGAAGATTTGTCAGGAGCGCTTCCGGTGTTTGTCCGGGTGTTCCTGAGCGACAGTGCCAATCAGTCGGAAGAACTCGCCGGCTATTTGCAGGATGCCGCTTATGCCGTATCCGTCATCGAACAACCGCCGCTCGACGGCAGTAAGATAGCTCTTTGGGCCTATTTACAAACCGACATGCAGCCGTTTGCCTGTCCGGGCGAGTTGCGCGCTTTCCAGCACAACAGCTACACGCACTGGTGGGGTGGAGACATGACCGCCGTCGGAGCGGATTCCGAGGTGCAGACCTATGATCTGCTGAACCGCTATGCCACGTTGCTTGAAGAGCGCGGAATGAATTTGCTGGAAAACTGCGTGCGCACCTGGTTCTTTGTGCAGAACGTAGATGTGAACTATGCGGGAGTAGTTACCGGCAGAAACCGCTTGTTTTGGGAAAAAGGACTCACAACAGCCACCCATTTCATTTCCAGCACCGGCATCTGTGGCCGCAAGCCTGATGCCAAAGCGTTGGCCATAATGGATACCTATGCCGTAGAGGGGCTGAAATACGGACAGATGCAGTTTCTTTATGCGTCCGACTATCTGAATCCCACAGCCGAGTATGGTGTAAGTTTCGAACGCGGTACTTATATTGACTATGGCGACCGTCGCCATCTCTTCATATCGGGAACTGCCAGTATCAACAACCGCGGCCAGGTAGTGCATCCTGGGGATATCCGCAAGCAGGTGGAGCGTATGTGGGAGAATGTTGAGGCTTTGCTGGCCGAGGGTAAGGCCGGTTTCGATGATGTGGCCCATATGCTGGTTTATCTGCGCGATGTGGCCGATTACGAACTGGTAAACCGTATGTTCGAGGAGCGCTTTCCGAGTGTGCCCCGAGTTATCTTGTGGGCGCCGGTATGCCGTCCCGGTTGGCTGGTCGAGATGGAATGTATGGCCTTGATTCCGGAGGGCAATCCGGAATATGAACCTTTCTGATTTTTACTCCCTAAATATGAGTACTTTTGGATGACCGGGCTTTCAGTCCGGTCATCACTGTTTCATGAAGAATCATCTTTTTTGTGTATTGACAGAGCTTTTCTTTTCTTTTACTTTTGCAACACGGAAAACAGAAAATTAATGAAGCCGCTGCCTGATAGAACTTCCGGGGTCTTTAGTAGTGTTTTGCCCCCGGAAGGGGCAGTGGCTTTTTTAGTGTTGGAAAAAACATTCCGATCAAATAAAGACAGATTCAGAGGATAGAGAGAAGCATGCAGCCTTGGGGCAGCTTTTTAAATGCAGAAGTATGAACTGGAAGAAATTATCATTTGGTGGTTTATGGGTGTTGGTCTTTGTGTTGGCTGCAGCCACTTTTGTTGAAAAGTCGTTTGGGACAGATTTTGTGGTCCGTTATGTTTATCATTCCTGGTGGTTTGTTCTGTTGTGGGGATGGGTAGCTTTTTCCGGTTGCGCAGCCTTGTTGCGTCGTAAGTTCCGTGGGGCGCTGATAGCTCTGCATGCCTCGCTGCTGCTGATTCTTTTGGGGGCTTTGTTGACTTTTCTTACGGCACGTCGAGGAGTTGTCCATTTACGAAAAGGAGTGCCGACTGTTTCTTTTCAGGAAGAAACGCTCCACGGTAAAGTTTCTACTTGTTTACCCTTTACGATGAGGCTGGAACAGTTCTCGGTGCGCTATCATCCCGGTTCCGAGATGCCCGCCGACTATGAAACCTCTTTTACGATTCAAGAAGAGCCGACCGGTAGCCTGGTTTCCGGAATGGTTTCCATGAACCGTATCTTTTCCTATCGGGGTATCCGTTTTTATCAGACTTCTTATGATGCCGACGGAAAAGGGAGTTATCTGAGCCTTAATGAAGACCGTTATGGCATTCCGGTGACCTATGCCGGATATTTCCTGCTATTTGTCTCGCTTATCTGGATGCTTTGCGAGCGGAATGGCAGTTTCCGGAGCTTGTGGCGCAATCCTCGTCTGCATCGCCTCATGATGCTTTGCTGCTTGTTGGTACTGGCCTCGGAAGTGCGTGCTCTTCCTACGTTGCGCGAAGACCGGGCGCAGGAGTTCGGTTGTTTGTTGGTTTCCTATCAGGGGCGGGTGTGCCCCATGCAGACATTGGCCTTGGATATGGTGCGCAAGTTGCATGGTAGCAACAGTTATCGGAATTATTCGGCCGAACAGGTTATGGCCGGTCTTCTTTTTTATGCCGCCGAATGGGATGCCGAGCCGTTGGTGCGTGTGAAGGATACCGGTTTGAGGCAGGCTCTGCAATGCGGCAAGTATGTGTCGGTAAACCAACTGATGCAGGGTGGGATTTATGTGCTTCAGCCTTATGTAGAGGATTATTATCGGGGCAAGCATAACAAGCTCAACAAAGCAGCTGTGGATTTGGATGAACGCCTGCAGCTTCTGGCCTTGATGCGACAGGGGAGCATGATGCGCGTGTTTCCCGCAAGGCAGTTCGACGGTCTGATACGTTGGTATAGCCCCGTGGATTCTTTGCCTGCTGTCACGCCACGGGCGCAACAGCTCTTTGTGCGCGAAGCCTTCGGTTGGCTTTACGAGTATGGAGTCCGTCGGGGAGATGATGTCGTATTGTGGGATATGCTTGCCAAGATAAAAAGCTATCAGCAACAGTATGGCGGGGATTCAGTGCCCGGTTCGCTTCGTCTGCGTGCCGAGCGTCTGTACAACTGGTTTCCGGCGGTCGGAATGCTTTATAAGATAAATCTCACGGTGGGATTGCTTCTGTTTCTGACTCTGATTTTTGCTTTGCTGAAAAACCGTCCGCTTCCTTATGTCTGTAATCCTTGGATGCGGGGTGGGGTATGGGTATTGTTGGGAGGAGTTTTCGCCCTACTGACTGCGCATATTGCGCTCCGTTGGGTGATTTGCGGTCGTCTGCCTATGGGCAACGGTTATGAAACGATGCTCCTTTTGGCGTGGCTGGTGCTTCTGTTGTCTGTGCTACTTAATCGTCGCTTTCCAGCCTTGGTGTCGTTTGGTTTTCTGTTGTCGGGCTTCTTTTTGTTGGTTTCCGGACTTTCGCAGATGGATCCCGTTATGACGCATTTAGTGCCCGTGCTCTCTTCTCCTTTGCTCAGCATTCATGTGTCACTCATCATGAGTGCCTATGCTCTGTTGTCGTTTACCGCATTGTGTGCCATTGTGTCGCTGTTGCTTCAGGTATTGCATCGTTTGCCGGACTGCCGTCTGGTAGAACGACAGGAGTCGCTATTGCTTCTTTCCCGTCTGTTCCTTTATCCCGGCATTGCCTTGCTGGCTTCCGGTATCTTTGTGGGAGCCATTTGGGCAAATGTATCCTGGGGGCGTTATTGGGGATGGGATCCCAAAGAAGTGTGGGCGTTGATCAATCTGCTGCTTTATGCCGTGCCACTGCACGGATTCCGCGTGTTCCGTTCTCCGGTGCGTTGCCATCTTTATCTGCTGTTCTGCTTTCTCACGGTATTGATGACTTATATCGGTGTGAATTATTTCTTGGGAGGGATGCATAGTTATGCCTGAAAACGGAGTTACTCCGCTTTCAGGCATTCTAGAATGATGTGCTGTTCATTTTTCAGAGTGGTGATGAATAGATAACGGTTGCCACCCTCTTTTATTTTCAGTTTCTTGCGGAGCTCCTGTACGGTTGACGGGAAGTTCCGGATGGTGATATTCGCCTGCGGAATATCGCGGGCGATTTGTTTCAGATCCTGCTTGCTGAAGGTGCGGCTGCCCGTAACGCGGAACCGCCGTCCCGGAAAGTTGGCACACAGCGTGTCGGAGGTGTACAGATGACTGTTTGGATGCAGTTTGCGGACACCGAAACGTGCGCACAGACATTTATAGGCTCCGGCCTTGAGCAGCGAAGTGTTCGGTTCGTAGAGATAAGCGCCCGGCTGGTCGGTATAGACCGCTTCGGCCGTGGCTTCTTCTTGTGCGGTATATTCGAAGGTCTGCTGTTCGCCCTTCTGGAGATTGACACAGAAGATACGTGTTTCTGCAGGTTTATTTGCGTAGCTTTGTTCCGGATGTGAGGTTGTGCTGGTGTCTTCAAACTTGTCTGCGGAGATGTTTTCGGCCTTGCTTGCGGAAGTGTCTTCGGTTTTGTTTGTTTCTGAGGCCGTATTATTGCCTGTTTCTTGTTTTTTTTCCGTTGTAGCCATTTCTGCTGTATTTTCTGTATCTTCGGAGGAAAGGATCAGCAGCAGTTCCTTGCATTCATTGTCCACACTTACCACATGCACTTCAATCACTCCGTTCAGTTCCTGAAGTGCCTGATGAATATCGAGCATGGGCGACAGCTTGGCCATGCAGAAGCGGCTGCACGAACGTATGCGTTCCTGAATGGCGGTCAGATCGGGAGTACAGTCACTCAGGGCTACGGTTTTCTTTCCCTGTTGGTCGCGGCGTGCCGGATCGATAAAGACCAGAGTGAGCGGAGCTTTCTCCGGCATCCGTTCCACTCCGTCGCCGTGCAATACTTCGGCCTGCTCCAGTCCCAGGACTTTCAGGTTGTGCCGTGCAATGCGGCAGAGTATTTCCTGCTGTTCGATGTAACAGGCCCGGTCGAAGAGCGGAGCCAGATAGCTGAAGTCAATGCCGAAACCGCCGGTCATATCCGCCATGCTCAGCGGATGGTTCTGTGCGTTGCTCCCGAGATCCCCCAGGCCTTGCAACAAGCGGCGCACTACCTGCTGTTTGTAGAGCGCGGTGGTTTCTGACGAGCATTGCTCCATGGAGATGCGCGGTGGATAGACCAGCTGTGGATTCTCCGCCCAAAGCGGCAGTTTCTTCCGTGCCGTCTGATAGCCTTCAATCTGAGTGAGCGCTTCCTTCAGGTCCACATTCGGACTATCGGGACGCTTCAGGGCCAATTTGCGGACATCGTCCTGCGCATGTCGGCGGATAAAGTCCCACGTATCTTGATGAAACATAAACACTATTTTATGGGTTTGTAATAAGCTTTGGCCTGTGCGCGGGAGATGAGATTAAAGTGCCACCATTCGGTGCGCAGAGGCTTGAAGCCCGCCTGCTTCATGACCGAGCGCAGCAATTCACGGTTGCGCTTGGCTTCGGCCGAAATCACTTTTTTCTGCACGAGTTGGGCTTCCTTGTCAATGTGTGCCTCCGCTCCCAGATGGTCGATGAGCGTACCCATCGGGATGCTGTCTTCTTTCGCGTCGGCTAGTGTCAGATCCACCGCCATTCCGTAGTTATGCATGCCTCCTCCGTTTTTGGGGTTACTCACATAAATGTTTTTCGGTGTGCCGGCCACCACGTTCCACATAATCTGTTGGATGTGCATGGGGCGCGCGGCATCGTACACCTTCAGTGTGAGTTCCGGATGCGATTTTTTCAGAATCTGCTGGGCCTTGGCCAGAGCCTTGGCGGCCTTGGGATGAAGATAGGCCTCTTTGAGATCTTTGTAAAGCACCCGGCCGGTGAAATTGTCGGCCCGCGCATACATCAGGCTTACCGGAATATCCGGAGCCAGTTCGTGAATGTCTACCAGTCCCTGACGGGCCATTGCTTGGGCGGTGGCACTGGGTTGTTGGGCATGAAGGGTGCACGTAAAGACACCCGTCAGCAGAAATGATATCAGGATGCGAGTCATCATGCCGTCAGTTTTTGTTTTCCGTAAAGATATCCTTTTCCTTGTCGTAAACCGGACTGTCTATTCCCAGGAAGGACAGGATGCTGTGGAACACATGATACTGTCCTACTTCCTGATCGGACCGTACTTTCATATTCTTGTCCGAGGTCCACACGATGAAAGGTATTTCAATCTGCTCCTTGGGAGCAACAGCCATGGGGACACCGTGCATATACAGATTTCCTTCACCGAGCGACTCTCCGTGATCGGATACGAACATCATGCAGCTGCGTCTTTGAGGGATCTCCTTCAGGATCTCTATGACGGAGTGTACCAGATAATCCGTGTAGACGATGGTATTGTCGTAGGCGTTCATCAGCTCCTTGGGGTTGGCCTTGGCCATTTCTACCGTTTGGCATACCGGAGTGAAGACTTCGAAGCGCGGCGGATACTTCTTGTTGTAGGTCGGGCCGTGGCTGGTACTGGTATGCAGAATCACAAGCATCTTGTTTTTGGGGCAGGAGAGAATCTCCTCCTTCAGTCCGGCAAGCAGGATTTCATCAAACTTACTGTCGGCTTTCGGATACATCTTCTGCAGGTCCTTGCTTTTGTAGTACCTGTCGATATGTACCGGAGGCTCGCCCCAGTTGGTGGTGCGCCATACCACATCCACTCCGTTGCGGAACAGATAGTTGGGCAGGATCTCATACAGCTTGTTTGTAGGCTTGTGGTCCAGGATGGCCTTTACTCCGGCGGTGGTATAGGTAGCTGCGGCTTCGGCCCTCAGAGCCGTTACACTGTCTTTTCCGAGCAGCGGGTTGGTCGGCCTGTTGTATCCGTAGAGTGAGAAGTTTTCTCTTCTTGCCGATTCGCCGATAATCAGTACACAGACATCCTTGCCGGGCGTGGTGATTCTGGCATCGGGCAGAGGAATGGCCTTTCGGTTTCTTTTCTTCTCGGCGTTGTAGAAGCGGATGGAGTTTACGGTGTACGACCAGGGCATGAGCAGACTGCCCAGCTTGGTGGCGTGTCGGTCTATCCAGGGCCAGTTTGTCATGTTGCCCAGGGCGATGACGAGGGCCAGGGCGAGCGACAACCCTGTGTTGATGAAGAAGCGTTTCGGTCTGCCATAGTCAATATGCCGCACGAACAGATACACCGCGGGAAGAACTCCCAGGAAAAGAACGTAAAGCAGCGCCTGCCCCGAGAAGAAGCCCGAAGCTTCGGAATACTGCGTGTTGAACACGTTGCCCATCATCTTGTCGGTGACGAGCACCTGATAGGTATTGATGAAATACAGACAAACGGCATTTCCGATGAAGAGCAGCGCCAGCAGGCATTTTCCCACGATGCGTCCCAGATATAACACCAGGGTATAAAAGAAGAAGTTCAGGGCCAGCATCAGCACGATCAGGCTGACGGTGATGAACACTCCGTTCAGATCGCCCTTGACATTGTCGGTTACCAGCCGGAAGAACGGCCAGTGAAATGCCACCAGCGTAAAAATGCTCAATACAGCCGATACCCCGGCCAGTGAGCCCTTGTTTTTCAGAAAATCTGCCATTTGAAAATCAGTTTATAGAATAATACGATTGTTCCGCCGCAGAGGGCCAGAACCACGAGATTGAAAAGAATGGTCAGCGGAATGTTTACGGTGTGGGTTGGCTGCCGATACGGTGTTTCCGATACAGAAGCGTCATATCGTGCAAAGGGGTTCGAATAGATCACCTCCCCGTCGGGAAACCAGGCCGTAACCCTTACGTAAGGGTCTTGCGGAGTCATGTCATAACGGGCCTGTGAGGAATGACGCGCCATGGCCAGTGTGGTGTGATCCTGTCCGGTGAACTTGATGCTGTCGGCCGTACGCGAGAGGGCGATGAACACGGTGGCGCTGTCGAGCCCTATGTTCCGGATATAGGGCAGGTTCCTGTTCTTGGCGTATTTCACCTGCCAGTCGCCGTGTCCGTAATCCGGCACGCGCATGGAATAATAGCATCCTCCGAGCAGCGTTTTCCTGATATCTTCGTATCGTGCCGAGGGGCAATACAGGAAGTTACACCGCACGGCTATCTTCTTCGTGCGGTCGGGATAGTGCAGATCGTCGTTGGCCAGTCCGAAGCTGTATCTTCCGGCGCTGAGGGCCCAGTCCCAGTATTCGTTCTCGGTGCTCTTGCCGCTGTCCAGTTCCATAATTCTGTATCCGCTCAGGCGGATCATATGAGCCCGGCAGGTGCCGATGGTTCTGAGCGGATGGTTCATCTGGATGAAGTCCGACTCCGCGCCCAGCAGATCCAGCTGAAACTGCTTTTGAGATGCAAAAACGGGCAGGAGGTGGTCAAAACGGTTTACCTTTTCGCACCCGAACACCAGTTTGTGGTATTTGAACAGATTGATGCCGTGCTCATACACGTTCACTTGCAGGGCTGTGTCATAGGGATGCACCGTGAGCTCGTTATGGTTGGAAAAGGTGACTATGTCATAGCCGAACTTTCGGTATGCCTCGTCGGTCGCAGCCGGCCAATACTCGCATTCGTTGAAAATACCTTTTACCCGTGTATGCGTATGAAAGTTCGCTCTTTTCCAGGAAACGGAGTCTGCGCTTTTCAGAGCGGCATAAGGATTGAAGATGTCCGGACCACTGAATGGCTTAGCTTCGTCGAAATGATATACCGGACTGATGCTGGTTGCAAATATTGCAAACAAGGCGGTCAACACCAGACCGATCACTGTTTTTAGCAGAACATTTGCTGTCTTACGGGGGAAAAATTTCATAATTTAAAATGGTCTTATACTTAATATTTTATTATTACTTCTTGCAAGTCTTTATCACAAAGATGGAATGGCACATGAATCAGCCCGATAGCATGTTCCTGGATTGCGATATCAGAAACTGTTTGTGAGGGGATAGCATAAAATTCATTTTAGTATGATTGCTATAGTTCTGAGCATTTTGCCAATTCGATTCTGCTAAAACTTTTTATTTTTATGTTGCTCATCTACAAAGTGTTATGCAAATAAGTTCACACAGTAAATACCAGGCAAAGTTACAGAAATATTTTTTAAGGAAGGTTATTCTGAAGATTTTTTAATATCAGCAAAACAAAATATACCTGAATTTGGGTATATAAAAAAAGCAGCTACGAGATTCGTAACTGCCTGATTTTCTTTGTGGACCAGCCAGGGCTTGAACCTGGGACCTCCAGATTATGAGTCTTTTTGAGTAATATTTCATAAAATTCCGTGTAATATAAATGTGTTGATTTACAGTATCTAATGTATTTGGCAGTTTGCAGAGAAATACATACATTTGCAGTAGTTTGCTCCCGAAAAGGTCACCTCAAGGTCACCGAAACGAGTAAAGTTTGGCTTATAAATTAACGTATTATGAAGAAAGAAGGAATTGATAAGGTCACCGAAATGGTGAATAAGGAGGTAAAAACCATTTCAAGAGGTGAAAAATGCCTTGCTAAATTCACAGCTTCTAATGGCAATGTATATGGCTCGTTGACTCTTGACATACGAAAAGCAGGAGATTATTCGCAACCGCTTCCTGTTGCCGTGCGTGTATGTCATGCCGGACAGAAAGTCTTTCTTCGTTTGGGCAAAACATACACTATGGAAGAATGGTTGACCTTGTGCGAATACGAAAAAAGTGGTCGTCGTGTTCAACTGACAGAGAGAAACAACATGAAAAATCTAATGGATAGGGTGGAACTTATCGCCAATCAACTTATCGCAGAAAACAACTTCTCTCTTCGCAAG
>CALUKY010000020.1 GCA_944321345.1 uncultured Paraprevotella sp.
CAACACTATAAAGATACAACAATTTTCGCTAATCACCAATTTTACAACTACTTATAATTCATCGAACTCACGTTAAATATATTAACTTTTTGGATTTAAAAGGACTGATTCTTAACTAAAAAAGGGCACTTGCAGTAGACCGTCAACAAAAAGATCTGATATGGTTATTTATCAAAAAACTCTGCAGGTTTTCATACTTCACAATAGAAAACCTGCAGAGTGATAATGTTCAAAAAAGCAAACAGATTACTTGACTACAACTTTACGGACAACTGGAGTATCCGACTGAATCTTTACCAGAACCAACCCGCTGGGAATACGATTCAGTGTACAAACCTTGCTTTCCGGACGCACATGCTGAATCAGGATTCCATCTGCCGTCCACACCGTTATCTCATCCAGCTGAGAATCAGATGAAACAACAAGCTGATTAGGTACTACAGAATAAACACTCAGGCGATCATCCTTATGCTCTTCCATATCTGTCGTTTCATCCATACAAATAAAATAACGACCGTGAGAAGGTCCGTTCACAGTTAATGAATACCCATCTGTCAAACAAGTTTCCGTATCCTGTTCCGCGTCGTATAGAAAGGCATGATTCAGCGCATCCACTCCATGAAAGACAAGGGTCACCGGACTGTTTTCTTGTGCAAAAACTCCTAACGGCACCAAGCGTGCATCTTTTACCTGATTGGCACTGACAGCCCGGTCACCGGCAATGGTATAGACCATAGGGGCCTGGCTATCGTTTCCGTCCAGATTCAGAATCATTTCCGCATCTTCTTCCGGCAGATATTGATTGTCTGCAGCAAGAGAAGGAATCAATGTAGCCACACTCTTACCCACAGCATTCACCGCTTCTATACGGACGGTTTTCATCTTGTTTTCTCCGGTAGCATCCCCGGCATCAAAGGCCTGCATATCTGCCGTAATTTTTACAGGAACCCCTGAATTGGCTTCTGACGGATTGCTGGCTGCAACATAAAATACCGTATAAGGAGCAGCAAAACGAGGTCCATCAGACCAACGGTCTTCCTGATCATCATATACAACTGCCGGCTCCTTTTCCATATCCGGATCAAGCCAGTATTTCTGTTGCAACACATCACGGTTTGCTTCCATAAAAGCCTGAATATCCAATGAAGCCGTAAACGGATTACCAATCATCAGATACTTGCCGTCGGATGACGGATACAGGGTAATAGTAACCTCAACCGGTGGCTCGTACACATTCGGATCCTTACGACTCATCAGGGTGTCCGTCAAGAGTTTGCCGGCATTCTTACGATCCAAAGATCCGGCAACGGTAGCCACATCATAACTTTCATCTGCCTTCGGAAAACGGAACAGCAAAGGAGTCTGTGCCTGAGAACTCCCCTGATTCAGGATTCCCTTGACAGAAAATCCAGCACCGGCCGTATAAGGTACAGCAGCATCATTATAAACAGAACTCCAGTCTGTATCAAAAGATACAGGAAGCGATCCTCCCTGATTGTTCTCCACAATACTCGCTCCGGCACTCCAACTGCGTTGGTAAACAGCAGGATTTAGACGGTTATACCCGTTTCCGAAAGTAATATCCTTGAAATACTCTGTTTCCTGCCTGCCATTTGTTGTCGGCGCATACCAGTCACCGGCAACCACTCCCTGTAAAGGAACACTGACCGGAACCCACTGTCTGGGAGCAATCTCCATGTCAATCCAGGCTTTGTCATACAGAAGTTGCTCGGCATGGAGCATCTGGGCGCCTGGCTCAAAATGAATATCCTGACAAAGGTTCACACGATAGCGCTCTGCAGAATACTGCCCCTCATGATAATAAGCCATCAGGTCATACTGTACATTCTCTGTAGGCAGCTGCATATGCTCCGGACGACTGCTGTTTATCCAGGCATTTCCCGAATCGCCGAAACCGGCCATGTATAGCTCCACCCTACTGTCTTTCGGCAGAATAACCTTGGAGAACAGCATCGGTATATAACCGTTGGCCGTCGTATTGTCCTCATTAGTCGGATAGCTGTCTGCATCTGTTTTCTTCAAATCATCCTTATCAGCACGTTTCCAGTTGGCATCATTATTCCAGTTTCCGGTAGCATCCGAAGCACTCCATTTCAGATACTCGGGAACCACCTTCATTTCTATATGAAACACTCCAAAGCAACTGTTTGCAGAAGCTTGATCCTCTTCCATTTTTTCTTCAAAGTGAATAGCCAAGGTATAGGCATATCCCTCCTTCGGCGTGAATTGGAACCCGTTGCTCTGAATAGTATTCGTATCAAAATAGATTTCCATATAATCATCGTAAGGAGAATCTGTCGTATAAGGATGAGCCTGTAACGACTTTATGACACCTACCGGCAAGGAATATTCACTGAAATCTGTAGGAAAGAAGGTTTCATTCTTATAAGCCGGATCATTGGTATCAATGAGATAAACCTTATTGAAGATATCCGGAGAAGCCGAAGTAACCATACCCAGACTTTCAGCACCGGATGTTACCAGTTTGGCACCACGCAAACTGACCTTCAATGGCTTTGCCTCCGAAAGTTCATCAATCTGACCAAGACCGATACGCAAACCGGGATTAAACTCTTCCGACGGATATTTCAAAGCATTAAATCCGGCACGAAGCTGTGGAGCAGCACCGGATGCATTCAACTCCAAAGGAATATAGGACCAACATACATTGGCCCACAACGTAGGATCTATATTTCCTCCGGGCGGCACCAACGTAGGAATAGGCTGAACAACCAGTTTCAGTCCGGACTGAAGTAAGGTGATATCAATTTTATCTTTATGCAACACCAGACGGTTATTCAACGCTTCATTATGATCCTTGGCCTGAATATAATGGTCTATCAGGCTGATCGCATCCTGAGTCAGGGTCTCTGTCTTTCCGTCAATGGTTTCATAGACACCCGGCACAACCCCGGACAAGTCTGTCTTATCAGGAAATATATCCCGGAAAGTAAGCAAGGCACTCTCCAACGACTCGTCTCCATATAGCGGATTGGCCTCTAAAAACTCCTCTTCAGAACCGAAGAACCAGTCAAAATACACTCCTTTGTCTACTGTTATGTATGACTCTGTTCCGTCTTCATTACTTTGAGGAATCCTCACCTGAGCAGAAAAACTGAAAATCTGACCGGCACAGAAGTCGGTCGTCGGATCAACCACCTCACCATTCACACGAAGCAGGCTTTGTGCGGTCACATAAAAAGGGGTAACAATAGCGCATGTCTCATTAATACTTTCTGCAAAATCTTCCGCGTTCGCCTCGTTTCCATCATTAATCTGGATCAGCATCAAATAAGAACGGTTTGGAGTCAGCTTTGAGTAAAAATCTACAGCCAGTGCCCTGATTCCCGCTTCATCTGTGGTACTGTAAAAGAAATACTTGCCTTTATTGGCTCCGGTTCCTTCATTGTCCCGTGGCAGGCTCGGACGCTTCTCTCCATATAAGGTATTGTTCTCGAATGTCAGATCAAAGAACATGGAATTGTACTTCTCACTGTAGAAACCTTCACCTTCTTCATCATTTCCGATTTCTACCACTGACGCTTCGATCGCTCCTTCATAATCGGAAGGGTTCGCTGCCAGATAAGTATCATATTTGACCTTGTCAATAAAGCAAAAATCTATACCTTCAATCTCAGGCTTACCTTCTACATCTCCAAGGCGTGACAAAAGGCGTTCCCAATCCAGTTCAATACTCATCAAAGTCCGTTCGTTGACACAGGTCGCTTCCAACTGGGTTATCTTGGCACTTGGAGTGGCCATATAAACACGTATATCATCAAGATACATGTCACCGCCCACTGTAGAAGCACTGTTATTTTCCACCTGAAGGACATAAGAATCAAACTGTACATGACTATCGATGATGAAAGAAAAATACATTTGCATCCATTCATTGGTTCCAGATCCCGTTCCTGGCATACCACTCAAGAAATCAGTACGCCGTATCTGCCCGGAAGCATGACGGAATATCGGGACATATATTTCTTCGCCAGTTTTATTATCCTTCGTCACTCCCATTACGGAGAAAAGCATACCTGCATCTGATAGATCCGACTCATTTACAGCACTTTTCACCCATGCGGTTACAAACATTTCCGAACCCGGACACAAATTCTGTCTGAATGGCAAACGGGCGATAACACCGGCACGGTCCGACGCGTCAATGTACATATGGTAGGTACTTCCGGGAAGCGGCTGGGCTTTTGAAGAACTCTCCCAATAGAGATTCTCCATGAACCCGCTCATAATGGCATAATATCCCCATTCTGGATAATATCCATTCTGCTTTTTAAAATCATTGCCGTTTGCTCCATCATAGAAACTGTAACTGTTAGAAGTCCAGTCCAACGGAAACGGATAATACCCCTTTTCCCCATATATATTTCCTACCGTATAATCATAATCAAAATTCAGTTTCGTAAGTAACTGATAATTTTCTTCCAGATACTTGTCTGTACGGAACTGATAAAATTTCATATACTCATCCTGTATGCTTCCATCCTCAATTTGTTTCAGCTGGGATTGAGTGATCAAACGGGTATCGCGGACAAAGGTCAGATGATACTTCGCGATATTATAGGTTTTGCCTCCTACAGTCTTGGTTACAAATATGGTTGCCGTACTGTTATTAGCATTCACATATTGGGTATTATCCTTAGGGTTTGTTTGTGGATAGCGAAATTGAATGACACGCGACGTGTCTGAAAGACTGGTCGTCTGCAAAGTTACTCCAGAACCTCCGTCCACCAATCTAACATTCAAATTACTGTGATCTTCTGTTTTCTCTACACCCGGGATCGCATACGATCTGGCATCCTTTGACAAAGCGACAACTTCAAGCGTGTGATTTGACACACGGGTAAACGGAAAAGAGATGTCATACACTTCCAGATATTTTCCGTCATCTCCTCCTCCTTGATACTCCGGATCCTTCAAGCGGTTTATGCCATTTGTTTCCGTGCCGGTATTCCCCTGACCGTCATCCGGACCATCTACAGTTTGAATATAGTAAATGACACGGTGAGTAAGAGTCGGTTCATAAGTCAATCCGTCTGGTTGGTTCGTAGGATAGAACTGTGAAGAACCGGAAACAGAAGTACTGAATTTCTGGGTAAAATCCGTATATCCGGATACATCACATCCCACCAGATAGTAATTGTTATCGTTGGCGCCAATACCACCAAACCATGTTTCAAACTCTTCATCGGTAGGAACATAAAAGTTCATTTCCATCAGATCACCCGAGGTTAGTGGCTTACCGATATATCCGTTAGCCATTCTGTATGGCTGGATATTGCCTGTCGGTGTCAAAAGATCCCACACTTCACCTCCATTGACATTCTGGGTACGAAAAATTCCATCATTTTGAAAGCTATACCAACGCTGATAAGAAACGACACTGGAAACACGCAGTTTATCAGGTACAACCAATTTAACAGAAGTTCCCTTATGCACATAAATGGTATCCATAGATACATGGGCTGCCTGGATCTGAGTGGTTCCATCCTGTAAGGTAAACCAGGGAGTCTCATCGTTAAACCGGTCCAGATTTTTTGTGGCCTCTGATATTTGTGTTCTTAAATCAAACCATTTGGATCTTTTATGCGTCACCCAATCACTTGCAATATCCAACCTGTTTGAATACAGCGTAATCTCATTTATGGCCAGAAAATCCGAAGATGCCCCGGGAGCCAATTGCAAACGTAAATATTTGACATTCTTTACCTGCTGGTCCAAAAAATAATCATTGTCACGACGGGACCTGTCATTCTGAAACTCCTTTATGGAAGTCCATGATTGACCATCAAAGGAAATGTACACTATAATGGTCTCTTCTCTCTCTAAAGGATTACCACTGCCATAAATATGAAAGCCAAATATAGAAACAGGAGTCGGGAAGGACAGGTTTACATTAATCGTTCCCGCTTGGGTAGAATACCACCATGTTCCCTCTCTCTTTCCGTCGAATGCATTTTGTATACCTCTATTCACATCATTTCCTGCCGGAACATCTTCAGGTGTTCTTGCCGTAATGGTTGCATTCTGCGTACTCACCTTTGGATAATAAACGTCCAGAAACTTATTACCGACAACCTGTGCGTCTGTATGGTAAGGGAAGCTTAAAGCACAGACAAACAACAAACAATAAACAAACAAGCGTATATATTTCATATGACATCTCCTCCCTTTTATTTAAACATACAAAGTCTTTCGGGCTTCAAATAATCAAAATTGGAATTCACAGACCGTCCTTGTGTCTTGAACGAAAAATCGGCAAGATCTGCAGTAATCAGCTTCACGGTATACGTACGATGATAGGACGCGTCTCCGTTTTTCCAGGTAGCGACCAACTGAAGATCAAACTGTTTTCCGACTGTAGCCGTAACATGTCCTTTCAGGGTAGTTCCTCCGGATGTTGCTCCATCAAAATCTATTCCGGTTACCGGATGAAGAATATTCCAGGTCGTACTCAGATCAGACACATTGGAACCACCGGCCACACTGACCTCGAAAACGAACTGACATCCCTCCGGAACCTTGATTTCATAGGTGTCCGGTGAAAAACCCACATTCACCTCAACAGGAAAACTGCCTATCGGACTAACCCAACAGGTTGCATCCAGATTAAAATCTGAATAATTCAGTTGTAACTTCAGGGGGAATATACTGTTTCTCGGAAGATCATCCCTCTGGGTAACAGCGCGATAAACCGTTCCTCCCTTTTCATCCGTCACGATTTCCACTTGAAAAGGATTTCCTGAAGGAGAAGAATTAACATAAAAATCCGGAATTGCCAGTTGTCCTGTTTCCGCACTGCCGTCAGCGACCAAAGTTCCGTCACCAGACATACTGATAACCTTTTTCCGGTCATAGTGAACATCTTCGGGATTATTGTTATCAGAAAAAAGAGCAATCCGGTCAGCATACCCTTCAAAAGAAAAACCTGTCACCTTAGCTCCTGCCTTACCCGTCACAGAAGCCCTGATTTTACTGACCAGACGGTCTAATGCTATAGAGACAGCCTTGGTTTCAGACGTTACGGTAACCGTCTGTTTGGCACTCATCGGAATAAAGCTATTCTTAAAATCAATTTTTGAAACCGGATCCTGAAGTACGATTTCATCAATATCAGGCATGGTTTCACCTTCTTTAAGATCAATCAGATTTCCCCATTCCTCACTATAACAAGAGGCAATATTGGCAAAGGCGTAAACCGTATAGTCTCCGATGTCTATCTGGAAAGGTTCAGACAACCAGATTCTCAGATTTCCGTCTTTGGCCAATGGATTTGAAGACAAATCCGGATAAAACTTCTTAATAACGGTACCATTCTGAACCAGAAAGACACAAAGATTGTGCATATACTCCGAGTTCGTCCCCACTTCACTGGCTCTCGAATTCAAGTCCCCTTCCTCACGTGCGGTAAGGTTCAGCTGCATCGTAATGGTATCCATACCTGCACGACCATATTCATCGTCCGTGATACACGATGTCACAGAAACAAGGCCGAGCAGCAACAATAGCCTTCTGCACACAACACGCAATATCTGTTTCGTATAATACATAATCCTTTTTAAAAATTTAATTCATCACATAGGAAGAACTTCTTCAGGAAGCAACAACCAGTCTTTAACATATATGTCCAGAAGGATATTCTCATCCGTCTCCGGCACTTCACTTCCCAACGAATAGATACTATTTACGGTGAGCTTATAAATGTTATTACGGACAATGGCATACTCCATAATCCCTTTCTTGGTCGCGTCATGATCATTGCTGTGACGAACCCACCAGGTATAATAGCAAACCGCTTTCTCATAGGTGCGTACACCATATTGTTTTAGTTCCATACGGGTAACTTTCTGATTCTGATCCAGAGTCACCGCATACACACCTCCGTTTTTAGTTGCAGAATAGCCACACTCAGTCATCATATAATTTTTCCAGTCCAAACGGTCATGATCAGCCTCAGTCAGGAGAACATCATCCGTTTTTCCTTCAAGTTCCTTTTTCAGGAAGTCATCATACCCGGAAGGATCATTATCCACCAGTTCGGAGGATATAAAATCTTTGACATCTCCCCAGGTACGGCAATTTTTCAACCCGGCAAATCCGGCATTACCGACATGAAACCGGCTGCCATAAAACGCGGCCATCATATCCTCCATAGAAGCATACAGCCTGCTGCCATAGGCAAAAAAAGTATTGCCATCCTTATAATTGGATATGCCTTCCGGATGGAATGTGGCCTTAAAAACCACTCCTGTACTATAACGGGTGCCCGCCTCATCAGCATCAGTAGTATTTTCCAATGTATAACCGATGCGATACCATATTTCCTTTCCGTCGGAAACTTCCGTTCCGGTTTTGACATACTCTGCCCACCACTTCGAATCAGCGCTCCCGTTCTCAAACCAAATCCGGTAAAGATCAGAAACAGGTCTTCCGGATACCCCCCCAATGATAAAACTATGGTTTGCGGCAGTCTTGCCGGAAGTCCACGGGTCTAGCACATAATTGGATGCCACTCCCTGATCGTCCAAGGTTTCATCTCCAAGATAAGACAAGTCGGTACCTGAAACATCTTTTGCGACCCGCTTCATCAGATAACTGCCCGCAATAAGATTATTTACCAAAGCTGCTCCGGTGATTTCCACGGTCGCATTCCGGTAAGCCGAATCGGTACAAGTATAGGATGCATCGGCCTTATAGTCCAGTCTTGCCGCCATCCGCTCCACCATTACGGTTGCTGTTGCCGGATTGTCTTGGGGATTGGAGTCAAGGGTAAACTCCGCATCATGAGCAGATGTCATCACAAAATCAGAATAGGCGGCAGGATCTGATCCGGAAACATTCCATGCCTGCGTCTGTATATAATCGCGCACATCTCCCAATGTCAGTTCCCTGCCACTCCACCACTCTATTCCGGGATTGACCACTACAAGTACCCGATAAGTACCGTTTTCCAGAGTTATCGGCCTGGGGGCGGTTGTATATGTACCATTTTCACCCGCCGATGAAAAAAAAAATGGCACGATTGCCAGAATCGGTGTATCGGCGTCTCCATTTATACCGGCGTCACTCTGGAAGAAAAAGGCGACAGCCTTGGTGATCCGATTCTCATAATCCTGCCCTTCCTCCAATCCGTCACCTTGCTCTCCTCCTGTCGGATTAGCCCGCGTAGCACTCCCTGATGCAGACACAAGGCTCAAGGACACATAAGATCGGGGCTGCATACCATCATCCGTATGTTCCTCTCCATAGTTCTCAGAAATGCATCCTGTAACCAATCCACAGAAAAGCATACATCCGAACAGAGCTGTTATTGTATATAAAACCTTTCTATACATAAGCGTTTTCAAAACTCGTTACAAATCCTCAAACTGAACACGCTTGCTCCAACCCAGTATACTGATACTGATATTTACATAAGCAAGGCGATCTCCCTTAAGAAAGAAATCAAGCTGATAATCATAGCCACGATCCAGAAATTCCTGTTCCGTATATCGGTAAATGTCCTCACTCGTACGCAAACGGCTGAGCAGATCAGGCAAGTTCACCCGAATCACCTCAACCCCGGTGATTTTGTTGACCACAGACAGAATACCGTCATCAGCCGCATTTTCATGATACAGAATTCTGGAAGTCATAAAATCGGCATGGGCGATCTTTCCAATCCCCTCTATCGGCTCTCCGTTAGGATCAAATGCCGGCGTGCGGTCATCGGTATTCCAGGTTGCATGCGGCGTATAGACCACGGTTTGGTGCTCATCAAGCGCATTATCCCATAGCAAACGGGCATTGCGGTCGGTTATGGTCATCTCATAGTTGGCCACATCCATTTGTGAGGGATCATCCAACTCACGCAGGGTCACATTGATTTTTTTAGTGTCACGCACCAAAGATACGGTATGATAGGTAGGCTTTTCCGCAAAAACTTCTACAGGCTCTATCTCCATTCCATGCCAAAGCGTGTCCAGCGGAAGTCCCTTGTTCTCCACCAGCAATACCCCACCTTGTTCTGTGGTTTCCAGACGTATATCCAGATCAGTCATATCCGCTCCGCTCTGTAACTCCGAGCGCACAAAATGCGCACGCTCGCTTTCCTGAAGCTTATCGTAAGCATCCTGACCGGCAAGAACAATGAATTTATACTTTCCGGGTTGCAGATCCATGTGCATCATATACGACGGATCGGCCAGCGGTTTCATGTCCAGGATATTGGCCTCCGACTGACGGGTTATGTATTTTCCCTGCTCGTCAAAGACATATACATCAACACCACCTACATGATCGGAAAACATATTGGCGCGCTCTAAATTATAGTCGTACCTGAAACTCAGATAAAGACCTATAGGGCAGTCTTCACGGTCTTCGGTCATAAGAGAACAGGAAGTGAATCCCCAAACGGACAAAGCTGCAAGACACAACCTGACCAGACGCATTACAGAAAAATACTTCATATGGATATGTTTTTATTTTTTCTTTATTTGGTTCCTTGATATCTAGTGGGCCTGCCTTTATCAGGCATACCTCGTTTATTTCTTTTCCAGACGGGCCTTATGATGTATCACCCTGATGCCCCTCTCTTCGTGCCGGAGCACAGCACTACGCCATTTCACGGTCCTGACGTACAGACCTGTTTTGTTGCTTGGCAACATGATTTGAAAAATGTGTGCGGCCGGCCACTCCGGCCACACACGACTGATTTACAAAGTATCTGAATTACAAATCAACACTCTGACTGCGCTTGGCCCAAGAAAGAACATTGATCTTCACGGAAATATAAGCATCCTTCTTATCTACCGGGTTATCCGTTACTTCTACGACATTCGGATCACCCAGACTCTTCACACTGTTTACCGTAATATCATACCAGTTATTACGCAACATGCCATAACGTCCTAAATAATCACTCGGATTGCTTCCATAAACAGTGTTTCCTGTCTGGTCATCCTCAGTCCAAGGAGTCTGCTCGTCTCCAAAGTGCTTCACATATACAGGATAATATGACATTCCGTTGGCATAATATTCCAACTTGATGTGATTATTGGCAAGAGTGGCGGCATCGGCAGGATATGCTGCGGCACCAGTTTTCAACTTACCCTGTCCTCTAGCATTTAAAACAATGGTTTTAATAGTGCGTTTTCCAGCTGCTTTGTCTGTAAATGTAACGTCAAAATCTGTTTCCGACGAAAGGGTTTCCCCTGATTTTACATTATTCTTGGCCCAATTATTAAATGTCACATCCAGAAGCAGACGGGCTGCAGCTTCTTTTTTCACGTTTGCTTCAGTCCAAATAGCACTGCGGTCTCCGTCTACTGTATAAAAAGAAGTTCCGTTATTGAATTTAGCCTTGACGATAACACGGGTCAGGTTCTCTTCGGTCATATTTGCCAGATCCGTGGTATTCTCAAAACAATAGTCCGCAGTCGTTCCGTCTGCAGGCTTGACCGTTGGCAAAGTAGCGGCAGCGCCACCAACCGTGGTCAGACCGGTTTCGGTTAATGTTCCGGAATAATTATAATCATCACCCCAGTATACTCTATACATCAAAGCAGAAGGGGCAGAGGTGATGGATGTATTACCGATAAAACGATAATCAGAACTTCCGGCACCCAGTTTGGAAGAGCTATAAAGCTTCCATGTATTAAAGTCGGCTACATCACGCACCAGTTTGTTTGTCTTGTTGGTATTATCCAAAGCCCATCCTTCAAGAGTATAATTCAAACCAGACCCGTTCGTTACCGTTCCCAAAGAAGAAGAACCTTTTACAGTCACTTTAGCCTCTGCTCTTTCTACATAAATTACAGCAGCCGGACTGGCATCCGCCTCTCCTTTTGTTTTCTTGATCTTATCGGCATCAATCTCTGTCAGTGGTCCGACAACCTTGGCGCCCGACGGTTGGGCAGAACCTCCAGGAACATCTGACATAATCGCGTTGGACATCAGCCAACCTGCTGTATGCCAGCTGTAGTTGGTTCCTATTGCAGCCTTAACCGCATCATTCAATTCTGCAAGATTTTTACCGGTAACATCTGTTCTTCCTACCTTCAAAACACCATTATCTACAGCCAGGACTCCATTGTGATTCAACACGACCTATGCCTTGATATCAGGATCAACACCAGATATCCGGTTGATTTCCTGAGTAATTTTAGCCGTTGTGGTCACATTGTCAGTAGGTGTACCTTCGGGCGAGAAATTCAGATTCATGCCATAAGCACTGTTTACAACGCCATCGACAAACAGAATCAGGGTAGCATTCTTTACTTCATACTCGGCCGGTGTACCATCGTCGTAGTTTTCATTGGCACGTGTACTCGGTTGTGTCGGAAGTTGGATAGCCAGGCTTACAAACCCTTTTCCGTTTTCATTCCATTCGATCCCCTGATCGCCGTCTGTCACACCAGCCTCGTTAGAACAAGCGCCCAGCATCAGCGCAGCCAGTGCACAAGAAAATAAACTAATCTTCTTCATATTGTTAAAAAATTAATAATTAAAATATCTATTCCATTAATTCAGAATCTGCAAGTTCTTTTCGGCATCCATCTCTCCTCCGGCCTTTGCCCGATTCAAAAAGTCACGGGCTTTCTGATAGTCTCCCTGCAAAATAGCCAGCACTCCTTTGGCATGCAACACCTGAGGAGAATCTCCCGCCTTATCCAGGTATCTGCCGGCGGCGTCCAGATTACCCTGCTCCATCTGGGAACAGGCCGCATTGATATTGGCCGTTTCATCGTCAGGAAACATTCTTACCGCGATTTCCATCACTTCATTAAACTCCTGGCTTCCCGGTTCATAAGTCTGTGCCACCAGAAACATCTCTTCCAAAGAAAGTTGCTGCGGTTTCGTTTTCAATATTTCCTTGGCCTCCTCAACCGAGAAGGGACGCACCCGATAAGTCACGACATAATCGGAATGACGAAGAGCCGGATACCAGTTGGCCAACATCATCCGGTATTCTTCCGGATATGTGGACTTGAGACGCCATTCTTTAGGATCCGGTTCCAAACTGTTGTCATCTATAATCTTCAGGATTTCGGTTTTATGGTTCAATCCGCTTTCTGTCACATAATGGCGCAGCCCGTCCCAGTCCTCAGGAGTGAAATCAACAGTAAAGAGGCGGTCATCCAGATTCAGCAACTGGCGCACATAATCCTTAAGCGTACGTGCACGGTTCTCTGCCAGATAGGCGTTGTGCTCATACGGTGACTCGGGCGAAGCAAAACCATGAATACGGATACCGGTAATACTGGTATTCTTATCTTCCTTGACCAGATTGATCGTCTGAATGATTTTACTCAACTCACGCGGATTGTTCCGGTAATCCGGATACAAAGTGATCTGATCCACCGGGAAATCAATAAATGCGCGTCCCTCTTCCTGACGTTCTTTCTGAGCCTCAGCATGAGGACGGAGATAAGGCATGTAAGGAGTGCGCAACTGATGAATCAGAGAAACATTCTGGTTCAGCACATCTCCACAACCGCAATAATCCTCTATCAGTTCTACATCAGAATTTTTCATCCAGTCCATATAAGGAACCACGGCCTCATAATGCAGGGTTTGCGCTGTATGGTTCTTACGACGGAAGGCTATCGTCTGATCGGGAAAATTCTTATAGCCACTTCGTCGATACGAGATATCCTGTTTACGACTGTTCAGCACAATCTGAGGCAGCTCCACATTGTTCTCGTTATTCCTGTCGCGCAACAACACGGTAAACACATAACGGCCGTTTGAGGGCAATTCCAAGGAATCGAGTTGAAGATCCACACGGAATACCAGATTATTATCCGTATGTTCCACCACTTTCTGTTTCAGTCTGATTGATTTTCCGGCCAAATAGGAAACCGGCTCCTGCTGTGCCGCAACATTCATCACAAAAAGGAAAGCCAGACTAAAAATACTTATACACTTGTTCATAACCATGTCGTATTAATATTAGAAAATGTACAGGAAACTCAATGCAGCCTTGGTCGGACCAAAATAATGAGCATGCGAGGTCTTTATTCTCTCTCCGCATTCACCGCATTTGAACTTTTCATACTGGATATAATCATATCCAAGGCCTAAAGAGGCTTCAAAGTTCCAATGCCGGGAAATCATCCACTGATAACCGAAACTGACACCGCCTCCGGCATACCATCCTTCGTAACGGTGTTCCTTCAAGTCTTTCAGCATATTAAAGGGAAGTTCTACATGACCGGCATTAAATTCTCCGCCCATAAGATGGGCACCGATAAACCAACCATTAAAACTCTCACAAAACCAATAGCGGTATTCCGGTTGCAAGACCCAATGCCGGATGGTTTTTCCTCCTGTAGACTTCCAGGGGTTCAAACCATAAAACAACTGTACAGAATGCTTGCGGCCCAATGAAGCTTCTATCCCCAGGTTTGGAGTGGTTGTACTCCAATACAAAAGATTGGTTTTCAATGCCACATTTTGAGAAAATGCATGAACAGACATCCCCCAACACAGAAGGACGAACATTAAGACACGTCCAGGCAGTTTGTTTTTTTTCCTGTTTTCCTTCATATTTCTATTCATATTTTATTCTTTTTATAAGCTTATTCAGCCTATGGATTCAAGGATCTGGCCGACAAACGTTCACAGGTTAATCAGCACAATCCAATATTTGCTCCATTCAGTATTCATTACATTATAATATACCCGTTCACATCAGGCAACAGAAAGAAAAAGCATATAGTTATCCTACAAGGAGGAAACAAGTCTTCCAGCAAGAACAATAGATTGCTCTTCAGTATTCTCAGAAGCAAGCAAACAAAAACAGTAAATAAAAAATCTAAAGAACAAAAACGTGTATTCCTACATAACTTAATACACCTACGTATTCCAATAGTACGGATCTTTTTACGCACCAACAATGCCGCAGTAATAATGATTTTATTACAGTTCTCAATATAAGACAACGATTAACAACTGCATGCATAATTATATAAACATTTTTAATATTAGAAACGAAACTAAAACCAACCTTGATATATAATTAAATGACTATCATTTTCAACGGACAAAATTACAAATAAAAAACAGTTCAAGAAAAATTTACCAATGCTTTTTATCTGGAATGTCAAAATATTAACTTTTCAGAGTTTTCAGGATCAGATGTTGCATAAATGTTGCATAAAAAAGATCCATGTAGCGCATCAGAAAACACTTTACGCTACATGGATCTCAAGATTTCGGGAGTCTTTCTCCCCTATCTTATAACAGGAACTTCACAATATCATTATAACAGGCCAGAAGCATCAGTCCCATCAACAGGGCCAGACCCACCATCTGGGCACGCTCCATAAACTTCTGACTAGGCGGACGGCGCATGATCATCTCGGCTATCAGGAAGAGTACATGACCACCATCCAATGCCGGAATCGGCAGGATATTCATCACCGCAAGCATCAGGCTCAAAAATGCGGTGATTTCCCAAAAACTCTGCCAGTCCCAGGTGGCCGGGAAGATGCTTCCGATCGTACCGAAGCTACCCACATTCTTAACACCTTCGGAAGTAAACATATACTTCAAATCGCTTACATAACCCGAAAGAACGGTCAGTCCGTGAGAAATTCCGGCCGGGAAACTCTCCCAGAATCCATAATCATTATGAGCCAGAGCACAGTAATCAAAAAGACTCTTCTTGACAATGCCCAACATATAGTCTTTAGAAAGCTGCAAGGTTACGGTATCGGCCACCGCAGATCCCTCAGACAGGAACACCACCTGCATCTGACGCAAACGGGCACTGTCGGCAGGAGTACATCCGGCGGCCAGCACATCAGACTTCTTGGCCATCAGATAGTCAAAATCGCTCCAGGTAGTTACCGCAGATCCGTCTACGGAAAGAATCCGGTCGCCCTTTTGAATTCCAGCCTGAGCGGCCGGCAAACCGGGCAATACGGAGTCAATCACCGAAGGGACAACCGGAGCCATAAACGGCGGCTGCTCCTTGAGCATCTTCAACAGATCCAGCTCTTCGGTAAGCTGAATATCCAGCGTGCGGCCGTCGCGCTCCACCGTAATCACCTGCGACTCGGTCAGCGTGCGATATACATTGGCATCCCAGCGCTCAAACGGCACGCCGTCGGCAGCCAGCAAACGGTCACCGTCGCGGAAGCCCAGCTTCTCAGCCTGCTCATTGAACTGAAACCCCTGGGTGATATTCTTCATCGGAAGATATTCCTCACCCCAGGCAAAAAGCACCATGGAATAGATAAACAGCGCCAACAGGAAGTTGACCAGCACACCGCCGATCATGATAAAAAGGCGCTGCCAGGCCGGTTTGGCACGAAACTCCCAAGGCTGTACCGGCTGTTTCATCTGCTCGGTATCCATACTCTCGTCAATCATACCGGCAATCTTGACATAACCGCCAAAAGGCAGCCATCCCACTCCATATTCCGTTTCGTTCTTCTTCAGTTTCGGAAAGATGCGTGTAATCCATTTATCCTTCGTACTGAACAGATGGAAATAAGGATCAAAAAACAAATAGAACTTCTCCACCTTCACCTTAAAAAGCTTAGAGAAGAAGAAATGCCCTCCCTCATGCAGAATAACCAGAATCGACAACGACAGGATCAGCTGAAGGGCCTTAATTAACGCAGTGTCCATAAATCTTTTTTATATATAATAGGTATAAATAGTTCAACAAACGGAAAACTTACAGCCATCCGCTTACCAGCGCACGGGTTTCGGCATCGGTCTGCAAATAATCATCCAAGGTAGGATCGGAAATGTAAGGCATCTGACTCATGGCCTTTTCCATCAGATCGCTCATCTGCAGGAAACCTACACGGTCTTCCAGAAAAGCACGGTTCACCACTTCATTGGCCGCATTCAGAATACAGGGCATATTCCCTCCACGACGCATGGCCTCGAAAGCCAGTGCCAGATTGCGGAAGCGCTCCGTATCCGGACGTTCGAAAGTAAGCGGTGATGCCAGACAAAAGTCCAGACGGTCGAACGAGCTGTTCAAGCGCTCGGGATAAGAAAAGGCCAACTGAATGGGCACCCGCATATCAGGCACTCCCAACTGGGCCTTCACAGCCCCGTCGGCAAACTGTACAGCACTATGCACCACCGACTGAGGATGTACCACCACTTCTATCTGTTCGGGAGTAAGATCAAACAGCCATTTGGCTTCGATCACCTCGAAACCCTTATTCATCATCGAAGCGGAATCAATGGTTATCTTGGCTCCCATATCCCAATTAGGATGCTTCAGAGCCTGCTCCTTGGTAACATGCTGCAACTGTTCCCGGGTAAAGGTGCGGAACGGACCGCCCGAAGCCGTCAGAATAATCTTTTCGATCGGGCTATGCTCTCCCATCAGACACTGAAAGATCGCAGAGTGCTCCGAATCCACCGGAATAATGGCGGCACGATGACGCAGCGCCAGTTCCGTAATGAGCGCTCCGGCCACAACCAGAGTTTCCTTATTGGCCAGCGCAATGGTCTTATGGGCCTCAATGGCGCTGATCGTCGGACGCAAACCGGCAAAACCCACCATGGCGGTGAGCACGATGTCGATGGCCTGCTCACGCACTACCTGGCAGATGGCATCGGCTCCGGCATAGACCTTGATCGGCAGGTCGGACAGCGCCTCCTGTACCTGCGCATATTTGGCTTCATTGGCCACCACCACCGTCTCCGGACGAAACTCACGGGCCTGCCGGATCAGCAGATCGGCATTATTATTGGCGGTCAGCACATAAGCCTCATAAAGATCGGCATGCTCCCGGATCACCTCCAGCGCCTGAGTTCCTATGGAACCGGTGGATCCCAACAAAGCGATTTTCTTTTTCTTATTCTCCATCAAAATCTGTTTCATATAGGTTAGACAATCCGTCGGGCAGACATACATAGATCATATTTCCGTTATGATCTATATCCCGGATAAACTCCTCATGGGCCGGCACTAGAAAATAACGCCCGTCGGGACGCTTGATCTCAAAAAGTACATTCACCGTAGATTCGTCTACCGATTCGATATGCCCCAGATAACCCGACTGTTCATCCGTTACCCCAAAGCCGACAAAATAACTCCAGGAATAAATCTGGTCTTCGACTTCCTCAGCCAATGCCTTCGGAAAGAATACCTCTACCCCCATCATCTTGCGGGCTTCGTCCTCGGTATCGATATCCTCAAACTTGACCAAGGCCGTAGAACGGCTCTTGAAGCGGTACTCCTCCAGGAAGAAGGGCACCAGAATGCCGTCCATGCGACAGATCAGATACTCCGTGTCTACCCGATCAAAAATATCATCGGTAAAACTCAGACAGAGTTCACCACTCACGCCATGAGTCTTTGTCAGCACTCCGATTTTGTAAACTTCATTTTCGCGTATCATCAGTCCATACGTTTTATATTTGCACCCAAAGCATTCAGGCGGGCCTCTATATCCTCATAGCCGCGGTCAATCTGCTCGATATTATGAATGCGGCTGACTCCCTCGGCACTCATGGCCGCAATCAGCAGGGCAATACCGGCACGGATATCGGGCGATGTCATCTTTCCGGCACGCAGCTTCATCTGCTTGTCATGCCCCACCACCACGGCACGATGCGGGTCACAAAGAATGATCTGGGCTCCCATATCAATCAGTTTGTCCACAAAGAACAGACGGCTCTCGAACATCTTCTGATGAATCAGTACCGATCCTTTGGCCTGAGTGGCCACTACCAGCAGCACACTCAGCAGGTCGGGAGTCAGTCCCGGCCAGGGAGCATCACTGATGGTCATGAACGATCCGTCGATAAACGACTCGATCTGGTAGTGCGGCTGCTCGGGCACGAAAAGGTCGTCGCCGTCGCGCACAATCACGATGCCCAGACGACGGAAGGTATCGGGAATGATGCCCAGCTCATCGTAGGCCACATTCTTGATGCGCACCCCGGTGCCCACCATAGCCGCCATACCGATGAAGCTGCCCACCTCGATCATATCGGGCAAAATGGTATGCTCAGCTCCGGCAAGAGAAGTCACTCCGTCAATGGTCAGCAGGTTGGATCCCACTCCGCTGATACGGCCCCCCATGGCATTGAGCAACTTGCAAAGCTGCTGCACATAGGGTTCACAGGCCGCATTATAAATCGTTGTACGCCCCTCTGCCAATACCGCAGCCATAATGATATTGGCGGTACCGGTTACAGAAGCCTCATCCAGCAACATATAGTCGCCCCGTAACTTTTCGGCCCGAATCTGGAAGACGCCTTTTCCGGCATCATAAATAAATTCGGCACCCAGTTTCTGCATACCCAGGAAATGGGTGTCCAGACGCCGGCGACCGATCTGATCTCCTCCGGGCTTGGCGACCATTGCCTGGCCGAAGCGCGCCAACAAAGGACCGATGAACATGACACTGCCACGCAATTTGGAACAACGCGCCAGAAATTCGTCGGTCTGCAGATAATCGATATTTACCTGATCGGCCTGAAACGAGTAGGCACCCGTGGTGATGGGCTCTACCTTCACTCCGATATCACGCAACAACTGAATCTGGTTATTCACATCCAGAATATCCGGAAGATTCCGGATGATGACCTTCTCCGAAGTAAGCAGCACAGCGCACAACACCTGTAACGCCTCGTTCTTGGCCCCTTGAGGCACAATCTCACCGGAGAGTTTTCTTCCTCCTTCAATGACGAATGAAGCCATATTTCAAACAGTTTCTTCTCAGTTATTTTTTTTTCGGTTTATTTTTTTCGGTCCGCGACTATTGACCATCGCACCCAAAGAGCGGGTCTGCAGGGACGCGAACTGGAAAGTATTCAAATCCAGCTGTACCTTTCCTTCGGTATAGTAAGCCAGGTCTGCTGCCACTTTCTCCTCATCCATGCCATCCTTGTTCCAGTTATAAAGACTTTGCTTCATCTGGTTGGCCACCAGACGGACCAGGGCCTCGCGTTCCGGTCCGTCTTCCATATCCTTGAGCTTTTTCAGCAGGCTCTCCAGCAGATAACCGTAATGACGGTAGCGGATGCGCTTCATCGGATAAGCCATAGGTTTGGGCTTGGCATGAAGCGTTGCTTCGGGAGTGATCTCATAGGGATAGTCTATATCCAACTGATAATCAGACATAGCGGCCAGATGATCCCACAGTTTGTGGTTAAAATCAGGCACATCGCGCAGATGCGGAAACATATTGCCCATAATGGAAACAATCGTATAGGCGCAGCGCTGACGCTCTGCCCGATCCTCTATCGTCAGGGCATAGTCTACCATATTCTGGATAACGCGCCCATATTCGGGTATCGGCAGTTTTTTGCGTTGGGTATTATATTCCATCATGTCATAAAAGCTTTTTAGGGGTTGAAGCAACAAATTCTTTCAGATAGAAAGGCTCGAAATAAGCCACATCCTCATAGTTTTCAAGTGCGATTTTCTTTTCGGCCAACGGAAACATGTTCTTGGCCACCGGCTGGATGCCTGTCAGGAAATGGGCGTTGGGATGCGTAATCGTTCCCTCACATTTGGCCGCTCCATCGCCAAAGAAATAAACAGGATGATCTGCCAGAAACTCTGCATAGGAGTTTTCGTCAATAATATCGGCACCCACCGGACGCACGGCCCGCAAGGCACGGTCGTAAACAGCCGAGTAGACCTCCATGCGACGCGCGTCGATCATCGGCACCAGCAAAGCATCCTCCGGCAATTCATCATGATAAAGCAGCACCGGCACACATAAAAGTTCGAGAGTCGGGATGGAAATCAGCTTTATATTACGGCCGTAACAGATGCCTTTGGCCATGGAAACACCGATGCGCAAACCGGTATAGGAACCCGGACCGCAACTTACAGCCACGGCATCCAGGGGCATGGCATGACTGTCGGCAAAAGACAAAGCCTCATCAACAAAACTTCCCAATAACACAGCGTGCGACGGTCCTTCATAATCAGCCTTTTCAAAGACATTGGCACCGTCCTCGCTCAATGCCACGGAGCATACCCGTGTGCTGGTTTCAATATGTAGAATACAAGACATATTTTATTTTAATTACAATCGTTTTTACTTGACCTTATAGAGTGATTATCCTTGATTTGCAAAAATAGTCAAAATCATTGATTTATTGAAATGTTTGGCTGCATATCTATGATTTTTATTTGTAAAAGCCTTCTCCATCAAAATCCTCTTCTACCGTACAGAAATATAGAAAAACACTGTTTAACTTGCCAATATCAAGAATAAAAATTACTTTTACATCTCACAATATATAACTTATTGCCAATTCAGATTTATGAGAATTAAAGAAATAAGAATCAACAACTTTCATTGTTACCAGCAAACAACATTTCAATTTGCCGATAGAGTAACTATATTAATAGGTAAGAATGGAAGTGGTAAATCATCATTGATCAAAAGTATAAAGAATGCTCTAAGTGTTTTTTTTTCGAACAATTCTTCATGGGGATACCAAACAATTGTAGGAAATGTCAATGAATTGTCCGTCGCAAATCTAAGTTCGAGAGAAATTTGGCATGATAACGATATGAAACCGGCAGAACTTGTCGATATTAAGATAACTGCCGAAAAGATGAATTACGACAATGGTTTACCTGATGACATACCCTCATGGTCGTTCCGAAAGTTTTCTACTCCGAATGCAAAATTGCAAAACTCTTATTATAAGGATGCTTACAAGTATTTCAGAGAAAATTACACTGATCATACGGCTTGGCCATTGTTTGTTTACTACTCTGACAGATATCCACATATTGATGACAAACTAAGTGAATCAATAAAACAAATGTTAGATAATGACGAGAAGCTGTATAGAGGCTGGGGATACTATCATTGGGATAAGGACTCTTCGTGTGCATTAATTTGGCAAAAGCGTTTCATACGCATATATAATCTCCTGTTCAGAAGACAGCAAACACTGAGTCGTATTGTGGATAAAGAGTCTGAAGAAGCCAAAGCATGTCGTAATGATATCGAAAAGTATGCTGCTGAGATTGACTTTATACTTAAGTATATTAAGAAATTTACATCAAATGCAGATTCAAATCTTTCAGATACGACCAATACCTTACGGATTACGGACATTATTGTTGATGGTGTTAATGAACATTATCTTGTGGCATATTTTGCAGATGGTAGCCGCAGACGATGGGATGAACTACCCGCCGGTTATGAAAGACTTTACAATATTGTGTTCGATATTGCATACCGTTCGTATATCCTCAATGGATCTGAATATGAGCCTCAAGGTATTGTGTTAGTCGATGAACTTGATCTTCATCTGCATCCGTCAATGGAACAGGATGTACTACAGCGTCTCACTTCGACCTTTGAGCATATACAATTCATAGTTTCCACACATTCTCCTTTGGTAATCAGTAATACACAACTCGGGAATTTTGGTAAAATAATCCTTCTGAGACATGATGGTGAAATCTATGACCATGCTAATATATCCGATCAGTATGGAATGGATTATGATCTGGTACTTTCGGCTGTGATGGACACAGAACCACGCAATGCAAAGCTGGAACAACTAAAAGGCAAATATCTCAGACTAATGCGCAGAGAAAAATCTGAACTTGCTGAAGAAACACTTGCCGCAATCAGGTTGCTGGTTAGTTCAGAAGACAGATTTCAGAAAATTACCAAAGAGCTTTATCAGAAGTTAAAAGAAGAGTAATATGCGCTACATTAGGAAAACAGGTACACTATTTGAAGCTGATGGCAAGAAGCAAACCAAGGATTTTATTGATAGTTGCTGGAATAACGCAAATCATAAATACGAAAACCTCATATATGACAGCTCACGTCTTGGAAAACTTGGTTCAGTACTTTTTAACGAACAAAAGGACGATCATGGCAATAGTTTCTGCTGCTATTGTATGAGAAGGTTATTTCTAAAAGATACAGAAGACAAGCACAAGAAAAACATTACGTATGAACATATTGTGCCCCATAAAATAAAGTCTGATGAATGGGAATCAGATAAAGCGCATTATTTGAAGTTCTCGAATCTCAACCAGAAGCACATTACTGTATGTTTTGAAGGTGAACCTACAGATGCTCAGAAAAAGGTAAAAATTACAGGTATGCCATATCCGCATTTTGTATCATACCATAATCTTGTTGCCTCATGTAATGGTGCGACTTTTGAGGATAAAACACTTGTGAACAGCCATTGCTGTAATAATAACAGACAAGAGAGGTTCGTTATGCCAATTTACCTCTCTTCAGATCTTGTCAATGGTATTTCTTACACCTCTAAAGGTGAATTGGATTATGATGATTCCGTTTACGACTGCAGTTGGTTCGATAAAAAACATCTTAATTTGACAAATGCATGGATTACTTTGGTCCGAAGAATATGGTGTAAGATTTCAAGATCCGAGTACACAGATATAGATGTAGAAATAGCCAGAAATGACAAGAATTTACGGCAAAATATCATTGATGATGTAGATTCAAACAACGAAATATCATCATGGGCCGAAAATGACATGGCATGGAATCTTTTCTCAGAATACAACTGGTTTTATAATTATTATAAAGAAAAAACCTAATAAATTTTATTAATTCGCAAAAATACAATTTTCTGCTTGCATTTTTGTAATTTTGCACAAAATCATTTGTTAAATTATGATACAGTCAATGACAGGTTACGGCAAAGCTACAGCCGTATATAACGGAAAGAAAATAAACATCGAAATCAAATCACTCAACAGTAAGGCACTCGATCTGTCTACCCGCATCGCATCTCTTTATCGCGAAAAGGAAATCGAGATCCGAGCCCTCATCGCCGCAACGTTGGAACGCGGAAAAGTGGACTTCAGCCTGTGGATTGAAAAAGACGAGAGCCTGAACGCCACTCCCATCAACGGAGCATTGCTGGAAAACTATTACAAGCAGATCCAGACCATCAGCAGCGAACGCAACATTCCGCTGCCGAGCGACTGGTTTGCCACTCTGTTGCGCCTGCCGGATGTGCTGACCCGTGCAGAAGTGGAAGAACTTACTGACGAGGAATGGACCGTAGTCAAACAGGGTATTGAGGAAGCGCTCCAGAAACTGGTGGATTTCCGCAAACAGGAAGGAGCCGCACTTTACAAGAAATTCTCGGAGAAGCTGGAGAATATCGCCGCCTTGCTGCAAAGCATCGAGCCTTATGAAAAAAGCCGTACCGAAAAAATCCGCCAGCGTATCATCGATGGCCTGAACTCCATCCCGGAAGTGGAATATGACCGTAACCGTCTGGAGCAGGAAATGATCTACTACATCGAGAAGCTGGACATCAACGAGGAGAAGCAGCGACTGGCCAATCACCTGAAATACTTCAAGGAAACCATGGACCAGGGACATGGACAGGGCAAGAAGCTGGGATTCATCGCT
Organism: uncultured Paraprevotella sp.; assembly: GCA_944321345.1. Classification (GTDB taxonomy): domain Bacteria; phylum Bacteroidota; class Bacteroidia; order Bacteroidales; family Bacteroidaceae; genus Paraprevotella. The sequence goes on from CALUKY010000020.1 coordinate 24,399, forward strand.
CAGGAAATGGGCCGTGAAATCAATACGACCGGCAGCAAGAGCAATCAGGCGGAAATGCAGCAGATCGTTGTCAAAATGAAAGACGAACTGGAACAGATCAAGGAACAGGTTCTGAATGTAATGTAAAAACAACAGTATGAAAGGAAAAATCATCATCTTTTCCGCTCCCAGCGGAAGTGGAAAAAGCACGATCATCAATTTCCTGATGCAGCAGAATCTGAATCTGGCATTCAGCATCAGTGCTACCAGCCGCCCGCCACGCGGCACCGAACAACACGGAATTGAATATTTCTTCCTCTCTCCGGAAGAGTTCCGTCAGCGTATTGACCGCGGCGAATTTCTGGAATATGAAGAAGTATACAAGGACCGTTATTATGGCACCCTAAAAGAACAGGTGGAAAAACAGCTGGAGCAGGGCCAGAATGTGGTACTTGATGTGGACGTCAAAGGAGGATGCAACATCAAGAAATACTATGGCGACCGGGCTCTGAGCGTATTTATCCAGCCGCCATCGGTAGAGGCGCTGCGCCAAAGACTCATCGGGCGGGGTACCGACTCGCCGGAGGTTATCGAAGACCGTATCGCCCGGGCAGAATACGAACTGAGCTTTGCCGACAAGTTCGACACGGTGGTGGTCAACGATGATCTGGAGAAAGCACAGCAGGAAGCATTGCGGATTCTGAAAGACTTTCTGAATGAATAAAACAACGGAAACGGTAAAAACAGTCATTCATCATGAACAAGCAGAATATTGACCGAAATCTGACGTACAGCGGACTGCTGTGCATCTTATGTCTGGCTTTGGGCCTGCTGTGCCTGTGGCTGCGCCTGTTGGAACTGGCCGTGATCATGGCCATTCTGGCTCTCTTTGAGGGGCTGATTTTCGGCATCTGGTTCCGACGCAAAAAACGGGCGGAGAAGAAAGGACCGGAATCCATCTTCGATAAAAAACAGAAGCCATGACCCGCACCGGTATCTACGGAGGATCGTTCAACCCGATCCATCGGGGGCACATCGAATTGGGGGAATTTATCTGCCAAAACTGTTATGTGGATGAGCTGTGGTTTCTGGTATCCCCGCAAAACCCATTCAAGAAACAGGCAACCGACCTGCTGGATGACCAACGCAGACTGGAACTGGCCCGGATAGCCGTACACGATTATCCGCAATTGCAAGTGTGTGATATCGAATTCCGTCTGCCACGCCCTTCGTACATGTATAAAACCCTCGAGGCTCTCGAAAAAGAATATCCCGACCGGCAGTTCGTACTGATCATCGGAGCCGACAACTGGCTGGCCTTTGACCGTTGGGCAGAATATCGTCGCTTGCAGGAACATTACGACATTCTGGTTTTCCCACGCAACGGTTATCCGGTAGATTCTTCAAGCCTGCCGGAAAGGGTCACCCTCCTGCCCTCTCCGCTGATCGATATCAGTGCCACGGAAATCCGCCGCCGCATCCGATGCGGCGAAGACGCCTCAGCACTGCTTACCCCGGCCGTGTGGGAGGAACTACGCAAGCAGGAGGATTATCAATAACCAACAAAATGACAGAACTATGAAGAAATGGCTGATATGCGCGGCAATGTGTTTCTGCCTGAAAGGCCTTGCCCAAAACACGCCGATGGCAAAATATGAAGAGATACCGTCTGAAATGTATCAGATTACACTGGATTACATCGGACAGTTTCCGTATATCGTATATGAAAGCCAGGACGGCACCTACCGCGGACAGATTGCCCACAACGGACAGTTCTACGGCTTCGGAAACTTCAAAAGCGGAGTCTATGAACAGACCGGGCTCTACCGTAGGGGCAAGTTCATCTATGGCATTACTACCAACAAGGACTATGCCATCGTAGGCAGCAATGAACATTACACGGCCTATAACCTGAGAACCGGAAAGCTGGAATACGTGTACCGCAACCGGGAAAAACTGCTTATTGACGGAGCTGATCTGAGCCAGTATCAGTTTATGGCATTGAACTACGGCAATGGCGACCGCTATGTAGGAGAACTGATGAACGGACAACGCCACGGATACGGCATCTATTACTACAAGAACGGACGGGTTTGGTTCGGACAATACCGCAACGGAGTACGTCAGGGATTCGGTGCCTTGTTCCTTCCGGAAAACAAATTGAGGATCGGTTCCTGGAATGAAGAAGAAGAGGTACGCGTTATTCCGCTGAAGAACTTCAAAGGAAGAAAATAGTCCGCCAGAAAAAGGTCCCTACGCTTTTGTCCGGATTTATTACTCAAATAAATCCCCCAAAAACTCATCACTGAACTATAAAAGAAAATATCCCGATGATTTTTTACGATCATCAGGATATTTTTTTTAAAACAACGGGAAGTTTTTTTCAAATCTTCCTGTTGTCATTCTCACCCTTCATAAACATCTATTTTTCAATAGATTATTTCTTTATGACTCGAAACAAGACCATTTTGCCGTCTTGTCCGAATTTTTTACGTAAAAATTCCTCCAAAAGAAACTCTTTACGGGAATAGCTGATAGCTGCAGCCCACCGAGAATTTCAGGAAGAAGTCGTTCAATCGTGAAGTTGATCCTCCACCCACATAATTAGGCTTCAGATAGTACTGCACCTGAGGATCAACAAAAATGCTCCAGCGCGGATGCACCTTGTAATCGACCAGCACACCACCGGTAATACTCCAGGCTCCCTCTCCCTTATGATCCTGAATAACCGGACGCGGATTCTCACCGACTTCAATTTCCTTACTATAGATACGGGCACCCTGGTTGACACACACAGAATATCCCGGACCGAAGAGCGCATAGACATTCAGCTTGCGGCCGGCATTAAATCCCTGATAAACATTGGTCAGATTCAACAGATAGTCGAGCTGCATCTCAAAGTAACCGGTGCGATGCTTCCACTGGGCATAGAAAAGCTTCTCCATACCCTTGAAATCCACATGATAGGGAGTCGTGGCATTGCGGGTAAAGTGCAGATATTCCATACGGAGACGGAAGCTGGCCAACGGATGCAGATGATAGCCTGCGTGAACGGATGTCTGACAGTTGAACGCTCCGTCACCCAAAAGATTCAGGGTACGCATATGCTTGTTTCCTCCAAACGATGCGCCCACAAAAACACTCGGTTCGAACACATCATCCTGATACAGCTGACGTTCTTTCTTCAGCGGACGGCCGATACGCACTCCGGCAGCAATCTGCATGAACTGGTCTGTGAACTTCTTGTCTATCATCGCATTGCGATAAGGTACGGTATAAATACCATGTACATAACGCGGTTCCAGGAAAAGCGAAGTACCGTTGTCGGCATTATACAGGAACTGCAAGGCTGCCGTACCGCCCCAATAGTTGCAACGCAGTGTTGTTTCCTCGCCCATCTTCGGATTCATCTTCCAGCCATATTCAAATCCGGCATTGATATTGACATCAAACCGGTGATGCTCCTGATCACGCATGGCCTGGAAAAAGTTCAGCGGATTGATCATGGCTTCCAGTCTTCCGGCAAAAGAAGCTCCCTTACACAACGTTTCGTATTGAGGTGATCCCACCGTGGCGGGTTCAAAAACAGAAGTCCAGTAATAGTCGCCCACCATACCGGTTGCGCGCAATCCGATCACCGAATCAAACCATTTGCCTACCGAAATCTGATAGCCGGTTCCCAGAGTCTTGACAAACGGCAGACTACCATTCATCAGGAAATTCATACCCTGAGAGAGTTCAAAGAACAGATTGCCGTTGTATATACTGTCACGCCGGTAACGCTCGGCCGGATTCAAAGACAGAGCCAGACCGCCACGCACTCCATAAAGCACATCGTAATCGAAAACCGAAGGCTGCGTGTAGACATCGACCTGTCCGGTAGACACAGCCACATAAGGCTCCGCAAAGACATGCAGATTACTGCCGACCCGCAGATTCAGCTGCAAACCGACTTGCCCCTTAAGCATGTCATGGCGCTCGCCATAATAGGAGTTCTTCATATAACCCAATCCGAACACTCCGGAAACAGAGAGACGGCGATAAGGCAGGTATCCGTTGATATAAGAAGAAAAATCGAACAGATAATCCACATTAATCTCAGCCTGCTTCATACGATATCGGGTATCGGGAAGCTCCCAGGTAGTGTAAGCTCCCGACAAACGCAGGGCATGCAAACGGGTAAACTGGTTGCCTATAAACAGACCGAAGGTACGGGCATTATTGTTACCGACTCCTCCACGAGGCACCAGACGGTCGTAGCCATACATAGCTCCCATAAAGATGTGGTCATAAAAATGCCTGGTTTCAAAAGGAACTCCCTTTTTCAGATAACGTTTCTGCATCTGATAGTCCAGAGGATTGAAGTCGATGGCTTCATTCTCGAAAACATTTGCAGGAGGAGGTGTCACCACCGTATCAGCAGCCAAAGAGTCGACAACGACAGATTTTGCAGCTACCGTATCGGCCACATTTACAGAATCGCCCGAAACAGAAGCATTTTGCAGGACATCCAGAACAGATACACGACTTCCTGCTACCTGCTCCGGAAAACCAAAGCAGCAGCCCAGCCATCCACCCAGCATACAAACCTTCAGGAAGCGGCTATTCTTATTGCAGTATCGTTTCATCAGTCTTTAAATTATCTTCTTTATCTTTATCTTTCTCACCTTTGAGTTTCTTCCATACCTTCATGAAAGCGGTACGGTATTGCTCGTTAAACTCACCGTCGTAAAGCATATATTTCAAGAATCTCTCATCTTTCTGGCAACACTGAATCATCGGATATCCCCAGTCCTGTCGCGGATATCCCCAGGTATCACGGGTAGGATCTTCCAAGGACGGTTCAAAGAACTCATCAAACTGGAAATGATCTTCCGTATAAACTTTTGCCGTTTTGTTTTCGGCATCCAGACGGAACCTTAACGTAGCGATCATATAGAGCACCTTAGGATCCTCCGGATTAAAATGCACGGTATCGTTCTGCAGCAGATACAACGCCTGCCGGTGGAATACTTCATTATCCGTATCGGGATCATCCTGAGCTGCATAGAGCACCACTTTGTTCATCATTGAGGTAGCGGCTACGGTATCACGCACCTCGGGATCATTATACATACCGTTCAGACAGTCCAGAAAACGCTTGGTCATATAAAAGCGCGGATCGTCCGGCAACAGATTCACGGCAACCGAATCGGCCATATAATAATCACCAACCTTACACAAATGGGTGATATAGGAAGAAACGATAGCCTCATCGTTGACCCATCCCAACAAATTACCGCCGAAACCTTTCTTCTGTAATTCAGGAGTAGCCATTCCGGCTCTGGACCAGTCCAGATAAGGTTCAAACAGCTTGGCATCCGAGGTGTCACGCTGCAGATAGCACTGTCCCAGAATATAGGCAGCCAAAGGCCAGGGTTTTCTGTTATCGTCGTCTTTTACGGACTTGAGCGCCTCTTTGGCCAGGACCTCGAGTTCTGCAGGTTCCTTAATCATGCGGAACAGATAATAGAACTCATAAGGCTTCAGCTTCTTTCCGCTTCTGTACCCGGGATCCGTGAGATATTTTTCATAAACCTCTTCAGGAGTACGCACACGGTTGGTAAAGTATGAGAAAGAAAAATCTACCACACGCAAACGGGGCAAAATCTTCTCCTTAATCATATCGTAGTAAGGCAAAGCCCGGATCTTACGCTCCTGTACCTGGGTATTCTTATTGGAAGCGATAATCTCTTTCACCTCATTGGCATAATCCATCAGGGAATCCTCCTCCAACAGGCGGGCCACATCTTCCCAGCCGGCTACACTGGCCGACGCCTTCATGACGGATCTCAGTTTCGGGAAAGCGGCGGCAATCTCCGACTTGAGATATTCCGAACGCTGATGACACAAACGCTGGTTAATGGCAATACCACCATCGGGCGAAGCCTGTCCGTGTACTTCAATGCCATAAATACCGGCCTCATCATCATCGGCATAACGGGCCAAATCCTCTTTCAGCTGATTCAGCTGCAGGAAGTTAAGGGAATCTGCCGGGTCAAGCTCGGCTTTGCCGACCATGAAGTTCAGATTCAGCTCACGCTTGTCCTGCATCATCTCACGACGCCCTTTTCGCTTGTAACGGTCCATATTGATGGGCATCTGCATCAGATCGTATTCCAAAAAGCGCATCGGCTCCAGATCGTACCCTTCGTCTAGACAGACACTGTCTGAAGAATATACGGTATGATAGTTTTCAAACCATTGAGTGGCATTGACCCGATAATGTTTCTTCACATCAATAGGATAGAGCATCAGTCCAAACATAATGGTATCCTCTTCGCGGGTCTGCATAAACTTATCCGAACGGTATGCCGTCAACGGGTCGTTCTTTTCGTCGTATCCCATACGGCGTTTCTGCGTTTGCTGATAGTTCTTACCGTCTTTGATAAACGGACGCGCGATCATAAACGTATCGCCATCTTCGAGCACCGTGACGATCGGCGCCAGACCGGTACGCGCATCGTCGCGGGTCTGATTCGGGAAGATGATAAAAGGCCATGGTCCCACCGTCTTGCGGTTACCGAAGCGACGGGAAGGACGCGGTTTGTTCATACGCAACTTCTTGGCTGTTGTTGTGACCTCTTTCAAGGACTTACCGACATCGGCATCGATCAGGACCTCGAGTTTCAGTTTACCGTCAACGTTCTTGATCACCGGGTCACCCATTGCCGGGCGGACGACAACGGCTCCGATGGGCGGCAGCAACATTTCGCAGACACCCTCGGCATCGGTAGTCTGAAATTCATCAAAATCTTCTCCGTCGCGGGGCACAAAGGTAACATCGGTTTTCAGTCGTTTGGCCGTTCGTGCAGCCTTGCTGACATCATAAAATCCAAACACCTCGGCTCCGGAAAGAGGGTCTTTGGTAAAGTTCTTCTTATCATTCATTTTCACTGTTATCTCAATGATCTTGGCCTGTGGGAAAACATATTCCACCCCACAGAATAACAGCATGATGAAAAGTAAAAAATATCTTCGCTTCATAGCTCGATTGCAACAACAGTTATTTGATTATATATGAGAAAGACACTCCCAGTTTAAAAGGCACCAGGGCGTATCCGTGAGTTTGCATCATTGCATTGGAGTACAGATCAGTGGTATAGCCTCTATCCAGTTTATAATAAACGGCTCCAAAGCTTCCGTAACATTCCAACGACCAGTGGGAAGAAAGAAAAAAGGAATATCCAAAAGTCAATCCCAGACCTACGGCATCACCGTTGAGGATTTTCTTTCCCCACACGATATCGTAGTTCGTACCTAAAGCAGCCAGCCCGACAAAATGCTTGTTCATCGGACGACCGGAAAACCAATAACGGAATTCCGGCATTACGGCAACCAATGAGATGTCTTTTCCCCACGGATTTTTACTACCAAAAGCAGACAAACCAACACTGGTTCTTTCGCCGGTTACCAATTCTATTCCCAAATTAGGAACCATGGCACAGTCCCAAAGGGCATCGGTCTTTACGGCTATCAATTGCGCCCGTAACTGAGAAGCCCCCAATGCCATGAATAGAAATATAAGTAACAAAAAACGTTTCATTGACTATATGGATTATTTTAAAAAATTCAGAAATATATCCCCCCACAAAAGGCGAATGCCTCTGTGGGGAGAATATAAAGTAATAAGATGATGAGTTTCAATTACAAATCAACATTATTGTCTGTATCCGTACCGGCATCAACCCATTCGTTGAGTTTTGCTGTCAACTCGATTTCCTTTGGGCCATGCACAGTAATGATGACATTATAGTTTTTACCGGCCTCAAAGATCGGCTGGTTCTTCAGAGACAAGGTGCTCTCTGTAGTAAAGAGATTACCCTGATCATCTTTCAGGACAACGCGCAACTCATAGCTGGACTGCGGATAAAGCATGATGCTCTCTCCCATACGTTTTTTATCAGTATGATTATCAGGCATGGTTACCGCAGTTACCCGATCACCATTCTGCTCACACAGTTGGAAATCGGCTCCCACCTGATCGCGCAAGCTCAAGGTAGCATCTTCTCTGCCGATATACCAGTTCAGATTGACATGCTGCATAGCACCTACGATATATACAGAATCGACAGTCATTTTCTGTGCTTCGGTAACCTCACCGGTACCCTCTACGTCCTCACCAGCCTTTACATAAAAGATCAGACGGGCCAACATATGCTTCAGATCCAATTTTGGAAGAGCATCCTGATTTTCTGCCTTACGGAAGAATTTGGCACTAAAGCCTGTAGGATCCGTACTGGTAGCACGTCCCCAGATCAAATCTTCCTTACCGGTCAGCGTGAATTGTGCAACAGCCTTATACTGCTCCATGGTAATATTCTCATCAGCAACATAAGGGTAATATCCATAGAAATCATAGGCAAAGAACTGACTGATCGGATAGAAATACTGTCCTCCCCAAGTCACATTACCATTCTCTTCCAGGTTAGACTGCACATTCTTCATCACACAGCCAGACCAGTCTCTCCAGTCAATAGCCAGTTCCTCGTCATTGATATTCTGTCTGCTACGTGCCAAACAGAAAACACCCATATCATTCAGGGTAGTTCCCTCTACAGCAGCACGAGAGCGAGGAGCACCTTCCTCTATCTCAGTAAATGATCCGCCACCGGCAGAAGACAGCTTGATTTCCACCTCACTGTTTCCGGGAACCCAAACCTGACTTGGGTTCTCATCGGTGGTACAGGCCTGCAGCATCATCATAGATGCTGCAGCTGCATATACCAAAATATTTTTCTTCATAAAGAATGATCAAATATTAAAATTCCTCGCCCGGAGTCAAATTGATTTCATCATCAGCCTGATTCCATCCAGTCAACTGAGCCTCGATCTTGATTTCCTGCAAGCCATACAAAGTAATGTTAACTTTATAAGAAGAACCGGCAAGAGCACCACCATTGCCAATCTTAATCTTGCTATCATAAGAGAAAGTATGAGACTGACCACCACCAACTGTCTGAGAAGCAACAATAGTAATATCATATGATTCTTCTCCCGGAGCCACCATCAAAGCCTCACCCACAGATTTAGGAGCAATAGTTAAAGCAACCGGAGTTAAAGCCTGCAACTTACCTTTTCCAGCTCCTGCTTTTTCTTTCAGTTCAAGACCTGTAACATCATCCTCAAACTCAAGAAGTTGAGCAGGCTGAGTTGCATAAGCAACACACATAGAACCTCTATCCTTTGACTTAACGATAATCTTTTCTACCTTTAAGTTATTATCATCCTTATCAGTGTTTACATTAAAAGTGAAACGGGTCAGCAAGTGCTTCATAACCAAATTTGGAATGACACCGCCACGGGCTGATTTGGCAGAGAACAGAACATCTGCATATTCTCCGGCAGCCTCTTTTGCAACAGCCTCACCCATCATCAGGTCCTGAGAACCATCAATCTTGAAATAAACCTTGCGGGTTTTGCCCACCGGATCATCAACAACTTCCGGATTACCATCAGCAGTAGGACTAGTATAGTCGCTACCAATTATAGCATCATCAATATGGTAGGCAAAGAACTGATGCTTGCTGGCTGTAGGAGGATAATAACGGCCTTCTGCAGATGGAGTAATAACCAATGCACCTTGGTTACCAACTGAAGGAGCAGTAACCTTTACGTTGTTAAAGTTCTCGATGTCTTTTGTTCCACCTCCAGCATCTACTTTGGTCCATTTTGAAACTTCCCAAGCGGCAGCACCATCTTTATAGTAACACATCATGTTTACATAAAGTTCTTCACTGTTCCATACATTACCAGCCTCATCGGCAATATCACCGACTGTACCAATACCTCTGGTTTCCGGAGAAACGATTACAGATGGAGTTGCAATAGAAAGTTCTACCGGCTGCAAATTCTGATCAGCGCCAGGAACTGTTACGTTCTCAACATCATTTGAACAGCTACTCATCATACCCATAACGAGTGCTGAAGCCAAAAACAAATTTTTCTTCATAATGTTTTCTTTTTAGTTAATAAATAGTATTTCATGGATTGTCTTCATCAATAGGGGGCAGAGTTCCTCCGTCGATCCAGCCCATAGACTCGGAATCGATCTCCAGATTGACACTCTGTGGGCCATAAACCTTCAGCACCACCTCATACTGGGTTCCTTTCTGAAAAGTACCATCTTTAAGTGCTATAGTCTGATAGTTGGCCGTAAAGTATCCGCTCTCGGGTTTCTTAAGCAGCTTGTATTCAATCTGCAAGCTGAAGGTTTCCACCGCCGGAAGCATAATGCTACCTAGCTCAATCGTATCGCCCTGGCCTACCTGAATCAAAGGATCGAAGCAGGCATTCTCGCGCGAAAGCGTAGCCCCGAAGGTCTGAGGGGTCTTGTCGGTAGCCAGATATACCTTACTCCGGGAGTTCTCATCCCAAACCACGCCCAATGGAGGAACTCCATTCTGTGGCTGGGCGGCGACGGTGGCCGCTCCCTTGCGGGGAGTCGTTACCGAAACAGCCTCAACCAGAAACTCACCGGCCTTGTCGGTGACACCAACCACCTTGAACTTGAAGCGCGCCATCTCATGAGAAAGATGGAACACCGGAGAAATGCCTCGGTTACCGGTACGAGTACTGTAAATCAGATCTTCCCAATTGGCCGCGATATACTTGAACTCATCGTCCGACTGGATTTGCTCGATCTGACGACGGGTAGGCTCCGCAAAAGCCGTAATAATATCCTGAGTACCGTCAATCTCAATATGCTTGACCACCCGATCCTGCAGATGCTCCTCGCTCAGGCAACGAGCATCGTCCAGATAGGAAGCAAAGAAATTGTATTTGTAATCGGGATGCTGCGAATTGTAATAAGGCACCGGATCAACCCAGGTCAATGACGGCTCGGCATCGCCTTCGACCTTCACCTTGCGGTCATAGACCAGGCAATAGGGAACCTCGGAAGCCGGAAAAGAGTCCTTGGTCACACTGTAATCCGGATCACCCTGAAAATCGTGGTTGCGGTCCAGAAACGCATACACATGGAACTGAATATTGCGCCACTTTTCACGGTTCTCACTCTGAGACCAGTCTTCCAAAGCACCGATACCACGGGTTATGATGGAGTATTCGGGATCGGTAAATCCAAGCATAATGGGAACAGAGTCCTCAGTCACCTCATCACTGGGGCGCCCCTGTTCCTCTTCATCTACATAAATGCCCGGATAGGACTCACTACAGGCCATCAGGCATCCGGAAAACAACAACAGAATATATTTTTTCATTTTTCTCATTTCTTCCTAAATATCTATATCTATTCGTCCAAGTTCTTTCCAATTATCCATAACCGTTTCATCCTCATTGTTCAAAATCCGGTCTTTGGCAACCTTCAATGGAGAGGCGATGCGCAAATGATAGTCTTTTCCAAGAGTTCCCTGACCATAAGTTTCGGTATTGGCATTCCATACCAGCAGGCCGGAAGCATTCAGGGTGTTGTACAGATTGATACAAACACGGAATATCTTGCCTTTTTTCGTTCCATCCTCGTTCTTTACATGTGTATAAGCGGCCAGATGAAGAATACCCGGACCGGTAGTCAGTCTCCGGGAATAACTGGGAACCAGAGAGGTGGCATTGATTTGACCGGACGCCTTCATCGTCATGGCCTTGGTACTGTCACTATAAGCCGGTAACGGAGTATAGTCGGCCCGGAAAAGCATCTTATAGGTTTTCTTCAGGTCCAGAACATTATCAACGAAGTCCAAGGAAGCCGGAATACCCGAAATCTCACCCCAGATACTGTCGATCACCACATCCTCTTCTTTCTGAATATCGAAATCAAAATAGATTCGGGGAGTAATCAAAGCCGGCTTGAAGTTTACCACAACCTTCGAAGTATCGGTCGAAGCATGAACCGGAATTGTCTGATAATTTACTTTTCCCTGATACATGATTGCATTTCCGTTCTTGATGTATCCGGAGTAGGGATTGTAATCCTCCCAAGATGACAAACCGACATGAGACAAACACTCGCTCAAAGTGCAAGGGGAATACCGGAACTTAAGATCGATGACCGTATTCTCGTCACCCTGAGAACTTCCCGGCTGGGGGGATTCCAATATAAGATCCTTCGAACTGGTGTAAGCAATAAACTGATAAGGACCACTGCGCACCCATAGCTTGTCGTTCACCGCTCCCGAAATCGTGTCAGACGCTTCTTCGTCTCTTTCACTATCCGGGCTCAGCAAAACTCCTGTATTGCCGGTCGGATGAGAGGTGACACGGAAGTCATAACGTATGGTGTTGGACATTCGTATGGCCACGACATGCATGCTATCCGGCTTCTCCGAAAAATCCTCCTCTTTCCAGGAGAACTGGAAATCCAATAACGTGCGATGCGGATGTTCGTCGTAACATAGCTCTACATCGGTATTGCAGCCCGCTCCCAAAAGAGACCCCAACAGAATGCACCAATATAAAATTACACGTTTCATATTTAACTATTCATTTTTCTTTGTCCCATCAACAAAGGAGTTATCGCCAGCTCCTTAAGTTCCTCGTCCTTTACCTCTTTCTGTTCCGGACTATCGGAGGCTTCCTTTGCCTTATCATCTTTCTTTTTTGAGTCTTTCTTCTTTCTTCTACGCGACTTCTTTGAATCTTTTTCAGTCTCCTCTTTTTTCGGAGTATCCGACTTTACTGTATTCTCGGTCTCTTTAGTCAAAGCATCTGACCCGGAATCATTCTTGACATCCTTGTCACCGGATTTAGCCTTTTTAGCGTCTTCCTTAGCTTTTTTGGCGTCTTCCTTTTCTTTTTTCTTCAGCTCCTTGAGTTTCTTCTTTGCCTGTTGGACGGAATCCTTCTGGAACTGTTCCTTCTGACGAACCTGGAACAAAGAATCCTGCTCAGCTCGACGCTTCTCTCGCAAAGCTGTCTGCAAATTATCCCACTTGTCGTAACGCTCGGCCTCACCTTGTACCTTTTTCGCTATAGAACGGAAGCGATAAGCCAGTCCTACACGCAATTCATGAATAACCGGATAAGGAGTTACATGTAAGCCTTTACTGCCTGCATATTCGTAACAGCCTGTTTCACTAATATAACGATAACGGTCAAATCGGGTAATTTTAGCACCGACAGTCACTCCCAGATCCAAATCCAGGCTTCGCCCGTTCTTCAAAATAAAAAGTGGCACATTCCAACCTCCGGAAACTCCCAGATTGATACCTTTTCCCTGGACACCCTTACCGAAACAGGCCAAAGAATATTGGTCGTAACCTCCATAAAGGGCCACATAATAAGCTCGCCAGTCACGCGGATTGGTCAGCGTACGTCCGGACAGAACATTTCGCCTGAACTTTTTGAAGAACCAACGCACACGGGAAATAGTCGTGTCACGGGTTTCATATTTGGAAAAAGCACCACGGACCGTTCCTCCGGTTCGCCAATACTTGCGAAGCTCGACAGAAACGTTCGCGACATTCAAAACATACCGGGGATTAAAACTGTGAGAACTATTCCAATTATAGCCACCCTGCAGAAGTATAGAAAAACGGTTTTCGGGGGAGTTCAAAAAGTCGAATTCCACACCTAGGTTCGGAACGGTAAGAAACCAGTTCACCGTATTTGTGTGTATAGAAAATCTTCTAATAAAGGAATTATCCTCGCGAATCGTATCGGACTGCGTATTTGCCAATAAATTCGGTATCCATAATACCCAAATTAAAAGAGCAATAAGTCTTCTGCAATCATTTTTAAAAGACATATCCAAGTGTAATTATTTAATGATGAATTGCCCGTTAATACTATTAAGTTAAACTTTAAAAAATCTTTTTGCAAAGATAAGCATTTATTTATGGTAAGGCAAAAAATATTCATGATAAAATATAAACACAAGAGCATTTTTAATATTTCCACTTCAGATGGAGTAATGTTTTTTATCATATTTTAATGACATAACTATCTAAAAAACAACCAAATAAACAAAGCAACACATTCCACAAAAGCAGCATTGTCAAAACAAGGTTTTTCAGTTCCTTTACAAGGATTAAAAAAGGCATTGAAACATACGTTTCAATACCTTCAGTTTTATTAGTTTAAAGTACAAACAAAACAAATAAAAATTTACATTATATCAAAAAAACAAGTGTAAACAATATGGTTATGACAATTTTTACACAAGAAGCCGGTCAAAAAGTAACTTTCTGACCGGCTTCTGTATCATTATAAAACTTTACGGTACATTCTTCTCCAACAAAACTGTTGCATAAGCGGAAATACCTTCTTCACGACCGGTAAAACCCAACTTCTCGGTCGTTGTAGCTTTAATGGACAAGTCATCTACATCAATTCCCATCACACGAGCCAAGCATTCCTGCATCTCCGGGATATGCCCCTTGAGCTTTGGACGCTCGGCGCAAACCGTAATATCCGCATTTCCGAACTCATACCCCTTGGCACGCACCAGCTTCATGGTCTCAGCCAACAGAATCTTGCTGTCGATATTATGAAACTGTTCGGAAGTGTCCGGAAAATGATAGCCTATATCACGCATATTGGCCGCCCCAAGAATGGCATCACAAAGAGCATGAATCAACACATCGGCATCACTATGCCCCAAAAGTCCTTTATCATGATCCAGACGAATACCGCCCAACCAAAGCTCACGCCCCTCGACCAGACAATGTACATCAAATCCGAATCCAACCCGTATTTTTACCATAGTCTACTTCCTTTTCTGTAATATACATTAACGGCGACCAAACAGATCTTTCATTCCGTCAAGATCGAAGCCGAGTGTGAAACGCAAAGTCTGATCCAAAGGATTACTCTGGGCCGTAGAAATCACGTAAGCACAATCCAGTGAAAATACACTCATACGGAAACCGGCACCAGCTGTAAAATATTTACGGTTACCCTTATTGGCACTTTCATGATGATATCCGCCACGCAGGATAAAACGGTCGTTATAAGTATATTCGGCACCCAAACTCCACTGAATTTCCTGCATCTCTTCCTTAAAACCACCGGGAGCATCGCTGAAACTCTTGAAAATTCCGGAAATAGGAGAAAGTTCATAATAGTCTCTCTGCAAACGCTGCTGATAATCTTCATTGGTTTCATCATCTCCCTGAATAGGATAAGTGGGAAGCAAAAGTTTGTTCACATCAGCCGCCAAAGAGATTTTATTATACTCGTTAAACGGAATCAGGAAATTGATACCCATTCGCAGATTCGTAGGAATAAACTCTGCATTCTCATCACCACCATAAGATATCTTGGTACCGATATTGCTGATATTCAAACCCCAACCGAAATTACATTCACGGCTGCCGGCCACAAAGTACTTATTATAATACAAAGCGATATCAGCTGCAAAAGCCTTACCCGGAGAAGTTTCTTCGGTATAGTCATAAGTGATGTCTGAATAAATGAAACGCATTCCTACCGCAGCGGAGAAATTCTCGCTCAACATACGGGAATAAGCCACATCAAGTGACATTTCATACGGATTAATGGTCATATCTGCAGTCTGATCCATACCGCTGGAAGTGGACACCTCACCCAATGAAAAATAACGCAGAGATGCACTCAAAGCCTGATAATCACCAATACGATAGAATCCACTCATATAGGCAAGATTGATGTCGTTAACCAGTTTACGCAACCAGGGAGTGTAATTAAGCGATACTCCCGCACGGCCTATATTATAAGGATACTTGGCCGGATTCCAGAACTGAGAATTGACATCTGCCTCGGTAGCCGCACCAATATCTCCCATACCGCCACCACGAGCATCGGGGGCGATGGATTGTGAAGTTACTCCGGTTGTAACCGGATTAAACATCGTTTCCTTGTCTCCGTCTGCAAATGCTGAGAACGAAACGCCCAGCAGAGAACAGAGCACGATTGCTTTTTTGTTCATGAGTATTTTACTTTGTCGTTTTATTGCATTAATGATAACGATAGGCAAAATTATTTATTGCCTATGATAATAATTTTTTCTGCCGCAGATTCGGACTGAACTCCATCAGACGAAGTGATCACAACCCGATAAAGATAAACTCCGGTTCCCAAACGGGCCCCACCGCCGGAAGTCAGATTCCAAGGAACGGAATAAATTCCTTCACCACTGACACCCCGTTCGGTGTGTTGCCACAACTTACGCCCGGCAAAATCCATAACCTGAATCGTAAAATCACAGGTTTCTCCCGGACGGTCGTAGGCCAACACAAAATTGGTTGTCGTACGTGCCGGATTCTGGGTGGCATAAAGTCTGGAAATACGAGGACGCAAATCTGAATCAACCTCAAAATCAAATTCTGCTACCGAGCTGTTGTTCATTGTATCCCAGGCACGGAACTTCAGGTTATGCTTACCCGCTGTAAGCTTCGGTAACATAAAGGTTACGCTTCCTTCACGATAGTCACCGAATTCATTGACATAAGCCGTATTCAGATTATAGGATGTTGCGGGATTATCATCAATGACCAGCTCCAGATCATGACCAATACCATTACCGGATGTGTTGATTCCACTCTCATCTTTAAGAGCAACCCGAAGTAAAGGAGTAGAGTTCACCCGTGCTCCGGCAGGATTTTCTATATCGTTCAGCCAAAGACGTATTTCCGGCCCCAAAGTATCGGCCATCAAATCACTGCCGGTACCTCCTACCAGAAACTGTTCAGTGTATCCATTAGCCTCTTGCTTACGATCGGTGCTGACTGCATAGAATACCATACGGCCGCTGGCATCGGAATAATTGATATCCAGAGGTATCGGGAAAGTAAGGCTGAAAGAACCTTTGCTTACCGAATCCGTACCGGCAAAAAGCACCTTATCGCGCGCAGTGAACTGAAACGGTGTTGTAGCACCTGCATTGTTTTTACAGATTACCTCCTGTTCACTATCATATACTTGCGTGGTTATGGAACCGGTAAACATAGGAGCAGGAGTACCGTCCAATTGCTCTACATGGCCACTGATTCGCACCAGACTACCTGCAGACAAGGCCGGCAAAGCAGCATCAGCCGCAGCAACCGGACAACCGTTAATGGAATCAAGTACTATACGATATTCTGCAGAGCCAATTAAAAGAGCCGGATCGCCCAACAAAGCGTAATGCAACTTGTTCTGAGTACGGTCTGTTCCCATATCGCCATTTGGATCCAACAGACTTACCTTGGAAAGACGAACGGCATCCCCCAAGCGATAGCGACGACCGGATTCATCCCGATCCAACACATAACGGCTGAAATAACGGTTCATATACAGATTATCATCGGCATACACAGTGCGTGCTGTTCCGAAAAAGGCCAAAGCTGCAGCAGAAGGATTCAGCATGGCCGTTTCCCCAACATTTTCAGCTCTACCGTCAAAAGGCATCACATCACAGGCTGCTGTCACCCATAATGGTACTTTCGTAGAAGTGAATTTCCTGAAATCATCCAGCACCAGTACAAATTCATGAGAAAAACCATAAGTAGCGGCATGACCGGTATAATTCATGATCAGGGCTCCTTCATTCATCTGCTTGTCTATCTGATCCTGCACCTCAGGATAACTGTTTCCGGTAGTAGAGTTCACTACGGTATAAGCGTCCCAATAAATACGTTGCAGGTCATATTCCGGATTATTCTTCTCAATATCCTGGGCAACGATCTCCGCTGATTTCATGTGAAGGTTATCATCACCGTCGTCACCCAAGATCACAATCTTGTTTTTCCAGGAACCGGCCTCCTGATTCTCCATATAACGGATGGTCTTATCCACCAGATTGCGGGCATCACTTTCCGTAACCACCGGGAAACGGCCAATACCCAGATCGACTTTTTCAGTTTTTAATGAAGCTCCTTCTCCATCATCCAACAGACCGAAATAGTCTTCCATCACATAACAGGTTATAGCGCTGAATGAATCATCCGATTCATAACACAACAAATAATCTTCCGGATTTTCCTGTTTCCAGGAAGTAGAAATCATTCGATTGTCCCAAGCCGCATCTCCAAAAAGCAACAGATAACGGGGAGCCTCATCAACCGTAGCGGCACGGTCGTAAAGCATCTTCATGAAACGGCGATAAGCTGTTGCGTCGGGAGTGCCGGAGGAGAATTCGTTATAAATCTGATCGGCACGCACCACCAATACCTTCATTCCGTCCAAACGACGGTGGGCATCGGCCAACCGCTCTGCCTGTGCCGTAAGTTTTCCGCTTTGCGGTACAATAATGACCATATCAACGAGACTGTCTATGGCATGCAGATTCTGATTGGCTACTTCACCGACATATTCCGGTTTGGGAAATGTTGCATCAACATCTACGGCTACATAATGCCCCTTGGAATAATCATCCTGAAAATAATAGCTTGTTCCGTTTGATTTTCCGTTCATCTGCACCGTTGGATGAAGCGAATCACCCAAACGCCAAACGGAAAGATTACGCCCCGAAGGATTGGAAAGAGTAAATCCTGTTGCCGCAGTATTCTCATTCCGGAAATCCAAAAAAAGCTCATCAATCTCCAGTTTGCGGGTATAATTCAACTCCAAAAAGTCCAGACGGGCATGATTCCCCTTGGTAGCTGTCAACCTGACCGTAGTCTGATCGCCTTGGATTTCTCCTTTCAGATCAAAAGTGCGCTCAGATAAAGCTCCTTTGGTATAGTTACTTAGAGCCTCGACAGAGAATGACGTCTTCGCCGAGCCGTTGACTTCCGGTTCGACTGTAGTACGGGTATTGGCTCCTGCAGTAAAAGCCACACGTAACGTTGCCACCTCGTTTCCTTCAACAGCTCCCGGATTAGACAGCTTATAGGTTTGTGAGTTGCCATTATAATAATCGTAAGAATCAAAAAGACGACGTCCGCCTGAATACCAGGCAAATTCATCACGTTCGTAAAGCACCTGTTCCAAGAAAGTGGATACAGTATTGCTGACAGCACCGGTAAATTCTTCTGCCTGATCAAAAGATTTCGGCGAATCGCCCTCAGTCAGAAAATAATATCCATGTGTTGAATAATTATTTACCGTATGCCGATAAAGATACGAGGCAGAGCGTTCCCAAGACACCGGTCCATTGGCATAAAACAACAATCCGTTCTTACCAGGGTAAAGTGGCACCTCATCCAGATCATCATAATCATTATCAGCATCAATCACTTCATTCTGCAAATGACCGCCGTAACCATAAAGCTTGACTCGGGCTGGATCACTGAATCCCATTTTCTGCAAATCGGATGCTGTAAGCATGTACACGCCATCCTGAGGTATTCTAATCTTGACCCAACGACCTTGGGCCAATACCGATGAAGCAGCATAGCGCTCCGTACGAACACGGGAAGAGGAAATACGCGACACGTTTTTTTTAGGCTGACGGTCAATGGCTATCTGGCAACTTACAATCTTATAGTAGCGACCGTTACGACAAACGATCGGAACGAAACGCACATCAAGATAACCTTGCTTACGCGACACCCCGACCCGAGAATCAACCTCCGGAATCTCAGGCAATTGCACTCCCATTGCAACAAGACGCTCCGTCTCAGAAGACGTAAGAATACGAAGTTCCGGATAACGGACAGCAACCCGATAATCGTAGGAGGCAAAATCATCATCGAGCGGAATGACTTCCGTGTATTGAGGGAGGACAGAGTCTATACGTAGAACATTCCAGTCTAACCGTGTAAAATCCTGCGCCTGAACAGACAGAGGCGCACAACACAGAAAAGACCCAAAAAGCAATTGACTTAATTTCATCTTACTTCACGTTAAAGGACAGGACCTTTCGATCCTCTAAAAAACCATCCAAATGCTGATCTATGGCAACCGGACCGACTCCGACCGGAGTTCCGGTAAAGATCAAATCGCCAATCTTTAAAGTAAAAAAACGGCTCACATAGGCAATGATCTGATCGACAGTATAGAGCATATCACCGGTATAACCACGTTGAACCGTAGATCCGTCAATATCCAGATGAAAATTCAGATTCTGAATAGCAGGAAGCTCATTTACCGGAACAAAATCACCGATCACCGCAGAATTGTCAAAGGCCTTGGAAAGCTCCCAAGGCTTTCCCTCTGCACGAAGACGTTGCTGCAGATCACGCGCTGTAAAATCAATACCTACCGTAACTGCATCATAATAGCGATGCGCAAAACGCTCCGCAATGTTCTTTCCCAAACGACAAATACGAACAACCAGTTCGGTTTCATACTCGCAACGCTGCGTGAAATCGGGAATAAAGAACGGTTTGCTGTCTTTAAGCAAAGCAGAATCGGGTTTGATAAAGATCACAGGCTCCTCTGGTTTATATAACGTTCCATCAAGCTCTTTATTGTGTTCGGCATAATTCATGCCCACTGCTAATATTTTCATTTTTATCGATTTGTCTGTTTATTCTACAAAAATAAGACAAATCCGCTAAAAAACAGAGGGGCACATGCAAGAAAATGTAAAAAGAGAGGAAAAAGAAACAAACCCGGGAATATGTCTGCAGACATAAACCCGGGTTTGTGAATCCGTAATATTTAAATGAATTTCAAATGAAATCCAAAATTATTCAGCGCGCAAAGTGAAACGCTTGAAAGCTGTTACGGTGCAGTCCTTGTCAGCTTCCTTCAGGTAGTCAGCAACAGACTGCTTGTCGTTCTGGATGAAAGCCTGCTTCAACAAGCACTCTTCCTTGAACAACTTAGAGA
>CALUKY010000021.1 GCA_944321345.1 uncultured Paraprevotella sp.
GGATACATATAAAAGAGTCCGTCCACTGTTTCGGAATTGGAACGGCTATTATAAAACAAGTCAGTGCGGATCTGTCCGTAAAACTTATAATCGAAATGCTTTTTCTGAGCACTGGCTGTGCCGGCTGCCAACAAAGCAAAAGCTAAAAATAAACCTGTCTTTTTCATATTCTCATTATTTAATATTGCGCAAATTTAAAGAAAAGAATGGAATAATCGAAAAAGAGTCCTGTTTATCCAGCCCGAATAATGGCGGAAAAGAGAAAAAGAGAAGAAAATTTGCTTTTTCCGTGATTTTTAACTATTTTCGTTATCAACCCGAATAGAAGAAAGGAGGACGATATGGCTACCGTGAATCTATATGAAAGGATTTCACCCGAAACTATCCGGCAATTACAGGAACAGGTGGCGCGCTTCAACGAGAACAGGAATGCGCGCAACGGCTATTATGCCATCAGCATAGCCACTCCCTACCGCAAATACTACGGCTTGTGGCGCGTCTTTCCCGAAGGGCATCCGCCCGTATTTCTCCGCACTCTGTCCAACCAGTTTACTGAAGCCGTGCAAAAAGCCATCGACCTGTTGGAATACAGCAAGGTGGCCCTTACGTGGCTGGACAATTCTTTCTTCATGCCTTATTACGGCAACACATATGATATTCTCTCATTCGGCAAGTACCACGGAAAGCATCTTGCCGAAGTGTATTATGTAGATCCCAACTATGTGCTCTGGCTGGCCAACAAGTTTGATCCCGAAAAGAAGCAGCTGAAACAACTGGTGGAACTGGCCAAGGACTTTGCCCTGATTCACAGCGAACTCACTCCGCCCCGCAAACGGGTCTATTCGTCTTCCAGCCGCTTTGTGGCTAAAGTGGGAGAAAAATTAGAGCATCTCAGCGTAAAGATAGTTACCGCCCGCCTTCAGGTCAATACCTACAAACCGGATTTCTATATCGATCAGTTCGTCACGGCCATAGACCAAGCCAACTGCCGATACAGCTTTGTGGTGAAAGCAACCCACCGGAGCCAGACTCCAAAAGCATTGAGCTGTTACAGTCTGAAGATGACTCCGGGTAAAACGGTTACTATCTTGTCTTGCAAAGTGCTGGAGCATTATGAAAGTCACGGCATCCAATACACCCGACTGGGATATCTGAAGTTTGATCCAAAGGAATTTTAATCCAAGGAAACAGTCTCCAAATCATCGGGCACACAGACTTCTCCGTCGAAAACCTGTGCGGCCTCGCGGGTATAAACCTGTTTCCGCTCATCGAGCGTGTAGTCTTCGGTGTGATAAAGCAGCAGGTGCTTCACATTCAGTGTCTGCGCCAGACAACCGGCATCGCGCGCCGTGCTGTGGTGCTTTTCATAAGGAGAAAATTCTTCGCGGTCGCGATACAGACAGAAGGCCTCGCAGAGCAACCAGTCTACTCCTTCTACCGAAGTGCGGTTCAGTTCGTTGAAAGGTTCGTCACCCAGGCAGGCCAATGTGGTTCCGTCTGCAAATGTTGCCCGGAAACCGAACTGTTTTTCCTTACGTGAATGAATGTCGAAGCTCTGGAAACGGATACCGCATTCGGTAAACCCGTCGCCATCGATCAGTTCGTGAAAGACAATGCCGCGGTCCAGCTGTGCCTGAATCTTAGGCGGAAGAGTCAGCGAACAGATGGTTCTCAGCGTATGGATCACTTTGTCGTGCGTATAGATGCGCAGCGTTCCCGTGTAGCGCTTCTGATTAATCATCTGAGCAATGGTACGGATAATCCAAACCACGCCAAACAGATGGTCGGTATGAGTGTGCGTCACAAACAGGGCATGAATATCCTTACAACTCACGCCTACGGCATCCAGCTGGTTAAGTACCGTATTTCCGCCACCGCCGTCCACCAGAAAATATTCCGCTTCATTGCGGATCAGAAAACAGGTGTTATAGCAATGCCGGGCAGCGGCATTCCCCGTGCCCAGCATAATCAGTTCCTTACTCATAGTCGTTCCGCTTATTTGTTTTCGTTGCGACATTCCTCAAAATGCAGATGGAAGCCCACCACAGCCTCGATACCCTTTCGGATCATATCCACCGACATGCTTTCATTTGGGGAATGGATGGCATTGGTTTCCAGTCCGAAGCCCATCAGCACGGTCTTGATACCCAGAATACGCTCAAAATCACTGATGATTGGAATACTTCCTCCACGGCGCACCGCCAGCGGTTTCTTGCCGAAAGCTTCCTCAAAACCAAGTGCTGCAGCTTTATAGGCCGGCAGACTTACCGGGCATACATAGCCTTCTCCTCCGTGCATCGGAGTTACCTTTACCTGTACGCATTCGGGAGCCAGACTCTCGAAATACTCTGCAAACAGGCGGCTGATCTCGTCATGCTGCTGATGGGGCACCAGACGGCAGGAAACCTTGGCATAGGCTTTCGACGGCAATACAGTTTTTGAACCCGTACCGGTATATCCGCCCCAGATACCGCATACATCGAACGACGGGCGACAGCTGTTGCGCTCCAGGGTGACATATCCTTCTTCACCGCGCAACGCCTTCACACCAATCGCGTTCTTATAGACTTCTTCATCAAACGGAATGTGCGAAATCATATCCCGTTCTTCGGCAGAGAGTTCCTCCACCTTATCATAGAAATGAGGAATGGTGATGCGTCCGTGCTCATCGGTCATCTTGCTGATCATTTCACAAAGCACATTTATCGGATTGGCCACCGCACCGCCAAAGTGTCCGGAGTGCAGATCACGGTTGGGACCGGTAACTTCCACTTCCCAATAAGCGAGTCCACGAAGACCGGTAGTGAGCGAAGGCAAGTCCTCGCGCAACATACTGGTATCCGATACCAGAATCACATCGGCCTGAAGCAGTTCCTTATGTTCCTGCAAGAACTGGTTCAGACTGGGCGAGCCGATTTCCTCCTCACCCTCGAAAATGAATTTCATG
This sequence comes from uncultured Paraprevotella sp., assembly GCA_944321345.1. GTDB lineage: Bacteria > Bacteroidota > Bacteroidia > Bacteroidales > Bacteroidaceae > Paraprevotella. The sequence continues at coordinate 2,948 of CALUKY010000021.1, forward strand.
TTGTGGCGCAACAGACCGTGGCGTACCAGATATTCAAAAGCCTTGACCTGAATCATAGCCTGTCCCTTATCGTCGTCCGCTCCACGGGCCCAGATACGTCCGTCACGGATTTCGGGTTCAAAAGGATTGCTCTTCCACAGTTCCAGAGGCTCGGCAGGCATCACGTCGTAATGGGCATAGACCAAAACCGTGGGCAGTCCCTCGCCTACTTTCTTTTCGGCATACACCATCGGATTGCCGGCAGACGGCATCACACGGGCCTCATCGACACCGGCCTCCAGCAACAGGGTTTTCCAACGCTCGGCACAAGCCCACATGCCGTCCTTGTGTTCGGGCAGGGCACTGATACTCGGTATACGGATCAGACTGAACAACTCCTCCAAAAAGCGGTTTTCATTCTCCTGGATATATTCTTTGATACTCATAGCTAAAATATTTATGGGTTTATGTTTTCTTTTTCTGTCATGGGTTCCGGATGATCATTTCACCGGTTCCGTATGAATGGCCGACACCGGCAATTGCACTTCGCCAAAATCGAGCATGGCATTAAACAGGGTGATGGACTGATAACCCGCCAAATCTTCCAGGCGGATGACGCGGGGCTTCAGCAAGCCGCTGCGCAACAAACGGTTGCGATGTGTCGGGATTTCGTCGATATAGGCATATCGTTCCACCGTTACCTGTTCGGCCACACGACTCAGATCGTTACGGATCAGGTCGGTAATCGTGGCATGCTCGGCCCGCTCTTTCGGGTCGTTGCGCAAAAGTTCCCGGGCATTCGGCAAACGAGCGTCGAGTGTTCCTTTCATCGGAAAAGAACGGATTTTTCCTCCGGCCACCTGCACGAAGATCTCCGGCGAGAACACCACAAAACGGTCTTTCAGCCACAGGCGATAAGGAGCACGTGCCGCACGGAAAATCTGTCGGAGCGACCAGTTTGTCCGCACTGGAGTGACCACGCTTTTTCTGTGCGCCCCACTCGTCCATCCGGCGCATGGCTTCCCGGCCGTCTATATATTGGTTGGTCATAAAAATAATCTTTGGTTACAGACTGGTAATCACCCGGTCGCCACGTTCTTTGGCCAGCGTGCTTTCCACCTCTTTCACCTCCATATAATGTTTCATTACTTTCATATATGCCTCCTTGTCTTTCAGAATCAGCGGATCACGCAGACGGTTCAGAATACCTTTAAGTTCCTCGTCGATAACCGCTAACTTGAAATCAGTCATCAAGTGACGAATCAAGTCAAAAAGACGGTCTTCGTCGGTGGTCAGTTTCTGGTTCTTGGTGTGATATTTGCTCAACTGATACTTGTCACTCGTCAGCTGGAATGCCAATGTACTTACCGCCTGATCGGGATGATTCAGGAAATAACGCTGCGCCGAGAAATCCGGTTCACGGAAATGTTCCAACGCCTCATCCAGAACGCGCTGATGCAAAGCCACCTGAAAATTAAGTTTGTCTTCCTGAAGGGCATAGTAAATGAATTCTACCACAGTAAAAGGAACTTCCTGTCCCTGCTCGTCCTCCACATAGCAGACAATATGCTCTCCATAGCGGATCAGCACCTGAACCAGAAGCAGTTCTTTCTGATAGAAGGCCATGTTATGACCGTTCTGTCCCTTTTGGATATAAGAAAGGAACTGGGTACTTTCTTCAGCTGCTTGCTCCTCGGCTTTTGATTCGGTCTGTGTCTCGGCCGGAATATCGGATTGCGGGTTCTGAGGCATTGCCCCCTCAGCCGGTTCTACAGGTGTTCCCGCAGCAGATGCAGGCTCATCAGATGCAGTGGTATTCGAAACAGCAGATGCTGTCTGCTCACGCCGTTCTTCGCTCTGGCGACGTTTTTTCTGTTCGGTGCGGTACACGGACATCTGTTTGTTTATGGCCGAAACCAGCACTTTCTCCTCCATTCCCAGCATAGCCGCCGTTTCGCGGGTGTAGAGCGTACGCATAATCTCGTCGGGCACCACCGCAATGGTACAAACAATACTGTGCACCAGTCGGGAAAGTTTTATCGGGTCTCCCTGAGCCTCCTGCAAAAGCAAGTCGGTCTTGAACTTGATGAAGTCTACCTGATGCTCCTTCAGATAAGCCTGATATTCGGCAGCCGTACGATTACGTGCGAAGCTGTCCGGGTCGTCCCCATCAGGCAAAAGAAGCAGTTTCACATTCATACCCTCAGCCAGAAGCATATCAATACCACGCTCGGAAGCCTTGATACCGGCCGCGTCACCGTCGTAGAGCACCGTGATGTTCTCCGTAAAACGGTGAATCATCTGGATCTGCTGTTGCGTCAGAGCCGTACCGGAAGAGGAAACCACATGCTCCACACCCATCTGATGCATCGAAATCACATCCGTATATCCCTCAACCAGAAAGCAAAGGTCGTTCTTCACAATGGCCTGCTTGGCCTGGAAAAGACCGTAAAGTTCCTTTTTCTTGGAATAGATGGACGACTCGGGAGAGTTCTGATACTTCATGTTCACGCCCTTGGTAGCCTGATCAAGTACACGACCGCCAAAACCCACCACCTTACCGCTCACCGTATGAATCGGGAAGATGACGCGTCCCCAGAAACGGTCCTTCAGTCCGCCGTACTCTTGTTTTATACACAAACCCGTCTTGACCAGATATTCCTCCCGGAATCCCTTACCCAAAGCTTCGCGCGCCAACGCGTCTTTCTGCATCGGACTGAAGCCCAACTGAAAGCGTTTGATGATGTCGTCCCGGAAACCGCGCGAGCGGAAATATGCCATTCCGATGGCACGACCGTCCACCGTGTCATACAACTGTTGTTCAAAGTAGTCACGGGCCCACTCATTCACCACGAACATACTCTCGCGTTCGCTCTGGGCCAGTTTCTCCTGATCGGTCAGTTCGCGTTCCTGAATCTCGATGTGATATTTCCGGGCCAGATAGCGCAAGGCGTCGGGATAAGACAATTGCTCGTGCTCCATGATGAAGTGCACGGCATTACCTCCCTTTCCGCAAGCGAAACACTTGCAGAGACCTTTTGCCGGCGACACCACAAACGAAGGGGTACGGTCGTCGTGAAACGGACACAATCCCTTATAGTTCACTCCGGCACGCCGCAGCGTCACAAAGTCAGAAACCACATCAACGATTTGAGCCGCATCCATAATGCGCTCCACCGTAGCTCTATCAATCATATTTCTTTATCTTCGTTTGTTTTTAAGACCAGATCGTAGCCACAATCTTCCGTGCCCCGCCGTGATTGCGGAACTCACACAGATAAATACCCTGCCAGGTGCCTAAATTCAGACGACCATTGGTGATGGGTATAGAAAGCGATACCCCTGTCAGGCTCGATTTTGCATGACTGGGCATATCGTCCGGCCCTTCGTCCGTATGGATGTAATAAGGAGCATTCTCGGGCACCATCCGGTCGTAGATTCCGGCCAGATCGGTCCGCACGCTCGGATCAAAGTTTTCATTGATGGTCAGCGCGCAGCTAGTGTGTTTGACAAACAGGTGTAACACACCCTGCCCGGGCAGAGCTGGCAAATGACTGAGCACCTCCTCCGTAACCAGATGAAAGCCACGCCGCTGAGGTCTTAAAGCAAATTCTATTTGTTCAATCATATTGAGTCTTGAAAATACCAGGTACAAACTTACGGAATTTCTGCGGAAATTCCTTGGAAAAATAGCGATTAGAATCTGACTCCTTGAATTAAGTCGTCTTTTCTGTGACCAATTAGCACATGTTCAGAAAAGAAATCCTGATACTGTTCACCGATTTTCTCTATTAATTTTACCCTCATGATAGCCCGGGTAATGAGATTCCGGATGCCGGACAGAATTAGGTATAGACATAAATTACCGGTCCTACGAGCAACTTCATAGATATTACGACCGATCATATAAAAATTCAGAAATCCTTTTGAACAATCCATTTTCAAAAGACAATCAGTAAAGGCAAGAGAACCCAAACATTCATTTTCTTCACCGCCTCCCAAAACAAATACTCTTTTCAGTTCACAATTAAATACTGAAGAAATAAAGGACATTAAAAAATCCGTCTCGGACAACAGGAGTATCTGAGCCAAAGACGGATTTGTATTTCTGATTTTTCCAGTTCCAACAAACTACGCCTTGTGTATCGTAACTTGCGGGAATGGGAAATTGATGTTCTGTTTGTTGAATTCGTTATAGATATTCTTTCTTACCTCAAAATTGACATCCCAGTAGTCGGCAGCGGCTACCCACACACGAATCGTCACATCCACACTGCTGGATGACAAGGCATTCAAGGCTACCACCGGAGCCGGATCTTTCAGAATTCGGGTATCGGCATCCAACAGGCCACGTACCACACTTTCTACTTTTGCCAGATCTTCACCATAATCAACACCGACAACCCATTCTATTCTTCGGGTATCCTTACGGCTGTAGTTTATAACCACACCACTGCTCAAATTGCCATTTGGAATATATACCACCTTATTATCGGCCATAGTCAGAATGGTATGGAATATCTGAATCTCAGAAACCGATCCCGATACCCCCTGAGCTTCGATCCAATCTCCCACTTTATAGGGCTTGAACAACAAGACAATCAAACCGCCAGCAAAGTTCTGCAAATTCCCGGAGAGCGCCATACCGATAGCCACACCGGCAGATGCCAACAGAGCGGCAAACGAAGTGGTGTTTACTCCCAAAGCTCCCACAACCGATACAATCAGCAACAGGGTAAGCAGAATATTCACCAGACTCTTCAGGAAAGTCTTGATCGTAACATCAATCTTACGTTTCTCCAAGACCTGGGCAAAGAGTTTGTTCAGCATCGAAATGAGGAAGCGTCCTACAATAAATACGATAATGGCTACCAGAATGTTTTTACCCGCTGATATGGACATTTCGATCAACTTGTCCAGAATCATGTCAAATCTTCCAGAAGAAACCATTTTCTCTGTTTCTTTCACTGCTTCGACAGCAGCCGTAGCTGTTTCCAATAAATTAATCATAGTTGTTTTTGAATTAGTTTATAGTGCAAATATAAAAAGAAAAATTGATAGAATTCCCAATATTTTAATAAAGCTATTCAGAATGTGAACCCTTTTATTAAAGGTTTATCGCTATCTTTGCATCCCGAATTAAAAACAGGAATTATTTAAAAGGATAACAAAAACACATGAGAAAAAGAAAATTTCCACTTTATTTGCAGATTCTGCTGGGAATGTTGTTAGGTATTCTGGCCGGTTTCATCGCCGTGAGAACCGGACACGGACAATTCATCGAGCATTGGATAAAACCCTGGGGACAGATCTTCATCAAACTACTTCAGGTCATTGCCATCCCTCTGGTATTCTGCTCATTGGTAAAAGGAGTTATCAGTCTGAAAGACATAGCCCATCTGTCCCGTCTGGGCGGAAGAGTTTTACTCATCTATATCGCTACAACCGTTTTTGCCATTGTTTTCGGTCTGTTCATGGCTCTGGTCGTCAGCCCGGGAAAATTGTGTGATGCCAGTCAGTTGTCTGGAATGGAGGGCTTTGTACAGACGGCTGTAGAATCAGCCCAGAAAGCTACAGCGGATAAAGAGCGTGGTCCATTGGCATTCTTCGAAGATCTGGTTCCGGAGAACATCATATCGGCAGCATCCAACAACAGCAACATGTTGCAGATTATCTTCTTTGCCATTCTTTTCGGAACAGCCCTATTGGCGGTTCCCGCCGAAAAGACACGCACGGTGCGCTCCTTTATCGACGGCTTGAACGAAGTGATGCTGAAGATGGTGGATTTTATTATTCTGGCAGCCCCCATCGGTGTATTTTCTCTGATGGGAGCCATGGTGGTCAGCAATGCCGGCAACGCTTCGGTATTCAGTGCTCTGGCGGTCTATACGCTCACAGTAGCGGTATCCCTGCTTTGCCTGATCTTTCTGTTTTATCCCACTCTGATCTTTTTCTTCAGCAAAATGTCGCCCAAGCGCTTTATCCGCGCCATGTATCCGGTACAATTATTGGGATTCACCACCAGTTCCAGTTCAGCAACACTTCCTTTCAATATGGAAACACTGGAAAAGAAATTGGGCGTTTCTGAAAAGACCGTATCTTTTGTACTTCCCGTAGGAGCCACCATCAATATGGACGGAACGAGTTGCTATCAGGCCATCGCCGTGGTATTTATCGCCCAGGTGATGGGTATCCATTTGGACTGGGCCGATTTGCTCTCCATCGTGGCTCTGACCACTATTTCTTCAATCGGTACGCCGGGAATTCCGGGCGGAAGCTATGTCATTCTCACCATGGTACTCAGTTCTGTAGGTATCCCATCCGAAGGACTGGCGCTGATTTTAGGAGTGGACCGCCCGCTGGATATGTTGCGCACCTCGGTCAATGTAACCGGCGATGCCACCGTATCGGTTATAGTAGATACACCAGATAACGAAAAAGCCTGAAATATTTTTCCATATACCCTATAACAAAAAAGTGCATGTGCCGCGGCACATGCACTTTTTGTTTTCAGCGTTCCGATGAAAAACAGTTGCCGTGATCATAAAGAAGCACCAGTCCGTTTACCAAACATCCTAAACACGCACTTCAATAATATCATCCAAGCGGGTGGTATAATTGCGCGAACGGTGCTGTGATTTCATAAAATGCCGGTAACCGTCACCTTGCACCGCTATCTTTATTTTATCCTCCCCGTTCTTTTTCTTGATTTCCTCAACAGCCCGAGCCAACGCAGCTTGTCGAACACGGTCTACCGGATCAAACAAAACAGGTTGAACCACTCCGTCATAACGCAGATCCCAAACTGTCATTCCGGCCTTTTTATAATAATACGTACGGTCATCTGCCCATCCGGAACGCAATAAATCCAAGGCAGCAGAAATTAATTCCTGCTGATCATTGGTCACCACGGTCAAATCCCGACTCTGACAAATAACATGAGTCATGCCCTCTGACTGAAAACGACTCGTGGCGGCAAAAACAGTCAGTCCGCCGCAACGCCCCCCAGCCTGACGCAGTTTCAGGCAACATTCCGCCGCAAAATTGGCAACTGCCTCCTCCAATTCTTCCAGACGACACAATCCCCGGTCTGAAAAACTCCGGCTGGTGCAGATGCTTTTCTTGTGGTCCATACTCTTTTCTTCAATACAGGAAAAGCCTTGCAACTCTTTCCAAGTGCGCACTCCGGTAGCCGTCATGACATGCTGCACCCATGCTTCACTCTTTTGTGTCAGATCCCATGCCGTACGCACACCGGCCCGATGCAGCTTTTCCCGATGGCGGCGTCCTACTCCCCACACTTCCTCTACAGGAAGAAGATGCAAGGCACGCACCCTTTTCTCTTCGGTGTCTATCACACAGACATTATGATAAGCCGGATATTTCTTTCCGAAATGGCAAGCCACTTTTGCCAAAGTCTTGGTCGGAGCAACACCCACTGTCACCGGAATGCCGGTACCGCGAAAAATTGTCTGACGAATCAGACCGGCATACCCGGATATTTCCGATTCCGGAACAATCCCTTTCAAATCCAGAAAGGCCTCATCGATGGAATACACCAGTAAATCGGACGAAAAATCGGCAAGCAGAGTCATCACCCTCCGGCTCATATCCCCATACAATATGTAGTTACTGCTATAGACTGCCACCCGTTGTTGTTCCAGGAAGTTTTTTATCTGAAACAAAGGTGTTCCCATCGCTATGCCCAGTTGTTTCGCCTCATTGCTACGGGCAATGACACAACCGTCATTATTGCTCAACACCACAACAGGTTTATCCTGCAAAGCCGGATTGAAGACCCGTTCACAGGAAACAAAGAAATTATTACAATCCACCAGTGCGAACATGAGAACCTCCCTTCCGGCGTAATTGGCATTTTATATTATAACTCACAACTCCCCATATCATAAACGATGTGGACTCATCAACATGAATAGGCGGATATTTTTCATTCTCGGGCAGCAACCAGGCCCCCTGTCCCTGTTCATCTCTACGAAAACGCTTCAAGGTAAACTCACCGTCCACAAAAGCGACCACAATATCCCCGTCTGTCGCATCCAGACTTTTGTCAATCACCAGCAGATCGCCATGGTCGATACCGGCATCACGCATGGAGTCGCCATGCACCCGGGCATAGAAAGTTGTGGCCGGATGCGGAACCAGCTCCTTATTTAAGTCTATCGATTCGGTAAAGGTGCCATGCACACTACTTGGAAAACCGGCATGCACCTGTTCACCGGCGCAGTCTACGGGTTGCTGCGTGGACACATCGGCCTGATATAACTTCAAAGACATATTTGCTTCTGGATTTATAAAGTTTCTTACAAGACAAAGATAAAAGGATTCCATCATACCACAAAACCCGATAACACCTTTTAGCGTAGGTCACAGGATATTAAATCCTTCTTTTACCACTTGTTTTTTCATAATCTTTCGTATTTTTGTAGATGCTAAAAATGAAGAATATGGAAAAAGACAATAAAACCGACAAGATGGCCGCTCCGGAAAGCGGACTGTCTCAAGAGTATAACGAAGAACTGATTCAGAAGGACCTGGAAATGGCCGACCGTTATTGCCAGCAACAGGATTTCATGGCAGCAATAGCTCTTCTGACCCAGTTGTTGAAACAGCATCCCACAGCAGACTCCCTGCTTCGTAAAAGAGCAGCGGTATTTCTTGGTCTGGGACTGACTAAAGAAGCCGCTCAGGATCTGGACAACCTGCAGGAAATGACATTGGATGACCTGATCGCCCGAATCAATCTTTACATTCAGAATCAGGAAACTTCCAAAGCCTTTGAAGTTCTGAAAAAGCGCAATGAGGAAAACCCGGCAAGCAAAGCAGAATATCTGCTTCTCAGTCAACTGCACGCCTCACAAAAGGATTATAATGCTGCAATGGATGTTTTGCAAAAAGGTATGGACCGGATTCATACCTTCCCGGAAGCCTACAAGGAAAGAGGACGTATCCGCATGTTGCTCCATGATTCCAAGGGTGCCATGGACGATTTACGTAAAGCCTTGGAACAAGACCCCGATATGTTGAACAATCTGAATGGAACTCTGAGCAACCAATAAAACATCGCATTAGGAAAACAAACATAAATAAAACTCCCATGAGAAAGCTACTGTCACTGATATTTTGGACAGCGGGACCGGGTATGTGCCTGGCCGGTCCGCTTGACCTTTTGGTAAAACGAATTGCCCCTGGAAACGAGAAACATTTCCAGTTTGTTCTGGAACCCGGAAAAAACAAACGGAACTATTTTGAAATTTCCAGCTACAAGGAACGTATCCGCATCAAAGGAAACTCCTACGTCAGTATGGCAAGCGGACTGGACTGGTATCTGAAAAATTACTGCGGCGTGTCCTATATCCACAGCGACAGTACCCTCCAGTTACCAAAAGTGTTGCCCATCCCTCAGGAACGGACCTATAAGGAAACCCACCTGCAAATCGGCTACACGGGATATGATGCCTGGCAAAGACTGTTCTGGAACTGGGAGGACTGGGAAAAGGAAATAGACCGCATGGCGCTCAGCGGTATCAATGTATGCCCGGTATGGACCGGCAGAGAGAGTGTGTGGAAAGAATTTCTTTCTGAATATAATATGAGCGAACAGGAAATAAACCGGTACCTCTTCGGTACGGAGCAAGCTCCCAAAAGCTGGATAAAAGGACAGGAAAACCTGCAGAAGAAAATCGTCAAAAGAATGCAGAATCTGGGAATGTACCCTGTTTATCCGGCATTTGCCGGCACTGTTCCCGAGAATCTGACAAAGAGAGAAAACCATATCATTACCATTCCGGCCCATACAGCCGAAAATATCAGCCGAAAAGAAACAATCATCAGTACCGAGGATCCTATATTTGCCAAAATGGCAAAAAAATGGTATGACAGCTATGAGAACATATACGGTACAACAGCCTTCTATCAGGGAAGTACAAACGGACAGGATTTTCCGTCCGACATTCAGGAATGTCTTTTGAAAAGTCTTCCGGACGCCAACTGGATCATATCCGCCAACACCGAAATCCCCCAAAAAACAAAAACAGAAGGAATAGACAAACAAAAAGCCGTTTTACTATACTCTGCCAACGATGGTAGCTGGAAAAACCAGGAGGAAACCAAAGTCATTCCCTGGATCTGGACCTGGCATGAAACTTCTGCCGACAAGAATCTGACGATATCTTTACATGAGGCTCTGAATCAGCCGGAACAGGCCAGTAACCATCCGGAAACAGCCTCAAAGATCCAAGGTATCGGAACATGGACTCCGTATATTCAAACCAACCCTTTGTCTTACAGTCTGATCAACAACAGGCGATGGCAACCGGAAATGATTTCCCTCCAGGAAGAAATCGAACAGATTCTGAAAATACGCTACGGCCATTGCAATACGAAAATACTTCAGGCCTGGATACGACTGACAGATCTGGATCAGGGATACGATCCGAATTGCAGTTTCCTTTGCCGGAAACCAGCCATGAACCTCCTGGACCAGACAGCAGACAGTATCTCAAAACAAGCGGCATACAGTCAGCAGATTTCTGAAATTCTGACAGACCTGCTAAGCATCAAGGATCACTGCTCCAAGAACAAGAACTACCGTAACGATCTGATCCGCATCACAGCCATGCTGCTCGAACAGAAAAGTTGCGCCCTTTATCTGAAAATCGAAAATGATTTCGCAGAGCGGAACATGTCCTCACTGACACAGCACCAAAAAGACTTCATGCACCTGATTCATCTTGCAGACAGCCTGCGTTCCTATAATCCGGACTTGTGCTGGGGTCATTGGGTGAAACAGGCTGACGAGAATCAGAAAAGTAAAGAAACCGGTGGAGTCATCTGGTATAAATCCCTGCTCCGACAACAGGAACAGATCAGTGGACAGGTACCGGCCCTAAGTGGAATTTTAGCAGAGTTCTGCGCACCGCGTTGGGAACTGTTTTTCAATTGGATGAACCGCAAAATAAGTCTCGGACAGATTGCTGCACCGCAATATCAAGGTCTGGATGATGCCTGGTACCAACAGTCGGAAAATGAAACGGCAATAGTAGAATCATCTTCTGACATTTATCAAATTATCACCGAATCCATGAATTTATAACTAAAATGTCATGGTTTCTATATAATAATGTAGTATCTGACAGAAAACTAAATTTTGCGCAAAAAAAAAGTTCATTTTATTGGCGAAGAAAAAATTTTTATATACTTTTGCATCAAACAAGAAACGAACGACTAAATGAAAGATTTATTTAATACATATTTTTATTTCTTCTTTTACTTTTACTTTAGCAATAAAGTGAAGCGGGAGTTCGTATGTATAAGTAAATAAAAGAACAACAGAATATAAACACATGAATCCCGCTTGCGTGCAAGCGGGATTTTTTATTAAAAAAAAACAGAAAACGAGAGATATGAAACGAATAGCAATACAAGGTATCAAAGGATCTTATCACGACATTGCAGCACACAAATTTTTCGAAGGCGAGGACATAGAACTGATCTGCTGTGCCACCTTTGAACAGGTATTCGAGGAACTGCGTAACGACAGCTCTGTAATCGGTATGGCCGCTATTGAAAACACCATTGCTGGCAGCCTGTTGCACAACTACGAATTGCTGCGCGAAAGTGGTGCTACCATTGTTGGTGAGCACAAGCAGCGCATCTCACACAGCATCATGTGTCTGCCGGAAGACAACTGGGAAGACATTCAGGAAGTGAACTCACATCCGGTCGCTCTGATGCAGTGCCGGGATTTTCTGAATCACCATCCCAATATCAAGGTAGTCGAGGTGGAAGACACCGCCGGTGCCGCAGCCGCCATCAGCCAGCAACACAAACGTAGACATGCTGCCATCTGTTCCAAATTCGCCGCTCCTCTCTATGGAATGAAAATTCTGGAGGAAGGCATCGAAACCAACAAACACAATTTTACTCGTTTCCTTGTATTCTGCAATCCGCAGCGGGCCAATCTGCTCCGCGACATCCGCAAAACCAACAAAGCCAGCATCGTCTTTACCCTGGCACACGAGGAAGGTTCACTCTCACAGGTTTTGTCTATTTTCTCTTTCTACAAGCTGAACCTCACCAAAATTCAGTCTCTGCCCATTATCGGCAAGGAATGGCAATATATGTTTTATGTAGACCTGGCCTTTACCGACTACACACGCTATTCACAAAGCATTGACGCCATAACCCCATTAACCCAGGAACTTAAAATATTAGGAGAATATATCGATGGAAAAGAATGTCTATAACACAAATATAAAACCGGCCGACCGTCTGGCCTCTGTCAACGAATACTATTTCTCAAGAAAAGGAAAAGAAGTGGCCCGCATGAATGCCGAGGGCATGAACATCATCAGCCTGGCGATAGGAAGCCCCGATATGCCACCCTCACCACAAACTATCGAAACCCTGTGTGAACAGGCACGCCGTGACGACGTACACGGATATCAGCCCACAGTGGGCATTCCGGAACTGCGCCGTGCCATGGCCGGTTTCTATCAGAAATGGTATGGTGTGGATCTGGATCCGCAGACTGAAATCCAACCGCTCATCGGCTCTAAGGAAGGAATCCTGCATGTCACACTGGCTTTTGTCAATCCGGGCGATCAGGTACTGGTGCCCAATCCGGGTTATCCTACCTACACTTCTCTGAGCCGCATTCTGGGAGCGGAGATTGTCAACTACGATCTGACTCCGGAAAACGGATGGCAACCGGATTTCGAAGCCTTGGAGCGCATGGATCTGAGCCGCGTGAAACTGATGTGGACCAACTATCCCAACATGCCGACCGGTGCCAACGCCCAGATGGAAACTTATCAGAAACTGGTGGACTTTGCCCAGCGCCACAGCATCATCGTGGTCAACGACAACCCGTACAGCTTCATCCTGAACCGCGAACACCGGAGCATTCTCCAGATACCGGGCGCCAAGAGCTGCTGCATCGAGTTCAACTCCATGAGCAAGAGCCACAACATGCCGGGCTGGCGTGTGGGTATGCTCTCCACCAACGCTGAGTTCATCCGCTGGATTCTGAAGGTAAAGAGCAACATCGACTCCGGAACCTTCCGTCCGTTGCAGCTGGCTGCCGCAAAAGCGCTGGAGAATGATGCCGAATGGCACGACGAAGCCAATGTACAGGTATATGCCCGTCGCCGGGCTCTGGCCGAAGAGATTATGCGCACGCTGAACTGCTCTTTCGATCCGAATCAGGTGGGTATGTTCCTTTGGGGACGTATTCCGGACAGCTATCAGGATGTAGAAGAACTCACCGAAAAGGTACTTCACGAAGCCCGTGTATTCATCACGCCGGGGTTCATTTTCGGTTCAAACGGAAAGCGCTACATCCGCATTTCTCTCTGTGCCAAGGAAGACAAGATTGCCGAAGCACTGGAACGTATTAAAAAAGTATTCAAATAATCACAACAACATAAATATAAAATAGTATGGAACTGAATTTAAAACCATTGAATTTACCGGGTTCTGACAGCAGACCCTTAGTGATAGCCGGCCCTTGCAGCGCCGAAACCGAAGAGCAGGTTATGGAAACCGCCAAAGCATTGGCCAACAAAGGTATCAAGATATTCCGCGCCGGTGTATGGAAACCGCGTACCAAACCGGGAGGTTTCGAAGGTATGGGCGAAGAAGCTCTGCCCTGGCTGCAGCGTGTCAAGCAGGAAACCGGTATGCTGATCGGTACCGAGGTGGCAACTCCAAAACACGTGGAAGCAGCCTTGAATGCCGGACTGGATATGCTTTGGGTAGGCGCACGTACCTCGGCCAATCCGTTTGCCGTACAGGAGCTGGCGGATTCTCTGAAAGGCGTGGACATTCCGGTGTTCGTAAAGAATCCGGTCAATCCGGACATTGAATTGTGGGTAGGTGCTTTGGAACGCATCAACGGAGCAGGCATCACCCGTCTGGCAGCCATCCACCGAGGCTTCTCCAGCATTGACCAGAAGCTGTACCGCAACGCACCGATGTGGCATATTCCTATCGAATTGCACCGTCGCTATCCGAACCTGCCGATCGTCTGCGACCCGAGCCATATCGGCGGACGCCGCGACTTGATTGCTCCACTGGCACAGCAGGCCATGGATATGGGATTCGAGGGACTTATCGTAGAGAGCCACTGCAACCCGGACTGCGCATGGAGCGACGCCAAACAGCAGGTAATGCCGGACGTGCTGAACTTCATCCTGGACCGTCTGGTAGTACGTAACACCAAGGAAAGCACCGAAAGCCTGAACATTCTGCGCCAGCAGATTGACGAAATGGACAACCGTCTGATGGAACTGCTCACCAAGCGCATGCGCATCAGCCGCGAGATTGCCGCCTACAAGAAAGAACATAATATGGCAGTAGTACAGACTGCCCGTTACAGCGAAATTCTGGACAAGCGTGCCGCTCAGGGTGTGCTCTGCGGTATGGATGCCGACTTCATCAAGAGCATCTACGAGCATATCCACGAAGAGAGTGTACGCCAGCAGATGGAATTTATGAACAAACAGTAAAACAACACAAATAACTTGATCATACGATGAGAATTTTGGTTTTAGGTGCCGGTAAGATGGGCTCGTTTTTTGTAGATTTATTGAGCTTTGAACATGAAACAGCTGTATATGAAGTTGATCCGAAACGGTTGCGCTTCATGTATAACACCCAGCGTTTCACTTCACTCGATGAAATCGATGCCTTCGACCCGGAACTGGTCATCAATGCCGTGACATTGAAGTACACGCTCGACGTGTTCCGTCAGGTCATTCCCCATCTGTCCAAGGACTGCATCATCAGCGACATTTCGTCCGTAAAAACCGGATTCAAGGAATTTTACGAAGAAACCGGCATGCGCTATGTCAGCACCCACCCTATGTTTGGTCCTACATTCGCCAATCTGGGTGCGCTGAGTCAGGAGAATGCCATCATCATCAACGAAGGAGATTATATGGGACGCATCTTTTTCCGCGACCTGTATAGCCGCTTGGGACTGAATATCTGTGAATACTCATTCCAGGGACACGATGAAACCATGTCCTATTCCCTGAGTATTCCTTTCGTTTCCACCTTCGTCTTTGCTGCGGTCATGAAGCACCAGGACGCTCCGGGTACTACCTTCAAGCGCCACTTGCAGATTGCCCGTGGCGTTTTGGGTGAGGACGACTGTCTGTTGCGTGAAATCCTGTACAATCCAAAGACCAAGGATCAGGTGGAGCAGATTCGTCAAGAACTCAAGGAACTGATCGACATCATCAGTTCTCATGATGAAGAGGCCATGAAGCATTACCTCACCAAAATTCGGGAAAACATCAAATAAAGAGTGTTTCTTTATACATTATTTATCGGAGGGCTACGTCTGTTTCCAACAGATGCAGCCCTTTTTTATAATCTCAATAAGACATGCCCTTTGTCGTATGGAAAAGTTCTGAAAAAATCATAGGGAGGATTTTTCAAAATCAACAGGACCGTTTTTTCATTTTGTCGGGAGCATTTTTTTGACTTGTTTTAGTTTTTGGCTATTTTTGTATGAAGTTATTTAAACGTCTTACCCGGCAATTTTATTGTGTATGAAAACAGGAAAAGAATGCGATTATTATAAAATACAATTAGTTGTAGAAGAACTAATGGAACAAAAGGAATCTTCTGTAATTGAATTTAAATCAGCCGCCGGAGGTTTCCCTAAAAGTTTCTGGGAAACATATTCTTCATTTGCCAACACAGATGGAGGAACCATTGTATTAGGAGTAAAGGAAAAGGCAGGTAGTGGAGCTGATAAAATCATTTCCGGCTGGAAGGAGTCAAATTGGAAATCTCCTGTTATCGAAGAAAAGACAAGACCGGATAAAGTCATCCTGTCTATGCCCCTGACTTCTATTCTGGATGAAAAAGTCATAGCAAAACTTTCAGAAATGGTAGAACAGAACCTGATTGAACGAAAGTTTCCTACCATTCCAACACATCCCAACCAAAAATATAAAAAGAAAGAATAAAAGATAACCCAATATGGCCAAAAGAATCATTCTGATTACCGGAGGCGAACGCTCCGGAAAAAGTTCCTATGCCGAAGAACGGGCACAACAGATGGATCCGAATCCGGTCTATCTGGCCACAGCACGCATTTGGGATGAGGAGTTTCGTTTGCGGGTACGGATGCATCAGGAACGGAGAGGTGCGCATTGGATCAATATAGAAGAACCATGGCAACTGTCACGACACCGTCTTTCCGGACATACAGTACTGGTAGACTGTCTGACACTATGGGCCACCAATTTCTTCTTCCGGGCTTCGAGCGAAGAAATATCAGTAGAAACAACGGATAAAACTAAAGTAGAACAGAATTCGGCATCAGACATCAGGGAAATGGAGGATGCCGTAAAAGCCCGAATGGGTCAGGAAACCGTAAAGCAGGTTCTGCAGGAACTGAAAGAAGAGTTCGACCGCCTCATCCGGCAGGATGCCACCTTCCTGTTCGTTACCAATGAAATCGGCAGTGGAGGCATCTCCCCTAATCCGGTACAGCGCCGGTTTACCGACCTGTTGGGCTGGTTCAATCAATACGTGGCCCATAAAGCTGATGAGGTTGTTCTTATGGTCAGTGGCATCCCCGTTAAAATTAAATGAACATGAACACATATTCCATTACGTCGCCGGATTATCGTTTGAAAGAACAGATCCAACAAAGAATTGATAATCTGAACAAACCAATGGGCGCTTTAGGACGCCTGGAAGAGATCGCCTTGCAGATCGGCCTCATCCAGCAAACCGACACTCCCACCCTGCAACACCCCTGCCACGTGCTGTTTGCCGCCGACCATGGTATTGAACGCGAAGGGGTAAGCGCCTCTCCCCGTGAAATCACCTGGCAACAGATGATCAACTTCACCCGGGGCGGAGGAGGAGTCAACATGTTCTGCCGGCAGCATGGTTTCGAACTGCTTTTGGTGGATGTAGGGGTGGATTACGACCTGAACGACTATCCGCAGATCATCAATCGGAAAATAGCTCGGGGCACCCGCAATTTTCTGCACGAAGCGGCCATGAGTGAAGAAGAGATGAACCGTGCCCTGCAAACAGGCGCAGAAATGACAGACCGTTGCCGGAAAAAGGGTTGCAACGTGATCTGTTTCGGCGAAATGGGCATCGGCAACACTTCCCCCTCCGCTGTCTGGCTGCATCTTTTTGGAAACCATCCGCTGGAGGATTGTATCGGTTGTGGCTCCGGATTGAACGCAAACGGAGTGTCACATAAATATGAAGTACTGAAAGCGGCCACAGATCATTTTCGGGAAACACATCCGTCTCCCGCTCCCGAAGAAATCATCCGTTATTTCGGCGGCTTCGAGATGGTTGCCGCAGTAGGAGCCATGCTCCGGGCAGCCGAAAAGAAAATGATTGTCCTGGTAGACGGCTTCATCATGTCAGCCTGTATGCTGGTAGCCTGCCGCCTTTATCCGGCCACACGGGAATACGCTCTTTTCGGTCACGAAGGCGAAGAGCGCGGTCATCGGCTGCTGCTGGCCGACCTGCACGCCCACGGCCTGCTGCAACTGGGATTCCGTCTTGGCGAAGGCACGGGAGCACTCTGCGCTTATCCGATCATTGAGTCGGCCGTACGGATGATGAATGAAATGAATACTTTCGACGAATCCCACATAACCAAATATTTTTAATGATGACACAGTCGCAATCTACCGTTTCCGACCGGATATGGGCCGCCCTGATGTTCTTCACCCGACTGCCGCTCTGGAAAATCCGGAAGGATGTACCTCAGGAAGCTTTCCGCCATGTAGTGGCCTATTGGACATTGGGCGGCTGGATCACCGGTGGCATACTGGCCGGATCCTTCTGGCTGGCATCCCAATTCTTTCCTACCGCCATAGCCCTGCTGATAGCTCTGTGTGCACGCCTGCTGCTCACGGGTGCGCTCCATGAAGACGGATTGGCAGATTTTATGGACGGATTCGGCGGAGGACACAACCGGGAACGCATTCTCGCCATTATGAAGGACTCCCATATCGGCACCTTCGGTGTGTTGGGACTGGTGCTTTATCTGGCTTTGCTTTATACCACGTGGCTTCACCTTCCGGCAACACGGCTGGCCGCCTACTTGTTTTGGGGAGATCTTTATGCCAAAGCCTGCAGTTCTCTGATCATATACATTCTGCCCTATGCCCGTCCTGAGGCTGAAGCGAAAATTAAAATCACTTACCTGCGTCCACACGGAAAGGACACCGTCCGGCAACTGTCAGGAACACTCCTGCAACTCACCCCCCTGTTTCTGTGGCTTGCTCTTGACAAACATCCGGCCCCTGCATGCTGGATATGGCTGATCCCTCCGGTTTGTGTAGCCGGCCTCATCCGCTATCTCCAAAAACATATTCAAGGATACACGGGTGACTGTTGCGGTGCCGTATTCCTGCTTACCGAACTGTCATTCCATCTGGCACTATCGGCCTTTCACTATTCTCTCATTTCCTAATCTCACATCATGCATCATTCACTGATATTCCATAAAAAGACTCCGTTTTCTTTTCCGGCTTTTCTCGAAAGCCTCGGCATGGAACTGAAACTGGTTTTCACCTCAGAATTCAATGACGACACCTATTACTATTTCATGCAACCAGATTCGGTCACGCTATTCTGCCTGACCGATTCCCCCAAAGGCACTTTGGAACTGTGTATGGACGCCATGGCTTCATACAGCGACTACAAGCTGTTTCCCTATCTGGCCGACACGCTTCACCACTTTCTCCACGGCAAACGGTTGCAAATCACAGCTGACGACGGAACTGCCCGATCAGTCTATGACTGCTACAACGAAGAATGGATTGAAGAAAGCATCGGCGAAGAAATCGCTCTTCTGAAATCGGTTCTTTCCATTGCCCCACGCTATTATCTTACGATGCCCTGTAAGGAATACGAATGCGTTACACCTTCCCTATTGCAATCGGTAGGTGTAACCCTCCACTCTTCCACCCCTCGTATTTATGGATATGTGCAATATCTGTTACAACACAACCGGCTTCCGCAGGCCACAGAAGAAGAGATTAGTCAGGATCAGATTCTCAACGAACAGGAACTGGAAGCTGATGTGCCGCAACATAACTCCATAGGACGTGTAAAATCCTGGCAGACCGACGGCAGCGAAACGTGGGAAAGCTATGGCCGGGAAGACGTTACCCTATTGCTGCAAATCGGAAAGGAATACCAAAACGGAAAAACTGCGGACGGAGTGATACTCAATGACTTGGGCACCCTTTATCAGGAAGGAATAGGCGTGGAAGCCGACGGTCCGACTGCCGCCTACTGGTTCCGCGAAGCGATCCGTCAGGGCGATCATCTCTATGCTCCGAGTAACTTGGGCGACCTCTACCGCAAGGGAGCGCCCAACCTGCCCCAGTCGCTTCCGCTGGCTCTTGAAGCCTATCGTCTTTCCACCGATCCTTATGCCTTTTTCCGTATCGGACAGTCCTACGAAGAAGGATGGACCGGAAGTCCGGACATGGCAAAGGCGATGGAATGGTATGAAAAAGCCGCTGCCCGGAAACACCATCTGGCATTGAAACGCCTGAAAAAAGACAAACTCTAAATACGCCTATCTTCATACAAAAAAGAACCATATTCCGCCAATTCATTTCTAGCCGGAATATGGTTCTTCACCAGATTATTTATAAATCAAACCGAAATGTCACAGTTTGGTGTCATCATCAATATTTGTTCCACGAGCTCATCTCATCAAGTCTCTTTCGCGCTTTCGGACGGGTCTCACCGGCCGGATATCCCAACAGAATGAGCAACGGAATTCTTCTTTTTCCCACCTGCAAAAGTCTGTTCACTTCCTTCTCGTTGAACCACCCCAGAATACAGGTACCCAATCCCATAGAAGCTGCTTGCAGACAAAAATGCTCGGTAGCAATACCCACGTCGAGCAAAGAATATTCCTTGTCTTTGATCACACTGCCTATGCGGGCTGTAAAATTCATCTTTTCCATCACCACAGCCACAATAACGGGAGCCTCGTCGGCAAACTTGTTCATCCCCATACCGGCTGCCGCACGCGCTATTTGTGTTTTCAGGTCCGGGTCGTTGACAACCACAAACTTCCACGGCTGCGAATTGCAGGCCGAAGGAGCCAGACGGGCTGCTTCCAGACATCCCATAATCAACTCATTACTTACGGGTGTCGGTTCAAAGCGCCGGTCACTCTGTCTTCTTTTTACTAAATCCAAAAAATCCATAGTATTCATCATTAAATCTTTAGAAATCCGGTCTGATTACACGCAACAGAAAGTCCAGATTGTCCTGCAGCAACTGTTTTCCACGCTCTTCACTGATTTCTGAAAACAATGCCGCATCAGGCAACAGCTTTTCCCGCACCAGACAACGTACCATCTCAGAGGCTGAATAATGAGGATCAAACAGAACCTTTATCGCATAAGCTCCGGCTTCATCGGCCTGATAATACGGGTTATCCGGATGACAGACACAACAGGCTCCACCCGGCAGGACCAAAAATCCGGTTTCGGGCGAAACGAACGCTACAAGATTCTTTTCCTGCTCATGCGCTTCGGACAGTTCCGGAGTATCCGTATTCTGAAATTCATCTTTCAGATTCTCACCGATCCATTTTTTCATGGCAGAATAATCTTCAAAAAAGAGGAAAGGACTGTTCTGATTCAGTCGGAGCACTTTATCAGTAATCAGCTCCTTCTGTTTCTGAGCCGACTGCTTTTGTTCGCGATATTTCAGGAATCTGTCCTCCTGTTTCAGCCAGCTTACCCCTCCGTTCGGATACCAGCGGTCCTTATATTTCACTAATGAACCGAGCATCACCTTCCGCTTGGTTACCTTGTCGGCCTCACCCTGTAACAAATCAGAAGCCATCAGTTCAAAGTGCTGTCCCTGCCAGTCCTCCAACAAAATTCTCTGATGATCGTTTTCCACTACGAAATACGGTTGCAGTTCTCTGGTTTCCATCTGCTTCACGGCATTTGCCTCCTCATTCATATCCCAGTATTCCAGCATCCGGCCTATCCAGAACTGAGGTTTCATAGCCAAGGGACCGGTTTTCTCATGAACTCCCAAAAACGATTCCGCCATATATTCAATGACAGACAGCGGCTGACCTTCGCCTACAATACGGTTCACCTGCTGTACCACCCGATCCCGATGCTGTGCCGTAAAATAATAAAACAGATAAGACATACAGCACACCTGAATCATCAATGTTTTCAGGTTGTAGAAATCCTGATACAACACAGGATTCTTCATAGCCTCCAGCAAGTCATTGTTTACGGGAACCATTTCAAAATCTTCGTCCAGCACTCCAAAGACCTCTTGTGCCAGCCTTTGCATATAAGAGTTTTCCGGATTCACGATCATTCCGGAGTTACGTTTCTGAAAGATCATCCAGATCAGGAAACGCACATCAGCCTCATTGATTTCATCTACATAATAATGCTCTTCATCCGTTTCATAAAAAGGCAGATAACGTCCATACATCCGCTTGTGCTCCATAATGAATGAGCGCCAAACTCCCAAACCACTCACTACATCTTCCAGATAATAGGTCAGGGTAAGCGCTATCTCTGTCATATCCTCTAAAGCCAGTTTACGTTCAAAATCAGCTTTCTTGATTTTGTCGCGCAACTTTCTGGCATACTTCACATAAAACACATCCGTGGGACAAAGCAGCGGAAGCAAATGCGCTTCGCGCCAATATTCCATACTGATCAGGTCTTTTTTCATTTTATCTTATCCTAATTCCCTAATTTCATTAATAACATAATAACGTTTTCCGTTTCCAAAGATACAAAAAGAAACAGAACTGCTCCTTCGGCAACACAAAAATAATCAAAATCAATTCCCGTAAAAGAAGTAAATTAAAGAATTTTTCTAACTTTGCGTACAATACAACAGTAAGAATCATCCCCATGAACGAATTGAATCTGGCCACACCGGCCCTTCTGTTTTCCGCCATATCGCTCATCATGCTGGCCTACACCAACCGCTTTTTGTCCTATGCCCAGCTGATCCGCACCCTGAAGGAACAATATATGAAGCAGCACTCCGAAGTGACTGCCGCCCAGATCGCCAACCTGCGCAAACGCCTGTATCTGACACGCAGCATGCAGATTACCGGCATCAGCAGTCTGCTTTTCTGTGTCGTTTCCATGTTCCTGATTTATGTCGGCATGCACCTTCTTTCGGTCTACGTCTTCGGTCTGGCCCTTTTGCTGCTCATCATTTCTTTGGGCCTGTCCGTGTGGGAAATCCAGATTTCCGTCAAGGCTCTGGACATTCACCTTAAGGATATGGAGAATTCATGAAAATCTCCCGTTTCCATAGTATTCTGAGTCACGCGATCAGACATCTGCTTCCGCTTATTCTGATTGTGTTCCCCTTAGTGTGCCATGGACAAACTCCCATTACCTCGATCGATACCTTAATGAGCCGGCTATATACTGCGGCTCCCATATATAAAGATACCATTCAGGAATTCCGGGCCCACATGTATGTACGTGCCTTGCTGAATATCGACCAGAAAAATTTTCTGTTCCGTTATCTCCCTCAGGTACTGCACAGCGATAAGGATGTCAACCAGTATCTTCTGGAAACGTATCGCGACATCCATTATACCTATCCGTCGATTTACGATCAGAAGCTCCGTTACATAAACGGAACTCTGCGCGATCACAAGCACATCCCGGGAGTCATCAACTATTTTAACGTAAACATTTACAAGTCCTATCTGGTAGGCGATGCCCTGTTGTCTCCTCTGGCCCCCAAAAGCACCCGACACTACACCTACCGTCTGGACTCCATCACCACAGACAGCCTGAGCGGCTATCTGTATCACATCTCCTTTATCCCCAAGAACAAAAGTTACCAGCTGGTTCGTGGCCATATGGCTGTCAATGACCGGAGTTGGAGTATCCGATCCTTCTTTTTCGAAGGGCGTTCAGACCTGCTTCGTTTCAAATGCCACATAAAAATGGGAATCCCTGGATGCGCCACCGAATTTCTGCCCGAAGAATACGATATTGAAGCATCCTATGCCCTAGCCTGGAACAAATTGAGCGGCCGCTACCGTGCCCGTCTGGATTACACAGAGATCAAAACGGAAAAACAGAAAACAAAGGATTATAATCTCTCGGCCAGCTTCTCGCTCAAATGCGATCCTAGCGCTTATGAATATAATAAAAACCGCTTTGACAGCCTGCGCCCCATTCCCCTGGAATCCTACGAACAGGTCATTTTCAAGGACTATCAGGAGCGCCAGGAAAAGCAAGAGGAACAGGCAAAGGCAGACAGCTCCATTCATAAAAAGAAGAAAAGGAGTGACAAATTCTGGAAATACATGGGTAACATCTTTATTGAAGATTACAAATGGAATGTCAACAATCTGGGTACATTCCGCTGCACTCCTTTTGTCAATCCCCTGCTGCTCAGTTACAGCAAAAGCAACGGTCTGGCCTACCGGCAGGATCTGCGCTACAGCAAGAATTTCCGCAATGCCCAATCCATATATTTTCGCACCCGTTTGGGATACAACTTTACCCGTAAGGAATTCTACTGGCAAATCACCTCGAACTACAACTATGCTCCGATGCGAGGCGGCAATCTGGAATTCAGTGTGGGTAACGGAAACCGCATCTATAACAGCGATGTACTCGAAGATATCCAATCCATGGCAGACACAGCCATCAACTTTGATTTTCTGAATCTGAAATATTTCACCGACTTGAATTTCCAGATCAAAAACAGCATCGAACTGTTCAATGGCTTCAATCTGATCACCGGTGTTACCCTGCACCGCCGTACTCCCATAGATCCACCCGACTTCAGTTCCGCAGATTTCTACAAGGTTCCGTCTTTAAGTCCGGGTAATGTTATTATGGGACTGATCCGCAAGGAATATATCAGCTTTGCTCCGAATATCCGCATAGAGTGGACTCCGGGACTGTACTACTACATCAGTAACCGGAAAAAGATACGGCTGAACTCCCGTTATCCGACCTTTATTCTTGATTACGAGCGAGGGTTGAATCATGTCTTCGGCAGCACCGGAGTCTATGAACGTCTGGAAGCGGAAGTGCAGCAAACAGTACAACTGGGTGTACGAAGCAAACTCAGCTATCGTATTGGCGGAGGAGGATTTACCAACCAGAACGAAACATATTTCGTAGATTTTGCCAATTTGCGAAACAATAACCTTCCCGAGGGATGGACCGACGACATCGGAGGACGTTTTCAGAATCTGGACAGCCGCTGGTACAATGCGTCCAACTATTATTTCCGGTTCAACACGATTCTGGAAGCCCCGTTTATGCTTTTAAGGCACATCGGTAAATACACCGGCCACATCCGTAACGAACGTCTTTACCTGAATTTCCTGACCATGCATCACCTGCCGGCACACATAGAAGTAGGTTATGGCATCGGCACCTTCATCTTCGACACAGGTTTGTTTCTCTCCTATAACCGGACCTCACGTTTTGGTGTGGGATATAAATTCACGTTCGAGCTCTTCAATTAGGCAGTCCAACATCAAGGGGGCGGTTCACCTCAGCGAACCGCCCCCTTGACATCATTTACTATCCGGTTATCAATAAGTATGTTCTCCGTCATTCATCTCTTTTGCATCAATCTTTTTCCGGTCTATGCATCTCCAGGCATAGAAGATATAAGCCAAAACAAAAGGAATCAGCAAAGAAACTACCGACATGGTTTTCAGAGTAAATTCACTGGAACAGCTGTTTGCCAGCGTCAAAGAACTCTGCAGGTCGGCCGTTGAAGGATAATATGCCGTATGGTTATACCCGGCCAGCAACAGCAGTCCCAACACAGCCAGCACAGTTCCTGCACCGGTCCACCAGATACCTTTCTTGTATCCAGCACGGAAAACAGTTGCCACGATACCTCCCAACACTCCAGCCACTCCCAACAGGAATATAACAGCCACAACCGGCAGTGCCAGCAGATTATGCCAATATTTGAAAGGCTCCATAAACACCCGTCCGCTGTCCGGATCTACGGCAAATCCTTCGGTCAGGAACAGACGGATGACAAAAGCAAGAAACAAAAACAGAAATGGCACAGCATTGGCAAATACCGCACGACGTGCTTTTTGATAGATTCCCTCGTCCTGAATATTATTAATAAGGTATAAGGCTCCCAAGGTTCTGGATAAAAAAACTACAGCCCATCCCAAAACCATATTCCAACTGTTAGCCAAGGCATCCAGTCCGTGCCAGTTGTTTCCCCAAGCACTGATCACCGGCATGGCTTCCGTGAGCAGTTGCTCTTTGCTCACGGTAAAATCAGCTCCCGTAAAGAAAGTTGCCACGGCACAGCCTAAAAAGAAAGGTCCCACGATGCCATTCAGCACCAAAAAGGCACGATAGGTATTCTTACCCAGCAGATTTCCTTTTTTGCTTTGATATTCATAACTCACGGCCTGCAATACAAAACTGAAAAGAATAACCATCCAGAGCCAGTATGCCCCACCGAAACTGGTACTGTAGAAAAGCGGGAAAGAAGCGAAAAAGGCTCCTCCGAAAGTTACCAGCGTCGTAAAGGTAAACTCCCATTTACGCCCCGTTGAATTCACGATCATTTTACGTTCGGTTTCATTCTGTCCCAAAGAAAAGATCAGTGCGTTTCCACCTTGTACAAAAAGCAGAAAAACCAGCAGACCTCCAAGTAAAGACACCAGAAACCACCAATACTCCTGATAAAATACGTAGTCCATCATATGCTCCTGTTTAAGCTGTTTCTACATCCTTTTCCGGTCCCGTCACAATAGCCTTCATCATAATTCTGATTTCGGCCACCAGAAGTACCGTAAATAAAAATAAAAATATAAAGAAAGTAGTCTGCACCGAAGAGGTTTCCAGACTGGAAATGGCGGCATTTACCGGCATCAGATCCTGAATGGCCCAAGGCTGGCGTCCACACTCTGCTACAACCCATCCGGCTTGCGATGCCAGATAAGCCAAAGGTACGGTCAACATGGCAACCCACTGCATCCATCGCATTCCGGTCAGACGTTTGCGCCAACTCAGGAACAGTACCCCTCCAAAGAACAGAATCAGGTAAGCTCCCAGTCCTACCATTACCCGGAAGGCATAGAAACTCAAAGCCACATTCGGAACCAGATCTCCCGGCTCACGGATATATCCATAACCGAAATAAGGCATATTCTCACGCAGTATCTTCAGCTCCGCAGCGGCCCGCGTCTCATCCTGATTCTTTTTGGCCTCCCGATAAGCGCCCAAAGCGGCAATAGCCTGCTTGCCACGCTCCATTTTCTCCTGAGCCGACAATGCCACACTACCGTCAGGAAGTGTAAACCCTCCTTGCAACAGATTATTGATTCCGGGCACATAGGAGTCCTTGTCCCGATAAGCCAGAACCGACAGCATGTTCGGAATCTCTATTTCGGCCATCAAAGGTTTCTCCGGATCAATCTCTCCGTTTTCCGTACGGTTCAGGATACCGATCGCTACCAGCGAGGCTCCCTTCTGTCCTTCATACAAAGCTTCCATGGCCGCCAGTTTCATAGGCTGGTGCTGTGCCACATGATAACCGGACTGATCACCGGTCCAGGCAGTAATCACCGCAGCGAAAAGTCCTACGGCAGCCGCAATCTTCATACTTTCCAAAGCAAAGCGCTGCTCTCTGCGCTTCCACAGATACCAGGCACTCACCCCGATAACAAATGCGGCTCCCAGAACCCAACTGGAAATCACCGTATGAAAAAATTTATTCACCGCCACCGGCGAAGTGGCAACAGCCCAGAAATCCACCATTTCATTACGCACCGTATCGGGATTGAACTCCATACCTACAGGATATTGCATCCAGGCATTGGCCACAAGGATCCACCAGGCCGAAATGGTCGCTCCCAATCCGGTAAGCCAGGTTGAAGCCAGATGAAATCCCCGGCTCACCTTATTCCAACCGAAAAACATCACCGCAATGAATGTCGCTTCCATAAAGAAAGCCAGAATACCTTCAATGGCCAGCGGAGCGCCAAAGATATCCCCGACAAACCAGGAGTAATTGCTCCAGTTCGTACCGAATTCAAATTCAAGGATCAATCCGGTTGCCACTCCTATGGCAAAGTTTATACCGAAGAGCTTCATCCAGAAACGTGCCGTACGTTTCCAGAACTCATCCTTGGATTTATAATAGAGAGTTTCCATTACTCCCATAATGACCGCCAGTCCTAATGTCAGCGGAACGAAGAGCCAGTGATAGATAGCCGTCAGCGCAAACTGCGCTCTGGACCAGTCAATCAAGGCCAAGTCAATAGATTCTTTCATACGATTCCTTGTTTTGCAGTTAAAAAAATGAATGATTCTCTCTATATTCTAAGGAGCAAGCCGGTTGATGAGCTGCTCTCCCACAAATTGCGCTTCCAGTCCTTCCTCGGCATGCGTATTCACAAAGTCCGGAAAGAAAAATATCCGGAGTACCACAAACATCAGGAACAGCTTCACCAGAATAATCAGCCAAAGCACCCGTCCGAGAGTCATCTCCCGAAAGCCCTCATAATAAAATGCCCAGACTTTAAAGAAAAATTTTTTCATATCTTGCTCCTTTATACTTCTTCCACCTGCAAAGATATGTTTTTTTTTGAG
This sequence comes from uncultured Paraprevotella sp., assembly GCA_944321345.1. Lineage (GTDB taxonomy): Bacteria > Bacteroidota > Bacteroidia > Bacteroidales > Bacteroidaceae > Paraprevotella. The sequence continues at coordinate 30,586 of CALUKY010000021.1, forward strand.
AAAACCTTATTTTATCAGATATAGACAAACCGGTTTTCCGTTGGCCTCATGGAAATTCAGTTTGAAATTATTTCCGGAAGGATTATAACGCAACAGACAGTTCACACTGCTCGTCGACGAGAATTTCACTTTCTCCGCCGTACTCAACTGTTCGGCCAGGTTATCGGTCCGGATCCGGAAATCCGCACAAAAGTTGGCATTCAGATCCTCGCTCATCAATGTATATAGCGGAATCCAGGAAGCAGAAGAAGCATCTCCACGCACATCATAGGCCAGGTAACCTCCGGTCAGTTCGTCACGCAATCGGTAACGGCTACCCTGTTGTTCCAGGACAAATACCGCCGGAGCCACTCCCAGCTCCGTTCTGAATCTGCCGTCGGTCATTACTGCCGGAAGCACCGTTCTATATTTTATCTCGGGACCATATTTCAGAGACGAAGCGACAAAGGCTGCTCCGGATGCTTCCGGCACCGTGCCCAGCATATATCGTCTGCCGTCACCGATGGCCGTTCCCTGCTCCACTTGCTGCAACAGAGTCTCATTCAGATAAATCAGAAAAGGCTCCTTCTCCGGAGTTTCATCCGGCAGGTCCGGTTCCTCCGGATCTTCCGGTTCACCCGGTTGATCCGGTTCTTGGGGATCCAGAGGTTCCTCTGGTTCCTGAGGGTTTTCAGCCTCATCTTCATCCTGCAGCCATCGGAAACTCTCCATGCTCCGCACCCCGGTCACACTGAAATACGTTTTGACCAGTCCATGCACCGCAACTCGCTTCCCCAGATTCTCCGGCTGATGAGCCAGACTCAAGGCCGTTTTCCACTTATCTGTTTTCAGTTCCACGGGCACACAGAAGTCCGGTTCCATTTCTCCCGGATCATCGGCCAGCAGGATATTACTCTGCACAGCGCCCTCTGCCATAAAACTGGCATTTTTCATCGTCCGTTCGGTATATCCCACGATATATCCGGCCACCCAACAGGCTCTGCCCAGGAAGTCACCGGGGCGGAGCAACAGATCATTCACCGTAGCGGGAGCCTGCAAGGAACCTTCTCCCGTATCTTCCAACACCAGAGTATCCTCAGGCTGTTCGGTATCCTGCCCTTCGGGGTCTGACTCCGGAAAGGTAACTTTCTCACAGGACAACCATCCGGCCAGTAAGGCAAATCCGCATAATATTTTCAGAAAGGTCTTCATGGTATTCGTTTTTGGCAATCCGGGATTTCTATTCTTCGGTAAAGGCCCGGTAAATCCTTCGCCAGCGGTCCGGCATATTGCTGTAATAGCGCTTGTATTCAAAAATCAGGTGTCCGTACACCCCGACAAGGAAAATTCCCCATCCGATCAGAAAATACTTCCAGGTTTCCATATTCTACTCATTTAAAGTCCAATAACAGTTCCGTCAAAAAATCCTCTTGCAAAAATACTTTTTTTCAGCAAAAATAATTCATAAAAACAGAAATTAATTTACCGAAAATTCTATCTTTGTAATTGATTAACTCAAATAAAAGAACCTGCGACATGAAAAAATGGTATGCTCTATATGTCAAAATGCACCACGAGAAGAAAATCGCCCAGCGTTTTTGTGAACAGGGCATTGAACATTTTCTTCCGCTTCAAACCGTTGTGCGTCAATGGTCCGACCGTAAAAAAAAACTGGAACAAGTGGTCATCCCTATGATGATTTTTGTACATGTCGAAGAGAGTGAACGTATTACTCTCTTACAGGATCCTTCAGCTCTGAGTTACCTGACCCTGCGCGGCACACGCCACCCGGCCGTTATCCCGGAAAAGGAGATGCAACAGTTTATTTTCATGTTCGATTTTTCCGATTCGGCCATTCATTTTTGTCAGGATATCCTCACACCCGGTTGTAAGGTCCGTGTCATCAAAGGCCCGTTGCAAGGCCTCGAAGGCGAACTGTTCCAGCAGTGCGGAAAGCACGAAGTGGGCATTCTCATCCCTCAGTTGGGCTATGCCACAGTAGAAGTTCCGGTGGGCTATCTGCAGAAGATAGAAGGACAAAGCTCCTTTTTTAAGTCTTTTTAATTGCCTTGTTTTCTTTTTTTACGTATCTTTGCCCTGTAATATAAAAACAAAAATGCAATGCAAGTAATTCCAACCGGTCTGGAAGGTGTTTTTATTCTTGAGCCTAAGATCTTTACCGACTCCAGAGGGTATTTTTTTGAATCCTTTTCCGAACGTATATTCTGCGAAAAAGTCAGAAAAATCTCTTTTGTGCAGGACAATGAGAGCAAAAGCAGTTTTGGAGTCGTGCGCGGACTGCATTTCCAGAAACCTCCCTTTACGCAAAGCAAACTGGTGCGTTGCATCCGGGGATGTGTACTCGATGTGGCTGTAGATATCCGCAAGGGGTCTCCCACTTTCGGCCGGCATATAGCTGTTGAATTGTCCGAAGAAAATCATCGCCAGCTATTCATTCCCCGTGGTTTTGCCCACGGCTTCAGCGTGTTGACCCCGGAGGTTGTTTTCCAGTATAAGTGTGACAATTATTATGCTCCGCAGAGCGAAGGTGCCATCGCCTGGAACGACCCGGCTTTGGGCATAGACTGGAAAATTGATCCTTCGGCCATCATTCTTTCCGAAAAGGACAAGCACCATCCCACTTTGGCCGAAGCCGACTGGCTTTTCGACTATGAAGAAAATCTTTATCCATAAACAAAATTCATTCATTGATTTTAAGAGTAAAATATGATTATAGCAGTTGATTTTGACGGAACCATTGTAGAACATAAATATCCGGCCATTGGTCGCGAGATTCCGTTCGCCATCGAGACATTAAAGAAATTACGTGACGATCGCCATAAACTCATCCTCTGGAGCGTCCGCGAAGGCGAGTTGCTTCAGGAAGCGGTAGACTTCTGCAAGGAGCGCGGTTTGGAATTCTATGCCGTCAACAAGGACTATCCCGAAGAAGAGCAGGAACATAAGCACTATTCCCGTAAGCTCAAGGCCGATCTGTTTATCGACGACCGCAATTTGGGCGGTCTTCCGGATTGGGGTACCATCTACGAGATGATCACCAAGCGCCTGTCTTACGAAGATCTGATGGACCGTTATGAAGACGACGAACCTCAGGAAAAGAAAAAAGGCCTCTTTGGCCGCCTGTTCGGTAAATAAAGATTAACCCATTAATCCATACGTTACAATGAAAAAAATGAAGAGATTGCTCTATATGCTGCTGGGTGTTACCCTGCTGGCATCCTGCCACTCCTACAAGCAGGTGCCTTATTTCCAGAATGCCAACGAAATCAGCCAGGCAGCCCAGCATCTGCCGCTGTATGATGCCAAGATTATGCCCAAAGATTTGTTGGCCATTACGGTAAACACCACCGATCCGGAAGTTTCGGCCCCCTTTAATCTGGTCATGCAAAGTCCGGTCAATGTAGCTAATCGGAATACCTACAGCACCACCCAACCCACCATCCAGCAATATCTGGTCAGCAATACCGGCGAGATTGACTTCCCGATTCTGGGTCGTTTGAAAGTGGGCGGACTTACCAAGGGCGAAGCTGAGGATATGATCCGTGAAAAACTGTCCACCTATCTGAAGGAAACTCCAATCGTCAATGTGCGCATGAGTAACTATAAGATTTCTGTATTGGGCGAAGTGGCCCGTCCCGGAACCTTTACCGTCAGCAATGAGAAAGTTAATGTGCTCGAAGCTCTTGCCATGGCCGGAGATATGACCGTATATGGTGTGCGTAACAATGTCAAGCTGATCCGTGAAGATTCCATAGGTAAAAAGGAAATTGTAGAGTTAAATCTGAATGATGCCAATCTGATTCTTTCGCCTTACTACTATCTGCGCCAGAATGACATTCTGTATGTCACCCCGAACAGTACCAAGGCCAAGAACTCGGAAATCGGAAACAGTACAACTATATGGATTTCTGTCACTTCCACTATGGTATCCTTAGTCAGCTTGCTGTTCAATATCTTAAAATAACAACCCGCTAAAATCCATTATAAATTATGGCAGACGATTTTTTGACCGATGATTCGCAAAATAAGAAGGAAGAAAAGATCAACATTTATGCCCTGATCTTTAAATATCTCATTTACTGGCCCTGGTTTGCGGCCAGCATCATTCTTTTTCTGGCATTGGGTTATCTGTATATCCGTAAATCCACTCCGGTATATCAGGTAAATGCTTCCGTACTCATTAAGGAAGACAACAGCCGTGGTGGCTTTAGCAATGCCAAAAATCCGCTAGGCTCTTTAAGCGGCATGGGACTGATTTCCGTAAGCAATAATTTTGATAATGAAATTGAGATTCTGAATTCCCGCACCCTGATGAAAAAGGTGGTGATCAATCAGAATCTTTATATCAATTATTTTGCCCCCCGATTGTTCTCCTTTACCCGGGAGCTATATAAAACCGCCCCTTTGAATGTCTATATGACTCCGGAAGAAGCAGATCGTTTGGAAGGCACCTTGAAATTAAAATTCACACAAAAGGACACTCAAACATGGACGATAAAGATCACCTATTGGAAAGACGAAGAAGAACTGGAGCAAGAAGCTACCGTTAATCGCTTGCCACAAGTCATCAATACTCCGGTAGGAGTGCTTACAGTATCCGAAAATCCGAATCTAAAAAATGCACCGGCAGAAGTTTTAGAAGAAATGCCCACCAAATTTGTCTGCACGATTGCCCCTCCAACGGCTACCGCTATTGCCTATCGTAAAAACATTACGATTGAGCCCAGTTCAAAAACCACAACGATTGCTCTGATCAGTATGCAAGCAAGCAGTCGTCAGCGTGCTATTGATTTTATCAATACCTTGGTGGCTTTATATAATAAGGATGCCAATGACGAAAAAAATGAAATTGCTGAAAAGACCGGTGAATTTATTGACAAGCGCATACAGTTAATTGGAGAAGAACTGGGAAGTACCGAAAATGAATTGGCAGACTTCAAACAACGCTCAGGTTTGACCAATTTATCAAAAGACGCTGAATTGGCCTTACAGGAAAACTCCGAATACAATAAGGCCCGGGTCAGCAACTCCACCCAGATCCGCTTGGTTGAATTCCTGCGTGACTACATTGATAATCCACAGTTTGGCGAGGATGTGATCCCCAGCAACGTAGGTTTGGAGGATAAGACCCTGACCAACGTAATCAACGCATACAATGCCAAAATTATTGAACGCAAGCGCTTGTTACGCACCTCATCCGAGGAGAACCCGGCTATTGCCAATCTGGATGTCAGCATTGAAGCCACTCGCCGCAATGTCCGCACTACGGTAGCCAGTGTACTCGAAGGTTTGCTCATTACCAAGAAACAGTTGGACCAGCAAGCTCAGAAGTTTGAAAACCGCATCAGCAACGCTCCCCAGCAGGAAAAGGAACTAGTCAGCATTTCCCGCCAGCGTGAAATCAAGGCCACCCTTTACACCATTCTGTTACAGAAACGTGAAGAGAATGCCATCACTTTGGCTTCTACCGCAAATAACAGTCGCATTGTAGAAGAAGCCTTGGCTTCCAGCAAACCGGTATCTCCACGCAAGAAAGTCATTATGCTCATTGCTTTAGTTCTAGGAGTAGGTGTGCCTTTCGGATTGATTTACCTGATTGACTTGTTGAAATATAAGATCGAAAATTCAGAGGATATCCGCAAGATTACCGATGTACCAATTTTGGCAGAATTACCGATTGGGGAGAAACCGATCAATGGGGGCGCCATTGTGGTCCGCGAAAATGCCAACGGCATTATGGAAGAGGTTTTTCGCTCATTACGTACCAATTTATTGTTCCTACTCCAAAGCGACCAGAAAGTGGTGATGTTCTCCTCCACCCAGCCTGGCGAAGGAAAATCCTTTGTAGCCGGTAATACTGCGGTCAGCCTGGCGTTAATGGGCAAAAAGGTAATTATTATGGGTATGGATATCCGTAAGCCAGGTTTGAATAAGGTGTTCCACCTGTCCCGTCGTGCAGACGGTATCACTTCTTACCTGAGTGATCCGGAACATGTCAATCTGTTTGATATGGTACAACAGTCTGATATCAGTCCGAATCTGGACATTATCCCGGGAGGCCCGATTCCACCGAACCCAACCGAATTGGTATCCGGACCGGCATTGTCAAAGGCCATAGCCCAATTCAAAGAAAAATATGACTATATTATTATGGATACTGCTCCTATTGGTATGGTTACGGATAGCGCCTTGATTGCACGAAATGCAGACCTTTGTGTCTATGTCTGCCGTGCGGACGTAACACCTAAGGCTGGCTATGAATTCATCAACACCCTGCGTGATGACGAGCAGTTCCCAAAAGTAGCTACCGTACTCAACGGCATTGACCTAAACCAGCGTAAACATAGTTACTCTTACGGATATGGTAAGAAATACGGTTACGGTTATGGTAAAGCTGGCTATGGCTACGGTTATGGCTATGGCTATGAAGATGTAAATAACAAAAAGAAGAAAAAGAAGTAAGAGCCTAACCTAAATAGTTCATTTAACAATCAAGCCGATAGCATTACTGCTACCGGCTTGATTGTTATTTACGCTCCATAAACTCTCTAAAATGATTTTGCTTAAAATCCAACAAAATCAAAAAGAATGTTCAGATATACTCAAAACTTCTTCATAAATTTTCAAATCAGACATTTTATAGCTACCTTTGTTTCATTAAAGGTAATAGCTATTTTTATCATGATTCCAATTCTATCTATCATAATTTTGTGACAGATAGTAGCGAAGCTATAATCAATATCAATAAATGTTCAGAAATGCAAGTAACATTAGTTTGACTATTTTCATCATAAAAACTGTCACGAATATCTTGTAAATCTGAATACTAAAACAAAACTATTTTCTTACAAGCATTTTAATTTATCTCTTCTAGAAGAATCAATAAAGTAAAGTGATAGAAAATAGAAAAAAATACTACATGACATGAAAACTCCAACTATATCAATAGTTATACCCTTATATAACTCAGAAAAATACATCTACCAATGTCTCCAGTCAATACAAAAACAAAAATTCAAAAATTTTGAAGTTCTAATTATTGATGATGGCAGTACTGATAATTCTGTAATCATTTGTAAGTCTTTTATCTCTTCAGACAATCGATTTAGATTATATTGTAAAGAAAATGGCGGAGTCAGTACAGCCAGAAATTTGGGCATTAAAGAAGCCCTAGGTGTATGGATTTGTTTTATTGATTCAGACGATTGGCTAGAAGAGGAATATTTATCAAATTTACTTAGTAAACAAAAAAAAAATGTAGATCTTATTGCATGTTCTTTTAATGAAAATATTAATGGTACAAAACTAGAAAAAAAATATCCAGAAAAAGAAATATCGGCAAAAGAACTGCAATGGAAATTATTCTACAACCAAGAAAACCTCTATTATGGATATTTGTGGAATAAAATATTCAAAAGAGAAATAGTTTTAAAAAATAGGATAATGTTTCATGAAGATCTATTCTACAATGAAGACCGAATTTTTATATTTGAATACTCCTTGTTTTGTAAAAATGTAGTACAAACAGATAAGTGTCATTATAACTACAGAATACATAACAACAACTCTATGGGAAAGCTTTTTTCTAATATCAACAAAAAAACAATCTCTGAACTTGAAAGTTATTGTTACTTACTCAAAAATGAAAATATTTCAGAACAACTAAAAAAAACAATTTCAAAAAATGCTGAACATGTATTGAGCAAATTCTACATAAAGGCTCAGAAGAAAGATTATCAACGACTACATCAGTACGGTTACCTATATTTAAAATATAATTTCAATTATATTATATGGCTATTCATTCACTGCTACTTTCTAGGATACGCTCAATATACAATAAAATCAATACTAAGAGAAATAAAACATAGAATATATGAAACTTTATGACTATATAATTGTCGGTTCGGGATTATTTGGAGCCACTTTTGCCTTTCGCGCAAAACAAAGAGGAAAAAAATGCTTGGTTATCGAAAAGCGCCCTCATTTAGGAGGTAATGTATACTGCGAAAATATTCAAGGTATAAATGTTCATAAATACGGAGCCCACATCTTTCATACCAACAATAAAGAAGTATGGAAGTTTGTAAATTCTATTGTTGAATTTAATCGTTATACCAATTCACCAATTGCAAATTATCAAGGAAAATTATACAATTTACCCTTTAATTTAAATACGTTCTATCAAATGTGGGGAGTAAAAACTCCTGAAGAAGCAATTAGCAAAATTGAAGAACAAAAAAAGGAAGAACTTTATAAGTTAGAGAAATTAGGTATAAAAGAGCCACGTAACTTAGAAGAACAAGCTCTTATTCTCATAGGAAAAGATATTTTTGAAACACTCATTAAAGGGTATACAGAAAAACAATGGGGAAGAAAATGTTCAGAGTTACCAGCTTTTATTATAAAACGACTGCCTGTTAGAATGGTATTCGATAATAATTACTTTAACGACAAGTTTCAAGGAATTCCTATCGGAGGATATAATAAACTTATCGAGGGATTGTTAGATGGCATAGAATGCATTACAAATGCAAACTTCTTTGAAAACAGAAATTATTGGACTTCTATAGCAGAAAAAATTGTCTACACTGGCCCGATAGACGAATACTTTGATTATTGCTGCGGAAAACTAGACTATCGCACGATCTATTTTGAAGAAGAAATAAAAGACATATCTAATTTTCAGGGTAATGCAGTCGTAAACTACACAGACCGCTCAATTCCTTATACTAGAATTATAGAACATAAGCATTTCGAATATTTTGGCTCTGAAATAGAAAAAATACCATCTACAATTATAAGTAAAGAATATTCTTTAGAATGGGAAGCTGGTATGGAACCTTATTATCCTATCAATGATATCAAAAACAGTCAATTGATGGACAAGTACAAAGAACTAAGTCTCAAGGATACTAATACAATATTTGGAGGCAGACTTGCAGAATATAAATATTACGATATGGCTCCTATTATAGAAAAAGTATTAACAATACCAAATGAACTTATATGAAAATAGCTGCTGTCGTTGTTACATATAATCGTATCAATCTTCTTCAAAAAACCATTCGTGCTTTAAAAGAACAAGAAACACCAGTAAATCGTATCATAGCTATCAATAACGGAAGCACGGATGGGACGGAAAAATGGTTAGAAAAACAATCAGACATAACTGTTATAAATCAAGATAACGTCGGCGGTTCAGGAGGTTTCTATACTGGAATAAAATACGCATTTGAAAACGGTTTTGATTGGATTTGGTGTATGGATGATGATGTTTATCCTCAAAAGGATTGTCTTAAGAAATTACTCTCATATGATTCTGAAAATATAGGAATACTATGTCCTATGAGGATTCAAAATAAGAAGCCATATTTATCAGAAGTCAAAAAACTAAATCTAACAAACCCATTCAGGAAACTACATAAAGAAAAGATAACTAACAGAGATATTGAAAAATCAAAAACAAATGAAATTGTCGGTATGACGTTTGAGGGTCCACTCATAAAACGTAAAGTCGTAGAAAAAATCAAATATCCCAATAAAGAATATTTCTTATTTTACGATGACACCGACTATTCTTATAGAGCATATCTTGCAGGATTTAAAATACTTCATATCTCAGATGCCAATCTCATAAAAGAATCGTTTTTTGATAACGTTTCTGATATAGAAAAAGTAAGAAGAAATAAATGGAAACTTCAATATCATTTAAGAAACACCACATACTTCATAAAGATATACGGAAAAACAGCATTTTTCAAAAATTTCGGATCATTTCCTCTTTATATAAGAATGTTCTTTGCCATAACTAAGAATTTATTATTCAATAATAAATATTCGGTACAAGACTATTGTATGCTTGGAAAGATGTTTTATGCTGGTATAAATAAAAAATTGGGAAAAATACAATGATATTCACAATATCCACTCTCTTATTAATTCTGGAGTTCTATTTCAGCTTCAAGAAGCCCATCAATTCCTTAATCATTTCTGCTGTAATTCTATTTTTTATTCCCTTTGTTGTAAAGTTCAACTTTATGGGAATCAACTTAAATGTATTTAATTTAAGTACTTCCATAATTTTATTGTGTCTTTTAAAAAATAAAAAACTGCAAATTGACTCTCAATTCAAAAAATATTATATCCTTACTTTTCTATATTTTTTCTGCACGAGTTTTTTTTGCAGTTTAAATAGTTTCACCACTTCCACATACATAAAAAATATAGTTCTAAATTTTTTAGAACTATATTGTATTGGATACTGTATGATGTTTATATTTGTAGCTCCGCCTTCAATAAAAAAATTCAATAGGGTAATCATATATTCAAGTATTTTAATTGGATTATACGGATTTTTCAACTACATTAGTAAATCAAATCCATACATATTATATGTCTGCTCTGTTACAGATAGTACTGATATGATCACGGGATTTTTAAATGAGCAACGCGGAGTCATTTTGTCACGTGTTTCCAGTACATTTGTACACCCATTGATATATGGTGAAGTAATGCTTTTAACCATTTGTTATCTATCATACCAATTATATGAAAAAATAAAATTTAAATACTACATTACACTCATAATTTTTTTATTTGTTTCTGCAATTCTTTGTGGATCAAGATCAACAATTATTCCTCTTTTTTTAATACCTTTTATTTATTTAAGCTATGTAAAGAGGAAATATATTATTGGATATTTAATTTTATTTTTAAGCTTTATCCCCATATTATCAATCGTCATTCCTCAACAATACCAGGAAAGTTTTGAAAACCTCCTTTTCTTCTGGAATGAAAACAATCAAATTGGTGGATCTAGTAAAAGTTTAAGAATTGAGCAATTAAAAACCTCACTAAATATTATAGAAGATAGTCCTCTTTTTGGAAAAGGAATCGGATATATTAAAGAATTTGGTGATAAGCATCCAGATATGTATGGATATGAAAGTGTTGTTTTTCAAACACTTATAGAATATGGAATTATTGGTAGTTTTATATTTTTCCTTTTCTACTACTTTTTGTTTAATTTTCTTTATAATAAAACAAGATCAGCTTTTGAAAAATCTCAAGTTATAACATTATGTGGATGTTATTTAATCTGCATTGTACTCACAGGTATTTCATATAGCACATTTAGCTATTTCCTACTATTATATTTTATGACATATTATTCCTTTAAAGGTAAACACCTAAAAAAAATAAAAGTAAATTGAATAGCTTAAGAATAAAAGGCCATTCCTCCCTTTTTCTTATCCTTTTCATCCTATAAGCTCCTAATCTTATGACAAAGGAAACTTGAACCATTTATTGTAGTAAATAGTTTACTAAAATATAGGTAACCATTCTATTTTCCGCCTTGACATACATCGCAACCTAACATATCTTTGTGCCGTAACCTTTAAGAACAAT
>CALUKY010000022.1 GCA_944321345.1 uncultured Paraprevotella sp.
CAGTCCGCGTGTGGTAATGGGGAAACGTCTGTAAGCTATTCGTTACGGTATTCCTTACGTTTCATAAAATTAAGACCCACATAAAAGTTCAGGGTGCCGAACGTGTTGTTTGTAAACAGGTTGGTGTGCTTGAAGTTGAAGGTATGCACAATCAGTGACATTCCGGCAAAGTATTTGGTATTGTTCCACACTACACCCATGCGTCCGGTACAGTTAAGATGGAAGTTATTCCGGTTGAAATGCTTGAACAGGAGTTCCTCGTCGGCTTCTCCTGCGGTATTCAGTGTGGTGTGACCGTAGTTATGAGTATATCCGATGGCCGGAGTGAGCGAAATGTTAAACAGACAGTTTTTCTTGAAAACCCAATTATATCCATATCCGGCCGAAAAGCTCAGGTTCCAATATTTGTTCTGTTTGAATTTCAGGTCATCGCTTACCGGGATATTGTTAGGCAATTCCTTGTAATCAAAGTCCAATTCATGTAAATCGAAGGAGAAACCGGCTTTCCAGGTGCCGCAACTTTTTTTCTGTACCGTGCTTTGGGCATAAGCAGCCGGATAGGAAAAGCGTTTGTGGTTGAAGATGTAGTAAGCATTGATGCCTGCGGTATAGCTCCGTACACCGTTAAAGTGTTTCCCCTCCAATTGCTCCACACTCTGATCAAATCCGCTCAGGCGCCGCAGCTTGAAATCATCTCCTGTGCGCCGGTAGATCAGATCACATACGAGCATGGAAGAATAAAGACTCAGTTCAAATTCTGTCTTAGAGGATTTGTGTCCTTTTCCCAACGAACTGACATCAAAGGTGTAACCGAAGAAAAGCCAGCGCCATCCCAGATAAGGACCGATCTTGATGCCCGGTTTCGGACTGAAAGTGATGCTTTGCGAAGCCCGTGTATCTTTAATGGTGTAGCTTTCAAAGGCATTGGTGTTCTGGAGCATCACCGCCCAATTGTATTTGTTGGACTGGATGTATGTGGTGTCGGTCTCGTTGAACGCACGGATAAAGCGTTTGATAAAATTTTCTTTCGGGAGGGAAAGTGTGTCCGGGCATACCGGCATTCCAAAGTCCCGACTACCGGAAGGCAGACGGAGTGAATCCTCCTGTACGGACATTTGTGCCATAGACGTGGATGCACAAACGAGGAATGCGGATAACCAGAGCAGTAGTTTCTTCATTAAAATTTGTTCAATATTTTGTCCATAACCCAATTTACCGGAGTCGCACTGATGCTGTCGCAAGTGCAGATACTCTTTTTTTGCAGGTGTTCCACGACATTCTGAATCAGCGGTAGCTGCACGTGGTCCGGATTGGGGATAATAAATTCTTTACGGCCTTCTTCTGTATGTAAGGCAATCGGTTCGTAAGTAAATACCGAGAAACTGATTTGTCCTTTGTCTCCGACAATTTCAATCCGGTCGGTTTTGGCGGATTCATGAGCCACAAAACACCAGGAACCGGAACCGGGAATGCCATTGGCAAACTGGAAGCAGGCACTCACCGTGTCTTCTGTAGTGTACAGACCGCCCCGGTTGCTGCAATATCCCTGTGCTTTAAGGATAGGACCGAAGAATTCCTGGAGCAGATCCAACTGGTGTGGAGCCAGGTCGTAGAAATAACCTCCGCCCGCAATATCACGCTGTACGCGCCATGGGAGATTCTGACTGTTGTAATCCAAATCGCGTGGCGGGACCGAAAAGCGGATATGTATGTTCAGTACTTTACCGATGGTATTTTGGGCTAACAGTTCTTTTACTTTCAGAAAATAAGGAAGATAGCGCCGGTAATAAGCCACAAAGCAGGGTACTCCCGTTTCTTCTGAGATACGATTGATGCGGGCGCAATCCTGATAGCTGGCCGCCAGCGGTTTTTCTACATAAACGGGTTTTCCGGATTTCATGGCCATGATCGCAAAGGTGGCATGTGAGGAGGGCGGCGTGGCAATATAAATGGCATTTACTTCAGGGTCATCGATCAGTTCCTGTGCGTCGGTATACCATTTTTTGATATGATGGCGTTCGGCGTAAGAGCGTGCGCGTTCCTTGTTGCGGCTCATGACTGCCTCGATTCGCGATCCGGGTATGATGTTAAAAGCCGGTCCGCTTTTCTTTTCCGTCACTTCACCGCAACCGATGAATCCCCATTTGATGATGATTTCTTCGTCCATAAGTATCTTTTTGTTTTGCTGATCAAAAATAGCCTTTCAGGCTCTGTCTTTCTACACAAAATTAGTTTTTATTTTGGAAAAATGAAAGCTTCCGCCTTTTTTTGTACCGAACAGATGTAAACGCCTTTCAAATAAGAATAATTTTGTTTACAATTACTTTTTTCGTGTCGCTATTCCTGCTTATTTATCGGATTTTTGGGTATATTTGTCCCAAATTAACCGAATGAGATTATGGAAGAGAATAAAGATGTTGAACTGAATTTTTATAAGGTGAGGAGTTATTCTTCCTGCCTGATGAAAGGATTCAAGCTTTTTGCCGATAACCTGTGGACGATTTTGAAAAGTACCTGGACATCGGTTTTGCTGTTTGCCCTGTGCGTGGCTGTATGCAGTTTTCTGTATCGCCCTTTGGCCCGTGTGATATTCACTTTTGCCGATCCTTCCAAAGTGCCTTATTTCTCTCAGATGCTGTTTGGACTGTTGCTGGTGCTTTTGTTGCTGGTAGCAACGTTGGCTTCATCTTTTTTTGGTGGTCAGCTTACGGTCATGTTCCGGAACTATGTGCAGACGGGGCGTTTGCAGTATACAGGAAAAGGTTCGATTGTGAAAGCGGCTATGGAGCCTTCGGGTAAATTGCTGGCTTTTGCCTTTATCTTTTTGCTGAAGCTTGCGGTGCTTTCCGGAGTTTTTCACTACTTTCTTGGATTTGCCTGGTGGACCTGGTTTTGGGATGTATTGCTGGTCTTGGCTGTGTTTATTCCTTATACGGCTTTTGTTGTGTCGCATATTCTGGAACCCAAAGCATTTGCATTCCGTCCCTCTGCGTTAAAGGATCTGTATCAGAGTTGGGGGGCATGGTCGGCTGTGTTCTTTGTGAGCGGTTTGTTCTGTGTTCTTTGCAGTGTGTTTTTCTCAATGCCTTCTTTCGTGTTGCTGTTTGCACGCTCCGAGTCTTTCTTTATGGAACTGGGAGGTGATGTAACGGATCTTCCGGCCGCTTTTAATGTGATGCAGTTCGTTGTGGTGTTCCTGTCATCGGCTTTGAGCCTGTTTGTTTTCTCTACCCTGTATTTCTCCCTGCTGTTCATGTTCGGTTCGCTGGAGAAGAAAAAAGAGGAAATAGCTCTTTATGAACAGGAACAACAGCGTTTGTTACAAGTGTAGACAGAATCATTTATTTTTTCTTATAAGGACGCTTCCTCCCGATGGTCGGGACGGAAGCGTTTTTTTGTTCCTCAAAGTGTATGTTCTTTTTGGAGATTTGCTATTTTAGTTATAGAAATTCCAGGAAAGTCCGAAGCGGATCACCATCGGGTTGATCGGGTAATGTGGTGCCCAGAAAGCGTTTCCGTTCATGGAAGAGTTGATATGACTTCCCATGACATAGAAGCGGAAGTGTTTCAGAAGCAGATTGGCATAGACATTGCAGATGGGGTAGTTACCGATGGAAATGTATGAGTTGCTGTCCTGGTTTACAAACTGACCGATGGCCGGAGAGTAGTCCGGAGCGTTGTACTTGGTGAAATAACGCACATCACCACCCAGTTCCAGATTCAATACCTTGGCTATCTTGAATTTGATATACAGGTTGCTGTATAGCGTCAGATCGGGCAACGGCAACGCTGTAGAGTTGCTCGACTTCTGATAGGCAATCTCGTTTTCCCAGTTAAAGATGCCGAACCGGAAGTTCTGGTTCAGAATGGCGCTGAACACCTGAATGTTTCCGGTATATTGGTTTACTACCGTATTATGGCTGTATCCGGCTACCTCGAAGTTCTGGGTGTACGGTGTCTTTTCCATACCGAAATAGGTGTAGTTCTTGATATTTTCTACACCGACACGCAGAGTGGTACCCGATTTCTTCGACTGCAAGGTTCCTTCCACACGGGTGCGGAACTCATAATTCAGATCATTGTTCCACCAGGTGAACTGTGACTGGTAATGGCGGTAGTAGAAAGAAGGGTTCAGATTCTTCATGTAGGCATGTGCCGCCAAAGTGATTGTATCCTTGAACAGAGGGAAGTTCAGGTCGGCGGTTCCGTCAATATTGAATTGTCCCACATCTTCACCCAATAAGACGACATCACCTTCGGCCTGATAGTGAAGAACTTTTCCTTCGCGTTTGCTGAGAACACCGCCAACAGAAACATTGTTTTCCGTATAGCGTTGTCGGAGCTGCCCGTTGGCGTTCATTTTATAAGGCAGATTGAAGGTGCGCAGTTCGTGACTGGCAAAGGCCGTAAGACCGGCTTTGGCCCATTTGTTGAAGCCTTCGCGCAGGGCAATACCCAAAGTGTTCTTGACTGACAGATCGTCGAAGATGTCTTTTACCTGATTCTGGTCGCCATAATAATGATTGGTATAGTAGAAGTCTGGAGTTTCGTAGCTATAATAACCATGTGTGCCGTGACGGACTTTTAAGGTATGAATGAAACTGCTTACGGGAATAAACTGCGACGGAAGCATCAGACTGGTGATATACTGCTGGCATAAAGAGTCGCGCACCTGTTTGCGGAGCAGGGTGTCTGTAACTATTTTTACCCGAAGCACGCTGTCTTTGAGCGATGCAAGCAGGGTAGAATCTGACGGGATCAGTTTGGCGATGGAATCCTCGGAAATCAGGTATTTGTCAAATCCCAGATTATAACGGTGCGTCAGGAAATAGGTCTGGTCATCATTGCGGTTCCATGTTTCTGCCAGAATCGTAGGAATATCCTTAGAGCGGAATGACTGGCCGAAACTTTCCGGATTGGTGATATAGGCATCATCGTCAATACCTCCGTTTTCTGCCATTTTGAAATGGTTGGAACTGATCCAGGCATGCATGTTGTAACGGTCGCCCAGATAGTATCCGTAGAGTGATCCGTTAAACAGAGATGTTGCCTGATTGTTGTAGAATCCACGTCCATAGGCATAATCCAGCAAAAAGCCGATACCGGAAATCTTATTGATGTTTGAGGCGAAGTAAGCGCGCACACGGTCTTCGCCATCCTGCGTATTACCGGCACGATGGTATGACAAATTGGTAAACGGACTTTTGGTATTGGTAAACATAAATTCGTTTACCCCTGTATAAAAAAAGTCATAAGGCTCCATAAAGAACGTTTCGGAAAAGATTTTCCGATCCATAAACAGACGGTTCAGACGGGGAGATCCCAAATTACCCAACACATTATATGAACCGCTCATACCGTCTGTATTGTTGAAGTTCTGGAACCGGTACATTACGGTATCGGCTTCAACTCGGGTGATTTCTCCCAAGCGGTCGTCTATGTTCCACATATACAGACCCATGGGGATTTTCTTTTCACTTCTTGCCGAGTCGCGTCCCCATGAAAAATGATTGCTTCCGCCATTTTCCATTCTGCCGGACTCTTCATTGTACTCTTCTTGATTTTGCTGACTGAAATTGTCAACCTGCGCTTGTCCCGTAGCCGAAACAAGGAATATGAATAGTAATGCTAAAAGATATTGCTTCATAATGGGTGCAAAGATAGCAATAAATTAAAAAAAGAGCATGTTTCTGATTTTAAAAACATGCTCTTTTTTCCGGGAAATCTTATCTTATTTCACTTGATAGATAATTTCCATTCCTTTACGTAAAGCCGCCTCGTTTACCGGAATAAGTTTGTGATGGCGTTCCGGTAAGGTTTTCCTCAGGGCCAGCAATACATTGTCCAGTTCAGCGAGAGGATGGATTTTAAGCAGTCCGCCCAATACAATCATATTAAAAGCCTTGGCATTCTGCATTTCGGCAGCAGCCTCCATGGCCTCAATACGATAGATGGATATATCGGTGCGGGTTGGGGGAGTGGTGATGCCGTAGCTGTCATAGATCAGGGTTCCTCCCGGTTTGATTTGCTGTTCGAATCGGTCCAATGACGGCTGGTTCAGTATGATAGCGGTGTCGTAAGTGCTCAGAATCGGAGAGGAGATGCGCTCCTCGCTTACGATAATGGTTACGTTGGCCGTACCGCCACGCTGTTCAGGACCGTATGAAGGCATCCAGGAAACCTCTTTGCCTTCCATCAGGGCGGCATATGCCAGAATTTTTCCCATGGACAAAACACCCTGACCGCCGAATCCGGCTATAATAATTTCTTCTTTCATAATGGTCTAAACGGTTTATTCCAGATTTGTACTGTCTTTCAGGTCGCCCAATGGGTATGACTTGAACATGTTCTCTTCCATCCATTTATTGGCTTTTTCCGGAGACATCTTCCAGCCGGCATTACAGGTCGATACGATTTCAACCAGGCTGGAGCCTTCGCCACGCATACTGTTCTCAAAGGCTTTCCGGATGGCTTTCTTGGCCTTTCGGATGGCCGGAACACTGTGAACAGACTGGCGGGTTACGTATGAGGTTCCTTCCAAGGTGCTGGCAATCTGGGTGATGTTCAGCGGATAGCCGTGGATGTCGGCTTCGCGTCCGTAAGGGCAGGTGGCTGTTTTCATTCCCATAAGTGTCGTCGGAGCCATCTGTCCGCCGGTCATACCATAGATCGCATTGTTGATAAAGATAATGGCAATGTGTTCTCCGCGGTTCAGGGCATGAATGGTTTCTGCCGTACCGATACATGCCAGGTCGCCGTCGCCCTGATAGGTAAGTACCAATCGGTCGGGCCACAGGCGCTTGATGGCGCTGGCCAGAGCCGGAGCGCGTCCGTGGGCTGCTTCAACCCAGTCAACGTCAATATAATTGTAGGCAAATACGGCACAGCCTACCGGTGAGACGGCAACTGTCTTTTCTTCCATGCCCATTTCTTCAATGACTTCGGCCACCAGCTTGTGTACAACGCCATGGCTGCATCCCGGGCAATAGTGCATCGGATTATCATTCAGAAGCTTGGGCTTGCTGTATACCAGATTCTCTGGCTTGATGATTTCGTTATCTGTCATAGTTGTATCCTTTAGAACATGAAACGTATGAAGAATTCAATGACTTTAAGAATCATTCCTCCTCCCACGATGCCCATTCCGATCCAACGGTTTTCGGGTATGGCAAAATAGCACACCAATCCTACGACGGCGGCTATCAGAAACAGGGTGTTAAGCACTTGACGTATCTGATCTGTTGAAGGTCCTTTACGGTGCTTTCTTGCCTGGTTGGCCGATTCTTCAACAAGTTTTTCTATTTCTTCGCGATTCATCTGATCCTTCTTTTACTTGGTGATTAGTTCTTTTTTCAATGCTTCGACTACCTCTTCGGGGGTTGGAACGATACCGCCCATTCGGCCGTAATAGGCTACCGGAGCATTTCCTTCTACCGCCAGACGGATGTCTTCGACCATCTGGCCGGCATTGATTTCGAAACTGAGGATGCCTTTGACATGTTTGCTCAATTCATGAATCTCTTTGCTTGGGAACGGCCAAAGGGTGATCGGACGTAGCAAACCTACTTTCAAACCTTCTTCGCGACACAGCTCAATTGCTTTCTGGGCAATACGCGAAGCTGAGCCAAAGGCGACAATTACATAGTCGGCGTCATCGCAAAGGATTTCTTCATAGCGCACCTCCTTCTCACGGATTTCCTGATACTTGGCCTGCAAATGCAGATTCTTCTCTTCCATGTGATGTGGTTCAAGCTCCAAAGAAGTAATAATATTGGGCGCACGATGTTTTTTCTTTCCGATAGCAGCCCACGGACATTCTTTTTCCAGCTCTTCTTCTGTACGTCTTGGCTTGAATGGAGGCAAAACAACCTTTTCCATCATCTGTCCGATAACACCGTCGCTCAGGATCATGGCCGGATTGCGATATTTGAAAGCCAGTTCAAAAGAGAGTTCTACAAAATCGGCCATTTCCTGAACAGATGCCGGAGCCAGAACGATTACGTTATAATCGCCGTTTCCACCACCACGTGTAGCCTGAAAATAGTCCGACTGGCTGGGCTGAATGGTTCCCAAACCCGGTCCGCCACGCTGTACGTTGACAATCAGTCCCGGAATCTCTGCGCCGGCCATATAGGAAATTCCCTCCTGCATCAGAGCGATACCCGGACTGGATGATGAGGTCATTACCCGTTTACCGGCAGCACCGCCACCATAAACCATATTGATGGAAGCTACTTCACTTTCTGCCTGTAGAACTACCATGCCGGTAGTTTTCCAAGGTTCTTCGGCTGCCAGGGTTTCCAGAACTTCTGATTGAGGAGTGATCGGGTAACCGAAGTATCCGTCGCATCCGCATCGGATGGCGGCATGGGCAATGGCTTCATTGCCTTTCATTAAAACGATTTCTTCCTTTGCCATACTTCTAGTTTTCTTTCTTTTTATAAACCGTTATACATCCGTCCGGACAGACAATGGCGCATGACGCACATCCATTGCAGACATTGTCAACTGTCTGTTGGGCAAATCGATAACCTTTTTTATTGACTTCCTTTTCCGCCAGTGACAGTAGATTCAGCGGGCAGGCCACTACACACAGGTTGCATCCTTTGCAGCGGTCATGGTCAATAACGATTGCACCTTTTATTTTTGCCATAGATATTTGTTTAAGTCGTTTGGTTTATTGCTTGTTAGGGGTTGTATAAATCTTTATGATAAAAATTCAGAATATCCAGAATCATGGTGCGCGCTTCGCGTGCCGGACTTTCCGGGTTGACAGAAATTGCTTCTGAGTAACAATTGATGGCCTGTTGCCAGTTTTGTTGTTTGCGATAGGCGTTTCCAAGCAGATAGAAAAGTTCATCTGCAGGATATTTTTCGTGAGCAAGTAATTCCCGAAGTTTCGGGATAACCTCTTCAACGAGTCCATCATGCAATAGTCTTTTGCATTCGGTGATTTCCTTCATAAAAATGTCCTTTTAAACCTTATTACAAAGATACTCTCATATTCTCCAATTATTCCCGATTTTGGTTATTTTAAACATATATTAATTTAAAAATTAATAATATTATGTTTTGGTGTTTCAGTAATTATTTGATTTACAGGGCGTAGTGTAAAAAGGCTTAGTTAGTTTGGTTTGCAACTATTTTGTCCTAAAAAAAACAATGGTTGAATTTTCCGGGGATATTCCTGATAGAAAAACAGATGGCAGGAAAAACAAATCTGTTTCTGCCATCTGTTTCTGTAAAAGTTTCTGTTCACTATTCGTCGATCAGTTCCGTAGCCTGATTCTGTATCTTGATTTCTTTTTCAAATTCTTCACGTGCCTGTTTGAAGATACTTTCTACACGGTCTACAGTTTTTCTACGGAATTTTCCGGAAATAGGGTAAAGTTTGGTTCCGGCTTTATTGATAGCTTCCTTGTCGCTGATCCATTCTTCGGCTTTGTAGGTTTCTCCATTTTGTCCGTCCATGTCCTCGCGATAATAGTAGCTGATTTGAGTGATGATCATTTTGCATTTGCCGTCCGAACAGGTTACATTCAGCAGATAGTTGAAACGGGTGCGATCCAGATACAGGATCTTTTTCTTGAAAACGAGCCATTCTTCAAACCGGGCGGTAATCGTGCCGTTGGCAGGATCTTCGGACGTGATGCGGGTGCGTGACAGCTGGTTTTCTTCTTTGGTCATTCTTTTAACGAAGTCGCTCATCACCTGATAAATTTCACTCTTGTTTTTGTCTTTTACGGCAAATGTCTGTTGGAATACAATCTGTCCGTTTACTTCGGGTACGGCTCCTGCCAGATATTTCGAGTCATCAGTTTTGGCAAAAACGAACAAAGGCAGGCAAAATAATAAGGTAAATAATAACTGTTTCATGTTTTGTTTCTTTAGTTTCACTGCAAATTTAAACAAAAGGGCAAAATAATTTATATGTGCTCTGAATGTTTTATGCAAATTAACTACTTTTACACAGTATGTTCGTTCAGGAAGTTCATCAAAGTGCCTTTATAACTTTCTGAAACCGGAATACGGGTTTTGCCGAAAACGATAATGCCCCGTTCCAGAGTCTTTACTTTGGTTGTCTGTACGATGTATGAGCGGTGTACGCGCATGAAACGGGGTGAGGGTAACCGTTCTTCCATCGACTTCATACTGGCCAGAGTAATAACCGGGCGGATCTCGTTTTCCAGATAGATTTTCAAATAGTCCTTCAGTCCTTCTATGTACAGTATGTCTTTCAATGCGATTTGAATCAGTTTATAGTCTGATTTTACATAAATGAAATCTTCCTCCGATACTTCTTTTTCTGCACTTTTTTCTGCACTGGAGTTCTTCATCTGAAACCATTCCAACGCTTTTTTGACGGCTTCCATAAAGTCGGTATAGCTGAAAGGTTTGAGCAGATAGTCCAAGGCGTTGGCCCGGAATCCGTCCAAAGCGTACTGCTGGAAAGCGGTCGTGAAAATAATACGTACGTGGTTCGGGAGCATTCTCGAAAATTCAAGACCATTGAGATCGGGCATCTGTATATCCAGAAAAATAATGTCTATCCGGTTCCAGTCCACTTTCGACAGGGCTTCAACGGCACTGCTGTATTTCCCTTCCAGAGTCAGAAAAGGAGTTTTCTGGATGTAGGACTCCAGCAAGTCCAGGGCCAGCGGTTCGTCGTCGATAATGACACAATGAAGTTCCATAATCTTATTCGGTATAAATAGTGAGTTCAGAGATATAAGTATTGTTTGCTGCATCCGTATATTGTTTCCATTCGTGGCGGTCGGGGTACATCAGGAGGAGTCTGCGTTTGACTTGTTCCAATCCGATACCGCTGCCGCTCACATCATTCTTTTTCTTCGGGAAGTTGGAATTTTCCGTGCGGAAATAGATGATGTGCTGTTCGTCAGTGCGCAACGAAATATGAATAAAGCTCTTTTCCATCGGACTGATTCCGTGCTTGAATGCGTTCTCAATCAATGAGATGAAAATTAACGGAGCGATGGGAAGATCCTGGTTCTGAAACAAATCAATGTGAAACTGTACGTCTACTTCCTTGCTGAGACGGATGCGCATCAGAGAGATGTAGTTGTTCAGAAAATCGCATTCTTTTTTCAGACTCACGAACTGCTGTTCGTTGTCGTAAAGCACATGGCGCAGGAGTTTGCTCAGGTCGAGTACCGCATTTTGCGCTTTTTCCTGATTGAAGGCAATCAGTGCATAAATGTTGTTCAGCGTGTTGAGCAGAAAATGCGGGTTGATCTGGCTGCGCAGGTTCTGCAGTTCTGCTTCGGTGCGTTTGAGTTCGGCATCCTGGCGGGCCATTTCGGCATGTTGCCATTGCTGGCTCATGCGGGTGATGGCGGCCAATGCGGTGGCAAATATATAATGAACCAGTTCGCGGATGCAGAACAGAACCTTGTCGCTCCACTCCAATACCCGGTGCATGTGATGCGGCCGGATGGGATAAAGCGTATCCATCAGGGTAAACCAGAAGCGGGTGAACAGGAAGGCGACGACGAAAGTGCCTACATTGGCCAGAATGAACTCCTTCTTCCGGTGTGCCAACAGGTATTTTGGAACCCAGAACAGATAGTTTCCGTAGAACACGATGCTCAGGGTAAGCGGAGCGCCCATCATCTTGATCCATTCTTTCGAACCGAGCTCTTCGCTGCCTCGGTTCATGAGCATGAAGGGGAATACGAACAGAAAAGTCCAAGAGAACAGGTGGATGACCCATTCTCCTGGAATTTTACCTTGTGAAAAGAATATTTTAAGTTTATTCATATCTGATTGCTTCTATCGGATTCATTCTTGCGGCTTTCTGTGCGGGATACCATCCGAAGAACACTCCGATGAAGGTACACACACCAAAACTTACAAAGATACTCCAAGGTTGGATATAAATAGGCATGTTGGCCAGTATTTTTATTAAAAATGATGCTCCGATGCCGAAAACGATTCCCAAGATACCTCCCGATATACTCAGCAGGGCTGCTTCGATGAGGAACTGGCTCAGAATATCAATGCCTCGGGCACCTACCGACATACGCAGACCGATTTCCTTGGTGCGTTCGGTTACCGATACATACATGATGTTCATGATACCGATGCCGCCGACAATCAGCGAGATACCGGCCACGCTACCTAACAGGATGGTGAGCAGATTCATGGTGGAATTCATCATGGAGGCCATTTCTTCCTGACTCCGTATCGTGAAGTCATCCTCCTCGGCCTCGGTTGTTTCTGTGGCATCCTTCAACTTGTGTGTGCGGCGCAGAATGGAGGTGATATCTTCGATAGCCGCATCAGTAGCTTCTTCGGTCACTGCCGAGCAGTTGATTCCCTGAAGATAAGTCACGGCCAGAATACGTTTCATGACAGTGGTATAGGGAGCTAGTGCCAGATCGTCCTGGTCCATACCCATGGAATTGTAGCCTTTTGACTTGAGAACACCGATCACGCGGAAGGGAATGGAATTGAAGCGTACCACCTTGCCGATCGGGTCGCTGCCGTCGGGGAAAAGGTTCTCCACAACCGTTTTACCTAACAGACACACTTTAGCGGCCGTTTTGATCTCCTGATCGGTAAACATCTCGCCGTCTTCCACTTCCAACTGACGGATTTCCAGATAGTCCTGATTGATTCCGTAGATGGTAGACGGGGTGTTGTTGTTACCCGACACGAACTGTCCGCTACTGTTTACGGAAGGACTGATGGCGGTGATGAAACGGGCTTCGTCGCGCAACGCTTCAAAGTCACTGATCTTCAGCGTCTGCATTTCGCTCGGGTCCTGGCGTACGCCTCCCCGCATATCTGCTCCCGGATGGATCATAATCATGTTGGAACCCATTTCGGAGATCTGCTGCCGGATGCTCCGTTTGGAGCCTTGTCCGATGGCCAGCATGGCAATGACTGAAGCCACACCGATAATGATACCCAGTGCCGTAAGGAACGAGCGCAGCTTGTTGGCCGCGATGGCTTTCAGTGCTATTTTGAAAAGATTGATTGTATTCATACTGCGATTCTATTAGTCATCCTGAGGCTTGGGCAGCTTGGCGAGCGCTTCGGCGGCGGAGAGAATATTCGGGTTGATCACATCTTCCCGGATCTTGCCGTCGCGGAGCACGATGTTGCGGCTGCTGTATTGTGCGATTTCAGGATTGTGCGTTACAAATATGATGGTTCTTCCTTCGCGGTGCAGCTGTTGGAACAGCACCAGAATCTCGAACGATGTGCGGGTATCCAGATTACCGGTAGCCTCGTCGGCCAGAATCACTGCCGGATTATTTACTAAAGCGCGGGCGATGGCCACACGCTGCATCTGTCCGCCCGACATCTGGTTTGACTTGTGATAGAGACGGTCGCCCAGACCTACCATTTCAAGAGCCTTGATGGCTCTTTCCTTACGTTCCTTGGTCGATACGGACGCATTATACATCAGCGGCAATTCCACATTCTCGATAGCCGTGGTCTTGGCCAGGAGGTTGTAATTCTGAAATACGAATCCGATCTTACGGTTACGCAGAATGGCGCGCTGTGTGCGGCTCATATTTTTCACCGGAGAGCCGTCGAGAATATATTCTCCGCTGGTCGGCGTATCGAGACATCCCAACTGGTTCAGCAAGGTAGACTTGCCGGAGCCGGAAGTACCCATGATGGTGACGAATTCTCCTTCATAGATTTTGAAAGACACTCCGCGCAGGGCGTGAACAATTTCGTCACCAACCAGAAAGTTGCGTTTTACATCCTGTAGCTCAATGACTACTTTTCTTTTGTCTTCTTCCATAATCCATTCTGATTTTATTTCTTTTTCTTGTCTCCCGGGCGTGGCATGAACGGACTGCTTTCTGCCTGTTGCGTTTCTTCCATATCTTCCTGAAGCTCTTTTACACTCATGATTACCTCTGTGTTCTCAGGCACTCCGCTCAGAATCTCCGTGCGGGTTCCGTCGGATACACCGATCTTGACCGGATAAGCCTTCAGGACATTGCCGTTCTTCACCCAAAGTTTGTTAGGCCCTTTGCAATCTTCGATTTTTACATCTTTCAGAGTAGTGGCAGAAGGCGTAAAGCGCAAGGCCTTGGATTTCACGCTGACTACATCCGGACGCTCTATGGTGATGATGCTCACATTGGCGGTGAGTCCCGGTTTCAGTTTCAGGTCTTTGTTCGGTGCCGAGATCACTACTTCGTAAGTTACTACGTTGCTTTCGGTTACAGCCTCCTGACGTACCTGAGTGACCACTCCGTTAAAGGTATCATCCGGAAACGCGTCTACGGTGAAGCTTACTTTCTGTCCTTCCTTGATGTTGCCTATGTCGGCTTCGTCAATGTCGGCTACTACCTGCATGTCGGTCAGGTCCTGTGCGATGGTAAACAGGGTTGGAGTGCTGTAGCTGGAGGCAACGGTCTGTCCTTCTTCCACGTCCTTGCCCAGTACAATACCGTCAATCGGAGAGGTAATGATGGCATAACCCAGGTTGGTCTGCGCTTTCTTTACGTTTTCCTCTTTGGTCTTTACGTCCTCGGAGGCCTTTTGAAAACTGAGGCGTGCCACTTCGTAATCGTTCCGGCTTACCAGTCCTTTGTCATACAGATTCTTGTAGCGTTCGTAGTTGGCCTTCTGATACTCATACTCGCTCTTTGAACTGGTCAGGTTGGCCTGCGCGCTGTTGAGTTCGCTGATCAGGTTGGTCTTGTCGAGCTCCGCAATGATCTGTCCTTTTTTTACGACACTGTTGTAATCTACATAGATTTCGCTAATGATACCGGAAACCTGTGTACCTACATCCACACTGGTTACCGGTTCGATGCTACCGGTGGCCGTTACGATGCTTTTTATCGTATCCTTTTCCACTTTGGTGGTTTCATATTCCTGCTTCAGGTTCAGGTTGCCTTTGGGCCAGAAGAAAAATATTCCGGCGGCGATGACGACGATGGCCGAAGCCATGATGATCTTATTCTTTTTCATGATTCTGTCCTTTTAATTGAGGATGAAGTGATTTTATAATGTCATGCTGTTGCCCTGATAGAATTTCAGGAGCTGGATATTCAGCAGGGTGGTGTATTTGCTTTGCAGCTTTTCCTGTTGTGCCTGGAGCAGATCATCTTTTCCGGTGAGTAGTTCCACCACGTTTTTCAGTCCGTTTTCGAACTGCTCGTTCAACAGTCTGTAGCTGCTTTTCATACTTTCGGTCTTGGTGATCGAAGCCTTGAACTTTTCCTGATTGTTGCGTGCCTGGAGATTGTAGCTCTCGATGGTGTTGTACAGATTTTTCTGTTCTTCGGTCAGTTCCAGCAATTTGGTTACCTGATCCAGTTTGGCACGTTCCACGGCGCTTTTGTTCCGGCGGTTATTGAAGATCGGCACGGAGAGTGTCAGTCCGATGCTTCCGTTCAGATTCTCTTTCAGCTGGCTGGCCACCTGAGCTCCGGTACTGTAATGACTGTCGCTGATAGAAGCGTTGAGCGACAGGCTTGGCTGGTATCCGGCCTTGGCCACATCTACACTCAGTTTGGCAGCCTCGATAGCGGTCTGCTTGCTTTGGATTTCCGGGCGCAACAGCAGGGCCTGACTGTAAACTTCGCTGCTGGAAGGCACTAACTGTAATGCCTGCTCGTCGGTAATCTCCAGATCGACAATCCGGAAGTCCGTACTCGGATCCAGTTCCAGCAGTTGCTTCAGTTGCAGGATGTAATCGTCAATCTGAGTCTGTGCGTTGACTACGTCATACTGGGCACTGCTCCATTGTGCTTCGAGCTGTTTCAGCTCCGTTTCGGAAAGCAGTCCGTTCTGCATCATTTCCTTTCCGCGTTCCACCTGCTTTTTGGCGGTTTCCAGAATGCTTTCATTCACTTTCTTGGCTTCGGTGGAGTACAGGATCTGAATATACAGCTGTGTGATTTGCTCCGTAATGCTGTTCTTGCTGATCTCTGTATCCAACTCGGCCATCTTTTTGTTCAACTTCTGTATCTTGATTGTGTTTGTGTTTGATTTGCCGTCCCATACGGTCCAGGAGGCATTCAGTGAATAGTTTCCGTTTTCGGTGAGTTTTTTGGTCGAGGTGTTGGCCATGCCGTTGGCTACAATGCTGTTCGGACTGTCTTGCAGCGGACGGTAGTTGAGCGACTGGTTCATGCCGAATGACAGGCTGGGGAAGAGGGCGGCCTGCGCTTCTTTGAGGCTGACTTCCTGCTGCTGTTCGCTTACATTGGATTTCTGTATCTGGATGTTGTTTTCTACGGCGTATTGGATGCAGCGTTCCAGATTCCATGTTTCTTCGTTGCCTGCTCTGATGTTGTTCATCATGAAGAGAGACAACAGAGCTAAAAAATACTTCTTCTTGCTCATAATCGTCTTGTTTGGTTTTACGGAGGCAAATTTAGAAGAGTGTGGCTTCTCGTACAATTATAATATACAAAGGGGGCTTTTTTTTCGACGAAACACCCTTTTTATTCTATTAAAATATTGTACCTTTGAAGGGTAAAAACCATAAATGCAAGCTTATGTTTTCTGGAATAGTAGAAGAATGTGCCCAGGTTGTGGCCATTGAAAAAGAGTTGGAAAATGTGCATTTCACCCTGAAATGCTCTTTTGTGGATGAGTTGAAAATTGATCAGAGTGTGGCTCATAACGGTGTTTGCCTTACCGTGGTACGTATAGAGAACGGTACTTATACAGTAACCGCCATGAAGGAAACTCTGGACCGCAGCAATCTGGGATTGCTGCAGGTGGGTGATGAAGTCAATGTAGAGCGCTCCATGATGATGAACGGACGTCTGGACGGACATATCGTGCAGGGTCATGTAGACCAGACCGCCGAGTGTGTGTCGGTAGAAGATGCAGAAGGTAGCCATGTGTTTACTTTCCGTTATGCCTTTGATCCGGAGATGGCCAAACGCGGTTATTTTACCGTAGACAAAGGTTCGGTAACCGTGAACGGAGTAAGCCTTACAGTGTGCAATCCTACGCAGGATACTTTCCAGGTGTGCATCATTCCTTATACTTTTGATCACACTAACTTCCATACTTTCAAGCCGGGTAGTGTCGTTAATCTGGAATTTGACATTATCGGCAAGTATCTGAGCCGTATGATGTCGCTTACCGGTCAGCAGGGTTAAGCCATAGCAAGGGGGGATATAAATAAACAAATAAGGCGCTTTCTTACTTGTATCGTCAAGCAATGAAAGCGCCTTATTTGTTTTTCTTTTGTGTTTCAGAGCGGATCTTATTCGGTCAGTCCGGCTTCGCTCCATGACTTCATGATGTCGCGGGCGTCGTTCAGAGCGGTGTCTGCATCCACTTCATATTCGTCGAGTAACAACTGTGCCAGCTTTTCCGCGTCAAATTCCGTGTCTTTGATCTTGTTCCACAAGTATGCAGCCGATTCATTCAGACTGATAATTTTGGTAAAATCAATGTTTTCCTTTCCATAGGCAACGACCACATATTCGTTGCATACATTCTTCAGGTCAAATCCTTTCTTTATTTTCATGATTTCTGTTCTAGATTTAATTTATAGATCCATAATAAATATTTTCTGATAGGGAGCAGTTTTCTCCAAAGACGGGCATAGCGTTTCCATTTTTCATTGTCGGCATCCGTTGCCACTCCGTTGCGGATAAATGTACGCACTACGGCAGCCACTTCTTCGCGCCGGCAATATTCCTTGCCCTTCAGGTTACCGTCGCCCATCAGGGTCACCTTGTCGCCGTCGAGCTCTATAATGCGGTGCAGTACGTATTTGCCCGGGAATATTTCGGCCAAGGCCACATCACCCACGTTCAGCTCTGAAAAAGGAGCCAGCACCACGCTGTCTCGGCAGTGTTCCAGAAAGGGACGCATGCTGTATCCTTTTACCATAATGGTAACGGTGTGCCCTTCGCGCACCAGTTCCTTTACCTGCCCCAGAATGATTTTGTTGGGAATTACCACGCGGGCTGCACTGCCGTTTCCGGCAGCCGTTGATGCCGGGGCTGTGAACCGGCGTATGGGAGCGAATAACTTCCATACGATTCCGAAGATCTTTTTCTTGATACCTTTTTTCATGCCGAGGTTACAGTTTGATGGCTGAGGCGTGCGGCCTCTTCATCGGGCAGACATCCCAAATGATACACAGGAGTGTGCGACAGTATTTCGGAAATGGTGTTGCAGATATCGTTATACACCCGTTTGTCCCATTTCATTACGGATACGGATGACAGGATGTGGGCAAAAGAATGCAGGATATCTTCCCGGCGTATTTCGTTTTTCTTTTTCTGTTCCAATTGAACAAAGGCACCGGCTTCGGCTTCGATATTGCGGTAACAAGGAGTCTTGCCACTCCATGGAGAACCGTAAACGAAGGTCTTACCGTCTACAACACGAATTACCGGATTGTCGTCGTTCATCAGGTCTGATCCGGGGATATGCTTCAGCCACAGACGGGTATGCGTACTTTTTCCTGTGCCGCTTTTTCCTAAGAACAGATATCCTTTGTTGTTGTTCCGGATTACGGATGAGTGGATCAGCAAGGTATTATGAGGCGAGGAGGCAAACGCATAGACAATCATTAAAGCATTGTTGGTGCCAAAGGCTCGCTCTTCTTTCTTGTCTGCCAGCAGATATACGTTGGCCTGACTGAAGTCGGCATTGACACGGACCAGACAGCATTTGACACCATTTACGTCGCTGATGACAAACTGATAACCGCCGTCCTGCATAAGATAGACTCCGTGGTTGCATCCTCCACAGTCAAACTGTCCGATTTCCTCTTGTGGTGTTTCCAGATATTCTTCGGAGGAAACAAATATCTCGAACAAAGGTTTTTCCTGTGTGTCTTCGCAGGTAAAAGGAGCACATGAAGGCAACAGGTCTTCTATCTCTTCCGGTATATTAAAAGTTACACGGAAAAGATGTCCGGCAACTTTGTATTGTTTTGTTTTCATGAATTATTCGGATATTACTTTATTGATTTCAGGTACGAAGCGAAATTCTTCCTGAGTCAGGGTTTTCAATATGGTTTTATCATTGTTTTTGTAACGCTTCATGATCTTGTTGTATTTCTTACGGATGTTTTCCTGTTTCCTGTCAAAGAAAACGACACAAGTGGTATTCGGACGCTCTTTGTGGTCGTTCAGAAAGAACTGTAATTGGTTTCCGTAAGCTACACGTCCTACCAGAAATTCTGTTTTCGGTTCGATGAAAACAGAATCTACTTCTTGAATATCAGTGATATAGACAAGTGAATCGTTGAATGATGCAGAGAATCCGAACATATACACTTTTGTCGGTCCCGTTGTGTTTTTATTTCTGGCATAAGTGTTTACGCCGATAGCGAGTGTTGCAAAAAGCAATAAAAATGAGATGCTGAAACGTTTCATACTTTAATGTTTTATCGTTACAAAAATAAGGAATAATCTTTCATCTGCCAACAAAATATGTTTTTTTCTTGTCTGTTTGGACTTTCTGTCGGGGAATACCTTTTCTTCTTTTTTTTGATTATAGCTGCTGACCTGCTTTGCAGTAATGAATTATCCGCAGGGAAGTGATCGGTTACTGATGGGGCGGTTAATCGGGGATGGTGTTTCCATTCTGGTTTCATGAAATAGAAATGGGTGATTCCGTAACCTGACGGAATCACCCATTTTCCTGATGTAAATATTCTTCTTGGGAATTATCCCAAATATGATTTCAGTAATTTGCTTTTTGAGTTCTGTCTCAAACGGCGGATAGCCTTTTCCTTGATCTGTCGAACACGTTCGCGTGTCAGATTGAATTTATCACCGATTTCCTCCAATGTCATTTCCTGATGGTTAATGCCGAAGAACATCTGTATGATCTCTTTTTCTCTTTCGCTCAACATGGAAAGGGCACGGTCAATTTCTCTGGAAAGAGATTCGTTGACCAATGAGCGGTCTGCCATAGGAGAATCATCATTGACGAGTACGTCCAGCAGGCTGTTGTCTTCACCTTCCACAAAAGGTGCGTCTACAGAAATGTGTCTTCCGCTTACCTTCATTGTATCAGAGATCTTGTCAACCGGGATATCCAGTTCATCTGCCAGCTCTTCAGCGCTAGGTCTTCTTTCATTTTCCTGCTCGAATTTGCTGAAGGCCTTGCTGATTTTATTCAGAGAACCTACCTGATTCAGAGGAAGACGTACGATTCGGCTTTGTTCGGCCAAAGCTTGCAAAATGGACTGTCTGATCCACCATACCGCATAACTGATAAATTTGAAACCTCTTGTTTCGTCGAACTTTTCGGCAGCCTTAATCAGACCCAGATTTCCTTCATTAATTAAGTCAGGCAGACTTAATCCTTGGTTTTGGTATTGTTTTGCCACAGATACAACGAAACGAAGATTGGCTCGTGTCAATTTTTCAAGCGCGATGCGGTCTCCTTTACGGATGCGCTGTGCCAATTCAACCTCTTCTTCAACGGTAATCAGTTCCTCGCGGCCGATTTCCTGAAGATACTTGTCTAAAGAGGCACTCTCACGATTGGTGATACTTTTGGTAATCTTTAATTGTCTC
The DNA here is from genome assembly GCA_944321345.1 of uncultured Paraprevotella sp. Classification (GTDB taxonomy): domain Bacteria; phylum Bacteroidota; class Bacteroidia; order Bacteroidales; family Bacteroidaceae; genus Paraprevotella. The sequence continues at coordinate 20,508 of CALUKY010000022.1, forward strand.
ATTTCTTCTTAACAATTTAGGTTGCTAAATTATAAATAAAAAATGAGATAAAATTAATCTTATTGTTTTAATTATTATTTATTAACTAAAGGGTTCCTGATTTAATCCTTCTAAACAGAGTCGATGCTTGCTTTTTTGTTTTGTAGCCCATGTTTGAGCTGAAAAATATCCAGAGAAGAATGTTTATAAAAAAACAGCAAAAGAGTCGCACCGTTTTGGGGACTCTTTTGCTGTAAATAATCGTTTTTGCTTATTTCTTCTTTTCGTCTTTCGGGGCATCCAGTTCAATAACCATACTCTTCTTGATGCCGCTTTGGGTGATGGCTCTGATCCACAGAGTGCGGTCGGAAGACTGGTTGGTTTCTTTTACTACAGTTTCGAAATCTTCCAGAGTACGCATTGGTTTGTCGTTGATCATCAGAATAATGAGCCCTTTGGTTATGCCGGCATCTTTCATTTTACCGTTGCGCAAGGCTGCTACTTCAAGTCCGTAAGGCAAGTTCAATTGTGCTTTGGTTTCCTCGCTCAGTGGTTTCAGGGCAGCTCCGAACTGGTCGATGTCGAGTTCCTCAAGTGCTTTGGTGTTGCCCTGAGCATTGCGGAGAATTACGGTTTCGTTGTGAGTTTTCTTGTTTCTCACATAAGTGATCTTGATCTGATCTCCCGGGCGATGCTTGGCCAGTTCTTCCTGGAGCTCGGCAATCTTGGTGATGTTCTTTCCATCGATTGCTGTGATCACATCTCCCTTGGTAAGATTCAGTTCGGCTGCTGTGGAGTTCGGTTCTACGCTGTTTACATAAACACCCGAAACGGTACCCAGGTCGACTGTATTTCCTTTTTCCTTTTCACTGTCAATATAATTCAAAACGTCAGTACCGCTTACGCCCAGTACTGCTCGTTGCACGATTCCGAATTCTTTCAGGTCATAAACTACTTTGTTCATGATCGTTGTCGGAATGGCAAATCCATAACCGGAATATGATCCGGTTTGAGAATAAAGCATGGCGTTGATTCCCACCAGTTCACCCTTGGAATTTACCAGGGCGCCACCGGAGTTACCGGAATTGATGGCTGCGTCGGTCTGGATAAAGCTTTCAATAGAGTTGGCACCCAAAGAGCGTGCCTTGGCGCTGACAATGCCGGCGGTTACGGTTGATGTCAGGTTAAACGGGTTGCCGACAGCCAGTACCCATTCGCCCAGCTTCAGGTCGTCCGAGTTGCCGATAGGTATTGTTGGCAGATCTTTTCCTTCAATCTTGATCAATGCCAGATCGGTCTGTTCGTCACAACCGATGATGCGTGCCTTGAATTCACGGTTGTCGTTCAGTTTGACGACCAACTCATCGGCACCGTTCACAACATGGTTGTTTGTTACGATATATCCATCTTTTGAGATAATGACTCCTGAGCCAGAAGCCTGTCTTTTCGGAGTCTGTATCTGTCTTTTCTGTGTACCGCCACCAAATCCGAAAAAGTCACCGAAGAAATCGGAAAACGGATCCCGTACGTCTACGGTTCTGGTCTTGCTGTTCATGGTTACTTTAATATACACCACGGCATTTACCGAAGATTCTGCTGCTTGGGTAAGGTCTACCATTCCGCTTGGGTTTTCAGCGGCATAAACCGAAGAAAAAGTGGGGCAGAATCCGAAAAAGCCGGTTCCCAAAAGTGCCATGCTTGCAGTTCCTGCAATTCTCTTAGTTAGCTGTTTCATAACTTAATTGATTTGTTGTGTTAATTTATTTGCGTTATTGATTTTTTTCTAAAGCAAAAGTAAACACAAAAGTTATTGGTTAGTTCTGCTATATTTCGATTTTCCTTTCTTTTAACAGAGCAGAAAGAGCGATTAACGGTAGTTAATTCAGCTGCACTTCCTTTTTTGCATTCGTTTAACTTGTTTGAAACAGAATATTTGATTACTTTTGTATTATAAAAGCAGTCGGGCAGTCTGTCGCTGGTCCTTTTGCAAAAAAGGGCGGGAGGAAAGTCCGGGCAATATAGGGCACCCCACTTCTTAATGGGAAGTAGTCCGTGAGGGTTAGATTATGCAGAAGAAAATAACCGCCTGCTCCGGCAGGTAAGGGTGAGAAGGTGAGGTAAGAGCTCACCAGGCGGGCGGTGACGTCCGTGCTGTGCATTCTGGGGATTGAAAGTTCGCGTAAACCGGCGCTAACGAAAGGCGGCCCGTCTGAGTCGGAGGGTAGAACGATAGAGCCTTGTGGTGACATAAGGCGTGGATAAATGACAGACACCTTGGTTTTCAAGGGACAGAACCCGGCTTATCGCCCGTCTGCTTTTATGTTTTTATTTAATCAGGAGCCTATGCAGTTCAGTTACCGTCAGTTGGAATTCTTTTTCACTCAGAAGATTTGGTATATCGATGAGGGTGAGCTTTCTCCGGTGCGCCGTTACGTATTCCGGATGATGAAAAAGCTGGTGCTTACGATAGAGTGTTACTTGCGGCGAAATATCAACAGTTATGCTTCGGCTCTGACTTTCTCGTCCATTTTGGCTATTGTACCTATTCTGGCCATTATCTTTGCCATAGGACGTGGTTTTGGGTACGGAACGATTATCGAAAACGAAATCAAACGTAATTTGAGTGTGAATCAGGGGTTTGCCGATCTGATATTTGATTTTATCGGTTCTTATCTGGATCATACCAAAAGCGGTTTCTTTATCGGTTTCGGTCTTTTGCTGTTACTCTATACCATTATCCAGCTGACCAGCAATATTGAAATAGCGCTGAATGAGATCTGGCAGGTGAAAAACCAGCGCAGCATATATCGCCAGATTACCGATTATATCAGTGTGTTTCTTCTGTTGCCTATTCTGATTATCATTTCGAGCGGTCTGAGTATCTTTCTGGCCACAGTGGCACAGTATTTTCCAAATTTTATGGTACTGAGCACTACCGTACAGCTATTGCTGCATTTGTTGCCTTATGTAATCAGCAGTCTGCTTTTTATCGGTCTTTATTGTTACATGCCTAATACCCGAGTGCAGGTGCGTCATGCTTTCTTTCCCGGAATTCTGGCTGGAGTGTTGTTTCAGTTGCTTCAGTATTTCTACATTCATTCTCAGATCTGGGTGTCTACCTACAATGCCATTTACGGTTCGTTTGCCGCGTTGCCTATGTTTATGCTGTGGGTTAACTTTTCGTGGATTATCTGTCTTTTCGGTGCGCAGCTTACTTATGCAAACCAGAATCTGAAAAGTTATCCTTATCTTAAGGATATTCACCGGGTAAGCAGACATTATCATGATGTATTGCTCATTATGATCCTTTCACGCATTTGCAAGCGTTTTGAAAAGGATATGATTCCTTACAGTCTGTATGGATTGTCGGCTGAAACATCTCTTCCGGTAGGGGTGATCGGCAAACTGATTCATGAGTTGCATAAGATGAACCTGATTGTTGTGGAAGGTGATGATATGGAAGCAACGCAAAGAGTGGTGCCTTCTGCCGACATCCATCGTCTTACGGTAAATGAAGTGATGGCGCGCATAGATGCCTATGGTGATTTCTATACCGGTAAGGCCGCCATGAATTGGTTGCATCCGGAGTGGGATAAGCTCTTGAATATCCGTAAGAGCTGTAATTTTGAAAACGGAGATGTCTTATTGAAAGATCTTTAAAAACACATCCCGCAGTATTTTCGTTTTGGTTTTGAAAATACTGCGGGATGTGTTTTGTTTGAAAGAATTGCTATCGGGAAAGTTACTCTTCGCTTTCGCCTTTCAGTACCGGTAGCTGCCAGTGATAGCGCACTGCCAGAATTCGGATCAGGACAACGGTAAAACCTGAAAGCAAGGCATTGATTTCGGCAGAAAGACCTATCTTATGACAGATTACATATACGATGCCGCCTACCACACAAGCCATAGCATAGATATCTTTTCTGAAGATCAGAGGTACCTCGTTGATGAATACGTCGCGGATAACACCTCCTGCCGCTCCGGTGATACTTCCCATGATGATTGCCATCCAGAAGGGATAATCCATATTCAGCGTTTTTTCAATACCAATGATGTTGAATAAGGCGAGACCAATGGCGTCGAATATAAACCAGGTGCTGTTTTGGCGGATAATACGTTTACCGAAAATGATAACATAGAATAAGGCCAGGGCACAACAGATGATGTAAATGGAGTTTGTCATCCAAAAAGGAGGAAGCCCCAGCATGACGTCGCGGATGGTACCGCCTCCGATGGCTGTGACCATTCCGACGATATAAGCACCGAACCAGTCGAATTTTTTGGCAGAGGCCAGGCGTATACCCGAAATGGCAAACGCGAAAGTTCCAATGAACTCAATGATCACGAACGATGCGGGAATACGTAAGGCTTCGCCCATCGTTTGCAGTATATTCAAGATTTCTTGCATTTTTATGGTATGTTACTGAATGACGTTTTGAGGAGTGCCGTTAATGAAGGCTTTTATGTTTTCCGTGCAAATGTCCATCAGGCGTTTGCGCGCTTCGGTCGAGGCCCATGCAATATGTGGCGTGAGATAGACATTCTTGGCGGTGAGCAGCGGATTTGTCGGGATTGCCGGCTCTACGCAGAGCACATCTGCTCCGTATGCCGCAATGTTTCCGTTATTAAGCGCTTCTGCCAGATCCTGTTCGTTGACTAGGTGACCGCGTCCGGTGTTGATCAGAATAGCCGACGGTTTCATGTATGAAAGACTTTCGCTATTGATGATCTGGCGGGTTTGGGCTGTCAGCGGACAGTGCAGACTGATGATGTCGCATTCCCGGAATAAATCTTCCAGATTTACCTTTTTGATATCTTGTGGCAATGAATCTGCTGTGCGTGACGTGTATGCGTATACATCCATGCCAAAAGCCCGTGCTATCCGTGCAACGGCCTCTCCGATATGTCCTAAACCGATAATTCCGAATTTTTTACCGGCCAATTCCATGATCGGTGTGTCCCAATAACAGAAATCCAACGAAGAATTCCAGCGTCCGTTACGGTTTTCTTCTGCGTAATGTCCTACCTGGTTCGTGATGTTCAGCAGGTGCGCAAAGGTCATTTGGGCAACCGAATCGGTACTGTAGGTCGGGATATTGCACACCACGATACCTTTACCTTTGGCCGCTTCAATATCTACAACATTGTATCCGGTCGAAAGTATGCCTATATATTTCAATTTGGGCAGACTTTGCAATGTTCCGGCTGTAAGAATGGTCTTGTTGGTAAGAATGATATCTGCGTTGGCAGCCCGGCGTATGATTTCCTGATCGCTGGTACGATCATATACTGTTAGGTGGCCCAGTGCTTTAATCGGATCCCAGGTCAAATCTCCGGGATTCAGTCCATAACCGTCTAATACTACAATGTTCATTTTTTTACATACTTAAAAAATCGGATTGCAAAGTTAATGCTTTTGTCGAAACCTTGAACGGCTTTTAAATATTCTTATGAGAATATTCTTTTGGATTTTTATCTGGCCAGAAAATTCATCTTGCGGTAACCCACCAACCGGTCGTAACGCTCTCCGGTAGGGCGTTGGTATACAAGGATGATGTATTCATTTTCTGTCTGGTAAAAGTTGCCGTCGATGATGCTTTCTCCACGGGAACTTCCGGGGGCTACATACAGATACTGATAATTGTAATAGCCCTGTTTCAGAAGGAGGGACGCCTCATAGGCTTGTTGTTCCCGGTTGTAAGACATCTGGTATGTTGGCGTAAACTGGTTGTAAGTCCAGTTTCCTGCAATGTACAGGTTTCCCTGGGTCAGTTCGGGAGCTTTCAGTGAAAAGTGAACCCATATGTATTCCGTAGTCGTTTCATTGTCTATATTGTCGGCATTACGCACTACGGATGCTCCATTCTGGTCATTTTCAAAAATATAATTTTTCTGCGGTCGGTCTTCGTTTAAGATGATATGGTAATAGGGATCATACCATTTGATCTGGTCCACATTCATGTTGGCACGGTTAAAACCCAGAACCTCGAATTTGTGAAACTCATTGCCGGCGTCGAAAATAAGCTGACGGTTATGCTGGAATTCCAGGGTATTGACTTTTTGAATATCTGGTTTGGGGTTCAACACCATGTTGTCTGTGCGGCGGTTTTGCATGACAACTGTTTTTAGCTCGCGAATCGGGTCGTTTACGGTAAGTGCGCCGTAGTTGATGGAAAAGCTCAGTTGCTGGTGTGTCTTGTTGAAATCTATATCTGTATTGGTCGATACACTGGCACTGATATTTACTTCCGGTTCTACAACCGAGAAACATGCTGTAAGGAGCGGTTTTTCCGGATCTGTCCCTTCTTCATCCCGAAACACATGTACTTTATAATTGCCCGATAATTTTAAGGATACATCTTCGTTTGGAATCTGCACATGATAATGTGAATAGAGCAGGCTGGTATTGAAGCTGGTTTCCACATCTTCGATAACCTGTCCGTTAAATCCTTCCATGTAATCAGATTCAAATATTTCGGTCGACGGAGTCCAGTCGGCATTGCAATGCTCTATTTTATAAATGAGCCTGTGATAGTCATGACTGAGGATATCAAAACCGATATCAATGGTGTTATTGCCGCCTAAATTGATGATGGGAGGCAGTAATACATCTTTGTTGGCTATAACCTGCAACGTTTTTATGTGATCGGAATACACTCGTGAATTCTGTGCTTGTAGCGGGCACAGAATAAAAAGCAGAATGATGAATATTTGGACTGATTTTTTCATGTTACAAAGTTAATGGTTTTTTCACGAATGCCATTTTTTCTCCGTATTTTTGTATTGGTCATTCGAAAAGATTTATAGTTATGCGTTATTCTGTCTTTTTTCTTCTTTTTTTCTTTTTGTCGGGAAGCTTTTCGTTGAGAGCATTGTCGCTTTCCGAAGTTGATTATACCTCTGAAGATTCGTTGCAGGTGGTCCGATGGTTGGAAGAGGCTCAAAAAAAGTATATCAAATCCGAGAGGATGCTTTTCTTTGCCAATAAGTTTTTGGGCAGACCTTATGTAGGCGCTACTTTGGAAAAGAATCAGGAAGAACGGTTGGTGGTCAATTTGAACGAGTTGGATTGTACCACATTGGTAGAGAATGTAACCGCATTGGCTTTGACTGCCGGACGAGGTAGTACGTCCTTTTATGATTTTTGTGAGGCTTTGGAGCGCATTCGTTATACAAATGGAATCCGGTCCGGTTATGCTTCCCGGAATCACTATTTTACCGAATGGATTCAGAGTAATCAGGAACAGGGAGTGGTGTGGGATGTATTTCGTGAGGGACCTGTTGGAAAAGGTTCTGTATTGGCTCCGCTGAATATCAGGCTGGATTATATGACCCGTCATGCTGACCGTTATCCTCAGCTACAGGCTCATCCGGAAGTGTGTCGGCTGATTCGTGAGAAAGAGCAGGCGGTTTCCGGACAGAATGCATGGTTTTTGCCAAAAGGAAAAATGGCACAAGCCGGAAAAGACATGCAAAGTGTTCAAGAGGGGGATGTTGTAGCTTTTGTCACCAAGCGTTCCGGATTGGACATAGCGCACGTCGGTATTTTATGTAAGACAAAAGGGGAGTGGCATTTTATACATGCCTCCAGTTTAAGGAAAAAGGTTGTTCTTGAACCCCTTTCCTTGACCGCCTATCTTCAAAAACAGCAGACGATGACCGGCATTCGTGTCATACGGGTATATTGATTTACTTTTTCTGATGTGAAGGAAGCAGGTCTATGTGTTTCATCTGCTTCATAATGGCCGTCTGTCGTTTCAGCATGTAGCGTGACGGGTCTTTGGAACTGAATTTGAGCGGATTGGGCAATGTTGCCGCTATCAGGGCACAGTTGGCTCGTGTCAGGTCGGCGGCAGAGCGTCCAAAATGTAGTTGGGCCACAGCCTCGGCTCCATAAATACCGTCTCCCATTTCGATAGAGTTCAAATATACTTCCATGATGCGTTCCTTGCTCCAGGTCAGTTCAATCAGTACCGTAAAGTATGCTTCAAAGCCTTTGCGAACCCACGAAGATGCAGGCCATAGAAACACGTTTTTCGCTGTTTGCTGGCTGATGGTACTTCCTCCGCGGATGCGCTTTCCCTGTTCCCGCTCTTCCAATGCGTTCTGGATTTCAATCAGGTCAAATCCATGATGAGCCATGAAACGCTGGTCTTCCGATGCCATGACGGCTACGGGCAGATATTTGGAGATGCTGTCTAAAGGAACCCAATGATGTTTGAGTCGCACTTTTTCGCCATGAGTCATTTGCTGGGCGCAGCGGATCACCATGAGCGGAGTTATCGGAACCGGTGCGAAGCGATATATTAAAACAGCAAGGATTGTACTTCCAAAGAACAGAAGTACAATCCATTGCAATACTTTTTGAATCCGTTTCAATAGGTGAAACATGATTTGAATTTTTACAGAATGATTTACTTGGAAGCTTCAGCTTCAGCGGCCTTGATCATAGCCTCGCTGGCATACAGATAAACCTCTACACGACGGTTTTCCTGACGGCCGGCAGCAGTAGAGTTGTCGGCAACCGGATTAGCCTCGCCCAATCCTTCTACAGATTTGATCTGAGCTGTACCTACACCCTGACCTTTCAGGTAAGACTCAACTGCCTGTGCACGCTGCAATGACAGAGCGATGTTCTTCTGTACGCTCTCCTCTGCTGTACTGTTCTTCCATCCCTGGTTGTCCGTATAACCCTTGATGGCTACGTCCATATCTGTATTCTGGAGCAATACGTTAGTTGCAAAGTTCTTCAATGAAGACTGTGCGGTTGTGCTCAGGTTAGAGCTGCTGGTGCTGAACAGGATACCAGAATCGAAGGTAACCTTCACAGCCTGCAAACCGTTTGCGTCTGTTACACTTTCTACTTCAGCATTGGCAATCTTTTCAGCCTCAGCCTTAGCCTTATCCATTTTCTTACCGATCAATGCACCTGCTGTAACACCTACTGCTGTACCAACGGCCGCACCGATTGCTGCACCCTTACCTTTGTTCTGGCTGGCCAAAGCACCTACCAAAGTACCCAAGGCAGCACCGCTACCTGCACCGATTAAAGAGCCTTTACCTGTGTTTGACATTCCACAGCTACTCAACACTAATGAAAAGCAGAGAAAACCTGCTGTTAATTTCATTCCTTTCATAGTTAACTTTAAAATTAAAAATTCTTCAAAACATTGCAAAGATAAGACATTTTTTCCTTTTCACACAAAGAATAAAAAGTTTTTTGTAATTTTGCACAAATAAATAACTTGAATTAAAATTATGGCGAAAGAACTGAAAAATCTGACAAAGAGAAGTGAAAATTATTCTCAATGGTATAATGAACTGGTTGTGAAGGCCGATTTGGCTGAGCAGTCTGATGTGCGTGGCTGTATGGTAATCAAACCTTACGGTTATGCCATTTGGGAGAAGATGCAGCGCATTTTGGACGACAAATTCAAGGAGACCGGTGTGCAGAACGCTTATTTCCCTTTGTTGATTCCCAAATCCTTTTTAAGTAAAGAAGCAGAACATGTTGAAGGTTTTGCCAAGGAATGTGCGGTGGTGACTCACTACCGTTTGAAAACGAATGAAGAGAAAAACGGTGTGGTTGTTGATCCGGCTGCAAAACTGGAGGAAGAGCTGATTATCCGTCCTACTTCGGAAACTATTATTTGGAACACTTTCCGTAACTGGATTCAGAGTTATCGTGATCTGCCGGTTCTGTGCAACCAGTGGTGTAACGTAATGCGTTGGGAGATGCGAACCCGTCTTTTCTTGCGTACAGCCGAGTTTCTGTGGCAGGAAGGTCACACGGCTCACGCCACACGTGAGGAAGCCGAAGACCGTGCCAAGCAGATGCTGAAGGTGTATGCCGATTTTGCCGAGAAATATATGGCTGTGCCGGTGGTACAGGGTGTGAAGAGTGAAACAGAGCGTTTTGCCGGTGCTTTGGATACCTATACCATTGAAGCGATGATGCAGGACGGAAAGGCTTTGCAGAGCGGTACTTCTCACTTCCTGGGACAGAACTTCGGTAAGGCTTTCGATGTGCAGTTCATCAATAAGGAAAACAAGCTGGAGTATGCCTGGGCTACTTCATGGGGTGTTTCTACCCGTCTGATGGGTGCCCTGATTATGACCCACTCAGACGATAATGGTCTGGTATTGCCTCCGAAGCTGGCACCGATCCAGGTGGTTATCGTACCTATATATAAGAATGAAGAGCAGTTGGCTGCTATCGATGCCAAGGTTGACGGTATTGCCGCTAATCTGCGTGCTATGGGCGTTTCTGTAAAATATGATAACGCAGATAACAAGCGTCCGGGCTTCAAGTTTGCCGATTATGAGCTGAAGGGTGTGCCTGTACGTCTGGTAATCGGTGCCCGTGATCTGGAGAACAACACGGTTGAAATCATGCGTCGTGATACTCTGGAGAAGGAAACCCGTACGATGGACGGTATCGAGCAGTATGTGAAAGATCTGTTGGAAGACATTCAGAACAATATCTTTGCCAAGGCCAAGGCTTACCGTGACTCACGTATTTACGAGTGCGATGATTATGAAGACTTCAAGAAACGTGTTAAGGACGGAGGTTTCTTCCTGTGTCATTGGGACGGAACTGCCGAGACAGAGGCCAAGATCAAGGAAGATACTCAGGCTACCATCCGTTGTGTGCCGTTCGAGTTCGAGCAGACTCCGGGTGTGGATATGGTGAGCGGAAAGCCTGCCAAATGCAGAGTTTTGATTGCACGTTCTTACTAATCCGTTTGTTTTCCGCTTTTTGCGGAGAGGAAAAATATGAAAAAGAGCATGTCTGTGGATTTTGTCCGCGGATATGCTCTTTCTTTTTAATCGGAATTTCTGGATTTTTGAATCTGCTAAAGTGCTGTAATATTGGGTTAAATATCAGTTTTGCGTTGTCGGGTTGGTTATTTTTTTGTACTTTTGCACCCCGATAGAAATATCGATTTTTTTTGTATATAAAAATTAATATATGTTGGAGCACAAACAAGAAGACCAGCAGGATCTTTTATTGATCAGAAGAAAGTTAGATTTATTATTGAGAACCGGAAAATTATTGGTAGAAAGTCTGGCCGACACCAATAGAGTTGTACGCAACATGAATCGGGTAGCAGCCTATTTGGGCTTGCCGGAGGATAAACTGCATATTGATGTAGGTTTCACCATGCTGCAAGTAAACCTGAGTGATAACGCCCATTCTTTTTCCAAGCTTCAGAAGTGTGAGCATCATGGTGTGAACATGACAGCCATTTCAGAGGTCAGCAAACTGTCGTGGAGAGCCATTGAACAGGATTATTCTTTGGATCAGTATGAGGCTGAACTGGAAAAGATCCGTACCAAGAAACGCAACTACACTCCCTGGCAGGTGGCTATCGGTGCCGGTTTTGCCTGTGGCGGATTCTGTATTCAGTTTGGTTGTGACTGGGCGGCTTTCCTTTATGCTTCCATTGCGGCCATTTTAGGTATGCGTGTGCGTGCCATCTGCAATGAGTGGGGTATCAATCACTACATGAGCATTGCCATTGCCGCATTCATTTCTACGCTGATTGCCTGGTCAACTACATATCTGCCGTCAGAATGGACCAGCACTCCTTATCATCCGTTGTTGGCTTGTGCCCTGTTTATCGTTCCGGGTGTACCATTGATTAACTTTGTGGACGATATGCTCGACAATTATATCCAGGTGGGTATTGTGCGTGCCGTAAACACGTTGTTGATCGTAACCTCCATGGCCTTTGGTATTACCTTTGTCATTAAGTTCTGTGATATTCCGGAGTTGTTTGCCAATCTGAGCATTGTGCCGCATCACGCTTATTGGGAGTATGCTTTGGCTGCTGCCATCTCTGCAATGGGATTCTCGATGATCTTCAATATTCCGCGCCGTTTGCTTTGGGTTGTGGCTATTGGTGGTATTCTGGCTGTATGTACCCGTAACTTTGTGAATCTGGGACCGAGCACCAACAATATCGGTTTGGATATGGGTCTCGTTATGGGTTCTTTTGCCGGTTCGGTATTGGTGAGCCTCATTGCCATCAAGGCGGTTCACTGGTTCCATGTTCCCAATCACGTATTGACGATTCCTTCGGTTATCCCGATGATTCCGGGAGTATTGATGTATCGCATGCTTTTGGGATTTATCAGCATGAACGTGAAGTCTTTGGATCAGATCACTCCGTTCATGAGAGCTTTGGAAAGCGGTGTTAATTCCGGAATGGTGATTTTCTGCATTGCTTTAGGAGTTGCGATACCGAACATCTTTGCCCGTCGTTTTATTGCCAAGGACCGTCAGCGCTTCCTTCAGGAAGAACTGCGCAAGAGACGCGAGCGTGGTAAATTTATCGAATGGTAAAACTCCTGTATGTTTTAGAAGGATTTGAGATTATCAGTTTTGCATTTATATAAGTAAGTATAAGAGAGCCTTATCGTTTATTTACCGGTCAGTGCCGCATTGCAATCTGCCGACGGATTGCAGTGCGGCACTGGTTTTATTTTTCAGGAACCGAGTCGTTCCTGAGGATGTCTGTCCGTTTTCGTCTGGATATCCGGAACAGGTCTTTCCATGATCTGAAATCCTTTTTGAACTGGATACCGATACCTTGCGTCGTTAAAGACGATTTGGTAAAATACCGGTCGTTGGTTTCGCTGTAGGCCTTTAAGGAAAGGTTCCCGTTTGGAGTCAGCAGCCATTGGATGTCAAAGTCACCGATAAAGTTGGATGACTTGTAGGTATTGGTATTATCCCGATATCCAAAGTTTCCATTGATAAGCAACCGGTTGTTCAACAGGCGTCCGGAGAGCAGGCCTTCCACGTCCATATCGCTCCATCCCTGTTCGCCGGTACTCAGGTTGGTTCCGAAATTCCAGTTGTTGTTTCCGATAATGTTTGAAAGCATTTCGTTAAGCTGTCCGCTCAAGGTGGAAGACAGCAGGGACTTCATGGCTACAGATGACTGGCTTTGGTTCGGATTGTTGTAATCATAGGTGTAGAATCGTCCGATACCCAGCAGGTAAATGATCTGCATGTTCTTTTCCTCCTCGGTGCTGATCAGGCTCTTGACCATACGCTTCTCGTCTTCATTGACGTTGGGGATGTCAAAGTCAAAACCGATATGCGGCTGTCTGGCCTTACCGGTGATGTTCATCAGACAGTTTACGCGCACGTTATTCTGGCTGAAAGTACTTCCGGAACTCAGGTCGTTGAGCGATACCGAAGGAACACTGTATACGGCCTGCAGGTTCAGGCTTGCTTCATTCGGGTCGCCTCCAAATACGATGTTTCCTCCCGGCACCAGGACAAAATCCTTGCGGATAACATCTTGAAGAGACAGTTTGTATACTCCCTCCTGTACTCTGACAGTGCCGTACATCTGGAATTTGCCTTTATTATAGAACGTCGCTTTGACATTTCCGCTTCCCTTGACGGAAATATAGTCTCCGGAGCGCGCGTCCATCAGGATTTTCATGGTGGCACGGGGAGTGATATGCAGGTTAAAGTTTACCCGTACATCATTACTGTTTTCCGGTTGCGCCATGTTGCTTGTTGCCGTATTGTTGTCATCGTCATCATTTTCTTCCCGCTGATCATATTCCAACAGGAGGTTGGGTGTTTCCTTTTTCCTGTTTGGAGAAACGAACTTGACAAACTGGTTTTCTGTAAGTACATCCGGTCGTGACAGATTATACATGAATAATGTATGTTCTTCGGGCCAGGCGTCAATATCCACATTCAGAATGCCTGGAGCACCGTTGATGCCAATGCTGCCGGATGCGATTGCGGTACCGCAGAACAGTTCATCTCCGAAATCTTCCTGGTTGTAGGCCAGGACCTGATCTGCTTTAATGTCAAGGTCGTATGTCAGATTTGAAAAATGATCGTGACTCAATGTACCGTTGATGATCGCTTTATGTCCTTCGGTTTGCGTTCCTCCGTCCTGATCGTATATCAGCGCGTCCTTGAACATGATTTTTCCGGGGCGTATGGTTACCGTATTCCCGTACATGTGATATCTGGTATTCAGAATATCCACTTTCATGTTCGCTTCTTTTACAAGCATGTCTCCTTCGATGTCAATACCGCCAAAGGGACCGAATACCCGAAGCTGTCCGCTGGTTCGCCCTTGCAGATCCGTGAATATTCCGGCAGTATATTGGTTCAGGAAGTAAAGATTCGTGTTGTCTGCCGTGATTTTCAGGTCCAGACCGCTTCCTGCATCGTGTCCCGGGGTGATTGTTCCCTCAACCAGAGTCGTGCTGTGGCTTGTGGAATCGTTTATATGTGCATCCAGGTAAATCGACTTCATGCTTTTTTTCCAGGTGGCATAGGCGTTCAAGAATCCCATCTGTGCTTGGTTGAATGTGAAATCCCGTACATTCAGATAGGCTTCTATTGTAGGATCCTGTCTTAAGTCATGAGCGTATACCTTTCCGGTTGCAAATCCGTCAAATTCCACGGCATGGAAATTGATCATGTTAAAGACGTATTGCAGGTTTATGTTTTTCAGACTGGCAACCAATGTGTCGTTTTCCTGATCGGATACCATTCCGTTGATGCTCAGATACCGGTCGGCAGACTGGTCTATCAGAAACCGGTTGATATGCACATAGCCGGGTTTGATTTCAATTCTGGCAGGATGCACATTCCACAGTGAGTCATGGATTACGATCGAACTCGGTCGGAAATCTATGACCGTTTGTGTCTGGTTTTCTTCGGTCTTTTCGAACGAGGCGTTCAGAGCGATATTTCCCGAGTAACTTTTATTGTTTGGGATGTTCCAGTGCAAGTTATGGTATAGAATACCGTCTCGGATATCGGTATCCAGTCCGATATTCACCATGCTTTTTCCCATTTCTCTGGACAGGGAGATGTAACCGTTCAGGAATTTGTTGCTGCCGGAATAATCCATGTTCACTTTCTTGAAGTTTTCAGATCCGTAAAGAACATGCGGGGCATTCAGCTGCATTTGAAGCAGATCCTTCTTGCTGTTATAGGATGCCTGCAGATAGGCAGCCTGCTTGAAAGTTATCGGAATATCAAGAAGATATTTCAGTACATCCAGATTCTGCACATGTACCGTAGCTGTTATTTGGCTGTCTCGTACTTTTTTCTTTTCCGGTGTTTTCATGAGTCCGGGCAAATATTCGCTTATGGAATATTTTATGTTCTGCACCAGGTCCTTGAAAGTGAAGTTTCCTTCGATGGCAGCTTGCAGGAAATCGCTTTGCAGCTTGATGTTGCGAGTCTGGTCGTCCTTTTTTTGCCAGTCTAATAGCAGATTTCCGAAATGATGCTGCTCGTTTTCATCCTGAACGGTAAAGTTCTGGATGCTGAGCGTTCCGTTCAGGTCGTCTGCCTGCAATCCCGAAAAGTTTGCTTCAATTGCGGTAGTGAATGCTCTTCCGGCAAGTTTCGGAGTCAGTTTCAGGTCGTAAGGAGAAACCTTGTCCAGTTCTATGGACAGGTTTACCTGCGGTTTTCTCAGATAGGGGTTGATACTGCCGCTCAGGAGAATACTTCCATTCGGGTCTTTCATCGAAATATTTCCTTTGAATCCCGTGTGGCTGTATTTTCCGTCTATCTTGATATTCTGGTAATTATAGGTTTTGTATTCGAAGTTTCTGATGACTCCCTGAGCCGTAATTTGAGGTATCTTGTTTTTCAAACTGCCGTTTATCCTTAGATTGAACGTCAGGGCGCCAAAATCACTTTCAGGTCCCAGTATTTTGTTTACCTGCAACTTTTGGGATGCAATGTCGCCTTTGAACTGTCGGGTGCCGTTGAAAGTTCCGTCAATGGATAAGGTTCCCGCAGAAGTTTTGATTTTTCCCTGGGCGTTTATTCCATGCCGGTTACCTTTCAGGTCACCGGTAAAATCAACAAACTCGGCGCGTTCGATAAACGGAACAGCTCCGGCAATCTGTTTCCTCAGCTCTTCGGGAAGTAGTTGGATCACGTTCTGATTTATGTTCAGTTTCAGTGATGAAACATAGAATTTCCGCTTCTCCTTGCTGTCTATCTGGAACAGAAACAGTCGGGAGTTTATATCCAGTTCTTTTTTGGGGGTAAAGAGATGGATATGGTTAAAATATGTATTCTTGTTTTTTAATTCTCCGTGAAGGTTCAGATGGATGGGTTCCTTTATTCCCTGCAAGACAGGTGCAAAGCATGCCAGATCATGAAGGCTGATCTGCGACTCCTTTATATCTATGCCGGCTTTCAAGCCGTCGAACCAGTTGTTCCATCCGATAAACTGGGGGGAGTCCGGATAGTTTGCATGAAGGGAGTCGATGAGCAGAGTACTGAGAGGCAGTTCTATTTTCAGATTTGTCAGGTTGGCCTGCTTTCTGTTTGCCAGAAGTCTGAATTGCATCTGTTTTAAATGAATGCCCGAATGTTCCTGGAATGACAGGCGTTTAACCTGAAAGTTTAAAGAATCCTTGGTAAATGCTTTCAGGGCAATATTGGTACTTAATTTCCGGATATGTACGTGTGCCGGGTTAAAACGTCCCGGAGTTTCGGCAATAAATCTTTTGTTATAGCAAACTTCTCCTCTTCGGATCAGGATAGAGTTGATGCGCAGATTCAGGTCCTTCTTTTGGGTGGAATCTGATGAGGCCAAGGCGTCAATGATAAATTGAAGGTTGGTCTTTTCTTTGGGATTATTCTGGTAAATATTTATGTAACAGCCGAATAGCTGAGTATTCTTGATGGTTATTTTCCCTTTTAGGGTGGCCATGATGTCGAGCTTGGCCGAGAGGCGTGTGGCACGCAACAGGGTGTCCTGTTGCTGGTCCTTGATCAGCACATCATCCAGAATAATCCGGTTCAGGAGTCCTACGTCAGTACGTCCGATCTGTATTTCCGTGTTCAGGTACTCCGAAAGCTGATGGGCCAGAAGTGAGGATATGCGTATCTGTATTGCTGGAAGATTCAGCAATAACAGGCCTAAAAGATATAATGTTACAATATATCCGATCAGGCGTCGGGTTATTTTCTTGAGCGTTTTGATATTTTTAGAATATTTTGATAGACGAAATTACAATTTTCTTTGGATAAACCTTTCCCTTTTTCTATTATTTTACGTAAATTTGCGCCGTTTTAATTAAAACCATTTTTATAATCCAAATATATGGCAAGTGTAATTAAATTACGTAAGGGTCTTGATGTCAATCTCAAGGGCAAAGCCGC
>CALUKY010000023.1 GCA_944321345.1 uncultured Paraprevotella sp.
ACGGCACGTACGGTGGTGTGAGAGGTCGGAAAACGAAAGTAGGAAGAAAACTACTTCGTTTTCCTCCTACTCGATTTTAAAGATGAAGTATTATTCCCATACGTTGAAATCGCTTTCTTCGTTGCTCAAGGCATCGCTGGCGCCCAAAGTCGTATCGAAGATGTTCAAGCTGGTAGCGATCATCATTTCCTGTTCCATGCCCATCATTTCGAGGGTTGGTTTCTGATATGTTTTCTTCATTGATTATTGTTTTAGAAGGTTTGTAACTTGGAGATCTTATTTGTTGAAGATGACCTTCTTGCCGCTCTTGGTTACGTAGATGCCCTTAGTCGGGTTCATTACGCGACGGCCCTGCAGATCGTAGTACTCTTCAGCTCCTGTGCTTTCAGCAACTGTATCTTCAATTCCGGTAGTCGGACCACCGATAGTGATTGAGCGGATAGCCTGTGCTGCAGCCGGCAATACCAGATAGGCCTTGTTGGCACCCAAAGTACGGTCTGTTTTATCCATCTGATAGAAACCTAAGCCTTTGCTGCCGTTACCTAAAATATAGGCATTGATATCACTGCCAACAGCTGTTTCCTTGTAAACACCAACCAAGGCATTTTCGTTTTCTGTAGCGCCTTCCGGTGCAAAAGTGAAGTCGAAGCTGCTTTCTGTACCTTCTTTCTTCAAAAGAACAGCTACACCTGCCGGGATGACATCAGCAACCTCTTCCAAAACGGCTGTTTCCTTTGCTTCGTCAGCAGTTACGGTGTAAGCCTTAACGCCAGCCGGGATGTTCAGGGCTACAGGAGCAGCCAGAGTAGCATACTCGGCAGTCATAGTCTTGGTCAATTTAGGCTGAACCGCAGGGTCGGTTACTTCTTCCAGAATCCAGGCGCAATCAGCAGTTGCTAAACCTGTATTTTCATCGCCGTGACGGTCTATTTGTTCACCTGTAGCCTTAGCAAAATATGATCCGCCATTGTTCCGGATGGCATATGCTCCGATTATTGCTTTGGAAGCCTTGAATGTAGTAGCTTGGCCTAAGTTGGCAACTACATTGTAGTTATCCATTGCCAACATGTTACTGGTGATGAGTTTGCTGTCTGCTGTCAGATAGAACACTGCCTCTTCAGGAGCGGCTGTCATCAATGGACGATTGTTTGCTCCAACTTTGTTAGATGCGATGTAGTTGTTCTGAGTGGCGCTCTTGAAACGATAGAATTTGCCAGCTTCTGGCGCAACAATATGGATTGCGTTTTTAACTTCTGTAATTTGGTTGTAAACAGACTCGATTTCTTCGAATGTGCTACTTTCATTTAGTGCTTTAGCGGCAGCAACTGTTTCGTCATATTGTTCTGGCTTGACAAACTTTCCGAGCTCTGTACCAAATGGGTATCTTTCAAATTCAGTCAGGATGTCGGTTATATTTTTCTTAAGAAGAGAATTCGCAATATCCTTGCAGGTATTCCAATCTTCCAGAATCTGTTGTTCGACAGCGTTTTTAATGTGAGAATTGTCTGCCATTTTTTTCTTGTATTCGTTCAAGAAATCATATTTTTCAGTATCAAATACATAGAATTCGCTATAGGTAAAGTAAGGCTGTTTTATTGTACTGCCTTTACTATTACCGGTATTCGTTGCATTAACAGTAAAGCGAATATATTTAAATGGAGTACTGTTGCTTAATTGGGGAGATGTATAGTCGTTAGCCGCAATTAATCCATCTGCATCTTTTGTAAGATGTTTGATTTCTGTAAAACTGGTGCCATCGGCACTAACAGATATGGTAATATCTGTAGGACGATTGCTGTCATTTCTTTTCTTTGAGTAGAAATAGAATGATGTTATCTCCTTGTTCAGACTTACCTGAATATAGTGAGGGTCATCCGGATTTGGTGATGCCGCACTCCATGAAGAGTGGAAGAATGTTGCATCGTTGCCATCGATCAGATTGCTGATTTCACCCTCGCTGGATTCTTGTGCATTAGAAGAATATTGGGCTACATCTTTTGCCAATCCGATAGCTTTTTGCATGGTAAATTTATTGTCCGTAGCAGTTACATACTTTTCCAGATTGTCGAAGGCCTTACTTGCTTCAGCTGATAAAGTAGTTTTACCTACCGAATAGAAAGTATAAGGATGTGCTGTTTCCCATGAACTCCATGAGTCTGTATTTCCATTCCAGGCATAGGAGTAGTCTTTAGGAGTAGCTGCTTCTGATGACTTGCTGATAGTCCAGGCATGTGTTGCAGACGGATCTTTAGCTGTTCCGTCTGTGTCCTCACTCTTTACATCAGTTGCCTTAGTAATCTGACTTTCTACTGCCCATGAAGTAATGTAGACCTTCTGATTGCTGTCTGTTGCATAATTGGTCTTTCCGTCGCTACCAACGATGCCGTGAGCTGAAACTATTTGCCATGCATTTTTTTCTTCCGGCGTAAATGCTTTTAATTGGAAAAGATGAGCTGCGTTTGCCGTGTGAAAAGCCTGTGGCTTTTTTTTGCTTATTGCTAATGAACTGCCATTGGAATAAAGGAAGAAAGTTCTGTCCTGCGAATTAGATGTTACAATGGTAGTGTTGTAGATAAAATAGTCCTGATCTGCAGTAATAGTACTTTGGCGCTGATCGGGCCAATAATAGGTTTTTGTTTCCTGTGCCTGAGCGGTCATAGCCGTCAGCAAGGTTCCCATAAGTAAGAGTTTCTTCATAAGTGGTATGTTTTTGATTAGGTAAAATATTTCAAGATATTATATTGTCTAGGCAAATGTATGCTTTTTTTTAGAAAAAGCCTTCCATTTAATGTTAAATCTAGGATGAAAATAAGAAATTCTTACAAAACTGCTATTTTTTGCTTTGTGAAATCTCATTGGGGGCATCATAAAAAAAGCGCCCGGTTTTAATCCGAACGCTTTTAGTGATATTCCAGAACTTTAAAAGATCTGTTCTTAAGTTGGTTGTGATCAGTTGAAAATAACTTTCTTGCCGCTCTTGGTTACATAAAAACCCTTAGTCGGGTTCATGACGCGACGGCCCTGCAGGTCATAGTACTCTTCTGTTTCTACGCCTTCGGCAACGGTTCCTTCAATTCCGGTAGTCGGACCACCAATGATGATAGAACGGATAGCCTGTGCTTCTTTCGGCAATACCAAGTAAGCCTTGTTGGCGCCCAGATTGCGATCGTCAGTACTCATTTGGTAGAAGCCTAAGCCTTCGCTGCCGTTACCTAAAATATAGGCGTTGATATCACTGCTGATAGCTGTGGTTACATAAACACCTGTCAGAGAGTTTTCGTTCTCAGTAGAGCCTTCCGGTGCAAAAGTGAAGTCGAAGCTGCTTTCTGTACCGTCTTTCTTCAAAAGAACAGCTACACCTGCCGGGATGACATCAGCAACCTCTTCCAAAACGGCTGTTTCCTTTGCTTCGTCAGCAGTTACGGTGTAAGCCTTAACGCCAGCCGGGATGTTCAGGGCTACAGGAGCAGCCAGAGTAGCATACTCGGCAGTCATAGTCTTGGTCAATTTAGGCTGCTGGGTTGCATCGGTAACTTCTTCAATATACCAGGCGCATTGGGTCTTGCTTTGATAAGCATCGCTTCCGGATTTGTTTACCCAACGGTCCACCGCGTTTCCGGCAGCTGTAGCATACCAGGCGCCGCGTCCGGCAGTTGTTTCAATACTGTGATCTGTTACAATGAAATAACGTTCTTCACCAGCATCTTCGAATGTGAACTCTGAACCTAATCCGCTATTCTGGTTTTTGATGAAGTATTCAGTGACACTCACTCCTTCCGGAGTAATGAGGCGGTTGTCGGCTGTAAGATAGAATACGGTGCTGGCATCGGCTGTATTGGTCATCATCATACGACCCGGTTTGTTGCTTCCTTCAAATGCTTCTGTTGCGCTCAGATAAGCGCCGGTGGCTCCCGAATAGGGCAAGCATCAAGAAAGTCATAAATTTTCTCATGTAGATAATTAAATAAGTGTTAGGTGATATTTTGGTATTATGGGGCAAATATAAACATTTCTAATAAAAAATAGAAGTTTTCTGTCTTTGTTTATTAACTGGAATCTTGCTATTACAAAGAATATCATAAAAAAAGTGTAAATGGATGCAGTATTCCGTGCTATCCATTTACACATTAATTTTATAAGACAATTATCTTCAAGAGAGAACTAACTTACGTGTGTTGATATTACCTTTTTTGTCAGTCACTTGAATCAGATACATTGGTGATGCATGATTCTTTAATTTAAAGCATGGCTTTTGGGTGGTTAATAAAATATGACCTTCCACATCGTAAACAACTACTTGATGCACATTACATCCTTTTACCGTTACGGTGTTGTTCCGGACATCAAGTGAAAAATCAGAGTTGTCTACTGTCTGATTGATCTGTGTTGAGATTTTGGAACAGTCGATTTTAACCTTATCTCCTTTCTTTGCCGGAATACTGATCGCATTCCAATCATTTGATTCAGTTTTGACCTCTTTCTCGTTAACATATACCGTTGCAGTAGAAATACCCGGGTAGGATACATACAAAGGACTTCCCTGATTGGAAATAATATCCACCGTTTGAGCTTTCAAATCTTTCCAGGAAACATTTACGGTGAAATCACCGATAGCCTTTAATCCTTTTACCGATCCGTTTCTCCATACTTGCGGAAGTGCCGGGAGTACTTGAATGGTATCCGTGTGACTTTGCATCAGCATTTCTGCAATACCCGCACAGGCTCCGAAGTTTCCGTCAATCTGGAATGGAGCGTGAGCATCGTACAGATTATAATAGATACCACCGCCTGCGGTGCTGTGATGACGTAATGCCAGTTCCAGGATATCATGTGCGTGATCTCCATCCTGCATTCTTGCCCATAAGTTGATTTTCCATCCCATAGACCATCCTGTGGACGCATCTCCTCTTAATTTCAGCGAATTCAAGGCAGCTTCAAAATACGGACTTGTAGAGGTGACCTGATTAAAAGGATATACACACATTAGATGTGACATATGGCGATGGCCGTTTTGTCCTGCTTCATAAGAACTTTCCTTCCATTCTTTCAGCAAAGGATCCCCTGTTTTGACTCCATTCAGTTCTTTACCCCAAGTTCCGGTATATTTTTCAATCCTTAAACCTTTGTCAAGTTTTTCCAAACGGTCGGACAGCAGGTTCAGCTGCTGTTCGCTCAGTCCGCTTTTGGCTCCCAGAATTTCAGCGGCTTTTTGGGTATTGGCAAACAGATCCCAAACTAATTGCTGCGCATGGGCAACTCCGTCTTCTGTGGGGCCATGTTCCGGAGAGTATTCCTTAGGACATACATACTGTCCGTCTGTATCTTTCACCAGACGTTCCAGCCAGAACTCCGATGCGCTCCACATGGTAGGGAATACTTTGGCCAGATATTCCTTGTCGAGTGTGTAGCGGTAGTGCTGCCAGAGATGAGTGCAGTACCAGGCATTAGCAATGACATAATTGTGCATGAACGAACCGACTCCTCCAAAGATGTTGTTCTCGGTATAACAGGTCCAGCCTTTAGTCTGTCCGGCATCTCTGGCATATCCTTTCCATTCATCATGATTCATCGCCATATTGGTAATATAGTTTATAAATGGCATATGAAGTTCCGAGAGGTTGGTAATCTCAGCGGGCCAGTAATTCATCTGGACATTGATATTAGAGTGAATATCCCCGTTCCATGCAGGCTCTGAAGAGTTGTTCCAGATACCTTGCAGATTTGACGGAAGGTCTACTCCGCGTGAAGATCCCAGCATCAGATAGCGTCCGTAATTGAAGTACAATGCTTCCAGCATCAGGGCATAGTCTTCCGTTCCGGAAGTTCTCTGTGCATATTTCTTTACCAGTTCATCTGTCGGGAGATTATTGTTGGCTCCTTCCAGATTCAAATCCACACGATTGAAGAATGAAGTATAGTCTGATACATGAGTCGCATACAGATCATTCCAGCCTTTCTGTGCAGCTGCATCAACTCTTTGCAGTATTTTTGCTTCCAGTTCTTCTGTAGCAGAGGTATAGGCAGGGGAGTAAGCATCGAAGTCAGTACCTCCACCCAATATTACCAAAATTTCATTGGCCGCCTTTACAGTAATGCCCTCCTCGGTTGTTTCCACAGAGCCTCCTGTCGGTACGACCTTTAAGCGGGCATTATAGCTGACTGTCTGCAGTTTGCCCTTGAAACATGCGTATCCGTTCTTATATTCTGTTTCGGCCTTTATCCCAGGTTTTCCGGATTCCATCGTAAACCGTAAGCTGAGTTTTCCCGGTTCAGACGCTTTCAGGCGCATGGCAACAACCTTATCCGGGTAACTGGCGATATATTCTCGTGTATAGGTTACTGATTTGTCCGGACTCTTATAGACTACAGAAGCAGTGGCATTGGTCAGGTCCAGCTGCCGGTAATAGTCTTGTACCGGATAGGTGTCTCCATAGCTGAAGCCTTCCTCTCCCAGACTTTCGATATACACACTTCCAAAATTCTCATAGTCTCCGTACTCCGATCCGTTGTCCTTGCTGGTTCCGGACCATAATGTCTTCTCGTTGAACTGTACTTCTTCTTTCAATACTCCACCGAATATGCTGGCACCGAACTGTCCGTTTCCTATCGGCAGGCTGTATTCCATCCATTTGTCAGATACGTTCGTAAGTGTGGCAGGTTGTGTGTACCATAGAGTAAGGTTATGTTCGGGTTTATAATCCTTAATCCCTTTCACTTTATAGTCCGCATACACCATTTCTGTTGGTTCAACAAAATAGACTGGATTGTTCTTGTCGTCAGCGCTCCACAGTCCGATCTCGTTACCGGTCTGTGCACCCTGCCATTGATTAAATGCAGGTCGTTGTTCGTATCCGTTGACATGGATTTCCCAGGCCGGTGCATAAGCCGAATAGTTGGTTGTATACAGGCGGAAACTTCCGTCCCATTTTTCTGACCGGGTTTTGATACGTGCGTTGTCGTTGCCGTCTTCTTCTGATGCAAATGCGTAATGACCGGCCTTGTTTACCAGCTGGAAACTGTTTTCATCACCTACAAACTTCCATAATTGCTCGTCAATCGGGTCCGGATGGGCCAGAACTGCCGGTTCGTTAATTCCCGCATCTTGCATGGTGTTTCCATTTTCGCAGAATTTTATGAAATACCAGGTTTCTTTGTCTTCGGTACTGAATTCTGGCAGACGAGTGGTTGTCGCAATAAATTGTAACGGATTATTCATATCTCCCGCAGTATATTCGCCAAGCAATTTCCCTGGTCCGGCTCCACCCCATTGATTCATACTGGAAGCTCCGTCTTTCCGTTGCAGCTCCCAACAGTCAGAAAAATTAGCATTCGGACTTGCGATCAGTTTTAAGTGTTCTCCCTGGGTAGAAGAAACATAATAGCCTCCGGAAAATGAGATATAGTTTCCGGCTTTGCTTTTCATAACAAAATCGTTCTGGTCACCTATCAGTGCCCACTTCTGATTATCAGCAGACGTTTTCTCCGCTGTAATCAATTGTTTTCCTGCCCCCGGATCTGAAATTGTCGCCAATCCGGTTTTAAACTGTACATAATACCACGTTGTATCGTTCGTTACCGAAAACTTCGGCAGTATTTGTCCTTGCGCTGTCATGAAGAACATGGATGCGCACATGAGTATTTTAAATTTATTTTTCATGATTGGTATAGTTTTGTGAAGTAAATAAATTCATTTGATTTACTTGTAATCTTATACATACAAGTCCTACAACCCGATCATTTATAGTCAACAAAGCATCTTGGTGATTCTTTCCAAACATGCAGATATATAACCTCACTGGAAATTAATCGTTCAAGATCTCTACCACTTCCAACAAAAGAATTGCTGCCACACACTACGTGCAACGTGTGGCAGCAATTCCATAGAGAATGGAGACGCTCCCTCAACGTACAATCTTCCGGCCTCCTTGTATATAGACTCCGTGAGAAGCGGGAGAGGTTACTCTACGTCCGCTCAGATCGTAAAGAACATCTTTTCCGGAACCGGCATGTCCGGCATCAGTTCCATCCATACCCGAGCTAACGGAAACTACCAACGTAACATCTACAATGGTACCGCTATTGGCAAGAATACCTTTTTCCCCGGTACAAGTGCCGTCAGCGGCTATCTGCCCGCCGGCATCCACACTGTTCCAGTCGGTCTTGAAACGTATGCGATAGCTTCCGGGCAAGGAAGGTGCTGAAAAGTCGGGACAGACAATGGTGCTACCCGGATTACGTGCGTCGCCACTTATGACTTCGCCTTTTGAATTCACACCGGATGCATCATCTTCGAAAGAGCCGCTATAGAAGAAGAAACTGACCAGATCCGTTCCGCTTTGGTCGGTATCTTCGTTATTGAAGCTAAACTGTCTGTCGTTGTCCAGATCTATATACACATAGCCGTGCATCCATGAACCTTCATGTCTGAGCGTAACGCTGATTGTTTCTCCAGGCAGACATTCGAGTTTCATGTCAGGATCTTCCGTCAGGTCTATATAACGCTTTGTGGAAGAGTTGACGTTGAGCGTTTTGGATGCGCTGGAAACCGGAGCAAAGACTATTTCGGACAAGGCACGGCCATTGTCAGCAGGCCTTGATATATTCATATCGAAATTGATGCTGTAAGGCTCGCGCACCTTCTCGGTGACAGTTACCTTTACGCTCGCCGTTACTTCACCATTGCTAACAGAAACAGCCGTGATGACAGCCTCTCCTGGAGCTATGCCCTTTACTAAACCGTTGGATACGGTAGCCACCTGTTCGTTGTCGGAAGTCCACGTCAAAAGTTTGTTGGTGGCATTGGCAGGAAGCACGGTAGCATTGATGACAACGGTATCGCCTTCCTCCACAGTGTATTCATCCTGATCGAACTGAATGTCCGTCACGGCAACCGTTTCCTTGCTGCTGTCGAAACCGTCGAACACAAATATGCTGCTGCCCGGCAGAGTAAGCGTCAGCGGCTGATCAATGTCAACAGGCTGGCCCTCGGCAAGCCCGTTGAGGGCATCCTGCACTGCAAAGGCCTTGCGCAACGTGATGCTGCCACTGATATTGGCGGGGATCTCCAACGCCTCGCGCAACGTGAGGGTGATTGTCTGACTTCCGTTGTCACCGTTGCGCAATGTGAGACACGACTTCTCTCCATTCCAGGCACCCCAGCCGTAAATCTCAGACTTAGAACCGGTCCAGGGATCGCCTCCCACCCAATGTGTATCCATCAGAACATCAGCATTGTTTTTCTGCCACTGGATGCACTCGGCGAGGTCGGACCAGAGCTGACCTCCATTAATGCTGTTCATGAGGTCGTAGTCGTTGTAAAGTTCCACCATGCCGCTACCGCAGGCAAAAGCGCAACGCAACTCGTTGAGCACATGCTGGTAGTCGCGCGAATCATCGGCAGGAGGTCCGAACTTCGTAAGAATGAATCCGTGCGTCATCAGAGTATTGATAGGACAGATAGGAGAATTGGTAATATAGTTCTGGTGAACAAGGTTATCACGGTAAGTGATCCAGTTTTCCCGGTTCACGCTGTTGTTTCCGATTCTTCCATGATCGTTTTCCTGCCGCCAGGTGGCATCAGTTACCTGATACCAGAAAGGAGAAGCCCAAGTGCCGACTGTAGTGTTGAAGAAAATATCTTCCTTAAGGTTCTCGCGAACGTACTGCTCCAAACGAATGATTCCCTCTGCGTTTTCGTTTCCGGTGTCACCGTCGTCGGGACCTACGGAAGAAAACTGTGCGGAGATACCATCGAACTTGAAGAAGTTGAACTGGCCCTGTCCATCGCGATTCTGGTTTCTCACCAGATTTTCGGCTGCATCAAGGAATACCTGATAGTAAGCGGGGTTGGACAGTTGCATGCCACCACGATTATTGCTGTTCCAATAAGCACGGCGATAGTTTCCGCTCTGGCCATAACCTCCTACGGGACCGAGCCATGCACCACAGCCTGCATTCATCCGGGCTGCTTCGTAGGCGATATCCCGCATTTCGTTGGGAAATCCGGAATGGAACGTCCACGTTCCGTAATTATCCCAGCCGTCGTCGATGACAAAGCTGGTAGGTCCTACGCCGAACTTGTCGAACATATTGGCTTTCCACTGGGCCAGTATATCCAATACCTGGTCAGCCACCATATTGCTACTCTCCGAGCCGGGAGCGGCATTGTTACGGTTAATATTCAGTTCGTACCAGCTGATGTAGCAAGGAAAGGCCCGCCAAGGTACAGCCCGCTCACGCTCGCTATAGGCCAGGAAGGAACGTCGCTTCTGTGTCTTTCTGATGGAAGCTTCGCCCTGACGACCATCCTGAGCAATGAGACCGACAACGGCAGCTACCTTCCAGGTCTGACCAGCAGCGAGCGTGGTGTTGCGGCTCCAACGGCCCTGAATGTTCACGACATCGTCACTGATATCAACTCCGGCTTTGGCCTCATATATTTCCACTTTAATCTCGGCGGTGGAAACGATATCTCCCTCGCGGTTGTCGCAAAAGACACGCACAGTAAAGTCACCGTCGTTGGGAGCAAAGAAAGAAAATGTATTGTTCTCATAAGACGTGCCAGTGAAACCATGGTGATAGTCATTGGCCACAACAGAAGCATTCCGATCCAGAAGGTCCACACCGTCCAGATCAAAACGCTTGTTACCGCTTCGATAGGTAAGGGTAACCACAACCTTCTGGCTTTTCTTTAGCGTAACATTCCTGTTCACGATGTAATAGCTTTTGTCTGCGCCTCCCACTTCCGTGACACGGAAGGGAACATCAGCAGTTTCCAATAACGTCCAGGCATCGGCGGAGAGCGTTTCCGTGACGGGAGTGGAAACCAGATTCCAATTATCAGCCTCGTCAGTCTCCGTGCCGACGGTATTATAGGCCGTAGGGGTTTCCAGACCGGCAAAGATCCTATCACTCATAATGACCTTTCCACGGGTGTTGCCCACAGTAGCGGGTTTGCTTCCTGCAGCGACGGCATCCACATTATAGTTCATGGCGATAACGTCATACATATCCACATCATCAATACCAGTCAGTTCCATTTCAGTACGCAGATAGTGACTACCGTCACGCAATACGGCTCGCCATAGAATGCGTATGGCCTTTTCCTTATAAGTATAAGTGTAAACGGCTTCCAGCGCCTTGCCGTCATAATGTTCGGCACCGCCGACAGCATCGGGATTGGCTGTCAGGTCCTTTGTCGTGAAATCAGTAAGGGTCATCTGGCTTGCCGCCACTTTGTCGCCTGAGCCGAAGCCCACAACGAAGGGTTCGGAACCGGCCAACAGGTTCATGGCCTTGCTGCCCATGAAATATAGAGCCTTATCGGTTTTGAGGAAACTGGCAGCCAATACATTATTATAAAGCGTGTAGACATTGCCCTGCTGTTCGCTACAGGCTGCGCCCACATTGTCCTGTTGTTTAGGATAGACCCAGGCATTAGTGTAAGTTTCGCTTGCACGCAGTTCAGGCAGGTCATAGTAAACGACTGAAATGGTCTTGGCGGTATTGTCCACATTGACCACACCGAACTTACCTTCTTTCTGCGCGGCTATGACATCTGCAGGGATGAGCTGCCCGGAAACGGTAACGCTCTGCCCGTTGGTATAAGTCTGGCCGTTAATGGTGACACTTTCGCCGGGAGCCAAGTTGATTACGTAAGTATACATCACCACTTCACTGACGCTCCAGCGACTACCGGCATCGTGAATAGCATTATCCTGCCACAGGCCCACGGTAACTGTGGTATTGTCCTCGGGATTGTCATTTCCGACACCGCGGAACCAGTTCATGTATTTGTCCGCAACGGCAGTTGTTGTGAAAGGGGCGAACTGATAATACTCAGCTCCGGAGATGGCTGCCTTGACTGTCTGCCACGAATTGGCCGCTGACCTATCATCGACAAGCACGGCAAAATTCGTTCCGTTGGAATAGGTTGCAGCTTTCACATATGACACCCATTTTTTGCGGTCAATGCTGTAAATGAAATAAGCATCGGCATTAGCTTCGTCCGTAAAAAAGGCGAATCTTCCTACATTACCATCGGTTCGTGTGGGAGAAGTATACGAGGTCATCCACACATCATTTCCGTTTTTCAGAATGTACATGTGTTCCGGATTTTCCTCATTCTCTGAAGGAAGAATGATCTCTGTTTGTCCTTGGAGCATGGTGGCGAAGGTTGCAAGCAGAAACGTCAGGAAAAGGATTTTCTTCATAATTTTTTGATTGGATTCAATAAGATGATGCAACAGCATCAAATTCTTTGTTAGTTAATGATTTGTATTTTTCTTTAGGAGTCGTATAACCGAATCTTTTCCTTGGTATGGAGTTTAAGATATTTGAACAATGCGCATTACCTGTTCCTATGTTATATCTCCTGACACCGTACCTTTTAGAAAGTATTATCTAATCTACCCATTAGTGTTTTTCGTTGGCTCCTTTTTCCATGAATGGTATAATTTTGCAACGCAAATAAATTCATTGAATTTACTTGTAATTTCTTCGTGTAAACTAAATTCTTTTTCTTTGTCAGCCGTTATAATATGTTTTTGCTTCATAAAAAGTTTAAGGATATTTACGGTGGCTTACATTAGTGGATTGGCTTCTTTTCCACTATGCGACCTTATCCATGCCTACCCTATAACCCAATCATTTATAGCCAACTATGCACCTGTAGGCAAGACTTTGAAACCATTATAACGATGATTCCTGAAGGCTTGGTCTGCCTGAACAGGCAATCCACCT
Source organism: uncultured Paraprevotella sp. (assembly GCA_944321345.1). Taxonomy (GTDB): domain Bacteria; phylum Bacteroidota; class Bacteroidia; order Bacteroidales; family Bacteroidaceae; genus Paraprevotella. Next base: position 12,742 of record CALUKY010000023.1, read on the forward strand.
AAAAAGAAACAGACCAAAACTGTTGTCCATTTGTTTTTCATGCTAAAAAATTTTTTTACTCTGTACACATTCTTCAACAGAGTGTTTATGTTGATACTCTTGCTTTAACTATGCTGAACTGTGCTGATTGTGAGATAAAAAAATATCAAGCGTATTCTATACAGAATTTCTGATATGAACGTGTGTTGGAAGAAATTCCTGTACCGATTCACCGTCCATAATGAATTTTGCGGCTTTTATCCCCATTGACTTCCAATCAACACTGAGGGATGTTATACCTACGTCTATAACTTCGTATGCAGGAGTTTCATTATAAGCAATCAGGCCGAAATCTTTTCCACATACCATATTCAGCATCCTACTTTGCTTGATTATGTCCACCACGTCAGTCTGCTTTATAACGATATATACCACATCTCTTTCTATTTTGCCTATTTCCTCATCATGTACCACTTCTGAAATGATGTCATTATCGTAACAGAAATTTTTGAAGCTGTCAATTGATGATTTTGGATGTTTTGAACTGTCCGGTAAAAGAAAAACTATTTTCCTGTACTTTTTCAGTCTGTCAGACAGTTTGGATAGTGCATCGTAAAAAGCATCATCAAAATTCTGACAAATGTATGAATAATTTTTCTTATCGAATTTTCCGAAATCAAGTAAAAGTAATCTTGATGGCGAAATTCTGTTCAGTATTGGTGAGAATCTCTCATTATCGAAGTTCATGACGACATAGTAATTATATCTACCAATGGCATCCTTCATGATTGTATTGAATATTCTTTCATTATACTGATGAAACCACAAGTCAACTTTATACGATTGTGAGAGCTTCTTGATAAAGCTTATATACAATGTGTTCTTGAATGCAGAATATTCGTCAAGCAGCAGCAATATGTTCTTCTGTCTATTTATGACATAATAGCCCTTTCCAGGGGTAGAATCTATCAGCCCTTTTTCACGTAGTTCTAAGAACGCTTTGAAAACAGTATCCCTGGAAACATTATAAGTTTTGCTAAGATGATTTATCGAAGGCAGACTTGTATCTGTCTTGTACTTTCCCAGCATTATATCCTGTGATATTATGTCCGACAATTGTTTTATCTTTGTGGAATGAAGTCCAAAATTTACCTTTTCACTCATCTTCCAAACTATGCTGAACTGTTCTGATGCAAAGAAATGGAAAAATATCAATCGGAGCAAAAAAATATATGTTATAAAACATTATACTAAAAGTAAATGGCTACTGTCTCAAAAATATAATAGCTTGTTAAAAGTTCGTCAATTATAAAAAAAGGATGGGATTTGTATTCCCATCCTTTTAATAGACTTATCTTGTAACGAGTTTTGATTATTCCCACACGTTAAAGTCGCTTTCTTCGTTGCCTAAAGCATTGGTGGCGCCCAAAGTGCTGTCGAAGATTTTCAATGAATCACTGGTTGCAATCATCATTTCCTGTTCCATACCCATCATTTCGAGGGCCGGTTTCTGATATGTTTTTTTCATCGTATATTGTTTTAGCTAGTTTGTACTTTTGAATATTACTTGTTGAAAACTACCTTCTTGCCACTCTTGGTTACGTAGATACCCTTAACCGGATTCATGACGCGACGGCCCTGCAGGTCGTAGTACTCTTCTGCTTCAGCGCCTTCTGAAACGGTATCCTCAATGCCGGTTGTAGGACCACCGATGATGATAGAGCGGATCTGGCTCATAGATTCCGGCAATACCAAGTATGCCTTGTTGGCTGCAATAGCACGGTCGCCATCACTCATCTGATAGAAACCTACCTTGCCCTCAACGTTTCCTAAGATGTAAGCGTTTACACCTGTGCCAACTTCTGTTCTGATGGCTGTTCCCTGAAGATCGCTCTTAATGGCGTCCTGAGTGTTGTCTGCTGCAATGGTAAACTCGTAAGTACCTGCTGCCGCATAAAGAATAGCTGCGGTCTCGGCCGGAATAACATTTCCCTCGATCTTCTTCAAGGTTGCTTGGCCGTTTGCAATGCTGCCGATGGTGTAGGCTTCAACCTTTTCGTCCAGATTAACGGCGTATGGCAACCATACTGTAGCGTATTTGGCATCGCCGATCGTGATCTTCACACTGTTGGCCTCAATCACATTCCATGTATTTGGGAACGTGCTGCTGAATTCATTGTATGTTCCTACATAATTACCGCTTACGTCTTCCGGTTTGGCTGTAGATCCCCAAGTGTCTTTTGTCTGGAGAACCAATGTCGCCCTATCGCTATTGGTGTAGTTGATCAGACCTAGGGTGATACTGTTGTCTTTCTGCTCCAAAGTAAATGCAGAGCTCTTTTCTGTGACAAGGCTTCCGCAGCCATCGGCTGTACCCGGATTCAGTTTGATATACTTGCCGGTGTTGGCACTCTTAATATAATATTTTCCGTTGCCGGCATCTTCAAACTGCCACAACTCTGCCGGTCCTTGGCCCACAGTATTCCAGGCGATGTTGCTGCCGTCAGGATTTTCGTAAATACCTTTTGTCTGTCCGTCATTGAATGCCATAGTATTTTGGATATAGTAGTACTTGGCAGCTTCGGGCTTTTTGCTTGAAGCCTTAACGGCATCCATTGCTGTGGTCAATTCTTCGATTGTTGCATCTGCATTGTTGTATGTGGTCTGCAAAGTCTGAATTGCTTGCTGGTCAAAATAACCGAGATAATTTTCTTTATCGGTTACGTTCTTATCCAAAAGCTGTTTGGCTTCAGCTTTTATTAAAGACTGTACTGTTGCAGAAAGATCGATAGGTTCTGCTGTTGCGCCCGGAACTTCTACAAAATAGAAGTTTGTTTGATCTAAGGCTGTTCCCCAACCGACAACACCTGTTTCATAGCCGTTATTGATGTGCATGTACTGCAACTGACCTGTATAGGCTTTGTCCTGAATGGTAAATGCTCCGATTCCTTTTTGGGCTTGATTACTCTGAATATTTATTTCAGTTTGTCCGTCGCTAAGTTTCCAGTATTGAGTTTTCTGCTCTTCTCCCGTAGCATTGGTTGTGGTTTTCATATATGCCTGAGCATAAGAATCTGTTCCCTGATTATAGAGAACGGTATATCCATATTGGCTATATACTTGCCACAAGTCAGAGTTCTCTACTAAAGGTTTATCACTGGATTTTGAAGATGAGAAGATTCTGTTCAGTTCTTCATCTTTTCTAACAATCAGATGACCTGAAGATGGATCCTTGCTGACAATTTTATAAACTTTATCGTTGCTGAATACGGCAGGGGTTAGTTCTGATTTTTTGATTGCATCCAAGGCTGTTTTAAACTCTTCTGAACTGGCCTCGGTGAAGTCGACAACTCCATCGCCGCCACAGGCCTCATTTAATGCGCCCCATAACTGAGGATCATAACCACCTACAGCATACTGAGGAATACTTAGTATGCGGTTTGCTTCTGATGCGGCAATACCAACTTCTTCATACTCCTCAATCATTTGGAGTGCACTTGTCGGATCGAAAGTACCTGCTTCTGTGATGGAAATGCAGTTACCGCCGTCGTTGGTAGCATTGTAACTGGTAATAACTCCTTTTGTATTGTTGTATAGAGTCAGTCCGATATGGTGGCCGTTTAAGGAAACAACCCAAGGGTAGTTCGCTTTGTCGCTATGGGTTGACTCTACAAATTCAGCTTCGCAATTTCCAACTCTACCTGTTTTCAAATCTTCTATTAAGGCTACTCCTCCAGTATTGTAAGCGAAAAAGCGTTGACCTGCAATGCTGTAAAGATAATATTTTCCAGTAGTAGGAGATTTTATAAAAGCAAATTGCTGGGCCTGAGATGTAGGATCTGTATTGACCTTACAGTAGCTTGTTGAATACAGAAAGGTTGGATCGGCACTGTTGTAGTACCATGTTCCACGGTTGTTGTTCTGGTCTGCCGGCAAAATGGTGTAGCATTTATCATTGCTCAGCTGATCCAGACTGGTGATCTTGTCATTCACCTCAGCCCAGGCTGCTACTGAGGAGCCCATGGCCAAAAAGCATAATAAGGTAAATTTCTTCATAAGATATGTTTTTTAGTTATTACTGTCTGACTTTATAAACATTTCTTACAAAGGTACCTCCTTTTTATCAAAAAAATCAAAATGAACTGTTAAAAATGCATCTTTATGTTTTATAACATAATTTTTGTTTACATCTGACAGAATAATGTCACGAAGAACGGCACGCTCATGTCGAGCAGAATGCCGTGGAGTATGGCCACGGGAATCATTTCCTTGCCCGAAAAGCGGGTAATGGTAGGCAATACCACATCCATAGAGTTGACACCGGCTGCCGATACGGGAGCCAGGCAACCGAAGTATTTGCGGAACCAGGGGGCGCCTACCAGTGACATCAGTTCGCGGAATATGTTGGTAAGCAGGGCTATCGTACCCAGCTCACTGGCAATCTGAACACCGACACTGGCCTCTTTCAACTGGGTGATGAGCAGGGAAGACAGGGAATAATAGGCAAATCCGCTGCCTACAGCCATACAGTCGGCTGCCGTCCATTTGGTCAGGAGCAGACTGGCGGCTGCCGAAAAGATCAGGGTACCGATGATGGTGGAAAGCGGGATGAGCAGCAGGCGGAAATCAAAGTTGCGCACCAGTTTCTTCAAACTGTCGCTGCATCCCAGGCTGATGCCTACCTGAAGCATCAGGGCATAGAGAATGTAAGTGCTCAGACTTTTGTTGAGTAAAAAATCTGGTACAGGAAAACTCAGGCCCAGAATAACTCCAAGGCCCAGAACTACAAGAACAAAAATACTACTTTTCATGACGATCCTCCTTTCTGAAAAACAAACGGTAAGTGATCCACGACATGATGAGGCTTCCGGCCAGACCGGCAACGGCCAGCAACAGGGCCTGAAGGCCGAATGAACTGAAGTTGTGAATCAGACTCTGATTGGATCCGATGTTCAATCCGAAAAAGAACAACAGGAACAGAATGGTGATGCTGATGGTTTTCTCGGTCTTATGGAACAAGACCACGTGACGGAAGCGATAGCCTAAAGCAATGCCCGTCAACATGAAAATAAGTATGCTGAACATAAAATAATTCCTCCGGTAAATAATATGATAAGATAATGTATGCGCACGCAGACATATACAGCACAGGCTGATATGTTCCGAACGGCAGAAGATAATAAAATAAAAAGGGAATATTATTTAAGGGAAGAAAAACCGGTAAACCAATGAGCACACACCGCCATGAAGCAAAGCTTGATCTGGCTGTGCTTCATCAGAAGGTTGTGAATGTAATTGTTATATGCGCTCATAAGTCTTGATATGATTTTACGGAGCAAAGGTAGAGATTGTTTTTGGATAAAGCAAGCGTAAGTGATTAAAAAACTGAAAAATATGATAGCATCCCACCCGCCACCACATAGGGGTGGGGAGATTGTCTACACTTTCCACAACTGGTTTTTGATCTAATCCTGATATATTATTTGGAACCTGAAAAATGTAACTCTGCTGTAAGATGTTGAATTTCATGTAGTTGGTTCCGAAGGATATCTTTCGGAGCCGCTTTTTGCTGTCCTCTTCGGTGATTTGTGGCATGTGATTTGCCGGTTATTCGGATATAAAGAGGAAAAAATAGAATACTAATATCAAAACCAATTGTTTTTTATGAAGATCCCGTTTCGTAATGTGCGTGCCTATTTCTTTATCAGAAAGAGAAATCTGGCTGTGATTTGTCTGTTGGCGGCTGCCGGCGTGGCTGCCTATTATTATTTTTCCCGTAAGGAGGTGATCCGAGAGGAGAGTGCCCTGGTGTCGGTAATGAAAGTGGGGCAGCGTGATGTGAATGTCTATGGAGAGTATGTGGGACGCATCCGTGCCCAGCAGTTTGTCGAGGTGCATGCCCGTGTGGAGGGATTCCTGGAAAAAATGCTTTTTAAAGAAGGTACGCATGTGAAGAAAGGACAGACGCTGTTCATTATCGACCAGCGTCAGTATAAAGCCAAAGTGGATAAGGCCCGGGCGCAGTTGAACAAGGATATGGCGCAGGAACGCAAGGCGCAGCATGACCTGAACCGTATCCGTCCGCTTTATGAGCAGAATGCGGCCAGCCAGCTGGACCTGGACAATGCCGTGGCCGCTTATGAGAGTGCCAAGGCTTCGGTAAGCATGAGCCAAGCGGATCTGGATCAGGCGGAAATGGAACTGGGATATACGGTGGTACGTTCACCGATTTCCGGAAATATCAGCGAACGGTTGGTGGACTTGGGTACACTGGTCGGATCGGGAGGTAAATCCAAACTGGCGACAGTAGTCAAGAGTGATACAGTGCTGGTGGATTTCAGCATGACCGCTTTGGATTATCTGAAAAGCAAAGAACGTAATGTAAATCTGGGACGACAGGTGGAAAACCGTTCCTGGCAGCCGTATATCACCATCACGCTGGCCGATAACTCACAGTATCCGTATAAGGGACTGGTTGATTTTGCCGAGCCGCAGGTGGATCCGCGCACCGGAACCTTCTCGGTACGTGCCGAGATGCCGAATCCGGAGAATACTTTGTTGCCGGGACAGTTTACCAAGGTCAAACTGTTGCTCGATGTGCGCGAGAATGCGGTATCAGTTCCGATGAAGGCGGTCATTATCGAGAAAGGCGGTGCCTATATTTTTGTGGTACGCAAGAATCAGACCGTAGAGAAGCGTTTTATCGAATTAGGACCGGAGCAGGATAACCAGGTGGTTGTAGAACGCGGATTGGCTCCGGGTGAGGAAATTGTCATTGAGGGATATCACAAACTGTCACCGGGAATGAAGGTACAGATCAGCAACCAACCGATAAAGCCGGAGAAGGCTCAACCGGTATCGGACACCCCTAAGAGCAAGTAAGTAGAACTAAACCGGAATCTCAATTATGAAAGTAAACTTCTTTATAGACCACCCGGTATTTTCGGCGGTGGTTTCCATAGTTATTGTCATCGTGGGTATGATCGGACTGACGATGCTGCCCGTAGACCAATATCCGCAGATTACGCCTCCGGTGGTGAAAATCAGCGCTTCCTATCCGGGAGCCAGTGCCATGACGGTGTCGCAGGCGGTAGCTACTCCTATTGAGCAGGAGTTGAACGGAACACCGGGAATGCTTTACATGGAGTCGAGCAGCTCGAACTCGGGAGGATTCTCGGCTACGGTGACTTTTGATGTGTCGAGCGATCCGGATCTGGCTGCCGTAGAAATCCAGAACCGTCTGAAACTGGCGGAATCCCGTCTGCCTGCCGAGGTGGTGCAGAACGGTATCTCTGTGGAGAAGCAGGCGGCCAGCCAGCTGATGACGATCTGTCTGACTTCGACCGATCCGAAATTCGATGAGATTTATCTGAGTAACTTTGCCACGCTGAATGTGCAGGACCTGTTGCGCCGTATTCCCGGAGTGGGTCGCGTATCCAGTGTGGGAGGACGATATTATGCCATGCAGATCTGGGTGCAGCCCGACAAGCTGGCCAATTTCGGACTGACGGTAAAAGACTTGCAGGCGGCACTGAAGGATCAGAACAGTGAGGCGGCTGCCGGTGTATTGGGACAGCAGCCTATGGACGGACTGGATATTACCATTCCGATTACTACCAAAGGTCGTTTGTCTACGGTCAGCCAGTTTGAGGATATTGTGATTCGGGCCAATGCCGACGGATCAATTATCCGTTTGCGCGACGTGGCGCGGGTGTCGCTCGAGGCTTCTTCTTATAATACCGAGAGTGGTATCAACGGAGGAAACGCGGCAGTGCTGGGTATCTACATGTTGCCGGGAGCCAATGCCATGGATGTGGCCAACCGGGTGAAGCAGACCATGGACGAGTTGAGCAAGAACTTTCCCGAAGGTGTTTCCTATGAGGTGCCATTTGATATGACTACCTATATCTCAGAGTCTATTCACGAAGTATATAAAACCCTGTTTGAGGCTTTGGTGCTGGTGATCTTTGTGGTCTTCCTGTCTTTGCAGAGCTGGCGTGCAACCCTGATTCCGATTGTGGCGGTGCCTATTTCACTGATCGGTACTTTCGGCTTCATGCTGATCTTCGGTTTCTCGCTGAATATGCTGACACTGCTGGGACTCGTACTGGCCATCGGTATCGTGGTGGACGATGCCATTGTGGTGGTCGAGAATGTGGAACGTATTATGGAAGAAGAGCATCTGGGAGCCTATGAGGCTACCAAGAAGGCCATGGACGGACTGTGCGGAGCCTTGATTGCCACTTCGCTGGTTCTGGTTGCCGTATTCGTGCCGGTAAGTTTCCTTTCCGGTATTACGGGAATGCTTTACCGGCAGTTTACCATTACCATCGCTGTATCGGTGATTATCTCTACCGTGGTGGCACTGACCTTGAGCCCGGTGATGTGTTCGCTTATTCTGAAACCGGCCGTTCCGGGCAAGAAGAAACACATTGTGTTCCGCAAGATCAATCATTGGCTGGGTTTGGGTAACCGCACTTATGAGCGCGGTATACGGGGATTCATCAGTAATCCGCGCCGTGTGATGGCTTCTTTCGGTACGGCTATCGTCCTGATTCTGGTGTTACATCAGCTGATTCCGACCAGCTTCCTGCCGGTAGAGGATCAGGGATACTTTAAGGTGGAGCTGGAGCTTCCCGAAGGAGCTACCCTGGAGCGTACCCGCAAAGTGACCGACCGCGCGATTGATTTCATTATGAAACAGCCGTCGGTGGCCTATGTTCAGAACGTTACCGGTAGCAGTCCGCGTGTGGGCACCAATCAGAGCCGCAGCGAGCTGACGGTGATTCTGAAACCGTGGCAGGAGCGTGAAGACGAAACCATCGAGGATATCATGGCCGCGGTGCGTCGGGAGATTTCCACATATCCGGAATGTAAAGTCTATCTTTCTACACCTCCCGTAATTCCGGGCCTGGGATCGTCGGGCGGTTTCGAGATGCAGTTGGAAGCACGTGGTGAGGCATCGTTCGATAATCTGGTGCAGGCGGTAGATACGCTGATGTACTATGCTTCACAGCGCAAGGAACTGACCGGACTGTCGTCTTCGCTTCAGGCCGAGATACCACAGCTGTATTTTGATGTGGACCGTGACAAGGTGAAGTTCTCGGGAGTGCCGTTGGCGGATGTGTTCTCGACCATGAAGGCCTATACCGGTTCGCTTTATGTGAACGACTTCAATATGTTCAACCGGGTATATAAGGTATATATTCAGGCTGAGGCACCTTACCGGGAGCATAAGGAGAATATCAACCTGTTCTTCGTGCGTGGTGCTGACAATGCCATGATTCCGCTGACTTCGTTTGGTGACGCTACGTACACCACCGGTCCCGGAAGCATCAAGCGTTTCAACATGTTCACCTCGTCAGTGATCCGCGGCGAGGCGGCGAAGGGGTACTCTACCGGTCAGGCCATGGCCGCTCTTGAAGAGATCGCGCAGAAACATCTGCCCGAAAATATCGGACTGGAGTGGAGCGGACTGTCTTATCAGGAGAAACAGGCCGGTGGACAGACCGGACTGGTGTTGACTTTGGTGTTTGTCTTCGTATTCCTGTTCCTGGCGGCGCTGTATGAAAGCTGGCTTATCCCGGTAGCTGTATTGTTGTCTTTGCCTGTAGCGGCATTGGGTGCCTATCTGGGTGTATGGCTGTGCGGACTGGAGAACGATGTTTACTTCCAGATCGGTCTGGTGATGCTGATGGGGCTCGCTGCCAAGAATGCCATTCTGATTGTGGAGTTTGCCAAAGAGCAGGTAGATGCCGGCAAGGGACTGATTGAAGCTACACTGCATGCGGCGAGCCTGCGCTTCCGACCGATTCTGATGACCTCACTGGCCTTTATTCTCGGTATGCTGCCCATGGTGATGGCTGCCGGACCGGGGGCTGCCAGCCGGCGTGCCATCGGTACCGGTGTGTTCTTCGGTATGATTGTAGCCGTGGTGATCGGTATCCTGCTGGTGCCTTTCTTCTTTGTCTATATCAACAAGATGAAAAATAAGCTTACTCTAAAATTCAAGAAGTCATGAAATCATATAAAATCATTCTATATACAGGTTGTTTCCTGGTCACAGGGCTGCTGGCTTCGTGTAAGCTGGGAAAAGAATATGTACGGCCGGAGATAAATCTGCCGGAACTGGACAAGGAAAAGACGGCTGAGGCTGATACGGCTTCCTTTGCCGACATGCCCTGGTGGGAAGTGTATGGCGATACGATTCTGCAAGGTCTGATCCGCAAGACATTGGATCAGAACAAGGATATGCTCACGGCGCAGGCCAAAATCAAGGAACTGGCCGCATTGAAACGGGTAGATCTGAGCAAACTTTTTCCACAGATAGACGGTAAATTATATGTCGATAAGGATGCGGAAAACTATGGCGGAAACCATTATAAATCTTCTCCGGAGTTTACCGGAAAGTTTCTTCTGTCGTGGGAAGTGGACCTTTGGGGTAACTTGCGCTGGGGCATGGAGAAAAGTAAGGCTCAGCTGTTGGGAGCCATGGATAACCGGCAGGCATTGCAGGTCAGTCTGGTGGCACAGATGGCACAGTCGTATTTTGAATTGGTAGCTTTGGATCACCGGCTGAAAATCGTACGCCAGACCTTGCGAGCCCGTGAGGAAGGTGTGCGTTTGGCCAAAATCCGTTTTGAGGGCGGTCTGACTTCAGAAACCTCCTATCAGCAGGCACAGGTGGAGTTGGCGCGTACGGCAACTCTGATCCCAGACCTGGAACGGTCTATCTCGGAGAAAGAAAACGAGATAGCGCTGCTTACCGGTAATTTCCCTTATCAGATCCCTCGTGTGGAACTGGAACAGATCGCGTCGCAGTGGGCAGACAAGGAGATTCCTATGGGACTTTCATCGGCTCTGCTGGAGCGTCGCCCGGACATACGGGTTGCGGAAAAGAACCTGATAGCCGCCAATGCGGAAGTGGGAGTTGCCTTTACCAACCTCTTTCCCAAACTGACGCTGACCGCGCAGTACGGACTGGAGAGTGGGGAGCTGAAAGACTTTTTCCGTTCGCCGGCCCATTTCCTGAGTGCCAATCTGCTGGCTCCCATTTTTGCCATGGGGCGCAACCGGGCACAGCTGAAGGCCAAGAAAGCGGCTTATGAGCAGCAGGTGTATCAGTATGAAAAGCAAGTGATCATTGCCTTCAAGGAGGTGCGCAATGCTTTGGTCGGCTTCAATAAGAGCAAGGAGGTGTTCGCCTCACGCAAGAAACTGGAAGATGCGGCTTACAGCAACAACCAGCTGGCCAACCTGCAATATCTGAACGGGTATATCAGTTATCTGGATGTGCTGGATGCCCAGCGTGGATATTTCGATGCCCAGTTGAGCATGAGTGACGCTGTTTTAGGCAAGCAGCTGGCTTTGGTACAGCTTTACAAGGCTTTAGGTGGCGGATGGACAAACTAACTTTTTCAATAATACCGGCCTGATTATTTGGGAGTCAATAGCGAAATGTGTATATTCGCATAAGAGCATCTGCTTTGCCGATGCTCTTCATTTTATGTACTAACCCAAATTATGAAAAGATGAGAAAAAGTTTTTTGAAAACTTGGGCTCTGATGGGGCTGATGGCCTTCTTTCCGACGATGGAGTCGCAGGCCTGTACCGGTATTACGCTGAAAACCAAAACCGGAGCTACTGTTCTTTCGCGCACCATAGAGTGGGGCGGAAGCTTGTTGAACAGCCAGTATGTGGTGGTGCCACGCGGTTATGAACAGCAGTCATACACTCCGAACGGTGTGCAGGGCATGCGTTTTACGGCGCGCTACGGCTATGTAGGCCTGAGTGTGGAGCAGAAAGAATTTGTGACCGAGGGTATTAACGAATGCGGTCTGTCGGCCGGTCTGTTCTATTTCCCGGGTTACGGAGGTTATCCGGCTTATGATCCGGCAAAGAATGACATCACGATATCCGATTTCCAACTGGTGTCGTGGATGCTGGCTTCCTTTGCCACGGTAGAAGAGGTGAAGCAGGCATTGCCCGATGTACGGGTAACGTCGATTGATCCGCGTGCCTCGACGGTGCACTGGCGCATTGCCGACAAGAGCGGACGCCAGGTAGTGCTGGAGATTGTGAACGGAGGAGAAATCCGACTGTATGAGAATGAAATAGGGGTGCTGACCAACTCGCCGGGATTTGACTGGCAGCGTACCAACCTGAATAACTATGTGAATCTGCTTCCGGGTACGGCACCGCAGAACAAACTGGGAACTCTTACTTTGAATTCCTTTGGTGCGGGTAGTGCCCAGTTAGGCTTGCCGGGCGATGTCACACCGCCGTCGCGCTTTGTGCGGGCTGCCTTCTATCAGGCTACGGCTCCGCAGCAGGAAACCACACATGCTGCCGTGTTGCAGGCCTTTCAGATTATGAACAATTTTGATATTCCGATTGGCATAGAGCACTCCGATACGGCACATATGCCGAAAGGACTGCCGAGTGCCACACAGTGGACTACGGCTACTGATCTGGAGGACTTGCGCATTTATTACCGTACGGCCTGGAATTCGGCCATACGCTGCATTGATCTGAAAACCATTAATTTCCAGAAAGTGAAGTTCCAGGCCTATCCTTTGGATCAGGTTACCGAACAGCCTGTTGAAATGATCCGTATCAAATAAGTATTATGCGGAACCACATCAATACCCGGAATCTGGAGGTGGCCAACTGGTCGCGTTGCCTGCATCAGGAAGCGCACATAGGCAGTGTGCACCGGTTGATTTCCTTGTTGTACCACTCGGCCGAGGAGCGCTATGTGGAGCTGCTGCATTTCTCTATAATAGAGCCTGCAGCGGTCCTTGGCTTTTTGATTTTTATCTCTCCGCCGGTAATGAATTACTCTCGTAGATTCCCGATATTATTCGAATACACGGAGCAGAATCTTACGGGCGGTAGCTCCGTCTACCAGGCCATCTTCACCGAAGTGAACGTTACGCTCGTTGAAACGGCGTTCGATTTCGTCGATGGTTTCCATCGTTACTCCTGCCTCGCTCAAGCGGGTGCGCAAGCCTAAGGAACGGAAGAAATCCTCGGTCTTGCGGATAATTTCCGTGATGCGGGCGTCGCGGATGCCGGAGTTGATGCCCATGACACGGGTTCCGAACTGGATGATCTTGTCCCCCTTCTGCTCGCGCAGCACATCCATAGTGCCCGGCAATACCATGGCCAGAGTTTCTCCGTGGGTGATGCCGTGCAGGGCGGTCAGCTCATGGCCGATCATGTGTGTGGCCCAATCCTGCTCTACACCCATGGCAATGAAACCGTTGAGGCCCATAGTGGCCGACATCATGAAGTCTGCCATCAGGTCATAGTCCATCTGATTCTCCTTGATTTTAGGGGCAATCTCAATCAGGGTCTGCAGGATACCCTCGGCCCAGCGGTCCATGATACGTGACTGGCCGCATTTGGTGAGATACTGTTCCATGACGTGAACGAAGGTGTCGGCCAGTCCGCAAGCCACCTGATGCGCCGGCAGGCTGAAAGTCACCTCCGGATCAAGGATAGAGAATACCGGGTAGTTGCTGTAGAAGGCATATTTTTCCTTGGTTTCCTTGCGTGAAATGACGGCGCCGTTGTTCATTTCCGATCCGGTAGCCGGCAGGGTCAGTACGGTGCCGAGAGGCACACAGTCGTAAGAAGCTCCCTGGAGCACCAGATCCCAGGCATCGCCTTCGTATTTCAGTCCGGCGGCAATCAGTTTGGTACCGTCGATGACAGAACCGCCGCCTACAGCCAGAAGGAAATCTACGTTCTCTTTCTTGCCCAGTTCGATGGCCTGACGCAGGGTTTCGATGGCCGGATTCGGCTCGATGCCCCAGAATTCGATGGTCTGATGACCTGCCAGCGCCTCTTTTACCTGCTCATATACACCGTTCTTTTTGACGCTTCCGCCACAAAAAGTAATCATGATTTTCTTGTCCGTCGGGATTTCTTCTTTCAGAGAAGCAATCATTCCTTTTCCCATAATCAGTTTTACGGGATTACAAAAGCTGAAATTCTTCATAAGTATTCAATTCGATAAATGATTCTTGTGGATACAAATTTAATCAAAAAGCCATATCCCCGCATCATGAAATCTCTTGTTTTTCCTAAAATATTGTGATACGAAAAAATCCCTTATTCTGCCGGTGTATGATTTACCGGTAGAATAAGGGATTGGTTGTTTCAATCCGTGCTTACGGATTATTTCTTTCTGAAAACATGCTTGCCGTAGCACCAGTCTTTCAGATGATATACTTTCTGCTGGCTTTGCAGACGGTTTTCGAAACTGCTATAGTCTCTCTTTGCCTGCGGAGTCCAACCGGCTTCGGCAACTGCTGCCAGTCGGGGAAGCATCAGATATTCCACGGTGTCGGCCTCGCAGACCCACTCGGTCCAGAAATTGGCCTGCACCCCCTTGTATTTCGGTTGCAGATTTTCCGGAACTCCATTCAGAGGCTGGTAGGCATATACCGCTTCAACCGTTTCGGAACCGTAGCCCTGTGACATCGGTTCGGTTGGCAGATTGGACTGCTTGCGATTAATATAATAAGGTATCTGTGGCGACAGGATGGTTTCCATACCTCTTTGGGCGGCATCCTTGGCGGCGGCATTGGCTCCTACCCAGGCCATGATGGTAATGTCGGTTCCTAATGGCGCGGTATTGCCGTGGAGCACCTCGTTCCAGAAGATGAGGCGTTTCTGCTTGTTGCTTTCTTTGCCGGCGATGTGGTCCTGCAGCTGTTTGTAAAAATGGATCTGCAGATCTCTGAAATTCTGGGAACCGATTTCTGCCAGCAGTTTCTTGCAGGCATCATTCTGCTCCCATTTGGTTGTGGGGCACTCGTCACCGCCCAGATGAATATATCCGAAGGGGAACAGGTCGCTGATTTCGTCGATGACATCTTTGGCAAACTGCACGGCTTCGGGCTTGGCCACATTGATCACATCGGTAGACACACCCTGCCAGAGCCAAACCTCGTGCTTGTTCTCCGGATCGCAGGCCAGCAGTTCGGGGTAAGAAGCCACGGCAGCCTGCGAGTGTCCCGGTATGTCGATTTCCGGTACAATCTCGATAAACCGTTCCTGAGCATATTTCACAATCTCCCGGATGTCTTCCTGAGAATAGAAACCGCCATAGTGCTGTCCGTCCGGCTTGTGGCTGCCCCAACCCAGTCCTCTGCTGTTGCGCCAGGCACCCACTTCGGTCAGTTTGGGATATTTCTTGATTTCGATTCTCCAGCCCTGGTCTTCGGTAAGATGCCAGTGGAAGCGGTTCATCTTGTACAGGGCCATCATGTCGATGACTTTCTTTACTGCTTCCTTGCCGAAGAAATGGCGCCCTTCGTCGAGCATGAATCCACGCCATCCGAACTCCGGTTCGTCTTCAATGCTTACCTGCGGTACACTCCACTCGGTGATGTCCTTTACGGCCGTGGCGCTGAACACTTCGCCGGGCATAAGCTGCTTCAGGGTGGTCAGGGCATAATGAAAGCCTGCCGGACGCGCCGCTTCAATGGTGATGTTCCGGTCGGTGATGTCCAGCTTGTAGGCTTCGTTGTCCAGCTGGCTGTTCCGTACCAGACGGATATCAGCCTTCTTGTGCTTGCTGTTTTTGAACTGGATGCCGGTGGCCGGTGCGATATCTTTCTCGAAGTTCTCGAAGACCCATGCAATGCTGTCGCCGGGATAAGCGTCGGCTGCAAACTTCATCCTGGATTTGAAGACAAACTTCTTTCCGGTTGTTTTCTGCATTTCTTGGGGTTGGGGGATCAGGGAGATTTCCTGTGCCATTGCCTGATAGCTTCCAGCCAACAGGGCCGCAAAAATAAGCGATTTCAATTTCATTTTCTGTAAATGGTATTGTTTGTATAGGGTAATGAATTATAGAGTAAAAAACAGGTTACTCTGGTTAATATCTGCAAATATACGATAAATCAGGTGAAGGTACATGTTTTATGGGCCTAAAAAAAAACCATATCCCGGTTTTGTGGTGTGTGGGATATGGTTATTGTCTGGTTATTTTTCTTTCTGTTTGCGTTCTTCTTTCTCTTTGTCTGCCGTATAAAGACTGTCGATGATTCCGTCAGAGAGTCCGATTTCAGGAACATAGATAAAATCGGAATTTAAGGTGTCGGCTATGGTCAGGAAGATTCTTCCGGCCGGTACGATTACGTCTGCGCGGTCCGGCTTCAGGCTGAACGCTTCCATTCTTTCTTCCGGAGACATGGGCTCCAGTTTGTTGTAGACTTCTTTCAGGGAGTCGATCGGAATCCGCTTGTTTTTCTTGTCCTTGTTTTCAACAAGCCGGTACAATTTATTGATATTACCTCCGGAACCGATGATGTTCACCACTCCGTAGGCTTTGGCTTCTTTGGCAATCTCGTCGCGCATCAGTTGCCAGGCAGCTTCGCTCACTCCACCGGTAAGGATTCGCACGGTTCCGATATTATAGGACTTGGAAAATTTCAGTTCTCCGTTGATAAGCAGGTTCACTTCGGTACTGCCACCGCCCACATCGACATACATATAATTCCCGTTGCGGTCTTCCATGCATTCCACATGGTTGTTGTAGATAATCTGCGCCTCTTCCTTGCCGTCGATGATTTCGATTTTGATGCCGGTGGATTTCTTGATCTTTTTGATGATTTCCTTACCGTTGCGGGCATCGCGCATGGCCGAGGTGGCACAGGCACGGTAACCGTTTACATCGTAGATCTTCATCAGGTGGTTATAGGCTTTCATCAGGCGGCACATCCGTTCTTCCTTGGCCGGGCTGATCTCGCCTTTTTCGAATACGTCAAAACCCAGTCGCAACGGTACGCGCAACAGAATGTTCTTGGCAAACTTGGCTTCGCCATTGTCTTGGGTGGTTACTTTCTTGATCAGCAGTCGCACGGCATTGGAACCGATGTCAATCGCTGCATAATTCTTGTTTTCCATGCTGATATTATTTTTCGTTTTGGTTTTCCTCAAGATATTCCCGGTATAAGGCTTCCTGAGATCGGAACACCTCGTCGCCGGTATTTTCAAGATTGGTTCCCAACCCGTCAACGATTCTTCCCTGGAGGGTGTCTTTCAGACCGTATTCCACCACTTTCCGCAAGTTGGCTTTGATATCCTCATCGTAAACCGGAGTGATCACCTCAACACGGTGATCCAGGTTGCGCGGCATCCAGTCGGCCGAACCGAGGAAGGTCTTGTCCTGACCGCCGGCCGCAAAGATGAAGATACGGGCATGCTCCAGATAGCGGTCAATGATACCTACCACCTTCATATTTCCGTTCAGGGATTTCAGGTTGGGCATCAGAGAGCAGTTGCCACGCACCAGCAAGTCCACCCGAACTCCCGCTTCGGCTGCCTCGTATAGTTTTTGTACCATTTGCTCGTCGGTGATATGATTGATCTTCACCTTGATGTAGGCCTCCTTGCCGGCTTTTCTGTTTTTGATTTCCTCGTTGATGAGACGAATGAATTTCTGTTTCATTTCGTTAGGAGAAACCAACAATTCTTTGAATTTAATCATAGAATATGGTTTCTCAATAAAATTGAAAACATTTTCAACATCTTTAACAATAGGGCGTGATGCGGTCATCAACATGAAGTCGGTGTACATGCGTGCATTTCCTTCGTGGAAGTTTCCGGTGCTGATGCATGCCAGATTGGCTCCGTTTTTCATGTGGATGAGGGTAATTTTGGAGTGTACTTTCAGACCTTCCACACCGAAGATGACTTCAATGCCGGCATCCTGCATCTTTTTGGACCACCCGATATTGGAAGCCTCGTCGAAGCGCGCCAGCAGTTCGATGATTACCGTTACCTTTTTCCCGTTATGGGCAGCGGCTATCAGGGCTTCGATGACCTTGGAGTCTTTGGCCAGTCGGTAAAGGGTGGTCTTGATTCCCTTGACTTCACGGTTGATGGCCGCTTCCTGCAGTACACGCAGGTAAGAATCAAAGCTGTGATAAGGTACATGGATATAGCGGTCTTTCTGACGGATCAGATCCAAGATACTTTCTTCCGGATTGGCCAGTTCTTTTTTCAGGATCGGAGTCCATGCCGGATATTTCAGGTCCTTGCGGCCGCAGTCGGGGAATTTCATCAGGTCCTTGTGATTCTGATAGCGCCCTCCGGCCAGTACCGTATCGAGCTTGTCAACATAAAGTGTGTTCATGATATGCTTCAGGAGGACCTTGGGCATGGCGGCATCATATACGATACGCAAAGGAGCGCCCTTCTTGCGGCTTTTGACACCTTTGGAAATCTTTTGAAGCGTACCGTTGCGCAGGTCATTGTCAATTTCCATTTCCGCATCACGGGTAAACTTGAAGGAGTAAGCTTCAAAGTCGGTATAGTTCTGTCCGCTGAAAATGAGAGGCAGGCAGCAGCGGATCACATCGTCCAGATAGGTCAGATAACTTTTGCCGTCCTTGTCATTCAAACGGACAAAACGTCCGATGATGGGCACCGGAAGTTCCAGAAAGGCATATTCCGCCTTTTTGGATACAGCTCCTTTATGACGCATTTTAATAGCCAGATAGATGCTTTCGTCAGTGCTTGACTTCAGTTGCTTGGTTGCCGGAAACCAGGTGGGCAGTACATAGCCGCACAGTTTCTGGTAATAGAAGTCCTTGATGAACGCACGCTGTTCTTCATCCAGCTCATCTTCCTGGAGCAGATAGATGTTTTCTTCTCTCAGTTTCTGGTTGATGCTCTTGATCGTTTTCTCAAATTCTTTTGAGTAGGCGCTGTTGAGTTTATTGATTTCTTTCAGAATGTAGTTTGCCTCTTCGCGGTCGGTTCTGGCATCTTTGTCCTCACATTCGGCTATGCGGTTCTGCGAAGCCACGCGCACACGGAAAAACTCGTCCAGGTTATTGGAGTAAATGCCCAAAAAACTCAGACGTTCCAAGAGAGGTACCTGTTCTTTCTGAGCCTCCTGCAGAATGCGGTGATTGAAATACATCCAGCTGATGTCTCTGGGCAAATAAGTCTTGCTGTTTTTTAGTTTCGTATTCTTTGGCATATCCTTTTATTTATTTTTTCCGATGATTGATACTCAATTTCTTTATAAAGGTAGTGATTCTTGAGATAAGACGGTGTGTTTTTTCCTGTTTTTTTGTTTCTGATTTTTCAGGAACGGCTGTTGGCTGGCTGAAGTTACAAAAATAATTCAGAAAGGGCCTTCTTCCTGCTTTTCGGGTATTGCAGAATACCCGTTTTCAGGTATTGACAGTGTCGGACTTTCGTTCTATATTTGCCTTCGGAAAATAACGTTAGGAACACTTTTAAAATTGAAGAATAAAATGAAGATTAAGGAAATAAAAGGAAGAGAGATCCTGGATTCGAGAGGTAATCCTACAGTAGAGGTTGAAGTGCTTCTGGAGAACGGTGTACGCGGACGTGCGTCTGTCCCGTCGGGAGCTTCGACCGGCGAGCATGAGGCTTTGGAGTTGCGTGACGGAGACAAAAGCCGTTATGGAGGCAAAGGGGTGTTGAAGGCTGTGGAGAATATCAACCGGATTATTGCTCCGGCTCTGGTGGGATGGCCGGTATTGGAGCAGCGGGCCATTGATCATAAGATGCTCGAACTGGACGGTACCAAAACCAAGTCGAACCTGGGAGCCAATGCCATTCTGGGTGTTTCCCTGGCGGTAGCTCATGCTGCGGCAGCATCTCTGAACATTCCGTTGTATCGTTACATCGGCGGTGTGAATACTTATGTGATGCCGGTACCGATGATGAATATCATTAACGGCGGTTCGCACTCTGATGCGCCGATTGCTTTTCAGGAGTTTATGATCCGTCCGGTGGGCGCACCTTCTTTCCGTGAGGGACTGCGTATGGGTGCTGAGGTGTTTCATGCCTTGAAGAAAGTGCTTCATGATCGCGGACTGAGTACCGCAGTGGGAGATGAGGGTGGTTTTGCTCCGGCCCTGAACGGTACGGAAGACGCGCTTGATTCCATCATCGCCGCCATTGAACTGGCCGGATATGTTCCCGGTAAGGATGTGAAAATCGGAATGGACTGTGCTTCCTCTGAGTTCTATCATGACGGTATTTACGATTATACCAAGTTTGAGGGAGAGAAGGGGCGCCGTCGTACTTCTGACGAGCAGGTGGATTATCTGGAAGAGCTTATTACCAAATATCCGATAGATTCCATTGAGGACGGTATGAGCGAGAATGACTGGGAGGGCTGGAAGAAACTGACGGAACGCATCGGTTCGCGTTGTCAGCTGGTAGGCGACGATTTATTCGTAACCAATGTGGATTTCCTGGCCAAAGGTATTGCTCAGGGATGTGCCAACTCGATTCTGATCAAGGTAAACCAGATCGGTTCGTTGAGCGAAACGCTGGATGCCATTGAAATGGCCCACCGACATGGATATACTACGGTAACCTCGCACCGTTCCGGTGAGACGGAAGATGCCACGATTGCCGATATCGCCGTGGCTACCAACAGCGGCCAGATCAAGACCGGTTCCTTGAGCCGCTCTGACCGTATGGCCAAATACAACCAGTTGCTTCGTATTGAAGAAGAATTGCAGCAGTTGCCTGTTTATGGATACCAGCGTATCAAATAATTTCAATCTATTCTGATTTAATCAAATTCAATGTGCCCTCCGGATGCTTGTTCCGGAGGGCTTTTTGTGTGCTGTCTGAAAAATAGAAATCGGCAGACCCTGCCGGATCTGCCGATTTCTATTTATGATATCTGATGTAACCGGTATCTTGCAGGTTGCTTATTTGGATGCTTCCAAAGCCTGTTCGATATCTGCGATGATGTCGTTTGCATCCTCGATGCCGACGGACAGACGGATCAGATCCGGAGCAATACCGGCTTCTTTCAACTGTTCGTCGCTCAGCTGGCGGTGAGTATGGCTGGCCGGATGCAGCACACAGGTGCGGGCGTCGGCTACATGAGTTACGATGCTGATCATCTTCAGGCTGTCCATAAAGCGGATGGCATCTTCTTTGCTTCCTTTCAGACCAAAGGCGATAACACCGGATGAGCCGTTAGGCAGATATTTCTTGGCCAGTTCATGATAAGCATTTCCTTCCAGTCCGCAATAGTTTACCCAAGCCACACGCTCGTTCTTTTCCAGATATTCGGCTACGGTCTGTGCGTTTTTGCAATGCTGAGGCATACGCAGGTGCAGTGTTTCCAGACCCAGATTCAGCAGGAAGGCGTTCATCGGGCTTGGCGTAGAACCCAGGTCGCGCATCAGCTGTACGGTAGCTTTGGTAATGAAAGCCATTTTACCGAATGCCTTGGTGTAAGTCAGTCCGTGGTAGCTTTCATCCGGCTCGCAAAGTCCCGGGAACTTCTCGTGATGCTTTTCCCAATCAAAGTTTCCGCTGTCTACAATGGCTCCGCCCAAGGAAACGGCATGTCCGTCCATGTATTTGCTGGTAGAGTGGGTTACGATATCGGCGCCCCATTCAAACGGGCGGCAGTTGATCGGAGTGGCGAAGGTATTGTCGACAATCAGAGGAACACCGTGTTTGTGAGCCATTTTGGCAAAGCGCTCAATGTCAAATACATTACCTCCCGGATTAGAGATTGTTTCTCCGAATACGCATTTGGTGTTCGGACGGAATGCGGCTTCGATTTCCTCATCACTCCAGTTGGTGTCAATGAAAGTACATTCGATACCCAATTTCTTCAGGGTTACTCCAAACAGGTTGAAAGTTCCGCCATAAACGGTATTGGAACAGATCAGATGATCGCCGGCCTCACAGATATTGAATACGGCATAGAAGTTGGCTGCCTGGCCCGAAGATGTCAGCATGGCGGCTACACCACCTTCCAGTTTGGCTATTTTTTCGGCCACGGCCTCTGTGGTCGGGTTTTGCAGACGGGTATAGAAGAAACCACTGTCTTTCAGGTCAAACAGGCGGGCCATCTGGTCACTGTTTTCATATTTGAAGGTCGTACTCTGATAGATGGGTAATACGCGTGCTTCCCCTTTCTTGGGATTCCATCCGGCCTGTACGCATAAAGAGGCCCTGCTTGTTTTCTTTTCCATTGTGTTTTTAAACTTTTTCTGTGTTTATTTTTTTGATGTCTTGTTCAGATTTTCATGCAAAATCTTGTTCACCTTTTTCTGCAGGTGCTTGATTTTATGGGGTTGGTCCTTTTTGGCCAAAAAAGCAGAATCCAACTGCCAGTAGGGCGTGGCGAAACCGGCTGCCGGAATAAAGCTGATGTCCAACTCCTTTTCATGCGGATTGTCGGTCCAGCGATAAGGGACTTTGTTTTCGTAATAAGGCGTGATTTCCACCATGCAGTGTCCTGAGCGTATGATATCCAGTTGCTTGGCTGCCGCTTTGGACAAGTCGATTACAAAGCGTCGTGTGTGGGGACCGCGATCGGTTACTTTGACAAAAACTTCTTTGCCGTTACTCAGATTGCGCACTTTCAGTATTGTTCCTAGAGGGTATTTCAGATGCGCACAGGTCATACTGTCTTTGTTGTAGCGCTCTCCGTTACTCATAAAATTGCCGTGCAGCTTATCAGAATAATAAGATGCCCTGCCTTTGGTTTGTGCGAACAGAATGCCGCCGCCCAATAAAAAAATCAGGCTTAAAGTTAGAAGTCTGTTTTGCATAACACGTATATTTATTTTACAAAGATGCTATAAAAACATGGAAAAAACTAAAAAATGAACTTTTTTTTCGGCTAATTACCCTTTTTTATCCCCAAAAAGCCTATTGAAGTATCCGATAGAGTCATGATTGTATAGGCAGGTTGTTTTAATTTTATGTTTGAATCCTGCTTTTCTCCTTAATTATTAACGTGAGTTCGATGAATTATAAGTAGTTGTAAAATTGGTGATTAGCGAAAATTGTTGTATCTTTATAGTGTT
>CALUKY010000024.1 GCA_944321345.1 uncultured Paraprevotella sp.
AAGTCAGGGACTTTGTGTAAATAAAAACAGAATTCAGTGATAAGATTTTCTTGGATCTGAATTCTGTTTTTGTTTTTAAAAATGGTTTTGTGTAATAAGCAAATAGAATCTTCAAATTATAGAATGTGATGTGGAAAGAAATCGTTTCCGTTTGATATTGCGGTACTTTGTCCGGCAGAAAATTGGGCAGTTTTTCCATACAATCCAATAGAGTGAACATATTCGCAATAACCGGATTATGTTTCATGTACGGGATTTTGTTGTTACCTTGTTTAACCTATTTCTTTGGGTTATGTTTATCTTTTTAGATTAGAATTCTGTGTTTAGGAATGGAAAGACAGCTGTAATTATACATTTTACTGTTTATTTTATAAAATCTGCTGTTGTCTGTATAAAAAGTATCGGTATATACTTGTATATATTAATTATATTTTCTTCTTTTGTAAAAAGAAATAACAAACTTGTTGTTGCTTATGCATATATTCATTTATTTTGGATTTTGTAATCAGAACGGTAAACTATGCAGTCTTGAAGCATCTCAACTGACAGGCTAAAGTGAGCCTTTCGGTCGCTGTTCCTGGGTTCACCCTCCATGTGTACGGATGATCTGGGGGCGTTCTCTGGCAAACTATGCCATGCTGCATCTGAAATGGATATTCAACAAAAATAAAGAAGACGTGAACTGATCGCTGATGATTTTGCTATACTGAGGTTTTCAGGTATACTTAAGTATACTTTTGTAAAGAAATTCTTATAATTCTTTTCTACTGAAAAAAAGAGTTTTTATTTTTGAGCAGATAAGAAGGTACAAATTTCATTACTTTAAGTGAATGATCAGGAAATATTTTGTTTTGGCAGATAAAGAATCCTGCTGCCAGATCATGGATATATAAAATGAGTGGATTCACCTGTATTTGTTTTTATGAAACCTTTAGTCTTTACCATTCTGTTTTGCGGTTTGTCTTTTTGGGGCATTCACGGCAATGCACAAACTTCGCAGGCTGTTTTAGGGGATACGCTTGCGTCCGATTTTGAATATCTCGTAGAAATGTTGGAAAACACTCATCCGGATCCTTATACCGGATTCGGTGGAAAGTTCTTTTTTCGAAAGGCAGCTTTTGAACTGGAAAACCGATTACGTTCCACGCCTCACAGTATGCAGGAATTTTATGATCAGGTTTCGGTTTTTCTTTCAAACATACGGGATGGTCATACCTGGCTGTCCAGTCCTGCTCCATCGGGGAAGCAGATGCAACGGATGCTACCGTTACGCCTGAAGGTGATACCGGATGGGCTGATTGTGAACGGTTTGCCCAAAACATACCGGCACTTGTTGGGAAGCCGGGTGCTCTCGATCCAAGGTGATTCCTTGCAGGCTGTGGTGACTCGGGCTTCGCGATTGAGAGCATGTGAGAATCTTTATGACAGCTATACCCTTGTATGTAACCAAATATTGCACGAAAAGTTCTTGCGCCAACTCTTTCCGGGACAGAAAGATTCGTTGTGTCTGACTTTGCTGTCACCGGATAACCGTACGGAGCAGGTTACTCTTCCGTTGGAATCTGCAGAGAAGGCTTATGCCGACATAACCGCATTTGTTTCCACTTCCATGCAATTGCCCAAAAAGCAGTTGGAATATCGGTATATCGACAAGGAGAAGCAGGTGATGTACATCAATATTGATATGATTTACGGTCGTGACAATTTTGAATTCATGTACAATAACGGATGGGGAGGAATGGAGCAGCTGGATGGTTACTACCGGAATTTGGGTATGAAGAAGCCCGCTGATACACTTGAGGCAATCAGGAACCTTGCTTCCTTCTCCGAAACTTTTGCGGAAATGCTGAACGAAATGAAAGATAATCGGTCGGCTACATTGATTATTGACCTTAGAGGCAACTCGGGAGGATGGACACCCATTACGCTTCCTACACTTTATCAACTTTATGGTCCGCGCTGTATCACCGTTGAAAGTGGGAAATTCTATCAGCTCATTTCCCCTTTGTTGCTGCAAAAGCAGAATACAGATCTTGCCCATTTTAACAGTGTCCGGAAAGCCAATTGGAAAATGGGGGATTATACCTTTTCGGTAGAGGACACAACGGCAGTACCTCCTACGATCGAGCAATTGTGCCGTGACAATATTTATATGACCAGTGTGCCTCATTTGTTGACGGCACAGAACGGAAAGCCGGTGTATACTCCCCGGCATGTTTTTGTGGTTACGGACTGCAACACTTTCAGCGCAGCTTTCCACTATACGTTTTATTTATGGAAATTGGGAGCTACAGTTGTAGGCGTGCCGAGCAGACAGGCACCGAATACGTTTATGGAGCAAACCATGTTCAAACTTCCGCTTACCGGTTTGCGGGGGAGTATTTCCAATTCCTTGCAGATATTTTTGCCGGGGAATGACCGGCGAGCCAAGACTTTCTATCCGGACTGGATGCCGTCTTATGAAGACTATAAAAAGTATAATTTCGATAGAAATGCGGAAATTCTTTTCCTGCTCGACAAGATACAGAAAAAAGATTGATGACATTCTTTTTTAAGCCCAGCCATTTGTATCGCTGGAACCCGGAAAACGGGTCTGGCTATACAAATGGCTGGGTTGCTTTTTCGATGCCCAATCTGTATTTTATATATGGAGTATGATACATAGTTTGCTCATTCTGTCTTTTAACGGATTGTATTTTGTCATTCGGGTCAAAAACTCTTTGCGAGACTGTGAATTTTGCGTCCTGAAACCAGGATGCTTGCAAATAATTGATTCTCAAAGTGCTTTATTTGCTCTATGATATTGTGTAATAGTGCTTTATGAGGATAAAACAAGTTGCCTCTTTAATCCCTTCCAGATAAAAACAGGATAAAAAAACGGCGCTTGGGAAGGACTTCCAAAAAACTTCAGGATGTTTTTTTCAAAACTTCAGGAACATTTGACAAAACCATCGGGAAGTTTTTTACATGACTTACTGTGTAAAATTTTAGTTTCAGGTTTATTTTGTTGCATAAAGAGTGCATATATACAGATTTTATTCGAAAAAGCTGTGAATATTTATACATAAAATTCCTGCTTTCAGGCATTATGAAGAAAATCCTGTTTCAGAAAACCTTGTTTTGACGTCTTATGGGAGCGTGTCGTTTAAATGAATATCATTATATATAATGAATAAAGCTGTATTTCGGAAGATCAGATTGCTGACAAAATGAATGCTTTAAGGTGATTATTATGAAAAATATTTTCTTTTATACCCTTGTTTTATTACTTTTTTCTATATCTTCGCAATATTAACTTTAAAATCATAAGATAGCATGTATTTACATCCTGAGTTAGAGACACTGAGCCGCCCGGAAATCGAGGTGCTCCAGTTGGAACGCCTGAAGAAGACGGTGGCACAATGTATGAATTCGCCTTTTTACCGTAAACGTTTTGCCGATCATCATATCAAGCCCGAAGATATCCGTTCGTTGGATGACTTGAAAAAGATTCCTTTTACAACGAAGCAGGATCTGCGGGACAATTATCCCTTTGGACTGGCTGCCGTGCCGATGGAGCAGGTGGTGCGCCTGCATTCTTCCAGTGGTACGACCGGTACTCCGACTGTCATTCTGCACACTCAGAAGGATTTGGATGAATGGGCCAATGCCGTGGCGCGTTGCCTGTATATGGTAGGGCTCCGTCCCGGTGATATTTTCCAGAACTCATCGGGTTATGGTATGTTTACCGGCGGACTGGGATTCCAGTACGGTGCCGAGCGGCTGGGCATGCTTACGGTGCCGGCGGCTGCAGGAAACACCAAGCGACAGATCAAGTTCATCACCGATTTCGGAACCACGGCCCTGCATGCCATTCCCAGCTATGCCGGCCGATTGTATGAGGTGATGGAAGAGATGGGGATTGACCCGAAACGGGATACCAAGCTGCATACTTTGATTATCGGTGCCGAACCGCATTCTGAAGAACAGCGTCGCCGTATTGAAGAGATGCTGGGTGTCAAGGCTTATAATTCCTTCGGTATGTCGGAGATGTGCGGCCCCGGAGTGGCTTTCGAATGCAAGAAACAGAACGGACTGCACATTTGGGAGGATTATTATATTGTGGAGATTGTCGATCCTCAGACTTTGGAGCCGGTGCCCGAAGGTGAGGTGGGCGAGCTGGTGCTGACTACCATTAACCGTGAGGCGATGCCTCTGCTGCGCTACCGCACGCGTGACCTGACCCGTATCCTCCCCGGTGACTGTCCTTGCGGACGCCATCACATCCGTCTGGACCGTATGAAGGGACGCAGTGACGACATGATGATTCTCAAGGGAGTAAATATCTTCCCGATACAGATCGAAACCATTCTGATGCAGTTTGCCGAGCTGGGAAATGACTATCTGATCACCCTGACCAATGAAGAGGCCAACGATCTGATGACCGTTGAGGTGGAGTTAAAGGAGTTCTGCGATGACTATCCGCGTCTTCAGGCGTTGACCAAGGAGATTACCCGCCAGCTCAAGGATGAGATTCTGATTACCCCGATTGTACGCCTGGTACCGAAGGGTTCGCTGCCCAAACAGGAAGGAAAGGCTGTGCGTGTAAATGATTTGCGTAAAACATTAATTTAAAACAAACCGTGAATATGATGACTGTACAACAAATATCCGTTTTTGTGGAAAACAAGTCGGGCACCCTGGTCCGTGTGCTGGAACTTTTCAAGGAAGCCCGTATCCAGCTCATAGCTTCTACCATATCCGACACTGTGGAGTATGGCATTTACCGTATCATCTGCACCGAGCCGGTGCGCGCGCTCGAAGTATTGAAGGCTGCCGGTATCTCGGCCAATGTGTCCGAGGTGTTTGCCATCACCCTGGATAATGTGCCCGGGCGTGCCGCCGATGCCGTGAGCCGCATCAGTCAGGAGGGGATAGCCATTTCATATCTTTATTCCTTTATGCTGGGCGGAAAGGGTATTCTGGTGTTCCGGACCGACGATCCGGAGAAAACGGCCCGTGTGATTGCCGAACAGAAAATGAACGCGCTCGATGGCGAAACCCTCTTGTCGCTGGTGTAGAAACAAACATATTCAGACCGCCGTTTCCCTGCCGGAACGGCGGTTTTTGTCTTTATATAGGGTTGGGAACATCATCCCTTTTGTAATATCTCTGTTGCCGGAGAGCGTAAAGTGGCCGGATAACTTTTATTTTCCTTTTCTGTTGGAGCTATGAAGCGAATAAAATACTATTTTTGCCGGACAATTGTATGGTAATAAAAAAACGGATTTATGAAAAAAAGATTCTTTACACTCGGCGCGGCTTTGATGCTTGCCTGGTCGGCTTGGGCCGAGGGAGTGGCTAAATATGTGTTCTATTTCATTGGCGACGGTATGGGTGTCAATCAGGTAAACGGTACCGAAACTTACCTGGCGGCTCTTGAAGGACGTATCGGAGTGAAGCCTTTGCAGTTTGCCCAGTTTCCTTATACCGGTCTGGTAACCACCTATTCGGCAACCAACGGAGTGACCGATTCGGCTGCCGGAGGTACTGCGCTGGCTACGGGACAGAAAACCAAGAATGGTGTGCTGGGTATGCTCAAGGATCAGAAAACCCGCATAGTATCTATTGCCGAACGGGCCAAGAAAAGCGGTCGGGCAGTGGGGGTCATGACAAGTGTGTCGGTTGACCATGCCACTCCGGCGTCATTCTATGCCCACGTTCCCAATCGGAATATGTATTATGAAATAGGGCAGGATATGCTGAAGGCGGCTTTCGATTTTTATGGCGGTTCGGATTTTCTCCAGCCTGTAGACAAGAAAAACCCTCAGGCCCCCTCTTTGTATGTTCAGTCAGAGCAGGCCGGTTATACCATAGCCCGCGGATATGATGATTATGAGAAAAAGAAAAACGATGCCGGAAAGATGATTCTGTTGCAGACTGAGGAGGCTTCGGAAAAAGACCGTAGCCGCATTCCTTATGCTCTGGACCGTAGCAACAGCGATCTGACATTGAAGCAGATTACACAGGCCGGTATTGACTTCCTGACCACACAGGGCGATCAGGGATTCTTCATGATGGTAGAGGGCGGTGCCATTGACTGGGCATGCCATGCCAACGATGCCGCCGCGATGTTTCATGAAACAGAGGATCTGGATCAGGCAGTAAGCGTGGCTTATGATTTTTATAAGCAGCATCCGGATGAAACACTGATTGTGGTAACGGCCGATCATGAAACCGGTGGCCTGTCCTTGGGAGTCGGGCCTTATGAAATGCACACACAGGTGCTTCAGAATCAGAAAATGAGTATTTCCAGCTATTCTGCGGAAATTCGCCGCTTGCGGGAAACCCTGAAAGACCAGTTTACCTGGGAGGCTGTGAAACAGAGCCTGAAGGAGAATTTCGGTTTCTGGGATCAGGTACAGCTGAGCGAAAATCAGACTCAAAGACTGAAAACGGCTTATGAGCATCTTCAGAAGGGTATTTCCGAGAACAGCAAGACACTTTATCAGAATGATGACGAGCTGGCTACTGTCGCCAAGGAAATTCTTAACAGAATTGCTTGTGTAGGCTGGCAGAGTGGCGGCCATTCCAACGGTTATGTACCGGTGTTTGCCATTGGTGTGGGAGCGGAGCGCTTTACCGGACGTATGGAAAATACCGACATACCTCGGAAAATTGCCGAGGCGGCTGATTACGAGGAAATAGAATGAGATGAAAACTTCTGGATTCTTTCATTTTTTTGTCGTCATCAGATCGTTTTCAGCAAAAAAATATTTATTTTGCAAAATCTTAATTCTTTGTGTTTCTGTAACTGGAGGCCTCCTTGGATTTGCTTGAGGTTGCTTCCTGCGGCCGGAATGCATTATCTTAAATTTATTCCTAATTTATGTGAGAAAAACAAAAAGAATACTTCCTGTCTGGTGCCTGATGGCCTGGTATGGATTGGGTATTACACCTGTCGGAGCACAGACCGTGTATCCGGACTCCTTGAGAGTAGGGGTCTCTCCGGAAGATCACAGGTGAAGAGTACGGCCGAGCAGCGTCCCGTGCGTGTGAACAATGCGGAGCGGATTTATTTCCCGCCAATCTTTCAGCAAGAGAATGCTTCTTGTACGGCTGCAGCCCGTATTGCCTATATGTTTACGTATGAAATGAATGCGGCCCGCCGCCTGGATGCCAGTGTAGAGAAAAACTTCAAGATGTATACCGTAGCCGATGGAAGCCTGCATATTGCAGCCGATGATGTGGAAATCACATCCGATGCCGGATACATGCTTTCCGGATCATGGCATCATTACGCTGTGACCTATCAGTATGGTAACATTACCTTCTATCGTGACGGAAAGCAGTTCGGACAGAGCAAGCCGATGCAGATGGATCATGTGGCTTTGAGCAGTGACCTTGTTCTGGGTGGTGAGAGTGCTCCTTTCTATGGGGTGATTGATGAATTCCAGGTATGGAACAAGGCTTTGTCATTGGATCAGATCCGTCAGTATGCCAATGCGCCGATCTGGCCAGATGGTGAGGCAAAGCCTGAGGTGGGTGAGATTTCATCTACTGTATCCGAGGCAATGAAGGGAGGACTGCTTTTGTATTCTGCGTTTAATCAGAATTCGGGCGATGTCAAGGATTTGACAACTAACAACAATACCGGACGCCGTGAAGGATTTGGTCCCGACGGCGATGCTTGGAGCAGTGCCAAGGGTATTTTCTGGCTTAACTTCAACGAGCGTAAGCTGGAGGATGTAACTGCTCAATATCTTACCAATTATAAGGCTCCGTTTGCTTATGTCGGTTCAGCAATATTTACCGATCCGATTTTTGGTTACAAGAGCTATGTACCCGAAACAGAAACTGAAAACTCTGCCTGGGTTATGGAAAATGTGGCTGAACACAGTGTGCCGACCGGATTCCATGTAACCGACGGTTACAACTATAATCTGGTGGTAGAGGCAGGTAGAGGTTTTGCTACGGAAATTCCAAACCTGAAACTTTATCATCTGGTTGACTTGCCGGCAGGTTTCTATCAGTTTGCCGTAAACTTCGGCCCGTACTACAAGTTCCTCACTTCTTATCTGGTGGTGAACAAGGGAGAGGGGCTGCCGGATGCAGAAAATTTGAGCGATGCCCTGGTCTTCGAGGATATTGCTAATCAGAAAGTTTCATTCCAACTCTCAGAGCCGACCACAGTTTCCCTGGGAGTATTGGTCGACTGGCGTGATCCTTCGAACTGGGGTGGTGGAACAATCAGCGAGTTTATTCTGTCTGAGATTCCGTATGACGAGATGGAAGCTAATGGAGAAACCACTGGTGTAGCAAATCTGAAACCTCAGACAGACGATGTGACGGTGCGTGCCGTGCGCGGTGGTCTGTATCTGTCGAGCGACGAACCCCAGATGGTTCAGATCTATACTATGGGCGGTGTGCGTGTCTTTGCTGATAAAGTAGTGGGCACACGTCCGGTCCCA
Source organism: uncultured Paraprevotella sp. (assembly GCA_944321345.1). Classification (GTDB taxonomy): domain Bacteria; phylum Bacteroidota; class Bacteroidia; order Bacteroidales; family Bacteroidaceae; genus Paraprevotella. The sequence continues at coordinate 8,451 of CALUKY010000024.1, forward strand.
TTGAAGTCTGGTATTTATATTGTGAATAAAATGAAGGTGTTTGTTCCTTGATTCGGGCCATCTTCCGAATATTGCTAAAGAGAAAGACCGCATCATTACTCGTCCATGAGTCCTGATGCGGTCTTTCTTTTTTGTTTTCCGGATTTTGTCCGACTGTGATTTCCTTGTTTTCGTTTCCTTAGCTGCCGGCTTTTTCCGTAATCTTTATTTTCCGATAGTCTGGATTGTTTTCCGGATGTTTCTGGATATTTCCAGGAACATGTAGTTCTTGTTGTCAGTACCAAAAAGGTTTTTATAGCTCTGATATTTCTTATTGGCATATTCTTTCGATTTCTCAAAAGCGATGCGGGATACTTCGTTCTGACTTTTTCCCACCATGGTGGAGTCCAGCTTCTCTTCGGGGAAGAATTCGTCCATATCCACATCACCGATCATGGTAGTTTCCAGAAAATTGATTTCCTTATGTCCCTTGTCGGTGTAGTAGCCTACAAACATATGTCCCGGAACGCGTACCAATACCGGATCGATGTTGATGGCGCGGAGCAGTGAGGCAAAAAGCACACTACCGTCTACACAGTTGATTTGTGAGGATTTGAGGGCATCTTCAAAAGTACGTACCCGTTGGGAGAAGACAACATTGCTCGACAGGCTGCTGTAAGAAATAGAGCTGTATCTGAAATTGCGTTTCTGAAGTACATTCCATAAGGCGTATACCTGTTTGTCTACATATGCCGGCTGTTTGCTCTGGTATCCCAGGAAACGGTTTACAATCTTGGTATTCAGGGCTTCGCGAAGCACTTCATCGATGAGCGGATTTTCTTCGTTTACGTAGGCGGCAAAGAACTCATAGGTCGTGTGATACTTGTTGTCTTTTCCAAGATATCCCAGCAGGCATTCGTTGATGCTGCGCATGGAGAATATCTTGATGTTCTGTCCCCAGTCCTGATTGTTGGCACTGACCTGCATCACCACATTGATGGGAGTAGCCTGCTCGTTATTGCGCAGCTTGTCATAGTTCCAGATTATATCCGGATAGATGGTGTATTCGGTGCCTTTTTTGGGAAGAACAAACTCAGAAACAGAGGTGCGGTAGAAAGGTGTTTCCGCCACCGTAACCTGTATTCTGCAGTTTTCCGACGGAGAGGTTAGTTTCAATGCCAGTCCCGATTTCGGATTTCCCAAATAGTTTTTAATGGTGGGCTTGATAATCATCGCATCGGTTGTGGCTGTTGACAGGATGGCAGAGGGGAAAATATTTCCGCCCAGATCATCGGTAATTTCAAACTCCTGGGTAGGCATGACCCAGCGCGTGGCCCAGTAGCCTCCTGCTGCCAGAATGGTCACAACCAGAAAAAACAGCAGGAACTTTTTCCAACTTTTGATTTCTATTTTCAAACTGATCATAATGATAGGTTTTTTGATGGGGACGAAGATACGTAATAATCGGACAGGTTGTTCGGAAAAAATGTTTTTTCTTTTTTCTCATTTCAAACTTACCTTATTCCGAAGCTTTTTAGTAACTTTATCCAATCATAAGAAAAAACATTTATGGGAACACTGAAAGATTTATTTGACTGCGATGAGTTTGAAAGATTGATGGGAGCTGAGGTCATTGAGGCTCGTGAGGGATATGCCCGTGTACGGATGATGGTAAAACCGTGCCACCTGAATCTGGGAGGCATCTGTCATGGAGGAGTGATTTTTGCACTGGCTGATATGGCCTTTGGAGTGGCGGCCAACAGTCGCGGCAAACTGACCCTGTCCCTGAATGCCGGTATTACTTTTCTGAAACCCGCTCATCCCGGACCGCTTTATGCCGAGGCGTGTGAGGTGATGAATCATGGTCGTGTACCTTTTATCGAAGTACGGGTCACGGACGAGCAGGGCGAACTGATTGCTCTGATGACCAGTTCGGGCTATCGCAAGCGTGAGGATCTGGATGTGGACGGACTAATGTAAATAAACGAAAAGCACTTATGAAAATTCTGGTAGTAGAAGACGAAGACGCATTGCGCGACATGGTGTGCGAGTCTTTAAGAAAAGAAAAATATACGGTAGAAAGCGCGCCCGATTATCAGACTGCATTGAGCAAGATTCAGGAATACGATTATGATTGTGTCCTTCTGGATGTCATGCTGCCCGGCGGAAGCGGGCTGGCTATTCTCTCTGCGTTGAAGCGTCTGCGCAAGCAGGAGCGGGTGATTATTCTGTCGGCCAAGGATTCTGTTGATGACAAGATCAAGGGATTGGATATGGGAGCCGATGATTATCTGGCCAAACCGTTTCATCTGGCCGAGCTTCATGCCCGTATCAAGTCTTTGCTGCGCCGTAAGAACGCACAGGGCGATACCAGCATCGTTCTGGAGAATCTGGTGGTTTATCCTGACAAAAGACAGGTGATGGTGGGAGAGCAGGAAATCCAGCTCAACCGGAAGGAATTTGACCTCTTATATTATTTTGTGTCGAATCCCAACCGTCTGATCAATAAAACCTCGTTGGCAGAGTCGGTCTGGGGCGATCATATCGACCAGGCGGACAGTCTTGATTTTCTGTATTCTCAGGTAAAGAATCTGCGGAAGAAACTCAAGCAGGCCGGAGCGGTGCCCGAAATCAAGGCGGTATATGGTTTTGGATATAAATTAGTAGTATAGTCTGTTATGAATTTGTTGCGTTATACCAACCGGGTGATTTTTCTGATCATTCTGTTTTTTCTGGCTTTGTGGGGCACTGTCTTTTATTTTCTGGTGCTTCATGAGGTGATGGACGAAACGGACGACGCACTGAATAACACACGTGAGATTCTGATCGGAAAAGTATTGCATAATCCCGAGCTCTTGCATACCAACGACTCGATCATGCAGCGTCACCGGTTCCGGCCGATTACTGCCGAAGAAGCGGAAAACTACCGGGAAACCTATTTTGACTCCTCGGTATATATACAGACCGAGAATGAGTTCGAGCCTGTACGAGTGATGAAAAGCTGTTTCCGTACGGCTGACGGCGCCTATTATGAACTCACTTTGATGAATTCCACTCTGGAACGCGATGATCTGATCCGTGCTATCTGGTGGGCTCTGGTCGTGCTGTATGTCGTGTTGCTGTTATGCACCACTTTGGGAGTGTATGCTTCACTCAAACGGGTGTTCCGTCCTCTGCACCGTCTGGTGTTCTGGTTGCAGCAGATGACTCCCGGCAAACCGGTGCCCGATCTGGAAAACGATACGTCCATAAACGAGTTCCGCATTCTGAACGATGCCGCCTTGGATATGGCACGCCGTGCCGAATCGGTTTACAGAGAGCAGAAACAGTTTACCGAAAACGCGTCGCATGAGTTGCAGACTCCGCTGGCCATTATCCGAGGCAAGCTGGAGCTTCTGTCCGAGTCGGAAGACATCACCGAGAAACAGCTGGAATATGTGGGCGACATGTTTACGGCGCTGAACCGGGTGGTACAGCTCAACAAGTCCCTGCTGTTGCTGTCGCGTATTAACAACGGACAGTTTATAGATGCCTCTCCCGTGAATCTGGCGCAGATGATTGCCGATATACTGGAGATTATGGACGAGATTTATGAAGCCAAGAATATAAAGACACATTTTGAAAACACCGGCGCATGTTCTGTTCTGATCAATGAATCGCTGGCCCATGTCCTGGTCAATAATCTGCTGAAGAATGCCATGGTGCATACTCCGGCCGGTGGAAAGGTTGAAGTGGAACTGACCCGCGAATGGTTGGTTGTGAGAAACAGTGGAGAAGTTCCTTTGGATCCGGAACTGATTTTCCGCAGATTTTATCATGATCGCAGTAAAACCACAGAATCTACCGGTTTGGGATTGGCTTTGGTCAAGTCAATAGCCGATTTCTATCATCTTCCTCTACTATATAAATATGAGGGAATGCATGTCTTTATGTTAAAGATTATAAATCTTGAGAAATGTGGCGTAAATTCCTAAAAGATTCCTATTTTGATGTTTTACTTTGTCCTATCAAAAAAAACAATTAACGAAGAAAGGAGAAAGTTATGAAACGTTTATTTCTATATCTGCTGCTTCCTGCAACGTTGCTGATGAGTTCGTGTATGGATGATGTGGTGACACGGGATATGGCACAACTTCCGGAGCCGGCCCGACAATTTGTTCAGAAATATTTTTCGCAGCATCATATTTCTTACATCAAGATTGATCGAGAGCTGTTTTCAACAGAATATAAAGTGGTGCTCACCAACGGTGATGAACTGGAATTTGATGCCGACGGAGAATGGAAAGAAGTGGAATGCAAGAGAACTTCGGTTCCGGTCGGCATGATGCCTCAGGGAGTAGGCCGTTATCTGCAAGACAACTTTCCGACAGATTCTGTGGAAAAGATCAAACGCACTTCACGCATCATTGAGGTGGAACTGAACAACGGGCTGGAAGTGATCTTTGACGCAGATGGAAACTTTAAGAGAATGGACGATTAAATAAACTGAAAATAGGAATTTTAAAAATTTACGATTATGAAGAAACTGTTTTTTTTATTTGTGATGATGATTGGTCTGTCAGTTCAAGCAATGGCCAAGGATGTGATAACCCGTGATATGAACCAGTTGCCTCAGGCTGCCCGTACAACGATTCAGAAGCATTTTGCCAAGGCGAAACTTTCTTATATCAAGATCGACAAGGATTTCCTGGAGGCTGCCACTTATGAGGCTATCTTTGAAGACGGCACACAGATTGAATTCAACAGCAAGGGTGAATGGACCGAGGTGGACAGCAAATTGAAGCCGGTTCCCGCTGCTCTGATTCCTGCCAATATCAAGAATTATCTGAAGCAGAATTTCCCGAACATTGCCGTTGAGAAGATCGAACGTCACAGAAAGGGAGGCTATGATGTCGAACTGAAGAATGATTTGTCTGTAGAATTCGACGCTCAGGGAAATTTCCTGAGACTGGATGATTGATTCATAACCATTCAGACATAGTGAAGAAAAGGCCCGGACTGTCACCGCTGAAAGGTGAAGTCCGGGCCTTTCTTTATTGCCGTTCCAAAGGAGTAAGTTGGGAATCAGTCGTTCAGGATGGCGGCGTTTTCCGATTGCGAGGGAATGCCGCTGTCGTTGGTTTCAGGCAGATTCTTGTTGCTGCTGGTTTTGGCACCCAGACGAATCAGTTTGTTGGCGCCTCCTACAACACTTTGCTTGCCGTCGCGCAACTTGTTGGCCGATTTGACGTAGAAACTGTGGGCATCCTGCAGTTTCTGTCCCATCTCGTCGAAGTATTTGATAAAGTCGGCCACACGGTCGAGCAGCATGCGTGCCGTGTCGAATATGGCTTCCTGGTTGTGTGCCTGCTGCACCTGGGTCCAGGCAATCTGGATCATGCGCAGGGCTGCCATCAGATTCTGTTCGCTGGTGATGAATACCCCTCTTTCAAAGGCATCGTGCCACAGGGTAGCTTCGCTTTGCAGGGCCAGTTGCAGCGCTGATTCGTTGGGTACGAACATGATGACATAGTTGAGTGACTGCCGCGGCGGCTTGATGTAAGCGCTGTAATCCTTGCGCGCCAGTTCGTTGACATGCTGCTTCACGCTTTGCACATGCCGTTTTAGTGCCTCGTTGCGTTCTTCATCGGTTTCCGCGTTCTGATAATCCACAAAGGCGGTCAGTGAAACTTTGGAGTCGATGATGGCGTCCTTGCCGTCGGGATAATGCAGGATGGTGTCGGGAATCATTTTCCTGCCCGATTCCTCGTTACGGATTACCCGTCCCTGTCCGTCGCGCAGGAGTACCTGCTTTTCGTAATGCAATCCTTCTTTCAATCCCTGTCCGCAGAGCAGATCGTCCAGAATCAGCTCGCCCCAGTTGCCTTGTGTCTTGCTTTCGTTGCGTAGGGCGTGCGCCAGTTTGTCGGCTTCCTTGCCAATGTCCACGGTGCGCTTCATCATTTCCTCTATGGCCTTTTCGAGCGATGCCGTGTTGCGGTTGTGCACATCGCGGTTGCTTTCCATAGTCTGTTTCATCTCGGAAATGGACTGCTTGAGTGGGGTGAGCAAGGCGCTCATCTGCGACTGGTTGTGCTCCGACAGCTCGTTCGATCTCTGTTTGAGCATTTCCTGGGTGGCGTTCTGCATTTGCTGTCTGACCAGATCCATCTGTTCTTTCAGGCGTTCTTTTCCGGCCGCTTCCTCTTTGGTGATCTGCTGGTGGAGCAGTTCTATTTCCTTTTCCGAAACGTCGCGTGCCGAACGCAGTTCCTTGTTCTCGTCATTCATCTGCATCAGCCTTTGTTCCAGTTCCTGTTCCCGCTGTCTGCTCCGTTCCTGTTCCAGATGATAGAGCTGGCGTTCACGCTCCAATTCTCCGTCTTTGGCAGTGATCTGAGCAGAAAGACTGCTGTTTCTGCTTTTTTGCAGGAGCCACCCGGCGGCAAAGCCTCCCAATATGCCGATACATAAAAAAATGATTTCTGTCATGATGATTCAAGTTTGGTCTTTATGGTTTTCGTTTTTGCGTTATTCCTGCAAAGATAATCTTTTTCTTCGGCAAGTTTTTGTGTGGGAAAAACAAAAAACGAATATTTGTTTCTGAACTTTTGTTTTCTTACATTTGCCTTGGAATAAAATTTTATACTATGATTGAACTGAAAAAGATAAAGACCGGAGATGCGGAATATCCTTTGGTTGAGAATTTGTTTGCAAGTGCTTTTCCTCCCGAAGAAAGACGCAGTCCGGAGGATCAGCGCCAGGTTACGGATCATCATTCGGCCTTGGAGACCTACGCCTTGAAACTGGAAGACAGTTTTGTGGGATTCATCACCTGCTGGCAAGGACCGGATTTTGTTTATGTAGAGCATTTTGCCACGGTGCCCGAGGTGCGCGGCAAAGGAATCGGCAGCGAGGTGCTCGACCGTCTGTCCGTTTTATATGCACATCCGCTGGTGCTTGAAGTGGAGCTGCCTTTGGAAGAACTGGCAAAACGACGGATCGGGTTCTACCGGCGCAACGGTTTTGTGCTTTGGAAAAACAGTCACTATGTGCAGCCTCCTTATCAGAAAACATGCAGTCCGATAGCCCTTTATCTGATGGTACGGGGAACGGGGCTGGATGAAACGTCTGATTTTGAACGCATCAAATGCTGGCTTTATACCGAGGTGTACCGGTGTACGGATTTTAATTTGTCGGTACATCCATGAATGGAAAGATAATGAAAGCGCCCGCATCATGCAATCCTTTTTCCGATTGCATGATGCGGGCACTTTGTTTTCAGAGAGATGTATTCTGTTTGGGGGATGTTTCGCCCTTAAAGGAAATGTTTACCTTACTGAACCCCATGGCATTCATGAGCCGGGTAATCTGCATACGCGCGTGTTTCTCTGCCATATTCCGGTTTTCAGGAGTAAATGCCCGTTGCATCATTTGTCTTTTGGCTTTCAGGTAAAGCCTTTCTTTGTCACTTTCTTTCCAGGTACCTTCTTCAAAGAATACGTTGGTTTGCGCCTCATTTATAAAATTCTGATCCAGTAAGGTAACCGGCGGAAGAATCAGGGAAATACTGTCTTTGCTTTGTGCCTTAACCCAGCTTTTGTCGAATTTCTCCATATTGATGCCCAGGGATAAGGTGCCCCGATAGATACAAACGATACGGTCGTCGAAGAAGATTCCTTTTCGGGTGGAATCAACCAGCTCTTCTGTTTGGACAGACAGGAATTCCCATTGTCCGATTTGCCGTATACTGCTGATTTCGATCGGAGTCTGGTCCATCTGTGTGTTGGTCGTTAAGGACAGGCTGACCAGATTGTTTTCCTTGAGAAAGTTCTTCACCTTGTTTCCTAACCAGAAGAACAGTCCGCCACACAATATGACGGTGAGGAGCAGAAATAGGATCTTCCGGCGCAGTGTATGTCTACCTTTTCTTTTCATTTTGATCTTTTTTCCAGGTTTTTGAACAGAAGCAACTGATTTTTGGGAGTTGTTTTCAAATCATCCCGATATTGAATATGGATTTCTTCAAAGCCGATAGTTTGTAATATTGGAAACAGGGTATAGGCCGCGTTGCTTCTGGCCGTTTCCAGAAATTCATTCCAGGGCATATCCTTATAAATGCTTGCCACTCCTTTGCGGGTCAGCTGGTTGATTTCCTGTTCCTGATATTTGTTGCGCATCAGTTCCGAAATCTGTGAAATATTTTTGCGGTCAATTTTTACGGCCGTGACAACAAATTGCGGGTCAGGCAGTACAATGGTGATCTTCTTCCCTTCTGTTTTGATATTCTTCTCCTGGAGCAATGCCAGGTCGGTGTATCCTTTTATCGTTACATCAATGGGAATGGCTATCTTGCGTAAGCCGCTGGGAATTTCCATATCAACTTTCTGGTTGATGATGTTTCCTTTCAGTTTGAGAATATCCGTGTTGGTTATGATCTTATGGATCTGATATTCGGAGGAGTATATCCTGGAACATTTCCGAAGTTGAAGAACAATGGCTGTCGAGTCGTTTAAGGAGTCGGTCATCTTGTCGTGTGTTGTCTGTTCCTGCCGGCAACTGCTTGTGCTGAATAATAGCGCCAGACCGATCAGTAATAAATATTTCTTTTTCATATAAGGTTTTTCTGATATACCGGCCAAAGATACAATGAATTTACCTGATTATCTTCTTAAAGCCGGTTCAAATAAATGATACTATGTTATTTTTTGCAAATGAGCTCCTCTTCATTTTAATGAAAGGGGAAACTGCTTTGCTCTTTTAATCTTTTTTTGTTCCTTTGCCCTAAAAAAAGAAAAAGTATGAAATTATACACTCTTATAGCATGCGGTTTGCTTGCCGGGCTGTTTTCTGCATGTAAGGATCAGAAAAAGAATGATAGCAATGAATCCTTGTCCGGCCGGAATACCACAGATACGGTTGCCGCTGTGCAACATATGAATGAATACCACTATACGGATCAGGTAAAGTGGCGTGGAAAAACGGTGACTTATCAGGTAGAAAGACATGCCGTGGACTCTTTGCCCGTGGTGACTGATGAGGCCGGCGAACAATTCTCGGACAACATGATCACCTTGACTTTAAAACAAGGCGACCGTGAGCTGTTTCACAAGAGTTTTTATAAACGCTCCTTCAAGGAATTTATGGACCCCGATTTTTATGCGCATTCCATACTGGAGGGTATGGCTTTCGATCAGGAGCAGGAAGGGAACTTACGCTTTGCGGTAAGTGTAAGTTATCCGATGTCTGATCTCTATATCCCTCTTCTCATCACCATTCGTCCTGATGGCAGCTATGTCATATCCAAAGATCTGGTTTTGGATAATGTCGTGGAAACTTTGGATACAACAGATGTGGAATGAGATAAAAAACTGAATCCTGCCGGTATCTGCTTTTCAAAAAAATATTTCTCTTTTTTTTTGAAAAAGTTTTCATGGAAATATTTTCTTTATCATATTTTTTTCGTAACTTTCGAACAGTCAACCAAAGTATTAACTTTAAAAACGAGAAAGTCATGATGAAGAAATTTATGGTGTTGTTAGCCTTAATTTTAGGCGCAACTACAATTTCGGCGCAGTCTGTTAAAAAGGCAGATCTGGTAGGTACATGGCAGTTATGCAACATGATTGACGGAATGTTGGATTCCTCTCCGGAGATTAAACGGGCTCCTTACCTGAAAGTTTTCAGCCCGGGTGGCAATTTGACCAACCTGATGATTTCCAAAGAGGGAGATGTATTCCTCACCATGGAAGGTACATACGAGAAGAAATCTGACAGCAGTTATGTGGAGCATATCAAGAAGTTGTTGGTTTCTTCTGCTATGGACGGAGTGGACAATGAAATGAAGTATGAGTTTCTGAATGAAAATCTGATGGTCATTACTTTCCAGATCGTTGACGAGAATGGGGATACCCTGAATTGTCAGGAAGTATGGGAACGTGTATCCATGCCGTCAAGAGAATAGTGATTAGGTTAATACGGTACTACAAAAGCACCAGACTTTGGTCTGGTGCTTTTCGTTTTATATAAAGGTGCGTCGGATTTCCTCCCAATTGTCTTTCAGCTCCTGCATGGAGTGAAAGAGAAGATTTGCTCCGGCATCCAGCAGTACCTGGTCGGGCAGGGGACCGGTATTGACAGCTATGGTAAAAATCCGGGCCGCCACTCCGGCTTCTACGCCTAAGGGGGCGTTTTCCACAACGATGCCTTCCCAAGGTTCCACTCCGGCCTTTTTCAGTCCCATAAGGTAGGGCTCCGGATTGGGTTTGCCGTATTTTACGTCAAAGCTGGTTACCATCTTGTCTTTGGTAAAGATTCCCGGAAAGTGTTTGTTCAGACGGTCTATCAGGGAGAGCTGTCCCGAACCGGTGACCAGTACCGGCTGGCAACCGTCTTCCTTCACGGCATACAGCATTTCCTTGGCTCCCGGCATTTCCGGAGCTTCTTCGCGCATATTGAATACATCAGCCTTGGCCTGATAGATTTCATCCAGTTCTTCTTCGGTTGCGTCACGGCCCCAGTATTTCTGTGTCAACAGGTTGATGGTACCGTTTCCGGTTCTTCCTTCGTGCATATAGGCCTCCTCAGGACTCATCTTGAGTCCGAATTGTGTCATGGCGTGGCTCCAGGCATATGCGTGGTTGGGCATTGAATCGAAGAGCACTCCGTCCATATCAAATAAGACGGCTTTGAGGCGGGTAGCCTCAAAGCCGTTGGAGGTAAGATATTGTTCTCTTTCTTTTTCGAACATAATGATATCTTGATTATTTGTTCAGTCGTGCGCGTATTGCTTCACTTTCCTTTTCATAACCCGGTTTGTTGAGCAGGGCAAACATGTTTTTCTTGTAAGCCTCTACACCCGGCTGGTTGAAAGTATTTACACCCAGCAGATTACCGCTGATACCGCAAGCCTTCTCGAAGAAGTAGATGATCTGTCCCAGATAATACTCGTTCAGAGTCGGTACAGACAGACGCATATTAGGCACACCACCGTCTACGTGAGCCAGCTGAGTACCCAGTTCGGCCATCTTGTTTACTTCGTCGATTCTCTTTCCGGCCAGGAAGTTCAATCCGTCGAGATTCTCTTCGTCGCTCGGGAAGAGCAGAGTGTGGTTAGAAGACTCAACGCTGATTACGGTTTCGAAGATGGTACGCTCACCTTCCTGAATCCACTGTCCCATAGAGTGCAGATCGGTAGTGAAGTCAACAGCTGCCGGGAAGATTCCCTTGCCGTCTTTTCCTTCTGATTCGCCGTACAGCTGTTTCCACCATTCGTTCATGAAGTGCAGCTTAGGCTGATAGTTTACCAGAATCTCGATCTTCTTGCCGCTCTGATACAAGGCGTTTCTGCAAGCTGCATAAACAGCTGAAGGGTTCTCCAGGAATGGAACTTCAGGAGCAGTAGCTTTTTCCATGTCAGTAGCACCGGCAACCAGTTGTTCGATGTCGAATCCGGCAATGGCGATGGGCAGCAAGCCTACCGGAGTCAGTACAGAGAAGCGTCCGCCTACATTGTCCGGAATGATGAAGCTCTTGTAGCCCTCTTTGTCGGCAGTAGTACGTGCGGCACCCTTCTTGGCGTCGGTAATTGCTACGATAACCTTCTTGGCCTCTTCTTTTCCTCTCTGGTCTTCACATTGCTTTTTCAGCAGACGGAAAGCCAAAGCTGTTTCGGTAGTAGTACCGCTCTTGGAGATGTTGATGACACCGAATTTCTTGTCCTTCAGATAGTCGCTCAACTCAGCCAGATAGTCCTCACCGATGTTGTTACCTGCAAACAATATGACAGGATTCTTTTTGTCGTTCAGCAGCCACTGGAAGCTGTTGCTCAAAGCCTCGATGACGGCTCTGGCACCCAGGTAGCTACCACCGATACCTGCCACAACCACCACTTCGCAATTCTCACGAATCACCTGAGCAGTAGCGTTCAGCTCATTGATAAACTCTTTGGTGATAGATGACGGCAAGTGCAGCCAGCCCAAAAAGTCATTACCCGGACAGGTTCCGTTTTCAAGAGCCTCCTGTGCAGCCTTAACCTGCGGTTCAAATGCTGCGATTGCATCTTCGCTCAGAAACTGAGATGCTTTTGTGATGTCTAATTGAATATTTTTCATTTTCTTACACTTTAAAATAAGTATATTTTTATCTGAATGAATCCGTTAATAGTTTGATTTCAATACTAGGGGAAATGCGCTCATATAATATATTATAGACCGCGTCCAATATTGGCATGTTTACATGCAGATGGCGGTTCAGATCCTTCATGCATTTGGTGCCATAATATCCCTCTGCAATCATTTCCATTTCAATTTGCGCGCTTTTTACGCTGTATCCCTTGCCGATCATGGTTCCGAATACACGGTTACGGCTGAAATTGGAATATCCGGTTACCAGCAGGTCGCCCAGATAGACAGAATCAATCAGGCTTCTTTCTATCGGATGTACTGTTTTCAGGAAACGTTTCATTTCCTGTACAGCATTGGCTATCAGTACGGCCTGGAAGTTGTCTCCATATTTCAGACCGTTGCAGATGCCTGATGCGATGGCATAGACATTTTTCAGTACCGATGCATATTCGATACCGATAACGTCGGCGCTGATTTTGGTCTTGACATACTGGCTGGCCATCATATCGGCAAAGCACTGCGCCTTTTTCAGGTCGGAACAGCCGATGGTCAGATAGGTAAGCCGGTCCATCGCTACTTCCTCGGCGTGGCTCGGTCCGCCCAGTACCGCAAGATTTTCATCGGGCACATTATATACCTGGTGGAAATATTCTGAACAGACCAGGTTCTCGTCGGGTACAATACCCTTGATGGCTGTAACGATGAATTTGTCTCGGAGCTTTACTTTAAGTTTTTTCAGATGGCTTTTCAGGTAAGGTGAGGGAGTGACAAAGATCAGAGTATCCGAGTTTTCCACCACCTTATTTATATCTGAAGAGAAATGAATACGATCGACATCAAAATGAACGCTCGTAAGATATGCAGGGTTATGGCCCAAACGACGGAACTCCTCAATGCGGTCGTCCCGTCGCATGTACCAATAAATGGAGTCGTTTTGCTCCAGCATCATCTTGGCTATGGCGGTAGCCCAGCTACCGCCACCCATGATTGCTATGGTTCCGCAATTCTCCATGATGTTTTGTTTATTTCAGTTTCTCAACCCATTCCGCAATATCATTTACGGACGGCTTGGTCATCTCTAATTTATATTTCTTAATGATATCGCCAATCTGCTGCTGAATCTTTTGCGGATTGCCGTCTTTCAGGTCGTTTACCAGATTATATCCGGCCTTTTGCAGTACCGGAACGATTTCTTCGGGCACTCCGATGGCTACATATTCGCGTGGAGCGTCTTTTGGGATTTTCTTTTCCGGACGCATCTGCGGGAAGAACAGAACTTCCTGAATGGTTGTCTGTCCGGTGAGGAGCATGGTCAGACGGTCCATACCGATACCGATACCGGCCAGATTCGGCATACCGTATTGCAGGGCGCGCAGGAAATCCTGATCGATGAACATAGCCTCGTCGTCTCCCTTTTCGCTTAGGCGCAACTGCTCCTGGAAGCGCTCTTCCTGATCGATCGGATCGTTCAGCTCCGAGTAAGCGTTAGCCAACTCCTTACCGTTGACCATCAACTCAAAGCGCTCGGTCAGTTCCGGATTGTTACGGTGCTTCTTGGTCAGCGGAGACATCTCGATCGGATAATCGGTGATGAATGTAGGCTGGATGAAAGTTCCTTCGCAGAATTCGCCGAAGATCTCGTCGATCATCTTGCCTTTACCGAAGGTCTCGTCCACCTCTTCCAGTTTCAGGGCTTTGCAGACCTCACGGATTTCTTCTTCGCTCTTTCCGTTCAGGTCGTATCCTGTCTTTTCTTTGATAGCATCCAGAATGGTGATACGCTTGTAAGGAGCCTTGAAGTCGATGATGTTGTCGCCCACCTTAACCTGAGTAGTACCGTTTACATCCAGTGCGATTTTCTCGAGCAGTTTTTCGGTGTACTCCATCATCCAGTAGATATCCTTGTAAGAAACGTAAAGCTCCATACAGGTGAACTCCGGATTGTGGTTGCGGTCCATACCCTCGTTACGGAAGTTCTTAGAGAACTCGTATACACCCTCGAAACCGCCTACGATCAATTTCTTCAGATACAATTCGCAGGCAATACGCATATACAGGTCGATATCCAATGCGTTATGGTGGGTGATGAACGGACGCGCTGAGGCTCCACCCGGAATAGACTGCAGGATTGGAGTTTCAACTTCGGTATAACCGTCCTTGTCGAAGAAATCTCTCATGGATTTGAAGATCTTGGATCTTTTCAGGAAGGTTTCCTTTACGCCCTGATTTACCACGAGGTCAACATAACGCTGTCTGTATCTCAATTCCGGATCATCGAAAGAGTCATAAACCTCACCGTCCTTGGTCTTCACGATAGGCAGTGGCTTGATGCTCTTGGCCAGAACGGTCAGTTCTTTGGCATGCACACTGATTTCGCCGGTCTGGGTCTTGAATACAAATCCCTTGATTCCGATGAAATCGCCCAAGTCGAGCAGCTTCTTGAAAACAGTAGTATACATGTCTTTGTTTTCGCCCGGGCAAATATCGTCACGAGTGATATATACCTGAATACGTCCTTTTGAGTCTTGGAGTTCGATGAAAGAAGCCTTACCCATGATGCGTCGGCTCATCATACGGCCGGCAATGCAGACTTCTCTCGGTTCATCGGTTTCGCAGAATTCATTGCGTATATCCGTTGAGAATGCGTTGGTAGGGTATTCGGCAGCCGGATACGGGTCGATGCCCAGAGCGCGCATTTCATTCAGATTATTACGTCTTACGATTTCCTGTTCACTTAATTCTAAAATATTCATGATCGTTACAATTTCTGTATTTAATCGCAAAAATACAAAAGTTTTCCGAGCAGGGCAATGATTTTTGTATTTGTTGCTGAATTTCCTATCTAAAAATGTGTGTTGGCCTGTTCAAAAAGTCTGTTTTTGTAGCTTTTTATAACTTTTGGCAAGCTACCATTTTTTCAGATACACATTCGTTTCCTTTTGGCTGAATCCCATTTTCCGGTAAAGGTTGTTCGCTTTGATCCGTGATGGCTTCGAGGTGAAAAGCATCTGTTCCACCTGTAATTTTTCGGCTTCAGCGGTGGCATGTGAAACCAGCATGAACCCACCTCCCTTTCCTTGGAATTCCGGAAGGACGACAACATCTTCCAGACAAGCTTTCTTGCCGGTGATACTATAGTAGACACCAAGGCAACAACAACCTATAAGTTCTTGGTTTTCTTTTTGATACAGTCCATAGATGTGACTGTCTTCTGCTTGGATCAACTGTATTAATTTTTCATAGGAGAAAGAACAGCTTTCGCTTAGGGTTCTTACCAGTAGCAGTAATCTCTGGCATTCGTGATTGTCCGGAGAGGTTATTTCTTTAATGTACATTATATCAATCTTAAATTCAATGTGGCAAGATGCTAAAAAAAAACGTATTCTGCAAGTCTGTATCTAAAAAGAGCTTTGACATATTGTTAAATAATAAAAAAATGATTTTCTTCTATGGCTTCTTTGGTCTTTTGATATGGAAAATATGTATTTTAGCGCAAAGTGTTTGAAAAACCAAAATCCTTGATCTGAATTATGAGAAATAAGAAGAAAGTAGTAACGGCTTTTTTGCTTTTATGTACATCGCCTGTACTGGCGGATGTTTTTTCCGAGATGCCCGGTGATGTGGAATTGCCGATCGCTTCGGCTCAGGCCAGTCAGTCGCAGCCGGGTGAGGGAATAGAACGTACTTATGATAAAGACATTTCAACGCTTTATCATTCTCCGTATTCAGGAACGGGTTTTCCGGTAGAGCTGACTTATCATTTTCAGCAACCGTCGCACGTGGACTATTTGGTTTATACCCCGCGTCAGGGCGGTGGCATGATACCGGTCTTGATTTCCTGGATTTCTTTGAAAAGGCCGGCATGTTGCGTCCGATCAATGCCTATATTGAGGATTACGGTGCCGACTGGCTTAAGATCAATGAATCCATGATTCAGGAATTGCGTAATCATGTTGCAGAAAAGGGCTACCCGAAGCCGAAGGGAGAGATCAATTATATTTCTGCCCGCAACTGGAAGATTTATCGTGACCGCTTGCCACTTGAGGGCGCAGCTGTTGACGAAGGATGTTCCGAGACTTCTGGGCGCATTAAGGTGATGCACAATGTCTGGAAGAATGCCGTAGCCTTTGAAACCTATGATGCCGAAGGCAAATTGTTGCGTATTTCTATGGGTAGTCTTGGCGAAGACACTGACGACGGTTACAATTTTACTCAGGTGCTTTGGCCGCAGTCCCCTACGGAAAATGCCGCTTATATTATGGCTGTGGGATGGGACGGTACCCGAATCAAGTGTTATGAAAAATAAGAGGAATGTTAAGAATGGAACTGTGCGACATGGGGCGCAGTTCCATTCTTCTTTATAGACGGAAAATCTCCGCTACTTTATATTCATAAAAAACATCCCGACGATTCTAAAAAATTATCACCATGTTTTCATCAACCGTTCCAGAGCTTTTTTTCTGATAATCGGTCTGAATACAGCTGTTTTTTCCATTTTATGCTTAGGAGAATCTTTTGGGATTTAAATCTTGTAATAAGTCCAATTTTAGTTTGATAATATTTTTTATTGTAAAATACCTATATTTAGGTATGAGATATTTGAAAAATTCTACGTATCTTTGCATCGAGAAAAAGAGAAAGACGAAGTATCATATTTTTATCAATATTTTTATGGAATTTACACAGGAAAGCTGGGCCGGCTTTAAAGGCGATCTTTGGAAGAAAGAGATCAATGTAAGAGACTTCATCCAGAACAACTACACTCCTTATGAGGGAGATGATTCTTTCCTGAAGCCTTCTTCAGAGAAAACTCGCAAAGTATGGAACAAGTTGACCGAGATGTTCAAGGTGGAGCGCGAGCGTGGTGTTTACGACACAGAGACCAAACTTCCGCAGTCAATTTCCACTTACGGACCGGGTTACATTGACCAGGAGAACGAGGTAATCGTTGGTTTGCAGACCGATGCACCTTTGAAACGTGCCATTTTCCCGAGAGGTGGTGTCCGCATGGTAGAGAACAGCTTGAAGGCATACGGCTACCAGTTGGATCCGCTGACCAAAGAGATTTTTACAAAATATCGTAAAACTCACAACGAGGGTGTGTTCTCAGCATATACTCAGGACATCCTGAAAGCCCGTCACGACGCGATCATTACCGGTCTGCCGGATGCTTATGGCCGTGGCCGTATCATCGGTGACTACCGTCGTGTAGCTCTTTACGGAACTGCTATTCTGATTGAGGAGAAGAAGGATTTCCAGAAACGTCTGGAGTCTAATGAGATGACTGAGGAGACTATCCGTCGCCGTGAGGAAATTACCGAGCAGATCAAGGCTCTGAAGGAGTTCGAAGGCATGTGTGCTTCTTACGGATTCGACGTAACCCGTCCGGCTAAGGATGCTCGTGAGGCTGTTCAGTTCGTATATCTGGCTTATCTGGCTGCCGTGAAGGATCAGGACGGTGCTGCCATGTCTATCGGTCGTACCGCTACATTCCTGGATATCTATATCGAGAAGGACATCAAGGAAGGCAAGCTGACAGAGGAAGAGGCACAGGAACTGGTAGACCAGATGATCATCAAGCTGCGTATCGTTCGTTTCTTGCGTACTCCGGAATACAACGACCTGTTCTCTGGTGATCCGGTTTGGGTAACCGAGTCTTTGGGTGGTATGGGCGTAGACGGCCGTACGTTGGTAACCAAGACCTGTTTCCGTTATCTGCACACCCTGTACAACCTGGGCCCTGCTCCAGAACCGAACTTGACTGTTCTGTGGGCTGAGAAGTTGCCGGAAAACTGGAAGAAGTTCTGCGCCAAGGTATCTATCGATACTTCTGCCATCCAGTATGAGAACGACGACCTGATGCGTGTTGAGTACGGTGATGACTACGGAATTGCCTGCTGCGTATCTCCGATGAAGATCGGTAAGCAGATGCAGTTCTTCGGAGCGCGTGCCAACCTGGCCAAGTGCTTGCTTTACGCCATCAACGGTGGTCGCGACGAGCGTACCGGCGATCAGGTAGCGCCTAAGTTCGAGGCTATTACTTCTGAGTATCTCGACTACAACGAGGTCATGGAGAAATACGAGCAGATGATGAAATGGTTGGCTAAGGTTTACACCAATGCCTTGAAGATCATTCACTACATGCATGATAAGTATAACTACGAGGCATACGAGATGGCGCTCCACGACGGAGACGTACACCGTATCTTCGCAACCGGTATCGCAGGTCTGTCTATCGTGGCCGACTCACTGGCTGCCATTCGCGACTGCAAGGTGAAGGTGATCCGCGACGAGCGCGGTCTGGCTGTTGATTTCGAGCGTGAGGGCGAATATGTTCCTTACGGAAACAACGACGATCGTACCGACAGCATCGCAGTGGAAATCGTAACCAAGTTCATGAACTATCTGCGTCAGCACGAGACTTACCGCAACGCTGAGGCTACCCAGTCTATTCTGACCATTACCAGCAACGTGGTTTACGGAAAGAAGACCGGTACTACTCCTGACGGACGTAAGGGCGGAACTCCGTTCGCTCCGGGTGCCAACCCAATGAACGGACGCGACGTGAAGGGTGCCGTTGCCGCTCTGGCTTCAGTGGCCAAGTTGCCGTTCCAGCACGCACACGACGGTATCTCATTCACCTTCGGTATCTCACCGGCTACTTTGGGTAAGGAGCGCGACATTCAGGTAGACAACCTGGTTGGTCTGTTGAACGGTTACTTCACTCCGCAGGGCGGACAGCACCTGAACGTGAACGTGTTCGACCGTGAATTGCTGATCGACGCGATGGAGCATCCGGAACTGTATCCGCAGCTCACCATCCGTGTATCCGGTTATGCGGTGAACTTCGTGAAACTGACCCGTGAGCAGCAGCTCGACGTGATTTCACGTACCATCAACCACTCTTTGTAATTTATTGAACAAGTGATTAAAGGAAAAATACATTCACTGGAGAGTTTCGGGACCGTTGACGGTCCCGGAATTCGTTTTGTGACCTTCCTGCAGGGATGCCCTCTGCGTTGTCAGTACTGTCACAACCCGGATACTTGGGACAAGAACCGCGCCGTGAAGTATGAGTACACTCCTCAGGAACTGCTTGAAGAGGTGTTGCGCTACAAAAGCTTTATCCGCAACGGTGGTGTGACTCTGACCGGTGGCGAACCGTTGGTGCAGGCTGAGTTTGCACGCGAGTATTTCCGTCTGTGCCGCGAGGCCGGACTGCATACGGCGCTCGATACTTCGGGAGCCATCTGCAATGAGCAGACGCTGGCCGTGCTGGACTACACCGATTTGCTGATGCTCGACATCAAGGCGCTGGATGAGGCCCTGTGCCGCAAGGTTTGCGGTAGCGACGGGCGCAATGCCTTGCGCTATCTGGACGAGGCCCAGAAGCGAGGTGTCAAGGTTTGGATCCGTCACGTGATCGTGCCGGGGCTGACCGATGACGACGAGCAGCTCGACCGCCTGGTGGAATATCTCAAGGGCTATCCGGTGGTGGAGAAAATCGAATGGTTGCCTTATCACACGATGGGCGTGTTCAAGTACGAGCAGTTGGGCTTGCCTTATCCGCTGAAGGATGTGGAACCGCTCTCGGCTGAACGGATCAAGACTATCCGTGAACGCTATAAGGATGTGTTTCCGGTTCAGAAATAATCAATGAAAGTATAATGTAATGGCAGATTGTATCTTCGTTATGAGATGCAGTCTGCTGTTTTTTTGTATAAATATTTACATGTATTCAAAATAAAAGTTGCTTTTCTTTTCTCGTCTGCATTGTTTTTATAACTTTGAATTCAGTTGGATAGATAAGTATATCCTATAGTTGCATTTGTGTAATAACGGGATTGATTTTCCCTATATATAATACTTTTTATAATGGAACAGGAAAGCCGTAAACCGAGAAGACCGAGACGAAGCAAGGCCGATATAGAGAATAGCATTGACAAAGCCGCCAAGGAACTGGTATTGAAAAAGAGATTCTCCAATGTGACCGTTTTGGACATCATTAAGCGCGCCAAAATTGAGCCGATCACCTTTTACAGCCGTTACCGGAACCAGGAAAATTTCTTTGAGCACTTTGTGCGTGACTTTGATTACTGGTTCAAGGACACGATGAGCGTGGAGAATGATCAGGTTCGTACAGAAGAAGTTTATGCCGAACTCTTGATCAATCTGTTCAATGAATTAAACCATAAATCCATCATGCTGGAGCTTTTGCGTTGGGAGATATCAGATACCAATCAGGTTACCCTGCGTACGGCCATGAACCGCGAACTGCACACAATCCCTCTGGTGGATAAGTATGAGTCGGATTTTAAGGATTCTGGAATGGATATCAGTGCCATATCCAGTTTGTTGATTGGCGGAATCTATTATCTGTGTCTGCATAAGGAATGTTCTCCTTTCTGTCGGATTGATCTCAATACAGACGAGGGACAGCAGAAAATTCAGAATGCGATACGAACTTTGTCCCGTTTGCTGTACGAACATAAGCAAGGCACCCGTTTACAAAGCAAGGATGAATTAGAGGAGATTGCGGATCGTATGAGACAAAGGGGAATGAGTGAAGAGGATATTCGGTATTGTCTGATGAAATAGGGAAGCGACACGATAATCCCCTCCTTTTAAAACCACTTTAAAACGGTTTTAAAAGGAGGGGATTGTTGTGTGTTGTTAAAACAGTTTTTTATTGGTGCAACAGATAATGGCCTCAGACATGTTTTTTACATGTAGTTTTTGAAACAGGATTTTTTTCCTTTTTTTTATGGCACTCTCGGATAATTGCAAATTCTCAGACATTTCTTTTTCTGTAAACCCTTGAACAGACAGTCTGACAATTTCTTTTTCTTTCTCGCTTAATTGAGGGCTTGGCATTTCGTCCCAACATTTTGTTTCCCGGTTCCATAAAATTTCTTTTTCGCCCACTTTGGCCATGATCATATTCGGGCGTTCCTGATCGGTCAGAGAAACCTTACAGAGTGCCCAGATAATTTCCTGCCGCTCGTTCTTGATCAGCGGAATCAGGGTATGGCGTATGGGAAAATAAGAGTTCCGGTTTTTTATGCGGAAATCATAAGAGATATAGCCGTCTTTATTGCGATCTACTTTTGACAGTTCCCGATATTTCCGGAAACCTATTTCATTGACTTCAAACAAAAATGGAATATCCTCGGGATGTACGTATCGGGCATAAAATTCATATCCCATATCCTGAACCTTATGGGCAGAATGTCCGCACAAGAAAAATGGATTGTCATGGACATATACAAATCGCTTCTGGCTATAATCTATGATATAAAAACTTTCGTATTCATCCAGCAGAACCAGTTTTATAAGATGGATCAGTTGGGCGATTTGCTCTTCTGAAAAGTGAACTGTATCGGTTACTTTATTCCATTCATTAAATAATTTATATATGTTCATCGTATTCCAATATTTTATTTAGGCTAAGATAATGTTTTTTATTATTTCTCGAATGATATCCCTCATAATATTTCTTCTGAGGTATACTTAAGTATACTTTTAACAAAAAAAAACAGATATATTTGCTATTCATGATTTCTTTCTACTAATTTGCGATATGCTTACTATTAGTAAGGGTTATTAATGATTTGTTCATATAGGAATAGAACAAAAATACATAAGGACTTATTGTGAAACGATTAAAAATTAGGGTATGAATTATCGTGTTGCTTTACTTGGCCTTTTGCTGCTACCATGGGCTGCAAATAGCAAGCCTCTTACGAATTCAGATCAGGACGAAGGGGTTATTCCTTGGTTGACACAACAATACAAGGAGTATTGGTTGAATGAGGACATACACCGAACTGAGGATGCGAACAAGAAATATCTCACTACGGCCATGCTTGCGAAAGTATATCGGGCCAGCAATGTGGTGGATGCAAACTTGATGACCCGCTCTCAGGACGTGACTTCCTATGCTGCCCAGTCGGTGGCCTGCCGTCATTTGGACGGCAACTGGTATGCCGTTTCCTGGCGTTTCTCTCCGGACGGTTCCCTGACGGATATTCCGGTGCGCGTTGTCGGAACAGAAGGTAGTTACCGCATTTCTTACGTCACTCCATTC
Organism: uncultured Paraprevotella sp.; assembly: GCA_944321345.1. Lineage (GTDB taxonomy): Bacteria > Bacteroidota > Bacteroidia > Bacteroidales > Bacteroidaceae > Paraprevotella. Next base: position 30,621 of record CALUKY010000024.1, read on the forward strand.
TGGGGCGGCACAAAGTATGGAGATTCCCTGTTTGAGATTTCCCGCCAGCCTGTGGATCAGGAAAGCACGGCGGAGCATTTTGTCCGCTCGTTTTATGAAAGATACCTGTCCGCCTATATCCTGATGCCCGATACTTTGGAGCAGGAGTTGTCCCATTTGCGTTCGGCCTATTGTGCGGAACCGGTTTTGCAGGCTTTTGATAAGAAACGGGAAACCATGCAGCGTATGGATGGAGTGCCCTTTTATGACCTGTTGGTCGGCGAATCGGACTTTGACGCTTTCTGGAAAGACAGTTTCAAGATCCGTCCTGTAGATGACCGGACTTTTGAGGTCTCTTATGATATTTTTAAGGACGGGCAAGCACCAGAAGTGTGCTTCCGCGTGCAAGTGGGCAAGAGTGACGGAAAATATCTTATTGAAAAAATTTTGGAGATCCGGAATACGCCTTCTACGGACGGAAGAAATGTCTGCACTTTCACGGTAGAGGACTCCCAGCTGTATGACTATCAGCCGGAGTTTGCAGACAATGTGAAATTGATTTGCCTTCACTTTTTGAAGTGGCCGGAAGGATATCCGTCTGAGCAGCCTCTGTCTGCGGAAGTCCGTTTTACGATTGCTCCGGATGGAAAAATAACCGATGTTGTTCCCGATGCCGATTCACCGGCAGTGAAACAGGAGATGGAGCGCATGTTCTCCTCCCTTCCTAAGGCTTTGCCGGCGTGGCAGGATGGTAAGGCTGTGGCCAGCAGTTGTGTGGTGCGTCTGCATCTGAGTAAATCCGAATGGGATCAATGCCAACGGAAAGAAACTGAGGCAGACAGCCGTCCGGTTTATGTGGACCCGGAACTCCCGGCTCATCCGTCCGACGGTTTGGATGCGTTCCAAAACTACCTGAGTACCCTTCTGCCTGAGGAATCCTCCGGAAAATTACTTTATTCTTTTGTGGTAAAGAAGGATGGAAGAATGAGTGAGATCACATGCGTTAGAAACTCAACGAAGAATCCGGATCTGGAGAAAAAGGTGACCGAGTCTTTGACAAAGATGAGCGAAAAGTTCCGTTGGCATCCGGCATCCGCCAATTTTGTTTTTGTAGAGAGTAAGTTTTCTATTCCGATAACGCTGAAATGACTTTTAGATTTATGTGTGAGTTGTAATTTGTAAACTGTATTATATGTAAACCGGCTTTGATTTCCAAAAGAGAATCAGAGCCGGTTTTTTATTTATTTCTGCGGAGAGACATAAACATCTGTTCCGCCTGTTTTCAGAATCCATCCGTTCTTGTTTTTGGCCAGAACGTATGGTTTCTTTTTCCAGATACCTCCCTTGCGTTTCAGTACCGGATGTTTTTTCTGTCCCGGAAGGAAAACTTCGGCGCGCTCCTGATCGGGTGAGAAAATCACATAAGCGGCTACGGAAGTTTTTACATGCGCGGGAACCAGACGGATGCCCTCTTCGAAGGTGCGGACACAGTCTTTCCGGACTTTACTCCAGGTATATCCTGCCGAGGCGATACATCCGTGTCGGTCACGGTCGGCGCCCAACATGGGCTTTCCGGCCTGCTTGCCGGTGTGGCAGCTCACAACGGTCAGTGCTGTGGCTATGATTAGAAACAGTTTTTTCATTGTATGCAGTTTTTATGGATTGTTTTCAGTATCAGTTTTTTCCTTTTCTTCTCTTGCTTTCCGTTTGTCCAGCATCATGTTCATGAAAGCCGAGCTGATGATACCGGTAGGGATGGCAATCATGGCGATGCCGATCAGACTGATCAGACTGCTGAGCAGGCGTCCCAAAGGGGTGATGGGGTAGATGTCGCCGTAGCCCACCGTGGTGAAAGCCACAATGGCCCACCAGAATCCGTCGCCGATGTTGGCAAACGCTTCCGGCTGTGCATACCGTTCGATATAATACATCAGAATGCCCGAGAAGCCGAGCATGATGCCGCAGGCCGTATAGGCGGTCACCAGTTCCTCGCGCACGGCATGAAGCACTTCGCCGATCAGACGAAACGAGCGCGAATAGCGGATCAGTTTGAAGATAATCAGAATGTAGGCCAGTACCACCAGATGCAGATGTGGTGAGTTCTGATAGGTGTAGATGACCACGAAAGGAAGGATGGCCACAAAATCAATGATGCCATAGAATGAAAAGATATATTTCAGTCTGGCCTGCCATCCCCGTTTGTCGGGATACTGCATCGGTGCGGAAATCAGGCGCAGGGCATATTCTATGGTAAATACAAAAGAGGCTACATAATTGAACAGAAACAGCTGGGTCCGAAAGGGAGCCGAGATTTCAAACGAACTGTAGATGATCGAAGCGATGGAACCTACGATGAAAAACAGTACGGTATATTGGAACCATTTCCGTTTTAATTGTTCGTGAATCTTTCCGTAAACTAATTTATAGCCTTTTTCCAGCTCTGCCATGTGCGGAGGGTAATGTCTTGCATCCATATTCTATAGGCTTTTCTGATGATGAATAAATACAAATGTATGGATTTATTTTTGATTTTCTTTCCCCGCTTCCTGAAAAATGACTGAAAGCGGTTTTCAGAGAATTTCGTATCTTTGCAGCCGGAATGGAAACAACAGAGATTATGAAGAAATATAAAGCTTATTTGTTTGACTTTGATTATACGCTGGCCGATTCGTCAAAAGGAATCGTAAAATGCTTTCGCATCGTGCTCGATAACCACGATTATCAGGACATTTCCGAAATGCAGATCAAACGCACCATCGGTCTGACTCTGGAGGAATCGTTTGCCCTGCTCACCGGCGTGAGCGACCCGGCAGTACTGGCTGCCTACAAGGCGGAATATGTCAAGGCCGCGGATGTGCACATGACTGCCAACACGGTGCTCTTTCCCGAAACCCTGAAGGTGTTGCGCAGCCTGAAGGAGCAGGGGGCGCTGCTGGGTATCATTTCCACAAAATACCGTTACCGTATTCTGGATCTGTTGTCCCGTTGTCTGGGCGACGATTTTCTGGATGTGGTTATCGGGGGAGAGGATGTCCGGGCGCACAAGCCTTCGCCCGAAGGACTGCTGGCAGCTCTGGACCGCCTGAAGGTGGCGGCCGATGAGGTGCTTTATTTAGGCGACAGTGTGGTGGATGCGCAGACAGCCCGTGCCGCCGGAGTGGATTTTGCCGGAGTGCTGCATGGCATGACTACCCGCGAGGAACTGCAGGCTTATCCTCATGTGGCGCTGATACCGTCGCTGGAGGAACTGCTCTGATCCGTCGGAATACGGCATAAAAGATTCTTTTGTTTTAGCTTTGATTTGAAAGTTCTATTTGTTAAAATACCACAAATCGATTTTTTTCTTGGTTCTTGAATAAACCTTTTTACTTGTTGTCTGTCTTAGGACTGAATGCAGAATAAAACATGCTGCAAAAACGGATTGCAATTTAAAACAGTTCCTATGTTTAAAATCGGAAGTGACGGATAACATAAGATAGCACTAAAAAAGCTATACCATTATAGTTAACTTT
>CALUKY010000025.1 GCA_944321345.1 uncultured Paraprevotella sp.
GCTGATTCACGGCCGTTCTTAGAACTACCTACACCTTTCTTATGTGCCATTTTCTTCTACGTTTTTAATGATTAAGCAATAACTTGTTTGATAGTTAACTCTGTGAACTGCTGGCGATGACCATTCAGTTTACGATAACCTTTTCTTCTCTTCTTGTGGAATACCAATACCTTGTCGCCCTTTACCAGCGGAGATACAACTTCGCAAACAACTTTAGCGCCTTCTACAGTAGGAGCACCTACAGTGATGTTACCGGCATTGTCAACCAATAATACTTTCTCAAACTCTACAGTCTGATTTGCTTCAGCATTCTGAATGTGGTAAACAAACAGTTTCTTACCTTCTTCAGCCTTAAACTGCTGACCGTTAATTTCTACAATTGCGTACATTTATTTATTATAATTAAACGGGTTTCTCCGCAAGGCGAATACCTATGGTATTACTTGACCAAGCCTCCACGGACTAAAATCGGGTGCAAAGATACAATGAAAATGCCGAATGGCAAATTGTATCCAGATAATGATTTTGATTTTTAATATTTTTTATAAATTGTTCTCTGTAAGATAGCGTTCTGCTTCTATAGCGGCCTTGCATCCGCTGCCTGCAGCCGTGATGGCTTGGCGGTAGTGAGGATCGGCTACATCGCCTGCCGCGAATACACCCGGAACTCCGGTGCGTGGTGAAGATCCTTCTGTCAGGATGTAACCTATCTCGTCGGTCTTGATCCACGGCTTGAAGATATCCGAATTCGGCTTATGGCCAATTGCCAGGAAGAATCCGTCAATGGCAATGTCATAACGGGTTTCGTCGGCTTCGCCCAAACGTTTTACGAGGTGCGCTCCTTCCACTCCGTTTTCGCCAAAGAGCCCGATGGTGTTGTGCTCAAAGAGAACTTCAATTTTAGGATTGTTCAGCACACGCTCCTGCATGATCTTTGAGGCACGCAGGAAAGGCTTGCGCACAATGAGATATACCTTATTGGCCAGACCGGACAGGTAAGTGGCTTCTTCGCAGGCAGTATCTCCACCGCCGACAACAGCTACGGTCTTTTTACGGTAGAAGAAACCGTCGCAGGTGGCGCAGGCACTGACTCCCATGCCGGCATATTTTTTCTCGTCCTCAAGGCCCAGATATTTGGCAGTGGCTCCGGTTGCGATGATCAGGGTGTCGGCAGTCACTTCATCCCCGTTGTCGAAGGTAATCCGGTAGGGACGCTCGCTTAAATCGGTTTTGATGGCGATAGCGCTTCGGATGTCAGCTCCGAAACGTTCGGCCTGCTTGCGCAGGTCTTCCATGAGTTCGGGACCGGTGATTCCTTCCGGGTATCCTGGAAAATTCTCTACTTCTGTCGTTGTGGTTAACTGGCCTCCAGGCTGTATGCCTTCGTAGACAACCGGTCCGAGGTTAGCGCGTCCGGCGTAAATGGCCGCAGTATATCCGGCAGGGCCGGAACCTATAATCAAACAACGGATGTGTTCCATAATTTACTTTGTTTTTGGGATTTGTTCTTGTTATATTATTTTTATCTCATGTCAATGATTTCCGCGTTAGGATAAGCTTCTTTGGGGAAGCTGAATTCCTGATCCTGAAAGTTTTGTCTGTTTTTGAAATTCCGTACGACAATTTTGGTCCAGTTGCCGTTTTGCTGGCGGAACCGGATGCAGAACGGAACATAATGGCTCTGGCTCACATCCAGAAGGATTTCCTGAATGTCGCTGGATTTTTTTTCTGCATTCAGCTTTACGGTATACACCTTCTGGCCGCGCAAAGTTCCCTCCTGCACGGAATAACGGAAGCCTTTCTTGTAGATCTTCAGAAATGCGTAGGGATTCATGCTTTGCACTTCGGCGTCGGTAGGGGTGCTGATATTTACTTCGTCATTCTGTTTCAGATAGCTCCATTGGGTCTTGCCGTCGAACCAGGTGATCAGGTTGTCGGTGTTGATCTGGAATTTCTGTCCTTTGATTTTTATATTTCCCGAAGTACTGCCTTGTGATTGTCCGTTGACAAACGTTTCGGCTGTAAACTGGGCGCTGACAGCTCCTCCTTTCTCAAAAGCCTGTTCGGTAGCTTCCAAAACTTTGCGGGCCTGACTGCTTTTTTGTGCAAAAGAAGTCTGAAGGCCGCATACGAACAAAAGTAATAAAAAGATTTTCTTCATAGGTGTCTGTTATCTTAAATTGTTTAAACGCATTTCCAGATCGGTTTCATCAACACAGAGCACTTCGCGCGGTTTGCTGCCTTGGGCGGCTCCTACGATACCTGCTTTCTCCAACTGGTCCATCAGGCGGCCGGCCCGGTTGTAGCCAATGGAGAATTTTCTCTGGATCATGGACGTGGATCCCTGTTGTGAGGCTACAATCATTCGGGCAGCATCGTCAAACAACGGATCCAGATTGCTCATGTCCACACTGCCGGCATTTTCCTCTCCTTCGACTTCCACACGAGGCAGTTCAAAGGGACCGGCATAACTTTGTTGCCGGGCAATGTAATTGGCGATATGCTCTACTTCCGGAGTGTCGACAAACGCACATTGCACACGTACCGGTTCGCTGCCGCTCAGGAACAGCATATCACCTCTACCGATCAGCTGGTTGGCGCCCGGACGGTCCAGAATGGTACGGGAGTCAATCATGGAGCTTACTTTAAAGGCCATGCGGGCCGGGAAGTTGGCTTTGATCGTACCGGTAATAATATTGGTGGTCGGACGTTGTGTCGCGATGATCATGTGGATACCCACGGCACGGGCAAGTTGGGCTATTCGGGCAATAGGCAGTTCGATTTCCTTGCCGGCTGTCATGATCAGGTCGCCGAACTCGTCTATGACAACGACAATATACGGCATGAACCGATGGCCGTTTTCCGGGTTGAGAAGGCGGTTCTTGAATTTTGTATTATACTCTTTCAGGTTACGCGCTCTGGCTTTTTTCAGCAGGTCGTAACGGCTGTCCATTTCAACGCAGAGACTTTTTAATGTCTGTACCACTTTGTTGACATCGGTGATGATCGGTTCGCCCGGCTCGTCGGCTACTTTGGCCAGAAAATGGTTTTCAATAGGAGAGTAGATGCTGAACTCAACCTTTTTCGGGTCGACCATGACAAACTTTAATTCTGCCGGGTGCTTCTTATACAGCAAAGAGGTGATGATGGCATTCAATCCCACGGATTTTCCCTGTCCGGTAGCACCGGCCACCAGCAGGTGAGGCATTTTGGCCAGATCGACCATAAACACCTCGTTGGTGATGGTCTTTCCCAGGGCTATAGGCAGTTCCATATCTGCTTCCTGAAATTTCTTGCTGTTCAGGATACTTTCCATGGATACCATTTGCGGGCGTGCGTTCGGAACCTCTATACCGATGGTGCCCTTTCCGGGGATCGGGGCGATAATACGAATGCCCAAGGCACTGAGGCTAAGGGCGATATCGTCTTCCAGATTCTTGATCTTGGAGATACGTACTCCTTTTGCCGGAGTGATCTCATACAAGGTTATGGTCGGGCCGACTGTGGCCTTTATGGAAGAAATGCCGACTCCGAAGTTTTGCAGAACATCGATAATCTGATCTTTGTTCTTGTTCTGCTCTTCCATGTCAATGCCGGAAGAAGTCTCTTCATATTTGTTCAGCAACTCCAAAACCGGATATTTGTAGTTCTCCAGGTCCAGCTTGGGATCGAAAGGTTCCAGGGCCCCTTTGCCGTTGTCGCTGGCTGTTTCTTCCTGTAAAGTTTCGGCGATGTCCAGAGTGATCTGACTCTCCGGAGTGGAGGGAGCGGCATTTGTATCCTTCTTTTTCGTGGTCGGTATTACCGGTTCACGAGGAGCCTCTTCCTTGGCCGGTAAATCAAAATCAATGGTGGTTTCGTTCGTCGTTTCTTCTTCAGGCTCGGAAACGGTATTCAGGGGAGTATCCTCTTTCTGAATTTGCAGGTCCGTTCCAGTAGGAAGTTCTTCTGCCTCCTCTTTCATATAGTCGGCATTTGTTCCGTTATCCTCAGACGGAGTCTTGTGCGGCATTTTGGATTTGATATAATCCACCGGGTTCAGCAGTTTCCGTACAAAAATAATCGTACTTCTGCTTAGATAGATAAAATAAAGCAGGGTGCTGAGCAAAATGATGAGAAACACTCCTGCCGATCCGATGGTTTGGGTCAGGCGGGCAACCATGTATTGTCCGTGCAATCCTCCCGGATTCAGAAAATTCCAGGATGGCAAACCGGAGATCAGTCCGTCAAGGAAATATGACGCGCTTATGGAAAACCATATCGTGAGAAACGAACAGTGGAGGAACCATTTCCATAGCCGTATATGATAAGCTTTGGTGAGCTTCATGGAAGCCGCCAATAAAAATACAGGAATGAAAAATGCGGCGATGCCGAAGCATCTGTTCATCCAGAAGTCGGCGCAGTAGGCTCCGATGGTTCCGGCATAATTGGAAAAGCCTTCGGAAGCGTGAGCTTCTATAAGACCCTGGTCTTCGGCACCTGTAAATATATGTGAGGAAAAGGATAGAAGCATGAGCAGGCTGACAACCAAAAGGACACTTCCCGCCAGAAAATGAAAGGTTTCCTGACGGTTGGGCTTGTCGTTTTCGGCATTGCCTTTTGTCTTCTTTTTCCCGGATGCTGAGGTGTTCTTTGAAGTCTTGTTTCCTAATTTGGTCAATTGTATGTTAGAATTGTTTTTAGGCATGTAAAACAGTTATTAAAAGAATCTTTCGCAAAATTAATCTAAAATCGCATATCCCTATATATTTTCGAGTGAATTTTCTTACCTTTGTAACGTGAATTTATTTAAATGAATCACTGGTTTTATGGAAAATATGAAGGCGGTAATTTACGCAAAAGATGTTTTGGAGTTTGTAACGGTCGGTGTGCGTTTTTGTGCTTTTCTGGAGCAGGATGCGCCCGTAAGGCCGAAAGATTTTATCGGGACTCTGTCCAAACTTCTTCCGTTGCTTTATCTGAAAGCGGAAATGTTGCCGCGTGTTGACGAAACAGAATGTTCTTTTCCCGAAGAATTTGTTACAGAGCAGGATTATGAAGCTGTCCGTTCTCAGGTAGCCTCTCTGTTGGGAGAAAAGGATGCTTATCTGGATTTGGATATTGCCAATCTGCATTATATTCAGGAACCTCAGGTTAAAAACATATCGGAAGATCTGGCGGATGTTTATCAGTCTGTCCGTAATTTTGTTACTACTTATAAACTGGAGCTGGAGCAAAACATGTATGACGCTTTGGCGCAGGTGAAGGAGCAGTTTGAGATGTATTGGGGACAGTCCTTGTTAAATGCATTGCGTGCTTTGCATGGTGCGCGTTTTTCCGATGATCATTCTGAAGAAGAACCGGAAGAGACGGATTTTTGGGAATAAACAGGGAAATGGATATGAAAATATTATATAATAAGGTAGACAAACAGGAAATTTCGTCGTTGCCGCGAGCTGTCTTCAACGGGCGTATTTTTACGATACATACAGAACGTGAGGCTGAGAAGGCTGTTGATTATCTTTTGTCTTTCCGGCTGTTGGGAGTGGATACAGAGACAAGACCCTCCTTTAAAAAAGGCAAGATGAATTCTGTGGCCTTGTTGCAGGTTTCTACCGAAGATACCTGTTTCCTGTTCCGGTTGAACCGGATCGGGTTGCCTCAGTCCTTGCTGCGTTTGCTTGAGGATACCAGCGTTCTGAAAGTCGGGCTCTCCTTAAAGGATGACCTGGCCATGTTGAAGAGAAGAGGTGATTTCTGTCCCGGAAACTTTTTGGATCTTCAGGAGTTTGTCCGTAAGGTAGGAATAGAGGACATGAGCCTGCAGAAAATTTATGCCAATCTTTTCCGGGAGAAGATTTCCAAAGGGCAGAGACTGACAAACTGGGAGGCAGAGATTCTTACCGATGGGCAGAAACTGTATGCGGCGACAGATGCCTGGGCTTGTGTCCGGATTTATAATGAGCTGAATGAACTGATGCAAACCCGGAATTATGAGCTGATCGCGAAAACAAACAGAACTGAAAATAATTATACTTTATAATAAAATACTTTGTATGTATAAGAATATATTTCTGAAAAAAGGAAAAGAAGAAAGTCTGAAACGCTTTCATCCCTGGATCTTCTCCGGGGCAATACATCATATTGAAGGAGAACCGGAAGAAGGTGAGGTGGTACGGGTACTGTCGTCCGACGGAACATTCCTGGCTGTAGGCCATTGGCAGATCGGATCCATTACGGTACGCGTATTGTCTTTTTCCGATATAGAAATTGATGCGGCCTTTTGGGAAGAAAGAATCAGGGTGGCCTATGAGATGCGTTGCGCCATTGGCGTTGCCGGGGTAGAGCAGAACAATACCTATCGTCTGATTCATGGTGAGGGGGATTGCTTGCCGGGACTGGTTGTGGATATTTATGGAAAGACTGCCGTGATGCAGGCGCATAGTGTCGGAATGCACGTAGACCGGATGGCCATTGCGGATGCTTTGTTGAGCCAGACTAAGGGAGCCGTGGAGCATGTATATTATAAGAGTGAAACCACGCTTCCGTTTAAGGCAAATCTGGGCCAGGAGAATGGCTTCATCCGTGGAGGAAGTGCGGACAATATAGCTGTGGAAAATGGTTTGAAATTCCATATTGACTGGCTGAAGGGCCAAAAGACCGGCTTTTTTGTCGATCAGCGTGACAATCGTTCTCTGCTGGAGCACTATGCGCATGGCCGTGCTCTTTTGAATATGTTTTGTTATACCGGTGGATTCAGTGTCTATGCCATGAGAGGCGGGGCTCGGCTGGTTCATTCGGTAGACAGTTCGGCCAAGGCGGTAGATCTGGTAAATAAGAATATCGAATTGAACTTCCCGGGAGATTCCCGTCATCAGGCTTTTGCCGAAGACGCGTTCAAATATCTGGATGCCATGGGAGATCAGTATGATCTGATCATTCTTGATCCTCCGGCCTTTGCCAAGCACAAGGATTCTCTGAAGCAGGCACTGAAGGGATATACCCGTTTGAATGCAAAAGCTTTTGAGAAAATTCAGCCCGGCGGCATTCTGTTTACCTTCAGCTGTTCGCAGGTGGTAAGTAAAGATAATTTCCGTACGGCGGTGTTCAGTGCGGCGGCGCAGAGTGGCAGACGTGTGCGTATTTTACATCAGCTTCACCAGCCTGCAGATCACCCGATAAATATCTATCATCCTGAGGGTGAGTATCTTAAGGGACTCGTGCTTTATGTGGAGTGATTTTAATAATGATAATAATTGAAAATGTAAGTTAAAACTCAAGATTATTTATTGCTAATTCCAAGAAAAACTCTACCTTTGCATTGTGTTTTTCATGGTATTAGATTTAAGGTTAACGAAAAGATTGGTTGTCGAGATGACAACCTTCTTTTTTTTTATACACCTGCCTGTCTGAAGCAAATCCGAAAAGCATAATGCCATTTTATATTTTTGTGGTTAAAAGTCGTATAATCAAAAAACTTTTTTAATTTTGCAGTTTATAACTATTGTTTTATCGCAAAAATAAGAAGGCTATGAGTTTAAAGGTTAGACTGACGATTATGAACTTTCTGGAGTTCGCCGTATGGGGGGCTTATCTGACTTCTATGGGAACTTACCTGGCTCGGGTTGGCCAGGCTGAAAATATAGGTTGGTTTTATTCTATCCAGGGAATTGTTTCTTTGTTTATGCCGGCTCTTATCGGAATTATTGCCGACCGCTGGATTCAAGGACAGAAACTTTTGGGTATCTGCCATATTCTGGCCGGAGCATTTATGCTGGCGGCGTCATATTATGGAATGCAGACAGGAGAATCTGTTTCTTTTCCAGTCCTGTTTTCCTTGTATACGCTGAGTGTAGCCTTCTTTATGCCTACCATCGCATTGTCAAATTCCGTGGCCTATTCCATTTTGGATCGTGCCGGTATGGATACCGTGAAGCATTTTCCGCCGATCCGCGTATTTGGAACCGTAGGATTCATATGCTCCATGTGGGTGGTTGATCTCGGGGGAATGCAGCAAACCGCTTTGCAGTTTGCCTTTTCCGGTATTTTGAGCTTTATTCTCGCCCTTTATGTATTCACTTTGCCGGAATGTCCGGTAAACCGGGAGGGAGAAACAAAAAGTTTGTCAGAAGCATTGGGTCTGCAGGCTTTTCGTTTGTTCAAGGTTAAGAAAATGGCCGTTTTCTTTATCTTTTCCATGATGTTGGGTATCTGTTTGCAGATTACCAACGGTTTTGCCAATCCGTTTATTTCTTCCTTTGCTCAGATTCCTGAATATGCGGATACTTTCGGAGTGCAGCATGCCAATATCCTGATATCTTTGTCGCAGATGAGCGAAACGCTGTGTATTTTGCTGATACCTTTCTTTTTGCACCGTTTTGGCATTAAGGTCGTTATGCTGATGGCTATGGTTGCCTGGGTGTTGCGCTTTGCCTTTTTTGCCATGGGAGATCCCGGAAGCGGAGTATGGCTCTTTGTACTTTCCATGATCGTTTATGGAGTGGCCTTTGACTTCTTCAATGTATCCGGTTCTTTATTTGTTGACAAGGAAACCGATGTTCATGTACGTAGCAGCGCACAGGGGTTGTTCATGGTGATGACCAATGGTCTGGGAGCTACCATCGGTACTTTGGCGGCTCAGGAAGTCATCAATGTATATGTATATAATCTGAAGGATGCTACCGGGCAGCAGATTGCTGAAGGATGGAGCACCTGCTGGTATATCTTTGCCGCTTATGCACTGGTTGTGGCAATTTTGTTTGCTGTAGTTTTCCGCTACAAGCACGATCCGGAAAAATTATAAGATCATGGAAGAGCATACAGATCAATCGTATAAGTATTTACAGGTAACCAATGTTTCACAGTGCTCTAAAGAAGGCAATGCCTATTTGGCCATTCTGAAGGAGACTGACGGTGAACGGATGCTTCCGGTGTTGATGGAGCGGCAGGATGCTTTGCTTTTGCTCCTGAAGATGAAAAAAGTATTTATCGCCTCTACACCGATTGATTTTTCAGATATTATGCTGGGATGCTTCAACAGTTTCTCCATACGTTTGCGTGAAGTGAGAATTTGCGCTGTGAGAGGGGGCATCACTTATTGTCATCTGTTTTGTGAGCAATATGGCGAGCGGAAAATCATATCGTATTGCCGGGCGTCTAATGGTTTGGTCTTGGCCGCTACGTTCAAGTGCCCGATTACCATTCATGAAGAGCTCCTGAAGCTGCAGTATATGCGTGAAGTGGCCGACGGTACTTATTCCATGCCGATTAACTCCGTCAATAAGGAGGCGTTGGAGGAGGCCTTGAAGCGTGCCATAGAAACTGAAAATTATGAATTGGCTTCTTTATTAAGAGATGAAATACAACGACGAAAATGAAAGAGGTACGTTTTTTTTATGTTCCCGATGCGGCCGTTGCCGGACAGTTGCCTGATGAAGAGGCACAACATTGCATCCGCGTATTGCGCTTGCAACCGGGGGATGAAATGATGCTGATGGATGGCCAGGGTACTTTTTATCGGGCGCAGATTGTCAGTGTACAGGCTAAAAAATGCTTTTATCAGATTGTTGCCACGGAACCGCAGGCAAAAGAGTGGAAGGGATGGCTGCATCTGGCTATGGCTCCGACCAAAAATATGGACCGGGTGGAATGGTTGGCCGAGAAGGCAACGGAAATAGGTTTTGACGAGTTGTCTTTCCTGAATTGCAAAAATTCAGAGCGCAAGGTCATTAAAACGGAACGGGTCGATAAGATCCTGATTTCGGCAGTCAAGCAAAGTCGGAAAAGCTGTAAGCCGGTATTGCATGAGATGACGGATTTCAAGAAGTTTGTTCAATCTGTGAGCCATTATGAACAGAAGTTTATCGCCCATTGTCATGACGAGCGTGAGGTCGATGGAGAACAGACTGAGAGTCAGGAAGAAGAGGATATGAACTACGGAAAGCCCAAATTGTATGATATACTGCAACCGGACAAGAAAACGGTGGTTCTGATCGGACCGGAAGGAGATTTTTCTCTGGAAGAGGTACGTTTGGCCTTGCAACAGGGATTTACACCGATATCATTAGGGAAAAGTCGTTTGCGTACTGAAACGGCAGCCTTGGTGGCTGTGCAGATGATGCAGATGAAAAATGATTATTAACTAACTTAAAATTAATGCCGTTATGAAAAAACAATGGATTATTGGAATCGTCGCATGTGTCATTGTCGTGTTGGCTGTATGGCTTTTATGGCCAAAGAATCAGGCATCTCATGCCCGTGTGATACCGGCCGATGCTACGGCTTTGTTGGAGTTTGATGTCAATGAATTTGTTCAGGAGAGTGGGCTGACAGAGGAAAAGATGAGGGAAATGCTTCCGGAAGGAGTGGATCTGTCTGCCTCTGGCATTGATATGAAGAAAAATGCTTATGTCTTTGTGGATGCTTCCGGAATGAACGGACTTTTGCTGGCTGTGGATGATGTGGATCAGCTTAAGGAGTTTATGGTCAAAAATGCGGAACAGATGCAGTTTGCTCCGATCGAGGAACAGCAGGGATACAACTGGACTTCTCTGGGAAATTCTTTGGTGGTGGGATTCGACAGTGAGGTGCTTCTGGTAATGGGGCCTTCTATCGCGTCTGCCCAGGCTGAATTGCGTCAGCATATGCTAGGATATTTCAAGCAGGACAAGGATGAAAGTGTCTTGAAAGCCCCGATATATAAAACATTGCAGAAACAGGATGGTTTGCTGAAGGCTGTCGCTTCGCTGGAACTGTTTCCGGAATATTATAAGATGCTGGAAAATATGGGCTTGCCCGAGCATGTGGATTTCAGTAAAATGCAGATGTTCATGTCTTTGGTTTCCGAGAATGGAAAGATTGTTCTTCAATCCGGTGTGCAGACAGACGACAAGACGCTGGCTCAGAAGATGAAAGCCATTGACGATATGATCAGACCGATAGACGGTGATTTCGTTTCTTCTGTGGTTCCGAATGCCCTGTTCTGGCTGGGTGCCAATGTTGAGGGAGAGAAACTGATGAAGATCATGAGCGAGATTCCTGCCCTGCGCCTGTATCTGATGGCGATGAATAATGTCATGGATGTGGAGAAGATGATCAAGCAGATTGACGGAGACATTTCTATGTCGGCTGCCATGAACATGAAGGAGGCTCCGGTGCTTCAGATGCAGATGCATATGGAGGGTTTGTCTTTTATGGACGATGTGGATTATTGGATTTCTTCGGCAAAACGCTCCGGAAATTATCAGTTTGAACGCATTGACGAGGATCTGTACCGCATCGGAAATCTGGCTCCGATGGATATCTATTTCGGATTGAAAGACAAGAATGTGTTGCTTTCTTCCAACCGTGCGGCAATGGACCGCCTGCAGAAAGGAGAGGACAATGATTTGCTGGAACCATATGTATCGGATATCAAAGACAGCAAGTTCTATGCCTGGACCAACATGGCAACATTCCTGGTTATGCTTCAGGCAGAGCTGGGTACTACCGGAAATCCGTATCAGGCACAGTTTGAAAAGATGCTCGGTAAATTTAATGCCATAGCTTTAAGATCGAAAAACGCCACTTCCATCGATCTGATTTTTTACCTGAAAGAGAATAAGAGTGGACTGAAACAATTGTTTGAATAATGGAAAATATAACGCTGAAGAATGTCTTGCCCGAAGTTTTTGCTTCGCGCAATGACATTCAGAGTGAAATCTGGCACAAGGAGGTCTTGCTGGAAAAAGGAAAAGTCTATTTGGTTGAGGCTAATTCCGGAACCGGCAAGTCCTCCCTGTGTAGCTATATTGCCGGATATCGCAGAGATTATCAGGGAATTATTGATTTTGACGGAAAAAATATCTGTAATTTGCGTATTGCCGACTGGGCCCGTTTGCGTCGGGAATCGCTCAGTATCCTGTTTCAGGAGTTGCGTCTGTTTCCTGAACTGACGGCTTATGAGAATGTCAGTATCAAGAACGGACTGACCCATTTCAAGTCGAAAAAAGAAATTCTGGCCTGGTTTGAGGCTTTGGGTATTGCAGACAAGGTAGATGCCAAAGTGGGACTGATGAGTTTCGGACAGCAGCAGCGTGTGGCGATGATCCGCGCTTTGGTGCAGCCGTTTGATTTTCTGCTGGCCGATGAACCGATCAGTCATTTGGATGAAAGGAACAGTGCGGTTATGGCCGAACTGATGCTGGAAGAGGCACGCCGCCAGGGAGCAGGTATTATTGTGACCAGTATCGGAAAACACATGGATTTAAATTACGATAAAGTATTCAAATTATGAATTTGGTTTGGAAATTGTTACGTCAGCATATCAGTAAGCCACAGTTGGCCGGTTTCTTCTTTGCCAACCTTTTGGGAATGCTGATTGTGTTGCTGAGTCTGCAGTTTTATAATGATGTGGTACCGGTTTTTACTCAGGGCGACAGTTTTATAAAAAAGGAATTTCTTATTGTGTCGAAACGTATTTCCGTGGCTCATTCTTTTTCATCGTCGGCAACAGCCTTTAAAGAGGATGAAATCGAGGAGATGAAAGAACAGCGTTTTACCAAATCGGTCGGACAGTTCTGTTCCAGCCAGTATCATGTGGATGCCAGTATGGGCATGGCCGGTGCTCCGTCATTACGTACGGAGCTGTTTTTTGAATCTGTGCCCGATGATTTTGTAGACACCGATCTGTCCCAATGGCATTTTGATCCCGAAAAGGCTGTGATTCCCATTATATTACCGAAAAACTATCTGACCATTTATAATTTTGGTTTTGCCCAAAGCCGTGCGTTGCCTAAATTGTCAGAAGGAGTCATTGGCGCCATTGATCTTATGATCCGTATCCGCGGTAACGGCAAGGAGGATTATTATAAAGGTAAGGTGATCGGTTTCAGTACACGCCTGAATACGATATTGGTGCCGGAAGCTTTTTTGAAATGGAGTAATGCGGAGTATGCTCCGGATGCCGATACGGCACCGTCGCGTCTGATTGTCGAGGTGAAGAATCCTACCGATGATGCCATAGCTACCTATTTCAAGAAAAAGAATTACGAAACGGATGACGATAAGCTGGATGCCGGAAAAACGACATTCTTCCTGAAAATGGTTTCGGGCATTATCATGAGTGTCGGTCTGCTGATCAGTGCACTGTCGTTTTATATTCTGATGCTGAGTATTTATCTGCTGGTAGAAAAGAATACTCATAAGCTGGAAAACCTGCTTCTGATCGGATATACTCCACAGCGGGTGTCTTTCCCTTATCAGGCATTGACGGTAGGAATGAATGCACTGGTTTTGCTGCTGTCCTTGCTTCTTTTGTTTTGGATCCGTTCATATTATATGGATATGCTTTATCAGATATTCCCTCAGATGACCGAAGGAAGCATGTGGCCTGCCTATCTGTTGGGCGGAATGCTGTTTCTGGGAGTCAGTGTGATCAATGTATGGGCGGTCCGTCAAAAAGTAATTGCAATCTGGTATAGAAAAGGAGTA
The DNA here is from genome assembly GCA_944321345.1 of uncultured Paraprevotella sp. Taxonomy (GTDB): domain Bacteria; phylum Bacteroidota; class Bacteroidia; order Bacteroidales; family Bacteroidaceae; genus Paraprevotella. Next base: position 13,450 of record CALUKY010000025.1, read on the forward strand.
AGGTTATGATCAAACTGATGGCTTTATATAAAAAGTGGAAAGGAGAAGAGCCGAAACGTGTGGAGGCTTTGGCTGGAGCCGGAAGCAACCGGAAATATTATCGTTTTTATGATGCTCAGGAACACACGGTCATAGGAGTTGTCGGTACTTCGACGGAAGAGAACCGTACTTTCATCTATTTAAGTGCCTTTTTTCGGGAACAGGGTGTTTCTGTGCCGGAAATTCTGGCGCAGGACGATCTGTGCGAGTGCTATTTGCAGACCGATCTGGGGCAGGTAAGCCTGTATGCGGCTTTGGCCGAAGGGCGGAAAAGCGGACATTACAGCGAATCGGAATGTGCTTTGTTGAAACGGACATTGCGTGAACTTCCCAAACTTCAGTACAGTGCCCGTCGGGGAATGGATTTTTCCCGTTGCTACCCTTTGGAGGAAATGAACCGTGAGGCGGTGATGTTCGATTTGAATTATTTCAAGTATTGCTTCCTGAAAGCCAGCGGTATTGAATTTCATGAGATGAAGCTTGAAGAAGACTTTCAGGCTTTGGCTTCCGATTTGCTGCAGGAATCCTCGGATACCTTTTTGTATCGTGACTTTCAGGCCCGAAATGTGATGCTGGATCCGGACGGGAATCCTTGTTTTATCGATTATCAGGGGGGGCGGAAAGGGCCCCGTGAATACGATGTGGCCAGTTTTCTGTGGCAGGCTTCGGCCCATTATTCATCGCAGTTGCGTGAAGAGTTGATAGCATGCTATCTGGAAGCTTTGCAGGCCTACGATTCGGTAAATCCGGATCATTTCCGCAAGCGCCTGAATCTGTTTGTGTTCTTCCGTACGCTGCAGGTATTGGGAGCCTATGGATTGCGTGGTTATTGCGAGCGTAAACAATACTTTATTGACAGTATTCCGTTTGCTCTGGAAAACCTGCGTGAATTGCTGGAACAGGGCATTTGTACCTATCCTTATCTGAAACAGGTGCTTGAGACGCTGGTTCATGCTCCCCGTTTCCAGACAGAGAAGGAAAGTACTCAGGTTACGTCCGCGCCCGACCGTCCGACACCGGTTGTCGCAGAAAAGGGACAGCCGGTATTGCAGGTCGATGTCCTGAGTTTTTCTTACCGTAAGGGAATACCCGAAGATCCTTCAGGCAATGGCGGAGGGTATGTGTTTGACTGCCGTGCGGTGCACAATCCCGGAAAATATGAACCTTATAAAAAGTTGACCGGTCTGGATGAGCCGGTGATCCGTTTTCTGGAAGAAGACGGAGAGATCCTGACATTCCTGGAGCATGTCTATGCACTGGCCGATGCTCATGTAGAGCGCTATCTGCAACGTGGATTTACGCATCTGATGTTTTGTTTCGGATGTACCGGCGGACAGCATCGCAGTGTCTATTCCGCCCAGCATCTGGCAGTTCATCTTCACGAAAAATATGGAATAGAAGTGATTGTGAATCATCGTGAACAGGCGATTCAGACAATCTTTCACGCAAAAAACAGATAAATATGAAAGCCATGATCTTTGCAGCGGGCCTGGGTACGCGCTTGCGCCCGCTGACCGACCGGATTCCCAAGGCGCTCATACCGGTGGGAGGAACTCCGTTACTTGATCTTTTGATTCGCCGGCTTTCGGTAGCCGGAGCTACGGATATCGTCATCAATGTGCATCATCACGCCGATATGATGAAGCGGCATATTCATTCCCTGCAGGGAGAAGGACCGCGTTTATGGATCAGTGACGAGACCGATGCCCTGCTGGATACCGGTGGGGGAATCCGGAAAGCGGCCGCTTTTTTTGAAAAGGATGAGGAACCGTTTCTGGTGCACAATGTGGATATTCTTTCGAACGTGCAACTGGATGCTTTTTTTGAGCAGGGAAAGGCTTTTGATGCGGCGTTGCTGGTTAGCGAACGCTCTACGTTCCGTTACCTGCTTTTTGATGCGTCCGGAAGGTTGTGTGGATGGATCAATGAGAAAACCGGAGAGATCAAGTCGCCTTATCCGGATCTGGAACCCGCTTCCTGCCGTAAACTGGCCTTTTCCGGAATCCATACCTTTTCGCCCGGTCTTTTTCCGTTATTTGACGGATGGCCCGATAAATTCTCGATTATCGACTTCTACCTTTCGGTGTGCGACAAGGTGCATATCCAAGGTATTTGTCAGCCAGACCTGAAACTTATGGATATCGGAAAGCCTGAAACTCTTCCTTTGGCAGGAGATTTCTTGAAGGGCATCATTTGAGTACAATTTTTTTTTGTATATTTGCAGACAAAATCAGATAAATATCCTTTTTTATGCAACAAAAAATCATTATTTTGGATTTTGGTTCACAGACGACCCAGCTGATAGGCCGTCGTGTACGTGAGTTGGATACATTCTGTGAGATTCTTCCTTACAACAAATTTCCCAAGAATGATCCTTCGGTAATCGGTGTGATCCTGAGCGGTTCACCATTCAGCGTATATGACGAGAAGGCGTTTAAGATCGAACTGGATGAAATCCGCGGTAAATATCCTATTTTGGGTATTTGCTATGGCGCACAGTTTATGAGTTATGCTCTTGGCGGTAAGGTTGAGCCGGCTGAAAGCCGTGAGTACGGTCGCGCAAACTTGCAGACTTTCGACCATGAGAATCCTTTGTTCAAGGGATTTGACGAGCACTCACAGGTCTGGATGAGCCATGGAGATACCATTACGGCATTGCCCGAAGGCTTTAAAGTGATTGCTTCGACTGACAAGGTGGTTAATGCGGCTTATCAGGCAGAAGGAGAACCGTTGTGGGGCGTGCAGTTCCATCCGGAAGTGTTCCATTCCGTTCAGGGTTCTTTGTTGCTGAAAAACTTTGTGGTAGATATCTGTGGAGGAAAGCAGGACTGGAGTGCCGCTTCTTTTGTAGAAACAACAGTTGCCGAACTGAAAGAACAGTTGGGTAATGACCGGGTAATTCTTGGTCTGAGCGGTGGTGTTGATTCTTCGGTTGCGGCTGTTCTGCTGAACAAGGCCATTGGCAAGAACCTGACTTGTATCTTTGTGGATCACGGTATGCTCCGCAAGAATGAGTTCAAGAACGTGATGCACGACTATGAATGTCTGGGACTGAACGTTATCGGTGTTGATGCCAGTGAGAAATTCTTCAAGGATCTGGAAGGGGTAACCGATCCGGAACAGAAGCGTAAGATTATCGGTCGCGACTTTATCGAAGTGTTCGATGCCGAGGCGCATAAGATTACCGATGCCAAATGGCTGGCACAGGGAACCATCTATCCGGACCGTATCGAGAGTCTGAACATTACCGGTAAGACCATCAAGAGCCATCATAATGTAGGTGGACTGCCCGAAGAGATGAATCTGAAGCTTTGCGAACCGTTGCAGTGGCTGTTTAAGGACGAAGTCCGTAAGGTAGGCCGCGAGCTGGGTATGCCGGAGCATCTGATTACCCGTCATCCGTTCCCGGGTCCGGGTCTGGCCGTACGTATATTGGGCGATATCACTCCGGAAAAGGTACGTATCCTTCAGGATGCCGACGATATCTTCATTCAGGGCTTGCGCGACTGGAATCTTTATGACCAGGTATGGCAGGCTGGAGTGATTCTGCTGCCGATCAAGAGTGTTGGAGTTATGGGTGATGAGCGTACCTATGAGCGTGCCGTGGCTCTGCGTGCAGTAACCAGTACCGATGCCATGACTGCCGATTGGGCTCATCTGCCTTATGAATTCATGGCCAAGGTAAGCAATGACATTATTAATAAAGTAAAAGGGGTGAACAGAGTATGCTATGACATCTCTTCAAAACCACCTGCCACAATTGAGTGGGAATAAAATCAAGATACAGGCTGAAGGATTGCCTTCAGCCTGTATCTTGTTCTTTTAAGAACCATATCCGTTCCGGGATAGGCCCCTTTCGCGGGGTATTTGCCCCGATGAATTTGTTCATTGATTTTTTTAATGATATTTTTCCGGGAATTTGGAACGTATATGAAAAGAATTTATTAATTTTGCAGTGAATAAAATTAGAGTAAATGAGACGTACATATCACATCTGTATCATAGTTCTGTCAGCTGTCTTGCTTATGTCGTGTGGAGCGGCCCATTACTGTAATTGTGGCTGATATAAAGCCCGTAAAAGATTTTAGAGATTAATAATTTATATTCTAACCTTTAATTTTTAAAGACAAAGAAAGATGATTAAAGTAGGTATTAACGGTTTCGGTCGTATCGGCCGTTTCGTATTCCGTGCAGCTCAGACTCGTGACGACATCCAGATCGTAGGTATTAACGACTTGTGTCCAGTTGATTACTTGGCTTACATGCTGAAGTATGATACTATGCACGGTGCATTCCAGGGTACTATCGAAGCTGACGTTGAGAACAGCAAATTGATCGTTAACGGTAAGGAAATCCGTGTAACTGCAGAGCGTAACCCGGCTGACCTGAAGTGGAACGAGGTTGAGGCTGAATACGTAGTTGAGTCTACTGGTTTGTTCCTGACTCAGGAGAAGGCTCAGGCTCACATCGAGGCTGGTGCTAAGTACGTAGTTATGTCAGCTCCTTCTAAGGACGCTACTCCTATGTTCGTATGCGGTGTAAACGAGAACACTTATGTTAAGGGTACTCAGTTCGTTTCTAACGCTTCTTGTACTACTAACTGCTTGGCTCCTATCGCTAAGGTTTTGAATGACAACTGGGGTATCACTGACGGTTTGATGACTACAGTTCACTCTACTACGGCTACTCAGAAGACTGTTGACGGTCCTTCTTTGAAAGACTGGAGAGGTGGTCGTGCAGCTGCTGGTAACATCATTCCTTCTTCAACTGGTGCTGCTAAGGCTGTAGGTAAGGTTATTCCTTCATTGAACGGTAAGCTGACTGGTATGTCAATGCGTGTTCCTACTTTGGACGTTTCAGTTGTTGACTTGACAGTTAACTTGGCTAAGCCTGCTAAGTACGAAGAGATCTGCGCTGCTATGAAGGCTGCTTCAGAAGGCGAATTGAAGGGTGTTCTGGGTTATACTGAGGATGCAGTTGTTTCTTCTGACTTCTTGGGTGACACTCGCACTTCTATCTTCGATGCTAAGGCTGGTATCGCTTTGACTGATACTTTCGTTAAGGTTGTATCTTGGTATGACAACGAGATCGGTTACTCTAACAAGGTATTGGATCTGATCGCTCACATGAAGAAGGTTAACGGTTAATAAATCGTATCCAATAAATGAAGCCACTCAGTTTGCCTGAGTGGCTTTTTTTTGTATTTTTGCACCGCTAAATTTGAAGAAATGAATAGGAAAAGACTGAAAGAGGCATTGTTGCAGCGTAAAACGGCCGAAGGATTTATATTTATTGTGGTGTTTTTGGCTGTGTTTACTTATATCGGAAGCGTGATGGGCCTTTCCAATATGCTCAATACGATCATGAATACGGCTCATGACCTGCTTTTGCAGACAGTATTTTATCTGATGGGAGTTGTCGTGCTCTCCGGTGCCTTGAGCCGTTTGTTTATTGAATTCGGTGTCGTGCGGATTATGGAGTTTTTGTTCGGACGGTTGATGAAACCGGTTTTCGGACTGCCGGGTGTAGCCGTTTTGGGAGCTATCATGCCCTTTTTGTCTGATAATCCGGCGGTATTGACTCTGGCCAAAGACAAAAACTTCAGTCGCTATTTTAAAAAATACCAGTTCGTTTCGTTCATAAACTATGGTACGGCATTTGGCATGGGATTGATTGTACTGGTGTTCATGCTGGGAAAGGGATATGCTCTTGAGCCTTTGCTGGGCGTTTTAGGAGCAATTGCCGCTTGTGCTCTTTCTACCAGATTCTTTCAGAGAATGCTGATTCAGAAAGATCCTTCATATCTGGAACCGATGCCGGTTGTTACCGAGGAAAATAAAGAACTGCGCACCCATGAAGCTCAGCGTGCCGAAGTGCTTCAGGCCAAAGAAAGTACCTTTATCCGTTTTTTGAACGCTTTGCTCGACGGAGGAAAAAACGGTGTGGAACTCGGATTGGCGATTATTCCTGGTGTGATTATCATTTCTACCGCTGTGTTTATTCTGACATTCGGTCCCGGTCCGTCAGGAGTCTATGACGGCTCTCCATATCAGGGTATTGCCTTATTGCCCGACCTGGCTGGTAGAATCAATTTTATTTTTGAATGGCTTTTCGGTTTCAAACATCCGGAGCTGGTCGCTTTTCCGATCACTTCCTTGGGAACGGTAGGAGCGGCTTTAGGTCAGGTTCCCATGTTTATTTCACAGGGATTCCTGGACGGTAATGCCGTTGCTGTGTTTACGGCTATGGGAATCAGTTGGAGCGGATTCCTTTCAACCTATTCAGCCATTTTTGATGCCATCGGCTATCGCCATCTTACTTCGCAGGCTATGGGAATTCATTTGGTCAGCGGACTGGTAGCCGGTGTATTTGCCCATTTGCTTTATTTGTTGTACGCACTTTTCTAGAAACCGAAGTATGAAATATGATCTGATTACCGTGCTGGGGCCTACAGCCTCGGGAAAAACAACTTTGGCAACTCATATGGCCGCCTCTTTGCATGCAGAGATTATCAGTGCCGACAGCCGTCAGGTGTATCGCCGCATGGATTTGGGAACCGGAAAGGATTTGGCTGATTATCTGGTGGACGGTCAGCAGATTCCTTATCATCTGATTGATATTTGTGAACCGGGGAGCCAGTATAATGTTTATGAGTATCAGAAAGATTTTAAGGCAGTATACTTGCGGTTGAAGGAAAAACAGGTGTTGCCCGTACTGTGCGGAGGTACCGGCCTTTATCTGGAGTCGGTGCTTCGCGGTTATCGTATGGATACTGTTCCGGAAAATACGGAACTGCGTCACTCCCTCGAAGGGAAGAGTCTGGCAGAGCTGACCGATATTCTGAGTGGATACAAGCAATTGCACAACAAAACGGATGTGGATACAGTGAAGCGTGCCATCCGTGCCATTGAAATAGCCGAATATTACCGCACTCATCCGGTAACACAAACGGATATGCCCGATTTCCATTCTTTGGTGATCGGAGTCGATATTCCTCGCGAATTGCGTCGCCAGCGTATTTCCGACCGTTTGAAACAGCGTCTGGAAGACGGAATGGTCGATGAGATACGCGATTTGCTGGCCGAAGGAATTCCTGCCGAGAATTTGATTTACTATGGTCTGGAATATAAGTTCCTGACTTATTATGTTTTGGGAAAACTTACTTACGAGGAAATGTATTCCCAACTCGAGATTGCTATCCATCAGTTTGCCAAGCGCCAGATGACCTGGTTCCGGGGAATGGAGCGTCGGGGTACGGTCATTCATTGGATTGATGGAACCCTTCCCCTCGAAGAAAAGGTGCGGCAGATCGAAGAACTGTACCGAATGGGATAAAAAAATGATATTTCTTGCACATTTTCTTTTCTTTTGTGTAACTTTGCCGGATAAAACAGCTTGATATGTCTAAGGAAAATAGCAGATGGGGTATTATTTACTGCCCAAAGGAAGGGAAAACCGGATCGCAGAAGCATTGGTCAGCTATACGTAAGTATCTGAAGGAGAAAGAGGTACATTATGATTTTGTGCAGAGCGAAGATAAGGAATCTGTGGAGCGTCTGGCCGCCATGCTGGCCGATAACGGATATACCACGATTGTCGTGGTAGGGGGCGATGCGGCTCTTTATCGGGCTTTGAACGGATTGCTTTCTGTGGATGCTTCACGTTTGGCCAGGATATCGGTAGGAGTGATTCCTTATGGTTGGGCCAATGATTTTGCCCGTTTCTGGGGCTTGACCGAAGATGACTATAAAAAAGCCGTTGATACGATTCTGGAACACCGTGTCCGTAAGGTGGATGTCGGTTACTGTCAGTTGGAAGACAACACCCGTCGTTATTTTCTGAATTGTGTGAATATTGGTCTGGTGGCCAATATTATGAAAATCAAGCATAAAACCCAGCGTTTTTGGGGAATGCGCAGTCTTTCTTTTTTCTCATCCATGTTTTTGCTGCTGTTTCACCGTATGGAACACGTAATGCATCTGAAGGTGAATCAGGACGATATCCGAAAAAAGATCATGACGGTTTGTGTTGGCAATGCCTGGGGATACGGACAGACTCCAAGCAGTGTACCTTATAACGGATGGCTGGATGTGTCCGTTGTGTCGCATCCGGAGCTGACCAAAATGTTTGAGGGGCTTTGGATGCTGATTTGGGGGCGTTTCCTGAATCATAAGAATGTTAAGGCTTATCGTACCCGGAGAATTCTAGTGGTGGAACATAACAAGTCTTGTGTCAGTCTTGACGGGGCTGTTTGGGAAGAGGCACATGGACCGCTGGAAATCGGTATCCTTCCAGAGGCGCTGAATTTCATCATTCCGGTTTAAATCTGTTTGGGATGCCTGCATTGTGGCGAAACGGTTTTTTATTTTAACCGAATTTAGAGATTCTTTCTAAAGCCGCTTCATCAATAATCTTTATTTTCCGTCCGTCAATGGCAATGATTTTCTCGGAAGAGAAATTCGACAGGGTACGGATGGCATTTGCGGTGGTCATATTCGACAGGTTGGCCATATCTTCGCGCGACAGATATATGCTCAAAGTGCATCCGTCTTCTTCTACTCCGTAGTTTTCTTTCAGGAAGAGAATGGCTTCTGCCAGTCTGCCCCGTATGTGTTTTTGGGTCAGATTGACTGTTCGTTCGTCGGCAATTCCCAAGTCTATAGAGAGTTGTCGGATAAAGAACCACGCCAGCTGGTGGTTTTCGCACACCAGTCGGGTTACGATACTCATCGGGATCATTCCCACAATAGAATATTCAAAGGCAGCAGCTGCTGTCAGAAAACTTTGTCCGGCAAAAGATGCGCGGTATCCGAAGTATTCCACAGGCTTGATGACCCGGATAATCTGATTTCTTCCTCCGGCTCCGTTTTTGAATATTTTTACTTTACCTTGAAGCAGACACAGCAATTTGTTTGGAAGTTCTCCTTCCAAATAAATCGGTTCGTTTTTTTTGAAGCTTTGTATGGTCAGATGGTCCTTAAGCAGTTTCTTCTGCTCTTCATTTAATGGATCCCATATGTCTGATAATTTTTCTATTGCTTCGTCCAGACTTATACTTTGTTTCACCATGATACTGTGTCAAAAATATGTTATACGGCACAAAAATAATAATTTTATACATCCGCAACAAAAATGTTATCGCAAAAAAAAAATCATTTTTTATAAAAATAAGTTTTATGTGATAATTTTCTCGTTTTATTTTTAAATAAAGAATATTTGTTATATATTTGAAGACATGAATACCATAAATTGCCTGTGAACAATAAACAATAATATAAATCTAAAACCTTAAGAAGTCGACTATGAGTTATTTACAGTTTGATAAAACTCTGATGACGAATCTGCAAGAGTCCTTACCCAAAGAAATCTTGCGATCCAATCGGTCGGGCGCATATTCTTGTTCTACAATTGTCGATTGCAATACAAGAAAATACCATGGATTATTGGTGGTCCCGATACCCGAGATGGATGATGAGAATCATGTCTTGCTTTCATCATTAGATGAGACGGTCATTCAGCATGGAGCTGAGTTTAATTTGGGACTGCACAAATATCAGGGCGATAATTTCAGTCCAAAAGGTCATAAGTACATTCGCGAATTTGAATGTCAGCAGGTTCCGACAACCATTTATCGTGTCGGTGGCGTTCTGCTCAAAAAGGAAAAGGTATTCCAGCATTATGAAAACCGAATTCTGGTACGATACACATTATTGGAAGCACATTCTGCCACCAAACTTCGTCTGCGTCCTTTTCTGGCCTTCAGAAGTGTGCGCGAATATACTCATGAAAACCAATATGCCTCACGCGAATACACCGAGATTAACCATGGAATAAAAACGAGTATGTATCCCGGATATCCGGAGTTGTACATGCAGCTGGACAAGAAGAATGAGTTTGTGTTCTGTCCGGACTGGTATCGTGGGGTTGAGTATCCTAAGGAACAGGAGCGCGGATACTCTTTTAATGAAGACCTGTATGTTCCCGGATATTTTGAGTGTGACATTAAGAAAGGAGAGAGTGTGACTTTCTCTGCGGGATTATCGGAGATCAAGGTGAGCCAGTTGAATAATGTGGTTGATTTTGAGGTGAAATCACGTACTCCGCGCGATAATTTCTATCACTGTATGGTTAATTCCGCCCATCAGTTCTATAATCATCGTGATGGCGAGAATTATATTTTGGCCGGTTATCCCTGGTTCAAGTGCCGTGCGCGCGATATGTTTATCTCTTTGCCGGGATTGACTTTGGTGAACGATGAGATCGAGAAGTTTGAGCTCTTTATGGAAACGGCACGTAAGGGAATTGAGGATATTATCAACGCCCGTCCTTTGTCCGTGCGCATTTATGAAATGGAGCAACCCGATGTCTTGCTTTGGGCCGTATGGTGCATCCAGCAGTATGCCAATATTGTTTCCGAAGAAAAATGCATGGAGAAATACGGCGTTCTGTTGCGTTCTATCATGGATTTTATGCTCGAAGGAAAGCATCCGGAAATCGAGCTTCGCGAAAACGGATTGCTTTGGGTCGAAGGCAAGGAAAAGCCGGTAACGTGGATGAACTCCACTTCCAACGGTCGTCCTATTGTTCCGCGCTCCGGATATGTGGTCGAAATAAATGCCTTGTGGTATAACGCATTGAAGTATTGTGCACAGATGTGCGCTGCCATGAATAATGCCGATCGCGGACAGATGTACGAGGAGCGCGCCCGTGTGGCACAGGAGTCTTTTGTACAGGTATTCTGGAACGAGCATGGTTACTTGATGGATTATGTTGACGACGGTGTTGCCGATTGGAGTGTTCGTCCGAACATGATCTTTGCCGTAGCATTGGATTATTCTCCATTGGATAAGAAACAGCAGAAGGCTATTCTGGATATCTGTACCAAGGAATTGCTTACTCCAAAGGGACTCCGTTCCTTGAGTCCGAAGAGTACCGGTTATAATCCGATGTATGTCGGTCCTCAGATTCAGCGTGATTATGCTTACCATCAGGGAACCGCATGGCCATGGTTGGCCGGTTTCTACATGGAAGCCTGTCTGAAAGTATATAAATACAGCCGTCTGAGCTTTATTGAGCGTCAGTTGGTCGGTTACGAAGAGGAGATGTTCTATCACTGTCTGGGTACACTGCCCGAACTGTTTGACGGTAATCCGCCTTTCCATGGTCGTGGCGCCATTTCTTTCGCTATGAATGTGGGAGGTATTTTGCGTGTGTTGAAGTTAATGGAAAAATATAACTTGGAATAAAGATTAAGGAGGAATAAAGATGAAGGTATTGATGTTCGGATGGGAATTTCCTCCTCATATTCTGGGAGGATTAGGTACGGCCAGTTACGGTTTGACCAAAGGGTTGTCCATGCAGCCCGATATGCAGATTACATTTTGTATTCCGAAGCCTTGGGGCGATGAGGATCGGAGCTTTATGAATATTATAGGTATGAATTGTGTGCCTATTGCCTGGCGTGATCCTTCCTGGGAGTATGTACAGGAGCGCATCGGCAAGTGCATGGATCCTCAGTTGTATTATGATTTGCGTAGTCATATCTATGCCGATTTCAATTATATGCATGTAAATGATCTGGGTTGCATGGAGTTTTCCGGAAGATATCCTGATAACCTGCACGAAGAGATCAATAATTATTCTATTGTTGCCGGAGTTGTGGCGCGCCAGCAGGACTATGACATTATTCATGCGCACGACTGGCTGACTTATCCGGCGGGTATTCATGCCAAGCAGGTCAGCGGAAAGCCATTGGTCATCCATGTGCATGCTACCGATTTTGACCGAAGCCGTGGTAATGTGAATCCTACGGTCTATAGCATTGAAAAGGATGGTATGGACCATGCTGATTGTATTATGTGTGTGAGTGAGCTGACCCGTCAGACGGTCATCAATCATTATCACCAGGATCCCAATAAGTGCTTTGCCATGCATAATGCGGTATATCCGTTGGCCGAAAACTTGCAGGCCATTGTGAACCAGCGTAAGCCTGCCTCAGAGCGTAAGGAGAAGGTGGTCACTTTCTTGGGACGTATTACGATGCAAAAGGGACCGGAATACTTTATTGAGGCTGCCCGTAAGGTTTTGGAGCGCACGCACAATGTCCGTTTCTGTTTTGCCGGAAGTGGTGATATGATGAACGCAATGATCGAGCTGGCTGCGTCTTACGGTATTGCAGACCGTTGTCATTTCCCGGGTTTTATGAAGGGACCTCAGGTATTCGAATGTTTCCGCGACAGTGATGTGTATGTCATGCCGTCGGTATCCGAGCCTTTCGGTATTTCTCCTTTGGAGGCCATGCAGAGTGGTGTGCCTTCTATTATCAGTAAGCAATCCGGTTGTGCCGAGATTCTGGACAAGTGCATCAAGATTGACTATTGGGATATTGATGCCATGGCCGATGCCATGTACTCTTTGTGTACCAATCCGGCTTTGCATCAGTATTTGCAGGAAGAGGGCAAGAAAGAGGTCGATGGCATTACCTGGGAGAAGGTCGGCGTGAAAATCCGCGCTTTATATGAGAAAACCATAGAAAAATGTAAATAATTAAATAAGGTCTATATATGAAAACCATTTGTTTGTACTTTGAGATACATCAGAATATTCATCTGAAACGTTACCGTTTCTTTGATATAGGTACCGATCATTATTATTATGATGATTACGAAAATGAGCATGCCATAACCGAAACGGCCCAGAATTCTTACATTCCGGCCCTGCAGGCATTGCTCGAGATGGCCCGCATGCATCCGGGATATTTCAAATGTGCCATTTCTCTGTCTGGAGTGGCTGTAGAACAGCTTGAGAATCATGCGCCCGATGTTATTGAACTGTTGCAGGAACTGAATGAAACGGGTTGTGTGGAATTCCTGGCAGAGCCTTATTCTCACGGACTGTCTTCACTGACTAATGAAGAAGCTTTTAAGGAAGATGTTCAGAAACAGGCCCGTTTGATGAAGGAGATGTTTGGAAAAGAGCCGAAGGTCATCCGTAACTCCTCTTTGATTTATTCAGATGAAATCGGAGATGTTGTTGCTTCCATGGGCTTTAAGGGAATGATTACCGAAGGTGCCCGTCACATTCTGGGTTGGAAGAGTCCGCATTATCTGTATCATTGCGCTCTGAATCCGAATCTGAAACTTTTGTTGCGCGATTACAAGCTTTCTGATGATATCGCTTTGCGTTTTGCTAATCCGCAGTGGTCGGAATATCCGTTGTTTGCCGACACTTATGTGGATTGGATTGCTTCTTTGCCGGAAAATGAAAAAGTGATCAATATCTTTATGGAATTGTGTGCTTTGGGTATGTTCCAGCCACTGTCTTCACATATTCTGGATTTCCTGAAGGCCATTCCGGCTTATGCCAAGGAAAGAGGATTGGCTTTTGCAACTCCGTCAGAGATTATTGCGGCCAATAAGTCGGTCGATGCTTTGGAGGTTCCTTATCCGATGTCCTGGACAGACGAAGAGCGCGACACTTCTTTCTGCTTGGGAAATGTGATGCAGCGTGAAGCCTTCGAGAAACTCTATAGTCTGGCCGATCGTGTACGTATGTGTCGTGACCGCCGTATCAAGCAGGATTGGGACTATCTGCAGGCCAGCAACAATTTCCGTTTCATGAATACGAAAGCATCCAGCTATGGTATGTATCGTGGTATTTATGATTCGCCTTATGATGCGTTTACCAACTATATGAATATTCTGGGTGACTTTATGAACCGTGTCAATAATCTCTTCCCGAGCGAGATCGAGAATGAGGAGTTGAACGCCCTGTTGACCACAATCAAGAATCAGGGTGAGGAACTGCAGGTTAAGGATAAGGAAATTGCCCGTCTCAATGCCCGTCTGAAGAAACAGGAAAGTGCTTTGGCTTCAGAGGTTCAAACGGAAACAAAAGGCCGTAAGCGTAGTACTTCGGTCAAGAAAACAAATTAAGTCTGAATAAAGTCATTTTGTTATTATTGTTTGTAATTTTGTTCACTAAGTTTTGGGGGACTTTATAAAAGACTGATTGGGAAAGGATGTGCCGTGAGGCACATCCTTTTTTTATGGATACTCGTCAGAAAGACATCCGGAACAGGAAGCGTATACCCCATTTCTGGGTATCTGCTTCCAGATAATTCATACGGCGTACATATTCCACATGGAAGATCTTGAAAATATTATGTACACCGACAATCAGTTCTACATACGGCACTTTCCGGTCCATGGTTCTGGAGTTATAGGTAAAGACTCCGTTTTTGTCGAAGTTACCCGGGAAGAAGAACAGGTCCGAATCGTAACGGTTCTCTTCCAAGAACGGGTTGTTTTTATGGCTTAGGGTACCCCAAAGCACATTACAGCCTATGAATTCGCGCCATTTCAGGCGTTTGATCAGTGGGATACGGTTCAGGATTTTTCCGTTCATATCCCAGGAGAACATCAGCGAGGCATAGCGGTCATTCAGAAACTCCATGTTGTCGATCAGGTGGAAGGTGTTGTCTTCGATGATGTACGACAGGTTGGCCGGAGGCATGATCAACAGTGGGAAGGGCACTTTATTCCATTGTATTCCTCCCTTTACATAGAAGTCCATGCGGCCCCAGGAACGCAGCCAGAACCGTTTGTACAAGGTTGCTTCCGTAAAGTTATAGTTATATTCTCCGCCCAATACCCCTTTTAAGCCGGTGGTGTGCTCCAGTCCCAGTATCGGGGCGTCCTGATTGCTCTGCAGGCGTCTTTGTTTCGAGTTGATCCAGGTTGCTCCCGGCTGATAAGTGATTCCAACGGTTGCGTCAGTCGTAATCAGTTCTTTCTTAAGATTGCCGGGCAATCCGTCCGGAGTGTCCTGTCCGTTCAGCCGTTGATAGAACAGGGCACCTGTCGGTTCATTGCTTTCCCGTTTCATTCGGATATTGAAGCGCAGGCCGTTTTCCCATTCCTTGTCATAATTCAGGACAAAACGTTCATAATACTGCATGTGGTCTACAGTGGTCCATTTGAACGAGATGAACACATTGTCCTTGTCGGTCGGCAGGAACTTGTCGCTGGGCGACATCACATCGCGTGCGTAGGAGAACGTCAGATTGTGCACCGGAAACTCCCGGGGCAAATAGTCCTTTTTGTTGAACGAATAAGTCAGTTCGCCCATACCTTTCCAGCGTTGGTCTCCGAATCCGTAGGCCACATATCCCTTTCCGAAAAGATGAGGATGCAGGTTGGCGGTGGTCTGTGCGCTGGCTCTCAGGCGCAATCCTTCTACAAAGTTATGCGTAATGATGGTGTTGATGGGTCCGATATCTACCGGACTCGGCTTTTCCGGGTCTTTGCTTACCTCTACATGGTTTTCGATAAAGGCTTTGGCAACGAACAGCACGAAATTGAATCCTTTGATACTTTCCAGCTTTTTGATAAAGTCGTTCATTTTACCTTCGGATGAGGTCAGTTCTTCCGGTCGGTTTTCTTTCCAGAAGTCTTCATTCCGCATCATGGCACTGGGGTCTGTCTTTTGTTTTCCCTTAAATTTGAACAGCTTTTCCGGAATCGGATCAAAGGCATAGTCATTGTATCGTGTGGTTCGTTCTACCTGGAATTTCTGCAGGGATTTAACCACAACCAGCTGTACGATCATCTTGTCTTCGGTCAGTACATATTCTCCCGTGGGCAGTTGTTCGTATTCCTGCATGATGTTCATGTGTTCCACGAAGTTTACGTCCGACCGTTGTGGTATTCCCATTTCCACGCGTTTCACCTGCCACGAAGAGTCGGCCAGAATGTACAGGGTTCCCGAGAATCCGAAGTCCTGCGGATTGTTGGGAGTGAAATCCACCTTGATGCACTTTTGTCCGCTCACGTTTACCGTGTCTCCCAGATAATAGCGGTAGAAGCGTATGGCCGAGGTGCTGGATATCGGACTGATAAAAGGAAACTGCAGCAGTCTGATTTCATTGTCATAGATATTTACATCCGTAAAGCAGTCCTTGATCAGCGTATTCACAACCTCACCGGTATTGAACAGTTCGTTGATACCGTTCGAACGGAGTCCGGTAATGATTTCCTTTTCCTTTTGGGGCGACTTGCTGTAGATGTGCTGCGATACGGTTTCGTTCACCGTCAGAGGCAGGATCAGCTTGCCGGTTTCGGGGCATACCTCTACATGGTCTTTCAGGAAAGGCATTCTTTTGAACTCTCCTTCTTCGAAAACCTTTTCGGTCACTTCATTCAGTCCGAAAGTCAGTTTCTGGTATTTCTGGTAACTGAAATAGTCTTTTTCGTGCAAGTCGGTTTTCTGTTTGGCCTCGATTACTTTTTTCATCAGTTCTACGGCTGGATTGTTTTTCCGGCTGTAGCGGCTTCGTTTTTCCGTGATCTCCACTTCCTGGATATCCTTTGCCTTGCTGCTCAGGCGCACATGGAGCGTTCCGGCACGTTCTATCTTGAAGGTTTGTGGTTCGTATCCCATCATCGACACGCACAGGGTTTTTCCTTTGCGGTAAGGCATATTGTATTTTCCGTCCGCATCGCTGTGCGTTCCCGCAGTCTTCTGGTCCTCATAGTACACCTGGACCCATCCCAGCGGTTCTCCGGTTTCTTTGTCCGTTATCGTACCGGTCACCCTTTGTGCATAGGTCGGCATGCCCAAAAGCAGGAGAAGAAATAATAGAAAATATGTTTTTTGCATTTTAGTCTGTTTAGAAGAGTACAAAAATACTATCAAATCTCCAAATGCGTGGAAAATTACCTCTTATATTATAGATTAATATCTTTGTTTAGCAGAAAATGTGAGTTTTTGCGGCCGGTGTACCGTACTGGCGGTTGCGTGTGGGAGTGTTTCGGTGAGTATATTTTTTTGATCCCGTTTGTTTGTGAATAAAAAATAACATCTGTTTTGGTGATCGTTTCGGATTTATCCGTAATTTTGTTAACGGATAAAGTTTAGTGAAAAAAGAGTTTTACGTATTAATTGACAAAACCATGGGTTTAGGTAAATGGATCGGAGGAGCGATGGGATATGTCGCATTGGGTCCTCTGGGAGCTTTGGCCGGCTTCTTTATCGGCCGTCTTTTTGACCGCGCTTCGGAAGAAGAGGCGGCCAATCCCGCTGCTGCGCAGGGTACCGCTGCTGAGGGGCAGCGCAATAGTTTTCTTTTTTCTCTGTTGGTTATGGCGTCCTATGTCATTCGGGCCGACCAGAGAATCATGCACAGCGAGATGGAGTTTGTCCGTCGTTTTCTGCGCACCCGTTTTGGCGAGGGCGCTGTGGTCGAGGGAGAGCAGATTCTGCTGCACCTGTTTGATGAGGCCAAGAAAATGGATGCTGCCGTTCCCGGCGGTTATAAGAATACCATTATGGATTGCGGGGCCCAGATAGCCCAGAATATGAGTTACGAACAGCGTTTGCAGCTGTTGAGCTTCCTGGTGCAGCTGGCCCAGAGCGACGGTCATATCTGTTCCGACGAGATTTTGTCTCTGCGTGATATTGCTCTGGCGATGCAGCTTTCCGCCCGGGAACTAGATTCTCTGCTGCATCTTCGTGGTGATTCTCTCGAAGAGGCTTATCAGGTACTTGAGATCTCTCCGTCGGCTACCGACGAGGAAGTCAAGGCAGCCTATCGCCGTATGGCCTTGAAGCATCATCCCGACCGTGTAGCGGCTTTGGGCGAGGATGTGCGCCGTGCCGCCGAAGAAAAGTTTCAGCAGATCAACAATGCCAAGGAACGTATTTATAAGGCCCGCGGTTTGCGCTAAGCCGGATGGTTTCCTTTTTAAAAAGTATGTGCCAAAACTGAAATGATGACTACTCCTTAAGTTACAGATTGCAACTATAACCCTAAAAAGGGCCGTATCAGACTCTGTGTTGAGTAATGATACGGCCCTTTCTTTAGTTTATTAAGGTACTCAAATTTTAAATTATAAATTTATATTTTCAAAAAATGAATTTACGCCCTCTTTCAGATCTGTATCCAGACCGTTCTTTCTTATATTATTTGGAGAACTTGCTGTAGATCACATTGATCGAGATCGGCTGGTTTTCACCGACCAGTCGCATGCTGTTCAGTTTCATATCCAGCAACAGGCGGGCTGATGAGCTGCTGCTACTGCTTTGACTGTTTGAGGTGGTTACCGGTATCAGTATCGCCTTGTTCCAGTCCGGGTTTTTCCGTTCCCATTCCGCTTCTGTGAGTCCGGTTTCTTTCATGCCGGCATATTTTTCCTGCTGGCAGTATGAAATCAGCCGTGCAATGTTGGAATATACATACTGGTTCACGTTGAAACTGGTGGTATACGACGTGATATTGTCAGCAGTCTTCCGGTTCTCAAAGAAAGAGTTCATGTCCTTTTTGCGCACCAGCAGTAATGTTTGCGGTATTCCCAGGGCATAATGGCTGGTGTTGAAGTCATTGTAGCGGTTCAGGGTGAGTTTTACGTTGCTCACGCTGTCCTGTTCATGCTGTCTGTAAATCTCGTTGATCGGCAGTTCCAGCTGCGTGTACAGTCCCACTGGTGTTTTGATATACGTATGCGAAGAGTTCAGCGAAGCTTGCAGCAGATCCTTTGTTCCGTCTACGTCCATGTGGTTGCTCTGGATTACCTCGCCGGTAGCGGCAAAGCGGGTCACACCGGCCAGAATCGTATCTTTTTGTGTGGTTTCGCTTTTTCCGGTATACGAGAAATATATATCCATGGCGCTGACATCCAGATAGAGCATGGTACCGTCACCCTGTGTCAGGTTGAAGTAGAATCCCGGGCATACATGATGGATAAACTCATAAGAGTTTTTGAAATACTCCGGATGCTCGTAATACTTGTTCAGGATGAACGAACCGTATTCCGCAGGCAGTTTTACCTGAATGTTCGGATAGTAATTGCTTCCGTTGAGTGTTCCCTCGTCTTCGGTATAGTCTCTTGCGGTGAATACCTTTTGGGCAATAGGTTCCGGCCGTTGGGCATTGATGAACTGGCTCAGGTCCAGATTGGTGTAATATTTTTTGCCTTCTTCAATCACATTCAGGGTATCCAGTTCATACACATTCATTTTCATGACATTGGTCGAATCCCCGTAGAAGTCATTGAAGTAGAGTCTTACCACGATCGAGTCGGCCACCACCTTTCCCTCGCTGTCTTTGAGCATGGTGCTTTTTGCCGGCAGCTTATAGTTTTCCATCGTGTGGAACTGGGTCAGGAAGTCCGCTTTGATTCGTGTTTTTGTTTCCGGGTCTGTCACCTGTCCCAGATAGCAGGTACCGTTTACCGCCGGAATGGAATCTACCTGGATGGTGGTTGTTTTCATTTGGATCTGGGTATAGGATGAAGTGATCTGATCGCTGTCATCAAGAATACCCAGGGTGCCGGTATTGTCATCGCAGGCTCCAAGAATTGCGGAAGCCAGGATAAATCCTAAAAATTTGGCTTTCATATTCAGAAGAATTGTGCATTGCTGTTTAGCCGTTTTTGCCTTCGCTCCATATTTTGTCATAAAAGTCGGCATAGGCATCGGCATAATCTTCACCCGGATAGTTCAGGACAGGAATCTGGTTGGCCCGGGCATATTCCTCAAAGTTTTTGTTGGCTCCCTCGCTGGCCATAATCAGTCCGTCGGCATATTTCACGGCCAGTTTGTTCAGCTCTTCGAAGGTAAATTCCTTGCTGAACTCACTCAATACAGAGGCATCTACATCCTTAAAGGCGATGCAGTTTCCGAAGTTGCTGCCCAGATTCTGTTTCAGTTCGTCCTGATGCAGGGCGTAAACCACTTTGGAATCGCAGAAAGAAGGTTCGTCCTTATAGGCTGTCTTGATATACAGCGGTACAAGGGCCGACATCCATCCCTGGCAGTGGATCACATCCGGTGTCCAGCGCAGTTTCTTGACGGTTTCCAGCACGCCTCGTGCATAGAAGATGGCTCTTTCTCCGTTGTCTTCATATTCCTGGCCCTCTTCGTCGGTAGCCATTTGTCTTTTCATGAAATAGTCATCATTGTCAATGAAGTATACCTGCATTCTTGCTGCCTGAATGGAAGCCACCTTGATGATCAGCGGGTGATCGGTGTCATCGATAATCAGATTCATTCCCGACAGGCGGATCACCTCATGCAACTGGTTGCGGCGTTCGTTGATATTGCCCCATTTAGGCATGAAGGTTCTGATTTCGCGTCCTTTTTCCTGGATGCTTTGTGGTAGTTTGCGTCCCATGACCGACAGTTCGGTTTCCGGAACATAAGGTACGATTTCTTGTGTTATAAATAAGATCTTTTTCGCCTCCATGGTTTCTTTATAAATATTTGTTATGTAGGTCAGCGGCATTGCTGCCGCTTTCCCCATTAAGAACTGTACGTGTGATTTTCACCGCATACAGCTCCGATAATTCTAAATTTAATTCTCATAAAATTAAATCGGCTCATAATCATCTTTTGA
>CALUKY010000026.1 GCA_944321345.1 uncultured Paraprevotella sp.
CCCAAATGGTGTGGAAAGACCACAACAGCAGAGGAGATTGCAGCCAGCAAAATATTGTTGGCTCGAACTGATGTAAAGAACAATTTCAAAAGTCTTTTGGAAATAGATACAGATGCAGCATTGTCAGGGGACACGCCAATGCTTATTGACGAATGGCAAACTGTGCCCAAGTTGTGGGATGCTGTAAGATACACTGTTGACCACCGTCGTAAAATGGGGCAGTTCATTTTAACAGGCTCTGCAGTCCCCGACAAGGAGGCTGAAGAGGAAAGAGAACATTCCGGAACAGGACGCTTTGCTTGGTTGACTATGCGACCTATGACCTTGTTTGAATCTGGAGAGTCAAACGGAAAGGTAAGTCTTGGCGATTTGTTTACTGCTCCAGAGAAAATACTGGAAAAGAATGAACTTAAATTGCAAGACATAGCTTTCCTTATTTGCCGTGGTGGTTGGCCTATGGCTGTTGGATTACCCGAAGAGGCTGCATTGGAACAGGCGTTTGATTACTACGATGCAGTAACCAAGGAAGATATAACCAAAGTCGATGGTGTTAAAAGAGCTTCAGAGCGTGTGCAACGCTTAATGAGAGCTTATGCCCGACATCAAGGAACTCAAGCATCAATTGCTACATTAAAAGAGGATTTGAAAAATAATGACACTACTACTCTTGATGATGATACAATAAGTTCTTACCTCGAAGTTTTGAGAAAGATATTTGTTGTAGAAGATATGCCGGCATGGAATCCAAATCTTCGCTCAAAGACTGCAATTCGAACAGCAAATACACGCTATTTTGTTGACCCATCTATCGCAACTGCTGCATTAGGTTTAGGACCTGCCGATTTAATGAACGACTTGAAGACTATGGGCTTTTTCTTTGAAGCAATGTGCGTAAGAGACTTGCGTGTATTTGCAGAAGCATTGAATGGTAAGGTATACCATTATCGAGATAAAAGCGGTTTGGAATGCGATGCAGTAGTACATCTTCGCAACGGAGAATATGGACTTATTGAGGTCAAGCTTGGGGGCGAAACCTTGATAAACGAAGGTGTAGAAACACTGACTTCATTAGCCAAACAGATTGATACAACACGCATGAAAGCACCGGCTTTTAAAATGATATTAACGGCAACTGGCGAATATGCCTATCGTCGCCCTGAAGATGGAATTTACATAGTTCCGATAGGTTGTTTGAAGCAATAGAAGAAACGTAAAGATTTTTGGATTATGCATATTAGAGATTTTATACAAACTTATGCCTTCTATACAGTACAGTCCGTAACTTTGGAAACAAATACTTCAGCAACTATCCGGAAACCAAACCGGAAGAACACAGTTCCTATGCCAACCTGGTAGATGGAAACGACGGGACCTATTTCCATAGTTCCCGCGAAGAAAGCGATTTCAACGTATGGGAATAATACTTCATCTTTAAAATAAGCTGAACTACACACAACAAAACATTCCTGATAAAAAAATATCGAAAAACGGGAAAAATAATTCCGCAAGAAGTTCCTTTTTTTAAAAAAAAGACTATTTTTGCAAACAATACCATGCATGTACGAATAGAGAAACAACATTCACTACAAACTATAATTATCATGAAAAAAATTACACAATTAACCACCGCAGCTATGTTCGTTCTGTCTGCGGGATGAAGCCAGGCAAGTGCTCAAGTCACCCAAACAACCTTCGAACAGGACAAAGCGCTTAAAGCAAACCAAATCACTGCAGGTAGTGTTATTGCCTTTAAGGGCATCTCTGAAACTAACTCCCAGTGGGTCAATTGGGGTAGTAGTGGTAGCTCTACCACACTGTTCTACAACGGAGTTTACACGGTTGAAAACGGAACAGAGTCAAACACCTACATTCTGAAAAGAAAAAGCGATGGTAAATATATTAGCCAAGGTACTACAGCACAAAATGGCGGATATAAGATTACATTCGTAAGCGATGCCGCTCAAGCTGCCGCATTTACCATCAGCCAACCAGCATTAAACGATCAGAATGCTGAAGGTGGAGTATACGGAATTCATGAAGTAGTCCTTCCTGATATGACCGGAAAACCAAATGGCGAAATGACCTTTGAACAAAAAACCACTATTTTGAAGACTAGCTGGGCATATGATTATCAAGTACGTTTTACTACTGGAGGTAATTATCTGAATATTCAAACGGCAGGTACAGGAACTCCAAAACTTGCCAACGGAAAAGGTTCTTGGTCAATTGTAATGGTTTATGATGCTTCTGAATATAAGGAACCTTATCGGGTTACCACCAAGAAGCTGGATGATAAAGGAAATTTGCTGGACTCACAAGACAGCTATATGTATCAGGGAACCACTGTTGACTTGACAACACCAACCATAAACAGTTACTACACAGCTACGGGAACGGTCAAAGTAGATGGAAACGTAACAACAGACGCTTCCATAAACATCAGTAAAGCTACAACCATTGAATATGTTTACAAATGGAACACAGACCCAATTGAATACAGTAACATAACAAACGGAACATTCCCAGCTGACACCAAGTGGTATCTGATGCGTCTGCGCGATTCATACGTCAGCTACAATAGCAACACACCAGAATACCTTCCTGGCACTGGAAACAAAACCCATGACGATGCATATTGGTGGGCTTTCGGAAAAGATGCTGACGGAAACATCAAAGTATACAACAAAGCAGCCGGAGCCACTCAGGTCATGACCTCTGTTTCACCGAAAGATGCAGAATCCTCAACCTACCCTCACTTTGAGCAGGAAAACGGTCTGGATGATACTAAGAATACAGCCTGGACCATTTATCCTAGCATCAATTATGGCAGTGACAATGGCTTCTATCTGTCACGTGTAGGCGAAACGACCAAAATCAATTATAATTATCAGAACAACAAGTTGGTATATTGGGCCGGTCAGGATATAGGTTCTACCTTCCGTATAACCCCACTAGAAGATGAAATTCAGGCATTGAAGGCTTCTTATGAGGAAGGTGCAAAACGAGGTGCAATAGGTTCTCTGAATGAGGAGGATATGGCTGCATTGGATGTAGAACTGAACAAGGGAACCATTGAAGGACTTCGCACGGCAGTAACCGTTGCAGAAAACGCTGAGAAAATCCCATTCAAGCCTGAATTATACTATCGCATTGAAAATCTGGCACGTAAATACAGTACTAAAAACGGAACAAATCTGAACAATGGTGGTTATCTGGAGCCTGTGGATTACTTGGAAACACCAAACTTCCTAAAAACAAACGGCTATTTCAGCAATGACCGTAACGCTTCTCGTGCTCAGGCTATCTGGAAGTTTGAAAGCAATGGCACAGACGGCCAGTATTATCTGCATAATATGAATGCAGACACCTATATGTCTGGCAATGACGGAGCCTACTTCGCTCCGGGAGTAGCAGGAACAGAAAGTGCCACTGCCTTTACGCTGGAAGCATTGAGTTTGGCTCAATACAATATCAAGAAAGCCGGTTCCGGTCAGCGTCTGCATGCATCCGGAGCAGGAGAAAATAACGGCGCATCCATTATGTTCTACAATGGTGGCGATTTGAATTCACCTTCTGCATGGTATCTGATTCCGGCAACCAGCATAGACGTAACTATCAGCGATGCCGGTTACGCTACCGTAAACTATCCGTTTGCCGTACAGGTTACCGATGGAGTAACTGCCTACATTGGAACAGCCAATGCACAAGAAGGTGTGTTTACCCTGAAGAAAATTGAGAACGGAATCATTCCGGCCAATACACCGGTAGTATTGGAAGGTGCCGCCAAGACTTACAGCCTGACTATTCTGGCAGACAATGACGACGAGCCATTGACAGGAAATGATCTGAGCGGAAGCACAGTTTTCAAGACCATTGATACCGCAGCCGATGCCTATATTTTGGGTAATGGAGAAAAAGAAGTTGGCTTCTATCTGATGGATGAAACAGACCGCACTTTGGGTGCCAACAAGGCATATATCGAACTGGAGGCTGCAGCCAATCCTATTCGTTCTATCACTATCGGTGGCCCGACTACCGGCATTGAAGACACTGTAGCAGAAGGTGCAGAAACAGAAGAATACTACGATCTGCAAGGCCGCCGCATACAGAACCCGATCAAGGGCATCTACGTAACCAAGAGCGGCAAGAAGGTCATCTTCAACAAATAAGATCTCCAAGTTACAAACCTTCTAAAACAATAATCAATGAAGAAAACATATCAGAAACCGGGCCTCGACATGATGGGCATGGAACAGGAAATGATGATCGCTACCAGTAACGCGCTGAATATCTTTAATGACTCAACGTTGGGAGCCAGCAATGCCTTGGGCAACGAAGAAAGCGATTTCAACGTGTGGGAATAATACCGATTGAAGCAATTAAAAAACATATTTAAAAGCAAGTTTATTATTTTTATTTTCCTTACCTTTGCCCTTAGTAACCTATTTTGCAATCTATTTATATAACCTCAAAAATAAAAACATCATGAAAAGATTTACAAAACTATCTAACATGCTGCTTCTTTTATTAATAACAGCGTGGACTCAAACATCAGCACAAGCTCTTGGTGATGTCACTGGTGATGGAGCAAACTTCTTTACAGAAGAGCGTGCCTTAAAAGCCAGCGACATTATTCCAGGAAAAACCATCATTATCAAATCTGTAAACAACGATCAAAAAGGAAGATGGTTTGGACTTGAAAAAAATTCTACTAACCATAATCGTTATTCTTCAGACAATTTATCAGATGCTAATTATTTTATTGTAGAAGGAACCATAGATGAAGCAGAAGGTCAATTTGTATTAAAGCGTAAATCAGACGGGAAATATCTGACCAGACCTGTAACAAATCTTACTACTGATAAATCTCAAGCTATAGCCTTTAAAGCAGTAAATCCTTCCGGAAATTTTGCGCCAGCTGACACTTACTACCCTGCATGGGATACTCCTTCAAACGGACAATACACATATTTGGTTCGTTTTGTAACTGCAGACGGCCAAAACTTTCTTAACGTAAATAACTCCGAATTATTTGGTCCAAATTCAGGAAATGGCTCATGGACAGCTTTTTATGTATTAGATCCAGAAAAAGAAGTTAGTCCATATCCATTTTTATTATCAGACGCGCCTACTGCAGATGGTTTTGCAGAAAATACTCATTGGTACTATCTAAAACTAAACAACAGATATCTAGCCTATAATGATGTAGAAGAAACCTACAATTATTCAGGAAGCAACAATAAGACTCAGAAATTTATTTACTCTTACGCATCAAACCCTGTTACTTACGGATCTTTTTGGGCATTTGTTAAAGATGGAGATGATTTAAAGATTTATAATGCAGCAACTGGAACATCACAAGTACTGTCATCTGACGGTAATGCCGAAAGAACAAATTACCCATCCATGCAAGCTATCAATGCCAACGGATATACCCAAAGTTGGCACTATAAAATAGCCAAGAATAATACAAACTTCTACTTGTTCTTACAAGATAACAATGGGAATTATGCCAATAGCGTAAACAAGTTAAATTGCTACGGAAACAGTACAGAAGGTAACCCCAACAACTATCTGACCTTCTCTATTGGCGATGGCGACTGGTCCTATCTTGGTGTTGAAGCTGTAAATGTAACAGCAGCGATCAATAGTGTAAAGGAAAAGCAAGCTCTTATGGAAGGGGTTGTCGGTGCCCTTACAGGTTCCAGCTATACAGACTTTACTGCCGCTTTAAAAACAGGCAGTATGGAAGGACTTGTTGAGGCCCTTAAAATCAGAGATTTGACAGGAGAAACAATAAAGTTTGATCCAAACAAGCTTTATCGTCTGCAGAATGTGAAATTCGGCGGTATCTTCGGCATTAACCCGGAATCCATGAGCCTGAAAAAAGAGACAGCCATGGATCCAAGCAACGCCAACCTTCTGTTCAAGTTCGAAGAGGGATCTAACGGCAACGTGAAAATCTATCACCCGAACGCCAAATTGTATGTAGGAACAGCAGGAAGTGGAGAATCCGTACCTTTGAAGGATGCAAGCGAAGCTTCTGAATATACCAAATTAGATTGGGGTGCCGGCAATTTCGGATTCATGAACGCAAGCAATCTGGATATTGTACAGCTTGGAGAAAATGGAAATATCGCACTCTATTCTAACTCAGATGGTGCCGGCAAGGGCGGAGATCACGCCTGGTATCTGATTCCGGCCGAAGAGATTGATGTAAACATTACAGCAGCCGGCTATGCCACAGTAAACTATCCGTTCGCCGTACAGGTTCCTGCCGGCATCAAAGCTTACACCGGTTCACTGAGCGCAGAAAAGAATGTGCTCAACCTGAATGAGATTGCAGACGGCATCATCCCGGCAAACACTCCGGTAGTTCTCGAAGGTGCGGAAGGCACTTACAGCCTGACCATCCTGGCCGACAACATAACTCCGGCCATCGAAGGAAACGCTTTGAAGGGTGTACTCCTGAGCCAAGAAATCGTAGCAGACAAAAAGGCTTACGTTCTGGGTAATGTAAGCACTGTAGGATTCTACAAGGTTGCAGCCAATGACCGCATTCTGGCTGCCAACAAGGCTTATATCGAATTGCCGGCAGCAACAGCACAGGGCATCCGCTCAATCACTATCGGCGGCCCGACTACCGGCATTGAAGACACTGTAACAGAAGGTACAGAAACAGAAGAGTACTACGACCTGCAGGGCCGCCGCGTGCTGAACCCGACCAAGGGTATCTACGTAACCAAGAGCGGCAAGAAAGTTCTGTTCAACAAGTAAGCCGATTTATTTCAGCGAAACAATTTATGTAAAACCCTAATAACAGATAAAGAAATGAAGAAAACATATCAGAAACCAACCCTCGAAATGATGGGCATGGAACAGGAAATGATGATCGCTACGAGTGCGAATGCACTGGACATCTTCAGTACGGAACTGGGTGCAAGCAGCGCTCTGGGCAACGAAGAAAGCGATTTCAATGTGTGGGAATAAAAACTAAAGATAAAAAGGCTGTGCAAAATGCACAGCCTTTTTTTATAAACCTACATATTATGGAATAAAAGGAAAGATTTTATCCAGTAAAAATATCCGACAAGACAAAATCAGGAAGGCTTGATATTTATCTTCTATAGCATCCTTTATATCAAGGTTTTACCCCCAATAAAAAGATTTCAAAGATTTTTTGGAAAAACTCCCTGATGTTTTCGAAAAAACAACGGGAAGTTTTTTAGAAAACATCAGGGAGTTTTTTTTCGGCCTTCTTTTAGAATTGAGTACCGACAAAATTTGTTTACAATTTCAGATCTGACTCATTTTCCTGCTTCTCTTCCTGATTTACTTTACATATGGATAGCAATGTTTGCCCGACAAATCATAAAAAAGCGAGATGTTATCAGCTGACGACTATTCAATAACAATCTTTTTGCCGTTCTGAATGAAAATTCCCTTCTGAGGATGTATCACTTTCTGACCCATAAGATTGTAAATCGGCGCATCCT
The DNA here is from genome assembly GCA_944321345.1 of uncultured Paraprevotella sp. Lineage (GTDB taxonomy): Bacteria > Bacteroidota > Bacteroidia > Bacteroidales > Bacteroidaceae > Paraprevotella. The sequence continues at coordinate 7,497 of CALUKY010000026.1, forward strand.
TCTGCTCATTACCTACAACATCATGGATTCCGGTTGACGGATTTCCGGCAATCTTAACAGCCATTACCGTAACTCCAGGCTCAGTTTTCGGCAAATAAATCCGGAAAGCCGGAACAGCCTCTCCTGTATAATTCATAAAGGCCACCTTTCCATTCTGGCTTCCCAGCACATAGCATCCGTTTGACGGCACAAGCATACGGTCGGCACACGATCCGACAAAAAGATTTCCTTCCGGAACTTCAGTAGCGGCACTGGCCGTCTGCAGCATCGGATAACTGCCTGCCTCAGAGCTCTGCAACATGACCGGAGTTTCGGCCGGGAGAATCTGATCCGTCAGTTCCAGAGGTGACAGCCACAAGGTGGTCGCATCTACCTTAGAAGCGATGTAAGCCGACATGCCTTGCGGTAAAACTACCGGATAAGGAGCCGAGAAGGTACACAAGGCCCCTAAGGCATCATCACCGGTATCTTTCAGATCGGCAACCAGCACCGGAGACCACGCCCCCGACATATAATCAGGTTCATTCGGCTTGCTCCATTCGTTCACATAAAATTCCTGTCCCGCTGCAGAAGCATTCACATACCACCCGTCAGCCTCTCTTCTTCTAAGGTTCAAGGTATTTGTTCCTTTTGCCGTACCCGCTTTTTCTACGGCAAAGAGATAATTCTTTGTGGATTCGTCATAAGTATATCGAGCTCCGGTAGTGCCCGGCCCAGTCACTTCACCCACACCAGACTCCTCGGCAAAAGCACGATTCCGCAACGCAAAGACATCCGTCTCTACCGGCGATTCGTCCAGTGTCCACATCTGAAGCTCATTATTCGTCTCTACAGCAGGAGCAGTCCATAGTTTCAGTTCCCCTTCGGTTTTTCCAACCTGCATGCTACGGCCGACACGTTCCTGGTCCATCAGATTATAGGTTGCCAGATACATCCATACCGGTGTTTGCTCTGCTTGTGTGGTAGAAACCTTATAAATTCTGAAAGCATCCGCCTCGCCGGCTGCCACCGGACAATCCTGATCGGCACCGATGCTCAAGCCCGTAGCTGTAGAAGTAATCTCCCAAGAACGCTCCACTTGGGCAGAAGGTGTCATGGTAAACAAGGTATTGTCTGAAGCAGAAGCCAGATAATAAGCTTCTCCGTCTGCCACATCGTTCGGCACATACAGTCCGTCGGACAAACTGATGAAAGAAACCTCATTGCCGTTCTTCTTCACGATAAAGACAGAACTTTCTCCAAAGGTACGCTTCATCCAGGTCAGTTCCGGATGATAAAGCCCTTCACGTTTTGTTGTCAGGCGTGCCTCCAGGGAATAAAGCATTCCTTGAACGGAAGGATCATCCTGCTGCACATTCTGCAGCATCACCAGGTCACCATCGGCCAACTGTTCCATCTCGGTAACCATACCCTCTTTGTAGAACAAGTTTTCCGTACCGTCGTCATATAAAGTAAAGGCATATTGGCATCCGTTATTATTCTGCAGGACATTCAATCCGCCTCCATAGTCATTAATGATCCATTTCATATCAGCAATACCGGCAGCTCCATTCGCTCCTCCGCGGGTGTTCATCACCTTTCCGTCGCTGGTTCCGATACCGTAATAGTTCTCTCTTGCAGACTTTCTGATGACGAATTCCCCGGCTGTTGTCGTGCCATACTGCATATATTGGGCCGTAACCGTAGAAGTGGCCTGATCCGGATTTCCATTGTTCCAGCCAGACGCAGTTTTTCCGTCTACATAATCCACCTGCTGACCGTCATAGGTCATGATTCGGAAATGCTGGTCATCCTGTCCGGGCAAGAAATAAAACAACTGTTTCTTCAGCTCCTCAAAATCAGTGGCCTTTTGTGCTTTGGCCTGAATGGCATTATAACCGTAATGCGAGCCAAGCGTCCAATAGTATGAAGCTCCTACATTTGATGTATTTACATTAGCGTCGGAGATGGTATAATAGAACTTCTTATACTCATTGCTCAATTTAAAGATCTGGTTTGACAGTTTCAGCACATCGCCGACATCAGCCACCTGTACCGCCTCGTTCGGATAAGGACAAGGCTGACCGGAAGCCTTATAAACAGGTCGCTGCGCATTGGTTTTTTTCAGGAAATCGGTCAAATCCTGAGAAAGCTCCTCCAGAATCTCCGGCTCACTGGCAGCCAGATCGGTCCGCTCGCCAATGTCAGTCTTAATATTATACAGTTCGCGTTTCTGGTTCTCCCAATGATAAATCAGATGATAATCTCCTTTCAGGATAGCAGAAAAGGCACCATATCCCTCGGTCTTGTCCTGTGTTTCTCCCCACAGGTTCGGGAAATGCCATACAATCGGCCGTTCACGGTTGACAGAAGGATCCTTCAGGACATCCACAAAGCTGATACCGTCCACGGTCTGTACCGGCTCATAGCTTTCTACCTGTGCCATCTCCAGAATAGTCGGGAAGAAGTCCTCAATCATCACGTGCTGCTGAACCTCGGTTCCCGGTTGGGTTACTCCCGGCCAATAGACCATCATCGGCTCACGCACACCCCCCATAAAGGCAGATCCTTTTCCGGCACGTGCCGGCCAGTTCTGATCGTAATTATGGCGTCCCTGGCGCTGTCCTACCGCCTGTCCTCCATTATCAGACATAAACAGGATAATGGTATTCTCCGCAATCCCCTTTTCATCCAGGAAGTTCATAATATCTCCCAGGCTTTTGTCCATACCTTCTACCAAAGTGGCAAAACTGACCTCAGTATTGCCCAACGGAGAGGCAAAATAAGGATCGTCAACATTCCGGTAATAGCCGGCATAACGCTCATCTGCTTCATAAGGAGCATGCACGGCATAGTGCGACATATACAGATAGAACGGTTTCTTTTCGGTAATAGGTTGCTCCAAAGCAGCCAGGGCCTCCCGCGTAATGGCTTCGGTCAGGAAAATATCCTGTCCATGATATTTTTCCAGTCCGGGAACGGCAAAATCACCTCCTTTTCCGAAAGAACTTGTTCCCAAATAACTACCGGGGCCACCGATTTCGCTTCCTGCAATATTCACCAGAAATCCCATCTTCAGAGGATCGGCTCCGGAAGTGGAGCGTGCACCGAAATGCGCTTTTCCGCAATGGATGGTATAATAGCCGTTATCTTGCAGAATCTGCGGCAGAGAAGTAATCAGCGTGGTGTTTTTCTTATCGGCGGCGTTGGTTGTTGTAGCCGGCTGTATTCCGTTATAGTTCCAATCCGGAGGGGTAATCACCGTGCTGCCGGCATCAGTCTTCTGATCATATTTCAGAGTCCAGTTGGTTACTCTGTGACGTGCTGCATTCATACCCGACATCAGACTGCAACGCGAAGGAGACGATACCGGACAGGCATAAGCCTGCATGAATTTTACCCCCTTCTCTGCCAGCCTCTCCATATTCGGAGTCTTGTAGCGACGGTTCAGATTGGTCATTTCGGTATGAAAAGGCACGGACGTATCCTGCCATCCCATATCATCCACCAGAAACATAATGATGTTGGGCCGCTCCTGCGCCTCAACGGTCTGTACCATTCCCAGTGCAGATAACAGGAAAGTACTTTTCAGAATCATTTTACCATTCATGATATTACTCATTATTCAAGTTTCATTAAAAATTACACCGTAAAATTACATGATTTAAAATAAGATAGAAATATTTCACCTATATTTATGGTTAATAATCTTTAACTACTATCGTAAAGATAAAATAGAAGTCTGACTTAATTTCATGAGAAACAAAAATATGCTAAATAACATATTTCCATTTCATCTTGAATACAAAACATTAGAGTTAAATATTTTTTAACGACAAAATGTAAGAATAGCATTAAATAATATATATTTTTGCAAATCAAGAAATAAAAACCGGAAAGTTCAAACCATAAAAACAATATAACAAACATGAAAAAACAATTACTTACATTATCCATGTGCCTGGCAGGTCTTGGCGGGCTGCATGCTCAAACAACCAATTATTACAGAGAAGGTATTGTAACTGATCTGAACCAGCTGAAAAGCGGCGATCTTGTATTATTACAGGATATGGACAATGCAATAAGCGGATACTTTGATCTGGATCAGGGAACTCTAACCTTATCAACATCAAACAGTTACTACAAAGATTTTAATTTTATCGACAAGGCATTCAACGCCGGAAATGTTTTCAAGGTAATTATTGACGACGACCAGTATAAATTTCAGAATCTGGAAACCGGCAGTTATCTTTTGAATAATACGGGAACAGGCGCCGCAATGCAAGTAACAGCAGAAGATGCCAACAACACGTTTACCATTGCCCCTATGGACGGTAAAGCCAACCAATGGGAAATTACATCTGTTGGCAACGGTTTTGGAGTTAATGCCGAAGAAGGTTATCCTGTACTATATAACCAAGGTGGACACCCTATTTACATCCATCGCGTAACAACCGAGCAACAGGAAACTCCATGGTATTATCTGGCTGTATATGGCATCGTTGAAAAAGATGGCCGCAAAGGCAATTGTATGGAAAACACTGCGGATATGACAGCAGGCGTCTATGCCGGAAATAAGATTGTGATCAACAACACCAATCAGATTTGGCGTCTGGAAGAAAACCCGGAAGAAGCAAACTCATATGCCATTGTCAGCTATACCCATGAGGGCAAAACTTCTATCGGCCAGGTAAGCAATCCAGGTGCAGCTGGAGCCAGATATGCATTCAACGCTTCAGAGAAAGTCTATCAGTTCCAGATCCAGAACGGTCCGTCAGTTGAAGGCTACAGTACCTTTAACATCCAAAGACCTGATGCCGGTGCATGGTATATCAACGCAGCAGGAAGTGGACAAGATTTTTATCTGAATGAGTGGAATGCCCCAAATACAACCGACTATATGGCAGGAGCCTGGTCGGCCGTTATTGCCACTGAACTGAAACAGGCCGGTGATTATGCTTTGGGTACCTTCAGTGCTCCTTACAATGTAACTCTTCCGGAAGGTGTTACCGCCTATATTGCCACTTCCAGCACGAACAGCACAGTAAATCTGGAAGAGCTGGAAGGAACAACTCTCCCAGCAAACACCCCTGTTGTTTTGAAAGCAGACGCAGCCGGATTCTATCCGATGAAACAGACAACCGACGCGGCTGAAGCCATCACCAAAGCCAATTTGTTGGTAGGAACCGGTGCTGTACGCACATTATCTCCGGTAAATGGCGCATTTGTATTAGGTCAGTCTAACGGAAAAGCAGGTTTCTACAATTACACAGCTCCGGCAATGGGAGCATTCAAGGCTTATTTACCAAAAACAACAGCCGATGGCGACCAGGTTCGTGTAAAATCAATCCAGTTCCCGGGTGGAGAAACCACAGCCATCAATGATATAGAAAGCATTGCTGAGGACAAGAATGCACCTATCTATAACCTGAACGGACAGCGTGTAACGAATCCTACCAAGGGTGTTTATATCCAGAATGGCAAGAAATTCATTGTTAAATAAGAGATTCAAGAACATTGAGTATTAATCTATTCACACTATAAGAAAAATGAAAAAAACATATCAGAAACCCAGCATGGAACTCATGCAATATAACCCGGAACAGGTTATCGCCGCATCATTGCAAATAGATATCGATAGCAATACTTCTATCGGCAGTGAATCAGAAATGTGGTCTAACGAAGAAAGCGGACTTGACGTTTGGTAATTCAAATAGTTAAACCTTAACCAAATGGGAACTGCTATTTTATACAAGCAGTTCCCATTTGGTTACTTACCGTCCTGTTTCAGCACAAATAACAACTCCAACCCATCAGAGATTCTATATCATTTTTTAAAAACATTCCGAATCTCTGTTCTTTACTTCTAAAAAACAAGTATCTTCAAGACCGATTTTGAGTAAACCATAAAAAACATACCTAAATAATAACAAAAAACTAATTTCATGAAAAGAACTCATGTACTACTTTTTTCCTTGTTGTTATCAGGAAGCACTTTGACTTCCATGGCTCAAGGAACAGTTACCCCTCAACATCTGGATAACCCGGATAACGAACCGGCACCGGTATTCCCCGTTCCTTCCGACAGACAGCTGGCCTGGCAGGAAACCGAATTCTATGCATTCTTCCATTATGGCATGAATACCTATACCGGCTTGGAATGGGGAAAAGGCAATGAAGACCGTTCCCAATTCAGACCTCCAAGACATCCCGACTGCAAACAGTGGATACAGGCGGCTAAGGATGCCGGAATGAAAGGCGGTATCGCCGTAGTAAAACATCACGACGGTTTCTGTCTGTGGCCGACGAAAACAACAGATCATAACGCTAACAACTGCGGGCTGGGCTTTGAAGTCAATGTGCCAAAAGCCTATGCCGAAGCCAGCGAGGAGCTGGGCATGAAATATGGTTTCTATATCTCACCGTGGGATCGCAACAGCGCCCACTATGGAAAAGACACCTATGTAAAGGAAGTATTCCTGAAGCAGGCCACCGAGCTGGCCCAGTATGGCCATGACCAGTTTGAAATGTGGTTTGACGGCGCCAATGGTGGCGACGGATATTATGGCGGTGCCAACGAAGTGCGGAACATCGATGCCAGCACCTACTATGACGTACCTAATCTGTCGGATGCCATTCATAAGATGCAGCCCAACTGCGTGATGTGGGGAGTAGGTGACGAAGCCCGCTGGATCGGTAATGAAGCCGGTTGGGCCGGCACAACCAACTGGTCTACAGAGTACCGCCCCAGCAGAGGAGCCGGTGAGAACGGTAGCGAGGACGGATGGCGCTGGTTCCCGGGAGAATCGGACGCAAAGGGTACTACAGCCGGATGGTTCTGGCACGACAACGAGCAGCCGCGCTCTCTGAATCAATTGTTTAAATTCTATCTGGAAACCGTGGGACGCAACGCCACACTGATCTTGAATTTCCCGCCGAATAAAGACGGTGTCCTTCCCGAAGCAACCGTAACCAGAATGAGAGAACTGGGCAATCTTCTGAAAAAACGCTTGGGCACCGATCTGGCCAAGGATGCGAAGATCACCGTTTCCGAGACCCGCGCCAACGGACAGAACCGCAATTACGAGGCCGCAAATCTGAACGATGACAACAAAGATACCTATTGGGCCACAAACGACAACAGCAAACAGGCCACCATTACCCTGACCTGGGATGCTCCCATCAACGCACATTATGTATCCCTTATGGAGTATATCAAATTAGGACAGCGTGTCAAGTCATTTACCATCGAGACCAGTGCCGACGGTGCGACCTGGACGCCACGCGCCACCAACCAGTGCACCACCATCGGCTACAAGCGTATCGTACCGCTGAACGGCAGCACTACGGACTACGGCACCGGATTCAATGTCAAGGCTATCCGCATTACCATCAACGACAGTAAGGCCTGTCCGCTACTGCATACCATTTCCGTATACTAAATTCCATTACTCCAAAGAAAATCGAGAGACATGAAAAAACAACATATTCTGCTGGCAAGTATTCTGCTCAGCATGCCATATACCTCTTTTGCACAACAGATTACCGGCTTTGAGGAAGAAGCCGGCCAGGAAAACTATACGAAACTGGGTGTTTATGACTCCTGGAGCCACTCTCCTTTCCGCACCCAGCAAGGCGAAAGCAAACCCCGTCTGGAAGGTATCGTAAAGGTTCTGGACAACACCATCGGTGACGAGGCGAACAGCACTTCCAGGATGCTGATGTTCCAGCGCTCCCGTTATGCCAGCAACCTGTTCGGTGCCCGCATTGACCTGAAAGAGCCGTTCGAACTGACCACCACCGTCAAGTACGTGCATGTGATGATCAAAAAAGACCGCCCCGGAAAGGTTGTCCTGATGGGACTGGGCAAACGCCGTGACAATGCGGAACAAAGCTCTGAGACCGAACAGTTCTGGGTTCAGTCTACCCGCACCATTGATCCCGACGTATGGACCGACGCGGTCTTTGCCATCAAAGGCAACGGCGGCATTGACATCCATAGTCTGGTGGTTGTGCCCGACTGTGAGTCTACTCATGAACTGACTGAGGACTTCCTGGCCTATATTGACGAAATCGAAGTCAATAACAGCCCGGTGCCTCGTTTCCAGCGTGGTGACTATCCACTGAACATTGAGGAAAACACGGTTTCCAAGAATCCGTCACGTTTTGTAAATGCTGTCAAGCTGAACAGTCCATCCGACGGCGAACAGAGCATCTCTGTGGGTAGTATTGATCCGCAAAAGATCTATCGTCCGAAACTGGAACAGGCCTTCAGCGCACGCCCGGGAGAAACCGTTAAGCCAACCATCAATTTCAGCAAAAACTGGATGAACGGTTATGTATATGTAGACTACAATCGGGATGGCGCTTTCGACTGGGAACTGAACAACAACGGTACAGCTCCAGAAGGTTGCGAACTTATTTCATATGCCGTTGTATCTAAAGACGGTCAGGACTATAACAATCAGGGACAACCCGTTTCAGGCGACCAATGCAACACCATGGAAACCCCAGCCTTTAAAATTCCGGAAAATCTGGAACCGGGTTTCTACCGCATGCGCTTTAAGGTAGACTGGATGAGTGATGATGCCGGAGGACGCATGACAGAAACCAACGACATTATCACCAACGGTGGAACCATTGTGGATGTACGACTGAACATACATGCCGATGAAGGCACCGTTACCACTGAATTCCGCAACGGCGATGTGCTTACTGTCGACGGTAAGGTACTTGCCGGTACAAAAGTTAAGTTTGGCGAACCGCTCACCGTATGGATGAAACCAGAAAACGGCTTCGTACCCGATGGTATCATCCTGAAACACGGCCATCATCTTACCGGTGACAGTCTGGTACACAGCACAGCCCAATATTCTACGGTAATCATTCCGGCCTATGCGGTCAATTCCGAAGGCATGCTCACCATACCGGGCGAACTGGTTGACGGTAATCTGCATATCATCGGAAACTTCAAAAGCACGACCAGCGGCGGCGGTGAAACCGGAAACTATGAACTAAACTTCGACAAGGGACTGACCATCACACGTGGTGACCGTACCTTGAACAACATCTCATTGAGAGGTAATCAGGGCTGTAGCTACACCAGCTCAAACATGAGCACGGCACCCAAAAACGTTTATCAGGACAAGATGGACGAAGCAGCTTTAGTTTCACGTGGCGAGTCAATCACTCCTAGTGTAAATTACACTACTGGCGGCCCGATGCACGGCTACTTCTATATTGACCTGAACAACAATGGTATCTTTGAGGTTGAAGTAGGTGACGACCACCGTCCGACGAGCAACAGTGAGTTGGTAAGCTTTTCTTATCTGAACGGATACAACAGTGAAGGAACCCAAAGAGGAACCAGCGAAACCAACAATACAATCACCTTCCCGGCATGCAAGATTCCGGAATTTCTGCCAGACGGCAATTACCGTGCCCGACTGAAGATTGACTGGAACAATGGCGATCCGAAAGGACAGTACGGTGCGAACAACAGCATCCAGAACAACGGAGGTTACATTGTGGACTTCCTGCTCAATGTCAGCGGCGAAAGCAGAACACTGGAGACTGATATCTTCAACGGCAACCTTTATGGCGCAGAAAACAGTGCCCTGCCCTATCAGCTGAACGGCACCCGTAGTCTGGAAGCCATACTGCATCCGGTTACCGAAGATTACACTCTCGACGGACCGGTGGTTGTACGCACCGGTGTCAATTTTGACGGTCCTCAGGAAATCCGTGGCAATGTACAGTGGAAAGAAATGGAGATCCAGCCAGCAGACATCCAGAACAACACGCTGTCTATTCCTGTTCTAGGAGACGTAAGCATCAAAGCCAGCTACAGTCCAAACGATCAGGCAGAATACCGCCTGGTATTCCATGATGAATTTGACGGTACAGACGGTACCCGTGCCGATGAAAACAAATGGAAATGCAGTCAGCGCATGAGCGCCACCTGGAACCGCTTTGTCAGCGATGACATTGCCGTGGCTCATCAGCAGGACGGAAAGCTTGTGCTGAAAGCCATTCCGAATCCGGACAAGTCAACCGACAATGTGGATATGCTGAGCGGTGCCGTTGAAACCCGCGACCTCTTTACTTTCAAACGCGGTAAAGTGGAAAGCCGCGCCAAGACCAACGGATATACCGGAAACTTCCCGGCCATCTGGATGATGCCTCAGAACCAGAAAGACGGCTGGCCCGACTGCGGTGAGATTGATATCTTTGAACAGATCGATGCCGAAAACAAGTCTTACCACACCGTACACTCGAACTGGACTTACGATTTGGGCAACAAAAACAATCCGACGTCTTCTTTCAGCAAGAGTTTGAGCATGGACCGCTACCACACTTACGGCCTGGAATGGGATGAAAACTCCATCACTTGGTTTGTAGACGGAGTAAAGGTAGGCAGCTACAACAAGAGCACCGACGATAATGTTCTCTCACAGGGACAGTGGCCGTTCGACAAAGCCTTCTACCTGATCCTGAACCAGTCGGTAGGTAACGGAAGCTGGGCACGACCAGCCGACATCAACCACACCTACCGCATGGATGTAGACTGGATCCGAGTATATCAGAAAGAAGTATCCATCGATGCGGACGACAAGTATACTCCTGCCATCGAAGGTACTTACAATGCCGTGCTGAACCGCAGCTTCGTACAAGGATGGAACACCATCTGTCTGCCGTTCAATGCCCGTCCGGAAGATATCTGCGCCGGAGCCAACGCTCAGGAATACAGCAGCTATACCGATGCCGGTCTGAACTTCAAGAAGGTAGAGATTATGGAAGCCGGAAAACCTTATCTGATTTTCTGCCCGACAGCAGTAAATCAGCCGGTAGAGTTCCGGGATGTCGCATTCGTAGCCCAGACTCCGCAAGACATTACTCCATCCGGCAGTCCTTTCACGTTCAAGGGCAGCTTTGATCCGATCAGCATGACCGACCGCTATGGAGTAGCTTCGGTCAACGGTGTAGACAAGCTGATGAAAGGCGGTACCAATTCCAGCCTGAAGACCACCGGTTCTTATTTTGAATTAAATGAAAGCCAGCCGGCCAAAGGTATCCGCCTGTTCTTTGAAAACGGAACCACCGGCATAGAGCAGATTTCTGAAGAAGGACAGAAAGGCGTTGATATCTATACGCTCGACGGTATTCTCATCCGTAAAGACAGCAAAGACACCAAGGGCCTGAAAAAAGGAATCTACATTATCGGCAATCAGAAAGTACAAATCAAATAAAAACTGAAAACATGAAGAAAACATATCAAAAGCCTCTTCTGGAAGAGACTCTGGTTTATACCGAAGAAATGCTCAGTTCTTCCAGTCTAACGGGAAACGGTGATGTGAACACAGGCATTATTCCCGGCGACGATATATTCGACGGTGTTTTCAACGCCGGTGAAGAAAGTTCGCACAACATCTGGAATGCAGATTAAAAAAACGGAATTTCTATGTTCTAATATCTTCAACGTGGGGACTTCCATCCCCACGTTTTTTATGTTTTTCAACATAAAAGATACAAAAAGGTTATATTTTCCACCTAAAAGAACAGAATATTAACATTCTCATTCGTTGCTTTTTTAAAAAAAGTTACCGCCTACACCGGAACATTGAGCAAAGACAAGGCTGTATTCAACCTGAATGAAATCGAGAACGGCATTATCCCGGCCAACACACCGGTTATACTTCAGGGAGCAGCTGACACTTACAATCTGACTATTCTGACCGATAACACAGACGAACCTATTGAGAACAACGATCTGAGCGGTATCTGCCTCAGCCAGGCCATTGATGACGCAGCCGATGCCTATATTTTGGGTAACGTAAACGAAAAAGCCGGTTTCTATCTGATGGATAAAACAGACCGCACTCTGGGTGCCAATAAGGCTTATCTGGAATTGTCGGCAGCAGCCAACCCAGTACGTTCTATCGTCATCGGCGGTCCGACTACCGGAATTGAAGACACAGTTGCCGAAGGTGTTGCAGCTGAAGAATACTACGATCTGCAAGGTCGTCGCGTACTGAACCCAACCAAGGGTATCTACGTAACCAAGAGCGGCAAGAAGGTATTGTTCAACAAATAAGAACTACCCTTCTATTTGAGAAATAATGTTTCATTTAAAAACAAGGAATCAATGAAAAAAACATATCAGAAACCTACCCTCGAAATGATGGGTATGGAACAGGAAATGATGATCGCTACCAGCAACGCACTGAATATTTTCAACAGTGAATTGGGTGCCTCACAGGCTCTGGGCAATGAAGAGAGCGATTTCAATGTTTGGGAGTAACTGACACTCTGTTTGTAAAAAACAGAACAGAAGAGGGTAGGGCTAAAAGTTCTACCCTCTTTTGTATCCGGAATAACAATTACATCATTCTGATCATATCATAAAAGACAACTTACAATTGAGAAAATCCTTTAAAAATACGATATTTGCAACAGAATACCTTATAATTATCTTTTAACTCGAACAAACAAATCAACATGAAAGAACTTAAGACTCTGGTAACAATTCTATTCCTATTGCTACCGACTATTCTTTGTGCCTCGGTGAGCGTCAATCTCACCCCAGTACCCAAAGAAATGACCGTACAGGAAGGGCAGCTTCTACTCCCTCAGGAAATCAAGATCAATACCGGTAACCTAACGGAAGAAATGAATGCCGAAGTACAAAACTTTGCAACAGTCCTCCAAACAACAACAGGCTACACGGTCATTATGGGAAATGATGCCAATGCTCTGATTCAGATAAATAAAGGCACAACCCATACTCAAAACCCAGAAGGCTACTATCTGCAAGTAAGCGGTCAGAGAGTTACCGTTGAAGCTTCTACTGCCACCGGGTTGTTCTATGCTTTCCAGAGCATCAAGAAAATGCTTCCGGCAAATGTCATGGCCGGTAAAGCAGATGCAACCATAACCGAGTATGCCTTACCACTGGTCACCATCACCGACGAACCGCGATTCGGCTACCGAGGCTACATGCTCGATGTTTCGCGCCATTTCTTCACCGTAGACGAGGTAAAACGGATGCTCGATGTGATGTCTTACTACAAAATGAACCGTTTTCACTGGCATCTCACCGACGATCAGGGCTGGCGTATCGAAATCAAGAAATACCCAAAGCTGACCGAAATCGGCTCTATCCGTGACAAAAACATCATCATCAACGAGAATGGCCAGCGCGAGGTAATTACAGGCGACTATGGTCCGTATTTCTATACACAGGAACAACTGAAGGAGGTGGTGGCTTATGCCAAGAAGCTGCATATTGAGATTATTCCGGAAGTGGACATGCCGGGACATTTTACCGCAGCCATGAAAGCCTATCCGGAATACAGCTGTTTTCCGGATAAGGATCCAGTAATCCCACACGACGGCGGAGTTTACAATGATATCCTGAACGTAGCGAACGAAGGAGCCGTACAGTTTGCCAAGGACATTCTGGACCGAGTATGTGCACAACAACCATTACCTGGAGTATCAGACCCTCCCGCGCCTGATTGCCATTGCCGAAAGCGCCTGGTCGCCGGCTGCCAAGAAAGATTTCAACAATTTCTGTCAGCGCATGATTCAAGACAAGAAATTGTTGGATTATAACCAGTATGCCTACGCCACTTACTACCTCAATGAAGATCCGATGTCTATGCCTATCGCCTCTAAAGACGGAGCCAGCATCTGGTATCGCATTGTAACCCGTTGCACAGCAGACACCAACCGTAAAGGAAGATGCATAGAGTTGCTGCGCGAGGGTGCTCCCCAGCTGAGCAACAGCACAGCCAAAGTAAACATGCTTTGGAACGGAACTGCGGCAGCATCCGCCAGTCCTGCTTACGATTATCAGCTTTGGGCTTTGAAAGCCGATCCTAACGGCTCTGGAAAATACGCTTTGGTTTGTAAGGCCAAACCCAACGGTTCGGTAAATCCTACCGCAACAGCCGGTAATAACACAGCCCGCTGGATGTATGACGAAAATCAGATGCACTACAACTTCGAGCTTTCGGATCTCAATTTCTACGGAAAAGCCGATGGCTTTTATTATTATGGCATTCATAGCGACCAATATGGAAAAGAATGGATGATGAACATGGCCGGCAGCGGACAACAGTATTCCATCAATATGTGGAACAACGACAATGATGCTCAGGATGCCAACCGTTGGTCCTTCCAGCCTGCCGAATCCTTTGCGGTACAAGGTGTGGTTACAGACCTAAGCCAGCTTCAGGACGGTGATCTGGTCGTGTTCCAGAATGTAAATAATAATAACGGAGCAGCTGACCGTCAAGGTTATATGTACTATACCGAAGATGAGTTCCTGAAGAAACTGGACGGTGCCTACAAGACCAGTCTGAGCTTTATGAAGCAGAGCTTTGCTCCGGAATATGTGTTCCAGGTAAGCATTCAGGACGGCCAGTATCAGTTCCGCAACGTAAAAGGTCAGGCTTATCTGCCCAACAACGCTGTAAACAATGGTGCTTATGTACCCACACCAGAGACAAAGAATACCACTTTTACCATAGCCTCTTCTGAGAAGGTTCCAAATACCTGGGCTATTCAATCTACAGCAAACAATCTGTATCTGAACGGAATAACAGACAAGCCTGTAGCCTATACAGGATACCACTCATACAATCTGATCCGCGTGGGCAATCATGCTTCAGCCTCTGCCGCTCCGGTATGGTTCAGTATAGGAACCCTGCAACCGGAATGCGGTCGTACCGAGCGCCGTCTGCGTGTAGGCGGCTGTGAAGGCGACGCCGACAACATTCTCTGGATGAGCGACACCTACAGCACGACAGACAATCTGCAGCAATGGACCATAGAGGAGAATCCGCTTTCGGCCGACCACTTTGCCCTGGTATGCAAAGCCTACCCTAGCAGCTCGGCCAAGTCAGCTCCCGTCAGCGGTTCGGTGGCTAGCGCCCGTTTTGGCTATCAGATTGACCAGCCTGCTAAAGACTATGGCTTTTATGTAGCCAATGACGAAAACAATCCGATTTACGGCATGGACCGTTTTATGCTCTATCGGGAAGGCGGCAATGCCAACAATCTCTACATCAATCATTCGGCTGCCGGACAGAATTATCATTTCCATGAATACGATGCCAAGGACAACACCAAGTCCTATCTGTGGTCGGCCATCATCACCGCATCGCTGAACGAAGCCGGCGACCTGGACGCCCTGGGCAGCTTCAGCGCCCCGTTCAAGGTACAGCTCCCGCAGGGCGTAACCGCCTATGTGGCCACAGAGAGCAATCAGGACGCCGTTTTGCTGAAGGCTTACGACGGCACCGTTCTTCCGGCCAATACACCGGTGATCCTGAAAAGCGAGCAATCCGGTATGGTGCAGATGCTGCAAACCAATGCGGCCGCCGACGGCAGCCTCCCGGGCACGAATCTGCTGCAGGGCACCGGATCCGACCGTCTGCTTACCCCCAAGACCACCTGCTATGTGCTGGGCCAGCCACAAGATGAAAAAGCCGGCATGTATCTTTACACAGGCGAGACTCTAATGCCGTTCTGCGCCTATCTGCCGGACGCCGAAGGAAACAGCCAGCAGATGAAGGCCTTCATCTTTGATGGAGAAACTACCGGAATACAGACACTCCCGGCTCCGGAGAACGGACAGGACGCACCGGTATATGACCTGAGCGGGCGCAGGGTGTCCAACCTGAAACCGGGCATCTACATCCGCAACCATCAGAAATTCACGGTACATTAAAAACGGCATATGCTCAGATTCATGCATGCACAAATGATTTTGCAATGATTCCATAAAAGGGTATATGAAGAAAGAGTATCCATAACTTTACAAACTGCAATATTACCCTTAAACATGTCGTATCATATTTATAAAAATTGTCCGTTATAGCATGTATGTAAGCTTAAAAAGCCGTTCTTCAGGATTGTAATTTTTTATATATACTGCACCCCAAAAGTTAGGCCCAAAACTTTTGGGGTGCAGTATATATAAACAAGTTTTTTAGTCATTTCCCTTCAGCTGGACGCAACATATTGAATCCTTTATAAGGATATGAGTATGCAAAGACATATAAAACAATAATAACACATAAAACAATTAAGTAATTTAACTTTTCATTCAAGTACTTAAATAAAACGACAATCACAGAAAAGGTACACTGACACATTCTTTCTTGATTTCCTTAATCAAAAGCAAGCCGCAAATGTACAACAGTACATATTCCTAAGTCTCCTCATCACAAATACAACAGACTCTAAGAATAGCTCCAGCAGGGTCTTTTACCAAATTCTCCTCTAAACCAAACATTGCCTAAAGCTTTTCTTTTATTCAATCTTTTTATAAAAAAAACAGGAATATAAAGAACAACAAGCATGCTCATTAATTAACCTATAAACATCAGAATCAAAAAATTACGCTATACAACATAAATGGCAATTTACAGAAAAAAACTGCGATTTAAATACTTTTTTACAAAAAAAAGAATCCGGATTATAAGAATTGATTATATTTGCAAAATCTAGAAATAGACACAAAAAATAACCTTGGAAACAAAACATAAAAATACCATAAAATGAAAAAATTTTTTACTTTATTAGTCGGTTTAGTGTTTGCTGCAATTTTGCCTTCCTACAGTCAGGAGAAGGTAGCAGAGATCACAAGTACAGTTATAAAAAACTCATCGGAGTTAAATTCGGGATATTATATCATCAATTGTTATATTCCCCAAATTGCCGGTCAGGATTTGAAACCAAGTGGCAGTTTATACTACAACTCAGGTAGAAATGATCGCCCATTTGATGTAACACGAAATGGTTTTATATTTGAGGGAGAGTCTCAGATAAATACAGATCAGGCAAATTACATCTGGTATGTCAGCAAGGGAGAAAATGGAGAAATAAAAATCAGGAATATTTCTCAAAAAATTTATTTCCCTAAAGATACTGAAAGAAACAACAACATGGGAGATGCAGCCACAAAGGCGGCTGAAATATTTTTGGCTGAAGACAAAACCTACACTGATGCCAACGGCACACAAATGGAAGGTGTCGTATTGGTTACTCAAGCACAATACTCAGACGATGGTGTAAGCCAGACAAGAAGTATCTATGCAAACCATGTATCGGATACAGATCCCAATTTGAGTTACTGGTCTAGGGGAGATGGAGAAATTATATTTCAATTTGTACAGGTTAGAAATATCAATTTTAACATAGAATATCCATTCCATACCTCAGTAGCTCCTACTGGCAATGAATTTGATAGCAATACGAGATGGCAGCTGCTGAACATCAAACAAGATAATACATATCTATATTACACAGATGAAAATACAAATATAAAGCCAAACAACAGCTATACATCAACGGATGGTTCTGTAGAGGACAAATACTTATGGGCATTCAATGTTACCCCAGAAGGAAATCTTATGATTTACAACAAAGCTGCTGGAGCAGGAAAAGTGCTGGCTGCAGGCGAAATGGCTGGTGAAAATGGTGGAGGAACATTCCCGAATTTTGTAGATTATACAAACATTGGCAACCAGATTGCAACTTGGAATGCCCTGAAAAGTACTAAAGTTACAGGAAAAGACGGATTTTTTCTGTATCGGGGAGAGAATCAGGCAGAAAAGCTGAACCTACGTACCGTAAATGGAGAGAATGTCCTCTCTTTCTGGACTGCCGGGGCAGATGAAGGTTCTACTTTTTGGACCATACCCTATGTAAACTATACGATTAGATATGTTACTGAGAGCGGTGAAGAACTGCAAACGTCAACAAATGCATATGGTGTAGCAGGAACAGATATAGCATTATCTGCAATAAATGGTTTAGTACCCAAAAGAGCAATAGACAATAATGGAAACGAACTTGCAATAGAGAATAGCAACATTACGTTACCGGAATCATATGATTGCGTTATTACTGTTACATATGCCAATCATTTTGAAACAACTGAAATAGTAGATGGAAGCTTTGCTCCGGATACAAAATGGTATTATCTCAAACTGAACGGAAGGTATCTGTCTTATAATGATACGTTAGAAAATTATAATTATAAAACAACTCTTTATAAAGAGCAGAAATATGTTTATTCATTCACAGAGAAACCACAAACATATGGCTGTTTCTGGACATTTGTAAGAGATGGAGAGGATCTGAAGATTTACAATGCTGTAACAGGAACATTAATGGTTTTAGCATCACAAGGATCGGCCGAAAGAGATTACTATCCAACCATGGTAGCACCTGGCACGGATGGATATACGGACACTTGGCACTATAAAATGGCAAAGGACAATATAAATTTCTACTTATTCTTGCAAGGAACAACTTTACAAGGAGGAGGGTTATATGATAATAAAGCCAATAAATTGAATTGCTTTGCTGGTGCGATGGACAATAGCGATGGTGGTAATCCTAAGAACTATCTGACGTTCTCTAGAGGAGATGGTGACTGGTCATATTTCAGTGTTGAAGAAGTAGGAGATATTACTACAACTATCAGCTCGGTAAGAGGTCAAGTGGGTCCAACAGGTGCCGTAGGAGGATTCAACAGCGATGAAAGCTTTTCTGAATTTAATTCCGCATTAGAAGAAGGCTCAGTCGAAGGTCTTGCCAAGGCTCTTAAGATCAAAGATTTGACAGGAACTATTATTCAGTTTGATGCTTCTAAATACTATCGTCTGCAGAATGTCTTGCGCGGAGGAGTATTACAGATTAATGATGAAGCAGGAACTGAAACCTACAAGAAACTAACCCAAAGCAACATGAATAAAGCAAATGCGAATATGATTTGGAAAATCGAGCTTCTTGAAGGAGTTGAAAATGGCGTAAAACTATATCATTCCAATGCAAAAGCATATGCAGGCTCTCCAAATAACACTAGCTTAAACGAAACAGGAACAGAGTACGTTAAAGTAGATTGGGGGGGAGGAAACTACGGTTTCAATGCGAACGGTACAAGTGACTACCTAGTCCAGTATCAGGGAGGAGGCATCGGAAGTTGGAGTCAAGGAGGTAATGGAACAGATCACGCCTGGTATCTGATTCCAGCCGAGAAGATTGATGTAAACATCACCGAAGCCGGCTATACTACCGTGAACTATCCGTTTGCAGTAGAACTTCCGGAAGGAGAAGACATTACAGCTTACTTTGTTACAGTGATAGACAATGATCCAAACAACCTGATGCTACGTAAAGTTTATAGCGGACATATTCCGGCAAACACTCCAGTAATTCTGAAAGGTACCACCAATACATACGCGCTGAGTATCGTTACGGAAGATAAACCTACCAATATTAGCGGCAATATTTTGAAAGGAACTTTACTTCAAGAAACAATGGGAAATGGTGATATCTTTGTACTGAGTAAGCCTGAGACTAAGGACGTAGGATTCTATCTGCTGAATGATGCAGATGGCGCCAACCGAACAATACCGGCCAACAAAGCCTATCTTCTTGGAGAGGATTTACCAACGGCAAGTCAAGGGGTAAGGGGTTTCACATTCTCATTTGAAGATAGTAATGATGGAACAACGAACATAGAAAATGAAGTTGCTGATTTGAGTCAGGAAGAATTTTATGACCTTCAGGGACGTCGTGTTCAGAACCCTACTAAAGGTATCTATATAACCAAGAGTGGCAAAAAAGTACTCTTTATCAAATAAAGCAAACAAACAGCATAAAAATAACAATTCATGAAAAAGACATATAATAAACCTACATTGAAAGGAATAAGACTACTTGCAGCAGAAGCACTGCTGAGTGCCAGTACAGAATCAATAGGAGTTGATTACGAAACCAAAGTTGATGGAGGTACCACTGGCGGCATCCTCAGCAACGAAGAAGGAGCACATGATATCTGGGGCAATGACGGCAGCAGTATCTGGTAAGAAATACTCACTCTTAATCATAAAAGGGGATGGTCGGAAGGCCATCCCCTTTTTTCTTATGAATTTTGAACGCCTGGAGATAATATTCAACGATTTATATTACCTTTGTACAGAAGCACCTCAAAAAGCATGATTATGAAATATCCTATAGGCATTCAGAGTTTTGACCAGATTATAGAAGACGGTTATGTATATATTGACAAAACGGATTTAGTATATAAACTGACACACGAGGGGAAAATCTACTTCCTGAGCCGACCGCGACGTTTCGGAAAGAGTCTGCTGGTGTCCACTCTGGAGAACTATTATCTGGGGCGGAAGGAGCTGTTCCGGGGACTGGCCATGGAGAAGCTGGAAAAGGATTGGAACGTGCATCCGGTGTTCCATATCGATTTCAACAGCTCGGACTTTACAAAGGAGTATGTCCTGGAGGAAAGACTCCGGGATTATGTGCAGAAATGGGAAAGGGAATATGCCGTACAGGCCAATGAAAGACTGGACGTAGGGGCCCGATTCCGGGATATTCTGGAAGCGGCGCACAAGCAGACGGGACGGCGCGCCGTAGTGCTCGTGGACGAATACGACAAACCGGTTCTGGATGTGCTGGACCGGGACGGGAAACTGGAGGAACAGCACCGAAACACGCTGAAGGCTTTCTACTCGGTGTTCAAGGGTGCCGACAGCCATCTGCAGTTCGTACTGCTGACGGGGGTGACCAAGTTCTCGCAGGTGAGCGTTTTCAGCGGATTCAACCAGCCGAAGGACATCAGCATGGACACCCGATATGAGGCGCTGTGCGGCATCACCCAGGAGGAGATTGACCGCTACTTTACAGAACCCATGGCAGAAATGGCCATAAAATACCGGTGCACACCGGAAGAGATGCGCCAAAAACTGAAAATGCAGTATGACGGTTACCACTTCGGCGAAGAACTGACGGACATCTACAATCCCTTCAGCCTGCTCAACGCACTGGACAGCCGGCACATACGGGATTACTGGTTCAGCTCGGGCACTCCCACCTATCTGGTACGCCTGCTCCGGCACTTCCGCGAGAACATGAACGAACTCACCGGAAAATATTACAGAGCCGAGCAGTTTGTGGATTACAAGGCGGATGTGGAATATCCGCTACCTATGATCTATCAGAGCGGATACCTCACCATCAAGGATTATAACCAACAGTTCAATACGTTTCTGCTGGATTTTCCGAACAATGAGGTCAAGAGCGGATTCCTCACCTTGCTGGCCGCCGATTATCTCCAGCCGGAGGAAGAGACGGGAGGATGGGTGCAAACGCTGGTCATGGCCTTACAGGAAGGGAATACGGAACGGATACGCGACCTATTCACCGCCTTCCTGGCGGGCATCCCCTACACCATGCGGCGCAAGGAGAACGAGAAGGAACGGGAGCGTTACTTCCAGTACACGTTCTATCTCATCCTGAGACTGGTCAGTGTATATACGGTCTATGTGGAGAAGCCACAGAGTCAGGGACGGGTGGACGGTATCGTGGAAACCGCCGACTATGTCTATATCTTTGAATTCAAACTGGACGGCACGGCTGCCGAAGCCCTACAGCAGATCGAGGAGAAAGGATATGACCGGGAATATGTAGCCGACAGACGGAAAATCTACAGGATCGGGGCCGGCTTCTCTTCAGAAACGGGAACCATCGCTGAATGGAAGGTGCAGTAGTTTTTTTAAATACCTTTAAAGAACATGATTATGAAATATCCTATAGGCATTCAGAGTTTTGACCGGATCATAGAGGACGGTTATGTATATGTCGACAAAACAGACCTGATTTACAGTCTGACGCACGAAGGAAGCATCTACTTCCTGAGCCGACCGAGACGCTTCGGAAAGAGTCTGCTGGTGTCCACTCTGGAGAACTATTATCTGGGGCGGAAGGAGCTGTTCCGGGGACTGGCCATGGAGAAGCTGGAAAAGGATTGGAACGTGCATCCCGTGTTCCATATCGATTTCAACGGTTCGGACTTCACTGAGGAAGGAGTACTGAAACAGAAACTGAACGGTTATGTCGCCGATTGGGAAAAAGTATATGAACTGGAAGAATATGCCCAAACTCTGGACCTGGGCAGCCGTTTCGTGAAAGTGCTGGAAGCGGCGCACAGACAGACCGGACGGCGGGCCGTGGTGCTCGTGGACGAATACGACAAACCGATCCTGGATGTGCTGGACCACGACAAGAAGCTGGAGGAGGCGCACCGAAACACGCTGAAGGCTTTCTACTCGGTGTTCAAGGGTGCCGACAGCCATCTGCAGTTCGTCCTGCTGACGGGAGTGACCAAATTCTCGCAGGTGAGCGTGTTCAGTGGATTCAACCAGCCGGACGACATCAGCATGGACGCACGATATGAGGCGCTCTGCGGCATCACACAGGAGGAACTGGACCGATATTTTGCGGAACCGATGGCCGACATGGCCGTAAAATACCGGTGCACACCGGAAGAGATGCGCCTAAAGCTGAAATCGCAGTATGACGGTTATCACTTCGCCGAAGAATTGACGGACATCTACAACCCGTTCAGCCTGCTCAATGCGTTCAACAAGAAATTTATTCAGGATTACTGGTTCAGCTCGGGCACTCCCACCTATCTGGTGCGCCTGCTCCGGCACTTCCGCGAGAACATGAACGAACTCACCGGAAAATATTATGACCGGGAACAGTTCATCGACTACAAGGCGGATGTGGAATACCCGCTACCCATGATCTATCAGAGCGGATATCTCACCATAAAGGATTACAGCTGGGAGAATGACAATTTCCTGCTCGACTTCCCGAACAACGAGGTGAAGAAAGGATTCCTCACCGTGCTGGCAGCCGACTACCTCAAACCCGAGGAAGAGACGGGAGGATGGGTCAAGACACTCGTCGCGGCGATGCGGCGGGGGGAAGTGGAACTGATACGCGACCTGTTCACTTCGTTCCTGGCGGGCATTCCCTACACCATGCGGCGCAAGGAGAACGAGAAGGAACGGGAGCGTTACTTCCAGTACACGTTCTATCTCATCCTGAGACTGGTCAGTGTATATACGGTCTATGTGGAGAAGCCGCAGAGTCAGGGACGGGTGGACGGTATCGTGGAAACCGCCGACTATGTCTATATCTTCGAGTTCAAGCTGGACGGCACGGCTGCCGAAGCCCTACAGCAGATCGAGGACAAAGGCTATGACCGGGAATATGCCTCTGACAAACGGAAAATCTGGCGCATCGGAGCCAGCTTCTCGTCCGAAACGGGAACCATCGATGACTGGGAAGTACGCTAAGGGCGGAATATCTGCCATTCATATAAATAGCTTTAAAGAACATGATTATGAAATATCCTATAGGCATTCAGAGTTTTGACCGGATCATAGAGGACGGTTATGTATATGTGGACAAGACCGACCTGATTTACAGTCTGACGCACGAAGGAAGCATCTACTTCCTGAGCCGCCCGAGACGCTTCGGAAAGAGCCTGCTGGTGTCCACACTCGAAAACTATTATCTGGGAAGGAAGGAACTGTTCCGGGGATTGGCCATGGAACAGTTGGAAAAGGAGTGGAACGTGCATCCCGTGTTCCATATCGATTTCAACGGTTCGGACTTCACTGAGGAAGGAGTACTGAAACAGAAACT
>CALUKY010000027.1 GCA_944321345.1 uncultured Paraprevotella sp.
GCAATATATTAACTATAAAAATGAGAAACCCATTGGTAGAGTTAAATATGCGCTAATTTAATTCCGCCAACGAGTATATTTATTATTCCAAGACGTCCATGGTCAATACTTGCCGGAATATTCTTTTGATGGATTTTATAGAAATTCCGAAATTCAAACCCTATTATCTGGATTTTGAGGATTATAAAAAGGTTGCCGAGCGAAAAGAACGTCCGGTTCCCGGAGAAATTCAGATAAACTTTCTGATTAATAAAGCGCAGCCGGATCTGAATGATCCTTCAACCAAAAATCAGTTGGATAATTTGGTTTCCTTGTTGAATGATATTTCTTCTGGTGCCGTATTGAAGTCGTTGTCTATAGAAGGTGTTGCTTCGCCTGACGGAAGTTATGATTCAAACTTGAAATTAGCTCAAAAGCGAACGGATTTTTTGCAGGATTTTATTGCTCAGCGTCTTCAGGTAAGTGGTTATGAACGGAAGTCTGGAGCAAGAGTCACATCCTGGAAAGAACTGGCAGATACGGTAATGGTCTATGACACTACGTTGGCCAGACGCTTGTTAGAGGTGATCTCGGTAAAAAAAGCACACAATCTGAATTCGGTAGCGGTGAAGCGTAGCGGTTTAATGGAAAAACTGACACCTTATCTGGAAAAGATGAGAAAGGTGACTTATACCTGTGTATATATCGTTAACCGTCCGTTGACTCCGAATGAGATCATGCAAAAATATCGGGCAAATGCCAATGATGCCTTTTTACCATATGAATATTGGAATCTGTATCAGATGGTGAAAGATCCTGACGAATTGGAGGTGTTGTATAAAAAAGGAACAGCTGTGGCCAAGGCCTATGAGAACGGACGTCCTTGGATGCTTCCGGAATGTCTGTTGGCGGCCTCCTATATTAACCGGGATACGACGGATGCCAGTCTGCTGGCTCCTTTGGTGGATTGTACTTCTATTTCTGCCTCTGATAAAAGGCCGAAGCTGAATTATATTAAAAAGGATTTCAATGGATATGAAACCTTGGTTAATCCGGAAGCTGTAGTAGCCAATTATCTGATCATGTGTATTAAGGAGTGTGATTTTGAAAAAGCCAGTGTGGTTGCCCAAATTTTAAGTCAGGCCCGGAAGGAGGAATATGCCGATCTGATAGCCTTTGCCCATTGTATGCGTGGTTCGTTCTATAATAATGCTGAAGTATTCAAGCGGGTAGCTGCTACTTCACCGGTCAATGAGGTTATTCTGAATCTGATGATGGAAACCAACAGGCATAATGCATATGCTCAGGAGGCGTTGGAAAAAATATCCAAGGATAATCCTTTGTACTGGTACTTGAAGGCTGTATTGGCTGATCGTATGGATCAAGGGCAGAATATGTCATTTGATTTGCCTGAAGCGATCCGATGTCTGGTTAAATGTTTTCAGATGAATGAATCTTTTATAAACAGAGCAATGGTAGACGGAAGCTTGAAGGAAGCAACCGTAGATGAAGCAATTGCAGAGTATGAAATGCAGAAACAATAATAGAAGAGAGTGGCTATGATGAAAAGAAAATTGATTATACATATATTATTATGCTGCTTTCTTCCGGAAATTGCGGCGCAGAATTCGATACGTTTGGACGAGCATCCAAAGTATGGTAATGTTTTAGACTATGTACGGGTAAAGCGTTATCGTCCTGCGGATTCATCATTCGTGGATACGACTTTTTCCAGGAATATTTATTTTTCTGTGTATGGTGCGAGTGAAATTCCACATTTGAGGGATATAACGTCTTATCGGAGTTTTTCTCCGGGAGTCGGATTCCAGATCGGTAAACAATGGGATAAATTCAATTCGCTGCGTCTTTCGTTTTCATATATGAAAGGGCGCCAACAGGCGGGCAATGGAATGATGATCCATAACCGTATGGATTTTAAGGCAGATTATCTTTTTGATGTTACTTCTTATCTGATGGGGTATCGCCCTGAACGCATTGGAAGTATACATACTGTGGCTGGTTTGGGATTGACCTATGTTCCTGATGGAGTTCATCGTTATGAACCTCATTTCCAGACGGGACTTCATTTCAGATATCATGCCGGAGATCATTTGTATTTGTTTGCGGAGCCGTTGATGATGCTTTATCCTTCGGCCGACAATGTGACTCCGATGAGAAACAGTCTTCTGGCCTGGTCGCCGCGACTGGAAGTAGGAGCATCCTATAATTTTACTCCGCATTCCGTTTCCTTGAATCCATATAGAAATCAAAGTTGGATGGATCAGGTTTTTGTTCAGGGAGGAGCCGGAGCTACTTTTATGGCAACAGCCCTGAAAGGAAATGCTTCACCGGCAAAAGGAGGTACTGCCTTTTTGAATTTAGGCAAATGGTACGGTGTGCTGGGTGGAAGAGTCGGATTGTTTACACAGGCATGGCATAATGATCAGGTCAGTTATGATCGTGTGTACGGTTATGCCGGTGGACGGGCAGAAGCTTTGTTGAATTTGAATCGTTTGTTTCGTCCTTCTGTCATTCAACCCCGTCTGGAAGCAAATGCTTTCTTTGGCTGGGAAATGGGAGTCGTGGGATATCGTGGAAACGCTTATTATGCTGATCGTTTTAACTGGTTTCATGGGCCTTCATTGGGAGGAAATCTGATTTACTATGTGACTCCTCAGGTCGGACTGATGCTTGAAGGCAGGTATCACCGTCCGATGTTTGACCGTACTTTAAGTAATGGCATCGAACAGAGGTTTACTCAAAAAAATATGTCCATAGCTTTAGGATTGGAGATACGCCGGAGAGATACAGATTTCTATGATCTGAAGAATGAATACAGGCGTCTTTTCCGCCCTTATTGGTTTACGGAGTTGGCCGGAGGCCTTACAGAAGGAATCCAGGCTTTGACTCCGTCGGTAGTCTGTGATAATATTGGGGGCAGCGGACGTCTGGCTTTTGGACGTGCGTTTACTCCATCTTCCGCTCTTCGGTTTTCCGTGGGAACAAACAAATTGAAAACGACCGATTATGGAACGGCTTATCCGTTTCATCTGTCGTTGGATTATCAGTTGGATTTGTTGAATGTGTTGATCGGATATAAACCGGACCGGCGGATAGATTTTGATCTGCTGGCTGGATTCAATTATCTTCATAATGCGGTGCATGATGCAGATGTATTGGGAGGAAATCTGGGATTACAGACGGGAGTCAGACTGAACAGACATTTTGATCTGTATCTGAAACCAATGCTCAGGCTTTATCCAAGAAAGGCTTTTGAGGGAGCCAAACAGATTGCTTCCTGGAATGCAATTGCAGACTTGCATTTAGGACTGCGTTATCGATTTGAGGAGTTTAACGGCACCTTTGGAGATTCGAAGCGAAAAGATTTTGCTGATGGAATGTTTGTCCGGATGGCGGCTGGAGTGAACAAGATGGCACCGACAGAGATTTCTGGTCCTGGAGGAACGGCCAATATCTCACTGGGTAAATGGTTTAATTTTCTGGGTCTTCGTTTGTCTGGTTTTGCTACATATACCTTCGATGATCATTCTTACATCCAACTGCCTGAAAGACAGAAAGAGCACACACAATATGTTGGAGCGCGTCTGGAAGGAATGCTGGCTTTGGCCGATTTCTGGAAAACAGAAGAAGTGCCGACTGTTGATGTCAATCTCATCGGCGGTTGGGTTACCGGTGTGGCCCGTAATAACAGTCCCTACAATTTAGGGAACATTACCGGTATGAACGGTTATGCCTTTAGTACTCAAGTGAAGTGAAATATTAATTCTCATTGGGGTATCTTTGTGGAACCTCGTTTCCAACAACTGTTTTATCGTTATGACAAACAGTTTGCCGAACGATCTTATGCTGTACAGTCTGTGCGCTATAAATCGAAAATGTTTGAGTTTGAGGCTGGAGTAGAATTCCAGAACCGTGGTATGGATGCTTATCGTGAGTCGCGTCAGATATTCCAGCCGGAAAACTTTGTACAGGGAGAATATACCCTGGCTCTTCCTTTGAAACTTTTGAATAGAACCGGTTTGGATCATCGTGGTGGTATCGGTTTTGGCCGTAGGTTTACTCCTCTTTCCGGAGTACGGGTAGTGATTGATTATGGTAAATATAATGCCGGAATCACGACCCCTGTGACCACTCTCTCGGCAGATTATCTGTTTTCCTTGATGAATTGGTTCAGCGGATATAAACCGGAAAATCCTTGGCAACTGGAAGCTGTGGCCGGATTTACTTATTCCTTCTCGCCTGATGCTTTGAATAAAAACTACAAGCCGGTGGCTGGAGTACCGGGTATTAAACTGGGGGTACGTGCCGCATACCGTTTCCTGCCGCATTGGGGAATATATCTGGAGCCGCAGAATCTGTTCCGCTTCGGCCGGTTGAATGAGAATTTCTGGATGTATCAGAACCGTTTTTCCGAAACAGTCGGACTGAATATAGGACTTGAATATAAGTTTTAGGAGCTCATGTAAGGTCATGTTCCAGTGATTGCATCTTAAGTACAAGTTTGAAGAT
The DNA here is from genome assembly GCA_944321345.1 of uncultured Paraprevotella sp. Taxonomy (GTDB): domain Bacteria; phylum Bacteroidota; class Bacteroidia; order Bacteroidales; family Bacteroidaceae; genus Paraprevotella. The sequence continues at coordinate 4,510 of CALUKY010000027.1, forward strand.
TTTAAGAGCGGTCCTGTAGCATGACCTTGTTTGGTGATCCGGACTGTTTGTCGAAAGGATTATTGTCCGTTATTGAACATTCTTTAGTTGTCGCATAAAATAAAATGAGAATATTTCCGTTAGAAAAATAAAAAATGCATTGGATTAATCAGATATCCCGAACCAAAATACTGCTGATTTTGCTGGCCGTGGTCATTTCGTCGGCTTTTCTGGTTTCCTCACAGACGCTGGTCCGAGACTTGTCTGAGCAGGAAAGAACCAATATGTCTATTTGGGCAGAGGCCATGCGTACATTGAATCATGCCGATGAGAATACAGATTTGTCGCTGGTTCTGAAAGTGATCAACAGCAATTCTTCTATTCCTGTGATTGTATTGGATGCTTATGGAAATGTACAGACCAGTCGAAATCTTTCCTTAAAATCGAATTCGGCACAGGATAGCATTACGGAAATCAAGCTTCAGGCTGAGAAAATGAAGCAGAATGGCCATATGATCCGGATTGATCTGGATGTGACAAAAACGGAAACACATGATAATTTTATAGAGATTTGCTATGATGACTCTATCCTACTCAAACGTCTGGCTGCTTATCCCTACGTACAGCTGGCTGTGGTTTGTGTGTTTTTCCTGGTTGTTCTGATGGCGCTGTTAAGTTCCAAAAAGGCGGAGCAGAATAAAGTATGGGTCGGATTGTCAAAAGAAACGGCCCATCAGTTGGGAACCCCTATTTCTTCACTGATGGCCTGGGTGCAGATTCTGAAGGAAAATTATCCGCAGGATGATCTGATTCCGGAAATGGACAAAGATGTGAAACGGTTGGAGATGATTGCAGAACGTTTTTCTAAAGTAGGATCAGTACCCGAATTGAAAGAAGAAGATCTGACTCGAATTGTCCGTAGTGTAGAAGAATACATGAGTGTGCGTATTTCCTCAAAGATCGTGCTGCATACAGAAATGCCTTCCGGTCCTTGTCCGGTATGCTTGTGCGCACCGTTGTTCGAATGGGTCGTAGAAAACCTCTGCAAGAATGCGGTAGATGCCATAGACCGGGAAGGGGAAATCCGGATACAGATAACTGATGCGGAGGCAACTTATTATATAGATGTGTCCGATACCGGGAAAGGAATACCCAAAAAGGATTTTAAGGCAGTATTCCGTCCTGGTTTTACGACAAAGAAAAGAGGATGGGGATTAGGATTGTCTTTAGCCAAACGTATTGTAGAGGAATATCACAAAGGAAAAATCTATGTGCGTAAATCAGAATTGGGGCAGGGAACAACTTTCCGGATCGAGTTGAAAAAGTATTAAAAAATTTTTTTTTAGTTCTTTTCTTTGTCTTTGTCCTCCATTTTTTATAAATTTGCAACCCAAATGAGTACATCTAACAGCTATAGGATTGATTTGAAGAATATGAAATCAGAAAAACAAGAGTTCTGGTTTCGTCTCGATGATGTCTTTTTTCAGACTGTAGAAGGACCTGAAATAAAAAGTGGTGACTTGAATGCTCATTTGCTTGTTCGGAAGACAAGCGGAGCTTTTGAATTTCACGTAGATGTAGAAGGTACCATACAGATACAGTGTGACCGTTGCCTGGATATGATGAATTTACCCGTTCAGACAGAAACTTTGATCAAGGTTCGTCTGGGGGAGGAATATGATGATGACGGCGAGTGGATCACCATTCCTGAAGAAGATGACGTGTTCGACGTTTCCTGGTTGCTTTATGAAATCATTGCCTTGGAGATTCCTTTGCAACATGTGCACGAACCTGGAGCATGTAACGAGTCTATGATTAGCGCATTAAAGACTCACGGTGCAACGCTTGGGGATTCCGATGCTGACGATTCACATGCCGGAGAAGACGATGCGGACAGACCGATTGATCCTAGGTGGAATGAATTGAGAAAAATATTAGATAATAATTAAAGATTAAGTAAAAATGGCACATCCTAAAAGAAGACAATCAAAAACGAGAACTCTTAAAAGAAGAACTCATGATAAGGCAGTAGCTCCTACTTTGGCAGTATGTCCAAATTGTGGTGAGTATTACATCTATCATACAGTATGCTCTGCCTGTGGTTATTACAGAGGCAAGTTAGCTGTTGAAAAAGAAGCAACTGTCTAATTAGCGAATAGAAGAGTAATAGCCAGAGAGTCGGCAGACTCTCCGGCTACTTTTTTTTAGAAACTTCTGTGAAATGGAAAAGATAAATGCTATTATTACCGGTGTCGGAGGTTACGTTCCTGATTATGTGCTGAATAATGAGGAATTATCGCGTATGGTGGATACCAACGACGAGTGGATCATGACACGTATCGGTATCAAGGAAAGAAGAATCTTGAACGAAGAAGGATTGGGTACCAGTTATCTGGCTCGTAAGGCTGCCAAGCAGTTGCTTCAGAAAACCGGAGTAAGTCCGTTGGATGTAGACTGTGTGATTGTGGCTACTACCACTCCTGATTACCACTTCCCTTCAACCGCTTCTATTGTGATCGGAAAACTGGGTATGGAGAATGCCTTTGCCTATGACTTGCAGGCTGCATGTAGCGGTTTCCTGTTTGCCATGGATACGGCTTCGGCATTGATTACCAGCGGACGATATAAGAGAATTATGGTAATCGGTGCAGACAAGATGTCTTCCATGGTTGACTATACAGACCGTGCTACCTGTCCTATCTTTGGTGACGGTGCCGCAGCTGTATTCGTTGAGCCGACCACAGAAGATCTGGGATGGAAAGATTCTTATCTGCGTACAGACGGAAAGGGATTGCCTTTCTTGTGCATGAAAGCAGGTGGTTCTGTTTGCCCTCCTTCTTATTTCTCTTTGGACAACCGTATGCACTATCTGCATCAGGAAGGAAGAACCGTGTTCAAGTTCGCGGTAACCAACATGAGCGATACTTGTGCCCTGATAGCTGAGCGTAACGGACTGACCAAGGATAATATTGCCTGGGTAATTCCTCATCAGGCCAATGTGCGTATCATCGAGGCTGTGGCCAACCGTCTGGAACTTCCTATGGACAAGGTGATGATGAACATCCAGCGATATGGAAATACCAGTGCGGCAACACTTCCGCTGGCTCTTTGGGATTACGAGAAGCAGTTGAAGAAGGGAGACAATCTGATCTTTACCGCTTTTGGAGCAGGATTCACTTGGGGAGCAGCCTACATGAAGTGGGGATATGACGGTTCCAAATAAAGAAAATGTCTGTTCGATATAATTTAAAATAACAGAAAAACGCATCGTTTTCAAGGTGCGTTTTTTTATTCAATAAAATCATGACTATGACACATAAAGCCGGATTTGTGAATATTGTGGGAAATCCGAATGTCGGAAAATCCACATTGATGAACCTGTTGGTGGGCGAACGCATTTCCATTGCCACATTCAAGGCACAGACCACCCGTCATCGCATTATGGGTATCCTGAATACGGACGACATGCAGATTTGTTTTTCAGATACTCCCGGAGTGCTGAAGCCGAATTACAAGTTGCAGGAGTCTATGTTGAACTTCTCGGAGTCTGCCTTGCAGGATGCCGATGTTCTGCTTTATGTGACCGACATGGTGGAGACTCCGGACAAAAACGAGTCTTTCCTGGAACAGGTTTCCAAAATGAATGTTCCGGTGCTGGTACTGATCAACAAGATTGACCTGGCCGACCAGAATTCGTTGGGCGACAAGGTGGCTGTATGGCACGAGGTGCTGCCACAGGCTGAAATTATTCCGATTTCGGCCAAATGCAAATTTAATGTGGATGTGGTTTTAAAGCGCATTAAAGAACTGTTGCCAGATTCTCCACCTTATTTCGGAAAAGATCAGTGGACCGACAAGCCGGCCCGTTTCTTTGTTACAGAGATTATCCGCGAAAAGATTCTGCTTTATTATGATAAGGAAATTCCTTATTCCGTTGAGGTGGTTGTGGAGTCTTTCAAGGAAGATAAAAAATCGATTCATATCCATGCTGTCATTTATGTGGAACGTGAATCGCAGAAAGGGATCATTATCGGTCATCAGGGAGTGGCTTTGAAGAAAGTGGCTTCAGAGGCCCGTAAGGAATTGGAACGCTTCTTTGGCAAGAGCATCTATCTGGAAACTTTTGTCAAAGTGGATAAGGATTGGAGAAGTTCTGATAAGGCATTGAAGAACTTTGGTTATAACTTAGATTGATTAATTAGGCTGTGAAGCCAAAACAAAATAAAATATGGGAAATTTAGTTGCTATTGTAGGACGCCCCAATGTCGGGAAATCTACTTTGTTTAATCGTCTGACCAAGACGCGCCATGCGATAGTCAGCGATGAGGCCGGAACCACACGTGACCGCCAATATGGTAAGTCGGAATGGATCGGTCGTGAATTCTCAGTGGTAGACACCGGAGGATGGGTTGTCAACTCAGATGATATTTTTGAAGAAGAGATCAGAAAGCAGGTTACCTTGGCTACAGAAGAGGCTGATGTGATTCTGTTTGTAGTAGATGTGCATAATGGAGTGACAGATCTGGATCAGGCTGTAGCCGGAATCTTGCGTCGCACCAAGAAACCGGTCGTTTTGGTTGCTAATAAAACCGATAATAATGATTTGATTTATAGTGCCGCCGAGTTCTATGCTTTGGGACTGGGCGATCCGTATTGTATTTCTGCAGCTACCGGAAGCGGTACCGGAGATCTGTTGGATTATGTGGTTTCCAAATTCCCGAAGGAAGCTAAGGAAGAGGCTGATGAAAACATTCCGCGTTTTGCTGTAGTAGGACGTCCGAATGCCGGAAAATCAAGTCTGGTCAATGCCTTTATCGGTGAAGAGCGCAATATTGTGACTGATATCGCCGGAACTACCCGCGACTCCATCTATACCCGCTATGATAAGTTCGGTTTCGACTTCTATCTGGTGGATACAGCCGGTATCCGCCGTAAGAATAAGGTGACCGAGGATTTGGAGTATTATTCCGTGATGCGTTCTATCCGTTCCATCGAGAATTCGGATGTGTGTATTCTGATGATTGATGCAACGCGTGGTATCGAGGCGCAGGACCTGAACATCTTCCAGCTCATTCAGCGCAACAACAAGAGTCTGGTTGTTGTCGTAAACAAATGGGATTTGGTAGAGGAAAAGACAACTGCTGTGATGAAAGAGTTTGAGCTGGCTATCCGTAACCGCATGGCACCGTTTGACGATTTCCCGATTATCTTTGCTTCTGCATTGACCAAGCAGCGTATCTTCAAGGTGCTCGAAACTGCCAAGGATGTATTCTTGAGCCGTAAGGCCCGCGTGTCTACAGCCAAGTTGAATGAAGAGATGTTGCCGTTAATAGAGGCTTATCCGCCACCATCCATCAAAGGCAAGTATATTAAGATCAAATACTGCATGCAGTTACCGAATACGCAGATTCCTTCTTTTGTGTTCTATGCCAATCTGCCTCAGTATGTGAAGGAGCCGTATAAGCGTTTCCTGGAAAACAAGATCCGTGAGCGTTGGAATTTCTCGGGAACCCCGATAAATATATTTATTCGTCAGAAGTAATGAAAGGAAACAGTTTCTTAGGGTTATTGATCAGTATATTTTCAGTTTTCTTTTTGACTGTTTCCTGTAAAAAGGAGCAGCCGAAAGATGCTGCCGCACAGATGGCTTTGAGAAGTTATCAACATCTGGTTGCTGAGGAGTATGACGCCTATCTTCAGGGGATGGCCGGTTATGAACAGATGCCTGCGTCCTATCGTGAAGAGTTGAAGGCCTTGTTGGCGCAGTATGTCCGTAAGGAAATGAGCGAACGGGGAGGCTTTGCTAACATCACGGTCAATTCGGATACCATTATGGGGGCACGTGCAAATGTTTTTTTACAGTTGGAGTTTAAAGACGGTACAACTGAGGAAGTGTCTGTTCCTTTGATTTATATTGATGAATCCTGGAGATTGCAATAGTTATTTATAATGATATAGGATAAAGTGGGAAATTATGTCAATAAAATTGTCTGTTGACATAATTTCCCGCTTTATTTCTTTATATGGGTTAATCTTTTTATAATCTAATTTATTATCATTATGAGTATAATTGTGTATTCATTACATTTTTATATCTTTGTGACAAAGATTGTTTTTATCATATTTTTTTAAGAGAAATAACTAAACTAAGACGTGATTAAATGAAGCCTAAGAAAAGATGGACTAGTTCTTTTTGTCTTTTTTTATTACCCTTAGCTTTGTATTCAGGCGAGAAAATAAAAAAAGAAGACCGACAAAAACACAAAATGGAAAAAGTTTTGCAAACATTGCCGGACTCTCTGTATGAGCGGGTACGCCGTGAAGATCTGTTGCAGAACGAAGTGTATGTTAAATTGGCTCGTGACGGTTGGAACAATCAGGAGATTGTCCGTATTATGGACAATTATTTGCAATATCGCAAGAGCAAAGTCAAGGGGTCGCATGCTTACGGTATGTATGCCAAGCAATGGCTTCCTACTTATGGTTATACTCCGGGAGGAGATTCCATTTATCAGTTTGTAGATACCACTTCCTCAGAAAAGGCGGTTGCCTGTGTGCGTCGTTTGTATTCCAAAACACTGGATAATTATTACAAGCAGATTCCTTATACTCCAGATGACCGTTTGGCCAAAATACGTAATACAGGATATTTCCGTCCGGTATTGCAGTATCCGAATACCGGTCGTATTCATTGGATTGTTATTGATCCTTTGAATGCGGATCATCTTATGGTAGTGCCAGACGGTGGCGGTATCTTCCGTACCGATGATTTGGGAGAAACATGGGATTGCGTGACAGACCGTATTCCGGACCGTGAGTTCCGTAAAATCTGTGCTCATTCTGCCATTCCGGTCGATCCGGATGACTGGAACCATTTCTTTGCTTTCATGAAGTATGGTAATACAACCCGGGTTTATGAAACGGTTGATGGCGGACAGTCGTGGACACGTGTAGAGGGCGCTTCTCATAAAAATTTCAAGCGTGGTTATGGTTTCAAGGATAAGGCGGGTAACCTGAAGTTTATCGGTGCCTGCCAAGCCGGAAATTATATGTATAATGAACTTTGGACCAGTGCTGATAAAGGAAAGACTTGGGAGCGGATAACCTTGCCGGAAGAATTGAAAGAGACGCATCCGGAAAATGGTTCGAAGGGAGCATTCTTCCAAAACTTTGCTTTCAATCCTCAGAACCGGGATATGGTATATATTCCTACTTCACGAAGCATCTATTATTTCGATGACGGAGTTACCAAGAATGAGAATGGAGGCTATGACATTAAGAAGATGGTGTTCAACGTGTACGATCAGGACGGTACGACTCTTCGGGCAAAGGCTGTTTCTGAGTTTCCGTTCAAGGCAACCAGTCAGGGCTTTCTGGAAATAGATCCGGCTCATCCGGATACCATGTGGTTTGCAGCAGGTTCACGTAATGTGAGTTATGGAGTTTACTCTGCTGTATACAAGACAGAAGATGGCGGAAAGACCTGGATTACTTTACAGGAACCAATTAACAATATAGGTTCCGGTCTGGCTTTCGGAAATGAATCTCCTTGGGGATGGCTCGGAGGCTTTGGAGTAAACTTCAAGAATCCGCAGCGTCTTTACGGTTGTTCCATGAGTTCGGCTATCAGTACGGATGGCGGAAAGAATTTTGTGGAATACGCCTGGGGTAACCGTTTGAAGGCTAAATATCTGGATGGAAATTACTATTCTACAACCAGTTCGCGTCATAATGCCGACAATCACTGTATTGTGTCTCACCCGAGCGGCCGTGTGTTCCGTGGATCCGATTCCGGAGTGTTGATGATAGATGAGAATATTAATGGCCACCAGTGGACGAATATCAATGGTCCGATGGGTAATCAGTTGCATTATTCCATCAAGGTGAATGAATTCGGAGATCAGGTGATGCTGGGAAATACTCAGGATGTGGACGTGCAAACTTATAAGTATGGCCGCTGGGAGAACTGGAGAGGTTATGAAGGAACCGAAGCCTTTATCAACCCGTATGGTGGTACCTGTTACTATTCCGGAGGAGGTGGTGGTCTGGACGGCATCGATTTCGGTTCATGGCGTGCCGGATACCCGAAAGCCGATGTATGTACCGGAAACTGGTATCTGATGCATCAACAGGACGGAGGCTCTTTCTATCGTATTGAGGACTTTGGCCGTACTCCAATCAATATCTCTGCCAATACTGCAGATGATACCGGTGCGGGTGCCGGAGCCAACGACTTTGCGTTAAGCCGTGGTAAGGATGGAACTCCTGTTATTTATGTCTATAACAAGAATAATACAGTAGTCCGTTCTGTAGATAACGGCAATTCTTTCCAGACGGTCAAAGTCGGCAGCAACTTGGTAAATGCAAAATATTCCAACTGTAAAATCGCGACAGACCCCAATGACGTGAATATCGTTTATTTGGGACAGAATAACGGAAAGGTATTCAAGATTAACGCGGAAACGCATACAGTTGAAGAAATCAATACAGGATTACCTTCATCAGTCACCTGTAAAGGCTTGCTTTTCCACGAAGGATCCGGTGATTTGTATTACTGTGGAAGTGTCGGCATTTACTTGCTGGAAAAGGGAAGCAGTAGCTGGCGTCTGTGGATGGATGGTTATAATCCGTTGGAGTTTGGAAGCGCGGTGATCAATTACACCACTCAGGAGATGGTGATGCACGATTACGGAAGAGGTGTCTGGGTAGCCGATCTGGAGCATCCTTCTGACCGCTTTTTTACAAATGGCTTTGCCTTGAAAGAGATTTCTGATGTTGACGGACGTAAGACGATCGGAATTGATACGAAATGGACCATTCCGATGTATTATGAGTATACCTGGACGGTCAATGGTGTAGATCAGCATGTTCCTTATCAGTATCTGACTGCCCGTTTGAATCCAAATGACAGAGTACAGTTGAAACTGACTCTGCGCGAATCACCGGATGTAAGTACCACTTCGGCCGAGTTTGTGGTTCCGGATGCTTCGAGCCAGAAGGACGTGGCTACTCCGGTTTATGCTCCAAAGGCAGGAAAGGCCCTCTATTCGGATGGAAGTGGACGTGTTGATTTGGGATATGTAGATTATTTCTATAATGATTTCACGATTGACTTTTGGGTAAAGGCGGAGAACGACGGTGTCATTCTGGCTAACCGTCCGGTTGACATTGAGCGAGACACCCGAGGTTGGGCCATTCTTCTGGAGAACGGACAGCTGAAATTCCATTATGCTCCGGCCAATATGGTAAACCAGCCGACTTATGAACAAGGATTTACCCAGCAGAGTAACCTGGTTATCGGTTCTTTCCAAAAGAATCAGTGGAATCACGTGGCACTGAGTCAGGACCGCGATGGTAATGTAGTTCTGTATTTGAATGGCAATACAACTGCCCAGCAGGCCCGTATTTTGCCAAAGCATACCTTGAACTCTTCCATGTATCTGTCTTTGTTTGCCGATGGTTATGAACGTAGAGCCATTAAGGCAACGGTAGATGAACTGAGAATATGGAAATCTGCTTACGGACTCGATGAAATCCGTCGGATTATGTATTCACACGATTCGGGACATGAGGATGATCTGCTTTACTATCAGGATTTCAATGCCGGTAGTCTGGAGACAGAACAGGAGCTGTTTACCCGTCAGGGAATGCGTGCGCGTACCCGTGCGGTAACCGGTTATGTAACTATGCCGGTTGGTATCGCTGCCCGTTGGGTTGACCTGCAGGAGGCGGCGTCAGATGTAACTTTTGCGAGCGGTGGCAAGCAATTGTTAAAGCTGCACATGGATCAGTATGACCAGTTGGGCACATTGGCTGCTTATGAATATGACTTGCAGGGCAGCACTCAGTATGCCGGGGTGGATTCAGAATATTATGAAGTAGCTTCGGATATTTACCAGATCCGTTCTTTTGGCACAGTGAAGGATGGCCTTCTGGCAGATCTGTATTTCCCGCAAGCTTTGGACGAGTCGCAGCGTTATACGTTGTATGCATCTGATTTTTTGGATTCTGTGGCTTGGAACAAGCTGGCCGTATTGGAAAAGGATGCTTCTACCGGTCTGTTTGTTGCCCGTGGGGTTTCTATGTCTACGATTCAGGGACGCCAGTTGATTGTCTTGAAGAACAAGGCTGCTGTAGAAGTTGCTTTTGGAGATGCCAACTGGGACAATACTCTGGTTGTCTATGACAAGAATGAAACTCAGTTTAAACTGAAAGCGGAAGCGATAGCCGGTTTGAAAGAACCGACAGGAACTTATGAGATAAAGTCCGAGAAAGGATATCTGATTATCAATGATGATTTCAATTTCCAGAACGATGTGGCTGAAGGAACTGTTTCTGTAGATATGCGCCGAGTTGGCAATTCCATCGAAGTCAGCGACCGTTTGATTGGTGAGGATAGCCGTATGATTCCGGTATCCGTGAAGATTATCAATAAGGTTATGCCGGAGGATGCAGGCAATGCTTCAACGATAACCAGCGGAGGTATGATCTTTGAAGATTCGTCTTTGCCTCAGAAGCTGAACGGTACGAACCAGATGACCTTTATGGGATGGATCCGTATTGATGATGTGAATATGTTCTCGGGTGTGAAGCCATTGATCTTTAGCCGTTCGAGCGGTTCTAAGGTGTGTGGTTTGCATTTGTCCGGCGGTAACTTGGGATTCCACTGGAATGACGGATATTATGGATGGAAGTCAAGCTTCACCCTTACTACCGCTGATGTGGGACGTTGGATGCATGTCGCGATGTCTGTAGCTCCGGATGGAGTGCGCATCTATCTTAACGGAATGGAATATCACAATAAACTTGTACCGGCTTCGGCCCAGATCGAATCCATGCTGATGTTGGGTGCAGATTCCCGCAACGACCGCCGCTTCAGCGGTGCTTTTGACCAGGTGTCTATCTGGGGACGTACTTTGTCGGTCGATGAGATTCGTCAGTATATGTATCACGCTCCGAAGATGAATGCGGAGAGCCTGTTGGCTTATGCGGATATGGATTCACTGTCTGCTTCCGGACAGGTTGTTGATCGGGTAAGCGGTTTGCCGATGACCAATTTAGGCACTGTCCGTCAGGCTCAGAATATGGGAAGCTTGTATAATCCGACGCGCGAACTGATTCAGGAAACTACCGATGCAGAAAGCGGTCAGACCTTCTTCCTGGAGCAGCCTTCAGGCAAGAAAACGCGCTGTGTATTTGCGTTCTTTAATGGCTCGGCCTACAACAGTACCAGTGCCGAACATCCGGAACTGTTCCCGTTGGTGAACCGTCATTATGCACTGACTTTTGCCAAACTGCCAGGCTTTACGGCTTCCGAAACCGTACGCCTGATTGTGAATTCTCCGGAGCAGATTGCAGCCGGTGACCGGATTACGCTGGCTTTGCGTCCGATGGGGCGTCAGACAGAGTTCAGCAGTTATATCGAAGCGACAACTGTAGAAGCTGGAAAAGCGGTCTTCGAGATTCCGGGTAATATTGTGAACGGATCTGTAGACTTCATGCTGATGACAAATACTCAGGTGCAGGATAAGCCGGTAAAGATAGCTCTGTCGGCTTACGAACGTACGGGAACCAAGGAAATCAAGGACGGCGATCTTCTGATTCTAACGGAGGGAGAGGAGCAGTTTAAGATTAAGACAGATGTGGTTTCTAGCAACGATAACGCGCAGGTGCTTCTGACTGCGGTAGAGCAGAATTATGTGAAGCTTAACGACACGCTGGATATCATAAACAAGCCGACGGATGAGATACTTGTTACTATCGACCGTTCTGCTTTGGATCCGTTTGCCGAGAATCCGGTAACCTTGCGCCTGGCTGGTGTTTCTGAGAATACTACGCTCAGTTTTAAGGTAGCTTTGGAACCTGTCATTCAGCTTTCCTTGTTGGAAAACCAGCAGAAGATTGACAATGAATCTCAGATTGTGGTGGATACTGTTCATCGCCAGTTCCATGTGCAGGTTGAATTGAAGCAGGGTGTTCTGAAGGACGGTGTTCCGTTTGTTACAGAATTCGACCCGACTTCAAAACTGAAAGTAAATACGAATACGCAAATTGGAGATCTGATGGCCAACTATGCGGTGACGATGAAGGATCATCTGGAGTATCATCCGTCTGCCAGTCCGGAAGATGAGGGATGGAATCTGGTTGGTAATCCGTATCTGCACAATGTGTATCTGACGAAGGAAAAGAATGTGAAGATTGATGAGTCTTATGTCGTGAAGTATATGTATCAGTATGATCCGGAAACCGATACTTACCGGGCATGGGATATGGTTGAGAACTATGATCCGACTCAATATCTCAAGTCTTTGCAGCCGTTCTTCATTCAGACCAAGCAAGAAGGAGCGTCCATTACCATTACACCGGAGGCTAAGAATCCGGACATCAACCGTCGGGTGTTCAGTCATTACCGTATTCATGACGCTAAAGGAATCCGTTTGTCCTTGCTTTCTGAGGACAAGAAAGAGTATGACTGTACTCTGGTGCGTGTGATGCGCGATGCGGATGATGCTTATCTGTTTGGTGAAGATGCCGTCAAAATGTGGGGCGAACTGAATGGTCAGGCCAATGAAATCGCTACGCAGGCATCCGGCAAGAGTCTTTCGGTCAATGTGGTGGGCAGTCAGCAGATTGAGATCCCGATATCTCTAAAGCTTACTCATACCGGAACTTTTGAACTGGCATTATCCCAGCAAGAAGGTCTGGTATTTACAGACAAGGTACAGTTGTATGACAAGAAACTGAAGGTACGTCATGATCTTCAGAGCGGTCGCAACTATCGTTTCCAGGTGGATGCCGTGGCTGAGCCCAATACACGCTTTGCCCTGATCCTTTCTGTGGGAGACGAGGAAACCGGAATCGAAGCTCCGGAAGAGCAGAAGCAGAACATTCTGGTCGGAGAGGACGGTATGTGTACCATTGGCGGACTGAAGGGCAAGAGTGTCGTGGAAGTATTCGATGTGGCTGGTCGTCGCATTATGTATTTGCCGACTACTCAGGAGAGTCTTTCTGTACGCTTGAAGTCAGGAAGCTATGTGCTTTATGTTCGTTCAGCACAAACAGAGTATTCACATAAGATCGTAGTAAAATGAAAATAAGAGCATATATATATATGATACTTTTGTTTTTGGGATGGTCCGGGCACTTGGTGGCCCGTGACCCCCAATTGGTCGGGGCAGTAAATTCTCCTGACGGCAAAGTGGCTTGCTTTGAACTGGAGGCAGGAGTGCAGGTGCAAAGCATTTCCTTGATTCGCTTCGATATGGTCAAGGGTGAAAAAACGATACAAGAAACTACCGGTTTTCAGAATGGCAATTACTTCTTTGTCAATATTCCCAAGAACGAAACGGAGAACAGCTATGCTTATCAGTTTGTTTTAGCCCTGTCGGACGGTACAGAATATCAAAGTAGCAAATACGAGGAAACAACTACTCGTTGGTTTGACTGGTTGGGATCAGACGTGAAATGGACCACTGCTACAACGGATTATCCGAATAGGGAACCGTTGGTGGATATTTGTTATGGATATGATCCTGCGTGGGGATTGCCTTTTAACCGTACCACCTACTATAAAGCCTTGGTGAACTGTGCGAATGGACATTTTGAGTTTTCGTTTGCGGAAGATTCTCCTTATGACCTGTTACGTACCGAATACGGAGTGGCTACATTTGATACGCAGACTTGGTCTGAAAATGGAGATGTGCGTTTTACTTTCACTGTGAATGGCGAAGTAAAAGAAGAGAATGTAATGTATGCGCCAGGTTTCTTTTCCTCAACAGCTCCTCAGCCTTATACCCGTACTTTTGAGACAGTGATAACGGGAGCCACTGATATTAAAATGTCCGGTGATATTTTTGATGGCAATAATGATGGCGACATCATGGTCTTCGCCCTTCCCCGGGTATATCTGAAGGAATCAGACGCTCAGGCACAGACAATTGACTGGATGACGGAAAAGAATCTGGATGAAAATCGTCCGTTTGAATATACCCTGACTGCCACAGCCAGTTCCGGATTGCCGGTACAATATCGTTTGGTACACGGAACTGAATACGCCAGTCTGAATGGTTCTGTTTTGGATGTCACACAGATTCCTTTGGATGATTATATCGAGGTGGAGGCTTTCCAGTCCGGTAACGAGCAGTTTAAGCCCAGTGATTTATACCGCTGCCGTTTTGCCGTATCAGGTAAGAAGGTAGTAGACAATCATGAAGTCTATGTTCTTCATGAAAACGAGGAAGTCAGCGAGATTATCGTAAAGGGTGATAAGGAGTCGGTGGGCCAGCTTAGTATAGAGCAGGGCAGTGCCAGTATCGGTAAACTGATTCTTCAGTACACCTTTGTGCCGGGTGAGTGGAATTTCGTTTCATTCCCCAGCAATGCAGATCTGAGCAAGATTACCAATCTGGAGGAACTGGGCTATACGTATAACACAGGAAACAAGGCCTTTTATGTCTTGGAATATAACACCAAAAAGCGTGCGGAGAATCCGAGTGTGACAGCGTGGACCCGCTTGAGCAAGCCTGCTGTACTGGCCAACAAGGGATACATCATGGGCGTGTCCCGTTCTGATGATAACCCGAATAATGATCCGGTGACGGTGACTTTTACCTTTGACAATGTTACGCTGGATTTGAATAAGGAGCAGAACGGAATGATTGGAGTGAATATGAACTTTTATGAGGTGCAGCCTGAAAGTGAGGTTTCGGTTTATATCAAGCCTGCCGATGGAATCAAGGGCAATAACCTGAAGTTCGATCTTAAATTCGAGCCTAAAAGTACTCAAGATCTGGCCATGAACTACCAGTATGAACTGGAGCAAAGTCGCATTACCTTCAATCCGAACCGTTCGGGCATCCGCATTACTCTGCCGACTTCTGAAACGGCTAAGGTGCTTATTTTCGACAAAAAGGAGCGTCTTGTTAAGGCTGTACGTTATGAGTCGCCTCATCTCATAGATGTTCAGGATTTGAAGAAAGGTACATATCAGGTTCTTATAGAATATGGAAATGCAAGGGATTTTAAGGAACTGATCATTGAGTAAACGATACTTAATGTAGAAGATCAAAACATACAGGGAGCCATATCACAAGATATGGCTCCCTGTATGTTTTGATACTCAAGCAAAAGTTTTATTTTATGAAATCTTTCTTTAAGATTAATTTTTATAATCTTGGATGATACCCCGGCAAATCCAATCGGCCAAGGCCTGTCGGTTACTGGGAATAATTAGCCGTTTCTGGTCTTTTTTGTTTTGAATGTTTCCCAGTTCCAGAAATACAGCCGGTGGAGCGGATTTACGAAGAACGAAAAGATCGCGTGCACTTACAGTTCCTTCGAATCCCCGATTGGGCTGGTGCTTGTCATATTTCTGTTCGAAAGTCTTTCTGATATTCTCTGCCAGATGTTTCCCTTTGCTACTACCCGGTGCATGATAGAAAAAGACATCAACCTGATCTTTTCTACTGCGGCTGTCAACATGAATAAATACCGCACGCTTGTATTTGCTACGGTCTTTATGGTATAATTGGTTAATTTTGCCACAACGCTGTTGTAATCGTGCAATCTGATTCAGAGGAATGCTTTTTCTCATGCATGTTTCCCTTGAACTGTTGTTCAGATAATAATCATTCCGGATTCCGTCTTTTTTGTCCTGTATGATAATATGTACCTTAGCTCCATGTTGCATTAAACTGCGTGCCAGGCGCAGAATGATATCATAGGCATATTCGTCTTCGTGTAACTCGTGTTTGCCGATATAGCCAATAGCACCGGGGTCCGGTCCTCCATGTCCACTTACCAGATAAAAACAGGCCCCTTCCAGTTCATTGGAGAGCTGGCTGACTTTTTCATATTTTTTGCCAAATAAGGGTTCCTGAAGTTTATTCTTTTTGCGTTTTGAGGTTTTGTCGCGTTCTGTTTCATCACGATTTCCGGATTTTCCTTTTTGAGGTAGTTTATAGGTCCTTCCGAGGATAAGGCCGCCGTCTGCTGTAAATTTTCCTTTGTTGATTCGTTTAAACTCTTTGATGTTGGCTGCAGTATTGAGCCTGTATCTTTGTAAGAATGTTGTGATACCGTCTCCTTCAACCGGTTGGGCTGTTTCTTGTGCTCCAATGATCTGTGGACACAACGAAAAGAGCATGATGACAATATATTTAAAGACAAGTTTTTCCATGTGACAAAAATAGATAAAAAATATTTTTCTCAGAAATATTCCACTACCCAATTGTAGGTATTTTGATACCATGGTTGTTTCTGCCGAATGATTCTGCCCGGTTTCCCGAAACAATAAAAAGTTTTAATAAAACTCTTGATAGGGGTAGAGTTGGCAAAAAAAATTGTATCTTTAAAATTGCAATCGTGAGGAGATACAGTAATTCTTCTCCTAAATAGGATATTAACAGATTAAAAACCAACATGAAAGGATCTTTAAAACTGATGACAGCCTGCTCTTTGACACTGGCTGTCGCATCGTGTAAATCATTACCGGCAGATATGCTGGAAGGTGAATGGAATGCCGTAAACATTTCTGGTCAGAGTATCACTCCTTCGGATCAGACTCCGTATTTGGGTTTTGATATGGCAGAAGGTCGTTTGTATGGCTTTAATGGCTGTAACCGTTTGATGGGAAGCATTGATACGAAAGCTTTCCTGAAGGGTAAGGTGGATTTTTCAAAGATGGGTTCAACCATGATGGCTTGCCCAGACAATAAATATGAGCAGCTTTTCACACAGGCTGCAGCCGCTGCCCGTAAGATTGAATTGCAGGATGACGGTACGTTGTTGCTGAAAGATGAAAACAAGGAAACTGTGATGCAGTTGGCCAAACGTAAGTTCACTCCCGAAATATTGGATGGTGAGTGGAATGTGATACAGATTCGCGGCGAGGGAGTTACACCGGCCGAGAATACCCCGTTTATCGGATTCAAGGTGGCCGAGAAGCAATTGTATGGCTTTACCGGATGCAACCGTATGACCGGAACTATTGACTTCGAGAAATTTGTTGCCGGAGAGCCTGATTTCAGTAATATGGGATCTACCCGTATGGCTTGCGCCGATGATAAATATGAAACCAAGTTCCTTCAGGCACTCAATGCTGCAAAGAAGGTTCAGATGGGATACAATACTTTCAGTCTGCTGGATGAGAAAGGCAGCACATTGCTGGTATTCCAAAAGAGATAAACAAGTAAAAGAATTGATGGTAGTAGAGGCGATGGGTTTTAGAAAAATGTTTTTCTAAAGTCCATCGTTTTCTTTATGATAAATATGCCACATAAATCCATGCAGCCCATGAACAGCCTGAAACCAACATTGACAATTAGAGATCTGACAACCGGATATTGTGCCAGGAAAAAGACTTATATCGTAGGAAAGCATCTTACGGCTTCTCTGTACTCCGGAGAACTGACCTGTCTGATCGGTACAAACGGGTGTGGAAAATCTACTTTGTTGCGTACACTTTCCGCTTTTCTGTCACCGTTATCGGGACAGATTATAATGAATGGAAAGGATCTGAAGGATTATACACGCGATGAACTTTCGCGTCTGATCGGTGTGGTACTTACTGATCGGGTTGATGTGCGCGATTTGAGAGTATACGATCTGGTTGCGATGGGGCGTATGCCATATACCGGATTTTGGGGATGTCTTTCTTCATCGGATCATCAGTTGATCGAAGAAGCTATTGAACTGGTGGGAGTCCGTTCGCTGGCGCAGCGCCCTGTCCATTCGCTAAGTGATGGAGAATTGCAGAAAGCACTTATTGCCAAAACCTTGTCTCAGGGAACTCCCTTTATCTTTTTGGACGAACCTACGGCTTTTTTGGATTATCCCAGTAAAGTGGAACTCTTTTTGCTTCTTCGTAGACTGGCTCGTGAAAGTCAGAAGACGATTTTCTTGTCTACACACGATTTGGATCTGGTTTTACAGATGGCCGACCGTCTTTGGTTGCTGTCTCAAGAGCAGGGGGTGTATACGGGAATCCCCGAAGATTTGGTTGCTCAAGGTATTTTGGACAAATTCTTTCCGCATCCTCATCTCTGTTTTTCTTCGGAGCAGATGGCTTATCAGGTACAGATGCCTATGACAGAGATGCGGTCGTTGGCTATTGCGATCGAAGGTAATGATGATGCCTTGTGTCATCTTTTGTACCGTGCTTTATACCGTGCTGGTTTTAGGGTGACATCAACACGGGCTGAGGCTTCTGTCTTGGTGCGTATTTCAGAAAGTTCGCCTCGGTATGTATTGACAAAAAAGGCGGATACACTCCTGAATACCGATCTGATTGAAGAACTGCTTCAGGGCATATCCGCTTATATTTCTGCTTCAGAATAAAAAGACCCTTATCGGGTAACTTTTCTTCTTTTGCGTTTTCGGGTGCGTTTGTTATGCTTGTACCGTTTGATTCTTTTTGAAACGGCATAAATCACGAAAGCACCTACTGTGGCCAGAATAATAATCACCACACCACCGCCAAGATTGTCTCCTTTTACGTGTGACCACATCTCAAGAACAGCTTCCGTATGTTCACCCGAGTCATGAATCATGGCACAGCGTGCTACCACACTGCTGTCGGGGTACTGAATGGGGTTGATGTGCACCTGACGTGCTTCCGGTCCGAAGAAGTAAGCCAGATTATACGTTTCCTTGATTTCCGGATCTATTTGCGCTTGCAGTACTTCCGGAGTGGCTATGGCACTGACATATCCGGTTGCTTCCATGTTGGCGATAGCCACTTCGGGCTGACACAGATAATTAATGAAATAACGCGCCGCTTCAGGATTCTTGGCATACTTCGGAATCACCCATCCGTCATACCATACGTTGCTTCCTTCCCGTGGCACCTCATAATCTAAGTCTACACCCACTGCCTGAGCTTCGTCTATGGCCCATACGGCATCTCCGCTCCAGGTCATGTTCAGATAAGCTTTTCCCTTGGTCATCATCTCTTTCCCGAAATCCGCTTCCCAGCCGGCAATGTTCGGTTTCATGCTTTTCAGATTCTCTTCCACCTGCCGGATGGCTTCGGGTGAGTAGTTGTTCATCAGATCTTTGACTTGTGTCTTGCCTTGGAGCAGTTGTTTGCGGTTGGCATAAATCAGTGCGGTACCGTAAGCGTCACGATAACTGTCTTTCATCAGCAGCTTGCCTTTGAATTTACTGTTCCATAACAATTCCCAAGTAGAAGCTTCTTCTCGTGTCACATATTTTTTGTTGTAGAGAATACCGGCTGTACCCCACATATATCCTACAGCATAGCGACTGGCCTGTTTGTCGCCGCTGCTTAGTTCGTCCAACTGTTGCCGAATGTACGGTGACTGGTTATTCAAATAGTTTTTTCCGATGAAATTGGTATCGATTGGTTGTAGCAGATCTTTCTTTAACATGCGTTCGATAATATATTCCGAAGGGCATACCACATCAAAATCTTCATGTCCGCGTTCAATTTTGGTCAGCATGATTTCATTGATGTCGAAAGTCTGATAGATAATCCGTATTTTCTTTCCGGTTTGTTGTTCATACCATTTAGGAAAGTCTTCCAGGACCTGTTCGTCAATGTAGTCTGCCCAATTGTATACCTTAAGAATCTCTTCGCGGGATTCTTTATTGTAGCAAGAGGACCATATCGGCAGACAAACGGCCAACAATAATGTTTTTAAGTAGGATAAATATCTTTTCATTGATTCTTTTTCTTGTCTGAACGACGGTTAATGAAAATGAGTAATACCAGAACCAGAACGAAAATCAGACTGGAGAGCGGACGCAATTCGGGGGTGAGACCTCCTTTGCGTGCATCGGCATAAATATAAGTTGACAGAGTTTCCAGTCCTTCATTACCGATGGTGAATATGGTCACGGCAAAATCGTCAATGGAAATCGTAATGGCCAGCATGAAACCAGAGATCATTCCCGGCAGAATCTCCGGGATAATGACTTTGCGGAGTGCCTGCATTGGAGTCGCTCCCAGGTCAAGCGCAGCTTCATACAGATTCGGGTTCATCTGTTTGAGACGTGGCATGACACTTAGAATCACATAGGGCGTGCAGAAAGTGATGTGGGCCAATACTACGGTAGTATAGCCTTGCGGAATACCCAAAGACACGAACAACAGGAACAGGGAATACCCATAATGATGTCGCCGTTGAGAATTGGAATCTGGTTGACAAACTCGGCCAACCGGCGCGAACGGGCGCGCAGATTGAAAATTCCTATGGCTGTGATTGTTCCCAATAAGGTAGAAACCACACCGGTAATCAGTGCAATGGACAGAGTATTCCACAGCGCATTGACGAGAGAGTGGTGAGCTCCATCGACAAAAAGCTTTTTGTATAAACCAAGCGAAAAACCGGTCCAGTTACCCAGTACTTTTGATTCCGTGAAGGAGTACACCACGATGATGATAATCGGTGAGTACAGCAACAGAAGTAGCAACCAGAGATAACCCTGGCAGAGAATTTTCTTTACCATAAGCCACCTCCTTCTCCGTTTTCCTTGTTTTCATCTGTAAGCAAGGTTGTTGCTCCGATCAGGAACAGCATGATGAGTGACAGGGCAGCACCATAGTTCCACATACTGTTGTTGATATTTTCCTGAATGGTGGTTCCGAACAGTTTGATGTTGTTCATGGTCAGCAGTTCGGCAATGGCAAAAGTGGAGATTGTGGGCATAAAGACCATAACGATGCCACTGGCTATTCCCGGTAAGGATAGCGGGAAAATGGTTTTCCAGAATACCTGGAAAGAGTTGGCACCCAGGTCCTGTGCCGCTTCGATATAGCTTATCCATTTTCTGCAGGGTATTGTAGATCGGATAGATCATAAAGGGCAGAAAATTGTAGGTCATGCCAAAGATCAGTGCCCCTTCGCCCAACGGCAGGCTGAAAAAGTCGAAAAAGGCTACGGTGGCCAGGGTGCGGATCAGGATGTTCATCCACATGGGCAGAATGAACAGCATCACGATAGTCTGCGCATAGCCCGATTTGAGACGGCTCAGGATAAAAGCCGCAGGATAGCCCAGCAGGATGCAGAGAATGGTATTGATGATGGCTATTCCGATAGAATAAATGAAGGTATTGATGGCTTCGGGGTGCGCCATGAATTTCCTGAAGTTCACCAAAGACATGTGGCCGCTCTCGTCGGTAAAGGCAAAATACACGATCAGAAAGAGAGGCAGTACCACAAAGAAAAAGGCAAAAATCAGGTAGGGCAGTGTCCAGCTTTTGCGGGAACACAGGAACCGGTATAAGTTCGTCATGCTCACAATAGGGTCTGTTTTTTAGGATTTCGGAATAATGGTGATAGATTCGCATGGGATCGTAATACCTACATGGTCGCTATTGTCCCACACATCGTGAGTGTCCACATAGATATCCTCCTGCCAGTCAGAGGCTACGGTCAGATGATAGTGATCTCCTTTGTAGAGAATAAAGCGCACATCACCTGTGAGTGTTCCGTCATTCTCATCGTCCTGCAGAATGATGCCGTTGAAAGGAACCTGTACGATTACCGGGCTTCCGGCTGGAATTCCCTGTTGAGGAGGGCATTCAAAACAGCAGCCCAGGAACTCGACATGGGTAGCATCGGTCAGAATGCCTTCGAAGGTATTGCAAGTGCGTTCTTTTTTCATGATGTGGATATCATCCGGTTTGACCAGCAGACCTACCTGACTTCCCGGATCGAATTTATGATAATCATGTACGATAAATTCATATCCGTTGGCCACAACGATCATCTCATAATGTACTCCCTTAAAGATACAGGAAGTAACCTCGCCTGTGATTTGAGCAGAGTCTGACACGGGAAATATATAAATATCTTCAGGGCGGAGCACAACGTCAACGGGAGCGTTGCAGCCAAATCCTTTATCTACGCAAGGTACCTGTATACCAGCAAAACTTACTACCTGATCCTGAATCATGGTTCCGTTCAGAATGTTGCTTTCACCGATAAAGTCAGCTACAAAAGAGTTTACCGGTTCATTGTATATATCGGTAGGAGAACCGATCTGCTGAATTTTGCCTTCGCTCATCACGACGATGGTGTCGCTCAGTGTCAGGGCCTCTTCCTGATCATGAGTCACATAGACAAAGGTGATTCCCAAACGTTTGTGCATTTCCTTCAACTCCATCTGCATGTCTTTGCGCATCTTCAGGTCGAGCGCGGCAAGCGGTTCATCTAACAGCAGAACTTCCGGTTCATTGACGATGGCACGGGCTATGGCTACACGTTGTTGCTGACCTCCGGAAAGGGAGTTTACGTCACGGTATTCGTAGTCGCTCATGGAAACCATTTTCAGGGCGGCCTTTACTTTCTTTTGGATCAAGTCTTTGTTCATGCCTTTCAGTTTCAAACCGAACGCGATATTATCATACACATTCAAGTGTGGAAACAAGGCATATTTTTGGAATACCGTATTTACCGGGCGCTTGTGTGGGGGAGTCTGGGTAATTTCTTTTCCTGAAATATAGATATTACCTTCTGAAGTGGTTTGAAATCCTGCGAGCAGGCGTAGGAGGGTGGTCTTGCCACATCCGGATGGGCCGAGGATTGTTACAAATTCTCCTTTCTTGATGTTCAGATTAATGTGATCCAAAGCCACTTTTTCTCCGAAGAATTTGGATACATCCTTTATTTTGATGATATACTGATCCGTCATATTTTGGTTTGTTTATATTTGGATTGCAAAGGTACATTATTTTCGTCAGTAAAACATGCTTTGTCGTTGATTAATATAAACATACGCATACAAAAAAAGGAGACAGACTTTTCAGTGCATCTCCTTAACTTAAAATGAGTTGGGTCGTTGTGTTCATTTTAGTAATAAAAATTCAGGGCCAAGAACAGATATTCTTTTCCATCCTTGCAACCAGACTCAAATTGAATTTTATTTTCACGCGCAAGCCATCCGATAGCTGCATTCAAATCTCTGTCTGACAATCCTGATTCTTTTTTCAAATCGCAGTATTCCCAGCGTTTGTTATTGTTCAGCAGATTCCATACGATACCTGCATGAGCGCCGATTGTGTTTTGGTTCATAATGATAGATTTTAAAAATGAAACAATTTTCTGTATTGCAAATATAGACAAAACTGTTAATTTAGAAAGTTTTTGGAGCATTTATTTTTTGAAAAAAGTAATGAAATGTAGCTTTTCTATGCTTTATAGCATAAAAGAAGAACTATTTAACTGCTCTTTTATTACAAAATATTTCCATAAGGGGGCTACCATGAGCGCTTGTCGCAACTGATCGTTTTGTAATAAATTCCGTATTTCCTCTTCGCTGAGCAGGTGTACCGACAGATCTTCCGCATCATCGAGATGCTGACTGCTGACTTTTTCCACCTCCAAGGCCAGGAAGCAATGTGTCAGATTATTGGTGGTGCTGGTATTGCCGGAAATATTCATTAACGGCATCCATTTGCCATGACCGTAACCGGTTTCTTCAAGCAGTTCCCTTTGGGCGGCCTGAAGCGGTGTTTCATTGGGTTCGCACACTCCGGCACAGAGTTCATAGCGTGTTTCTTCAATGCCGTGCCGGTATTGCCTCACCATGACAAACTTGCCGTCGCGTGTGATGGCTATGGTATTCACCCAATCAGGATATTCCAATACATAGTAGTCCTTGATTTCCTGTCCATTAGGTAATCGAACATGATCGCGGCGTGCGGTAAACCAGGGTTCCCGATACAGGTATTCCCGGTGCAGCACTTCCCATTTCCTGTCTTCGTTCTTTTCCATAAGCTTTTACAGATTGTTGTTTCTTTGTTTCAGAATGATATAGATTACGGTGGGAGCTCCGATAATCGGAGTCACTACGTTGAGGGGGAGGCTTCCCGAAGTGCCAGGCAGATTGCACAGCAGATTGCATACCAGACTCAGAGCTCCACCCAAGAGTATTGTGGCTGGCATGAGGTACTGATGCTGTGCTGTGCGCAACAGGATGCGTGCCAGATGCGGAACGGCCAGACCGATAAAGGAGATGGGACCACAGAACGCCGTGGTTGTTGCGGTGAGCAGTCCGGTAACCCATAAAAGAATGTTTCGGGTGCGCTTTATGGGAATACCCAGATTTTCGGCATAACGCTCACCCAACAGTAGGGCGTTGAGTGGTTTGATCAGCAATAAGGCACCCGTCAGTCCTGCGAGCAACAGTGTACTGAATACCGGCAGTTGTCCGAGCGAAACATTTCCGAAACTGCCTAATCCCCAGATCATATAGGTAAAGACACCATCGGCCGATGCCTGATAATTCAGTAAGGCAATGGAGGATGAAGTCAGGTAACTGATCATGATTCCGGTGATAAGCAGCATCATGTTGTTGCGTAAAATGCTTGATAGGAATAACAGCAGGGCTATGATCAGCATGGCCCCACCCAGTGCGGCGGCTATTGTCAGCAGAAAACCGTTGAGCGAGATCAGATCAGTGGTGAGCGATCCGCCCATAAACAGAATAACTATTGCTACACCCATACTGGCACCGCTGTTGATACCTAAAATGGAAGGATCGGCCAGTGGGTTTTTGAAGCAGGTTTGCAGAATCAGACCGGAAGCGGCCAAAGCGCATCCGCAGAGCAAGGCGGTGCAGGCCTGCGGCAACCGGTTGTCCAGTACGATATATTCCCAGCTTGCCTTTCCGGCTTCCGCTCCCCACAGGATATGCCACACCTCGGATGCCGGGATACGTACGGCACCCCAAAACAGATTGGCCAGAAACAGAACCGCTACGGCCAATATGCACAAAATGCTGTATGCCGTTTCTTTTCTCATGGTATCGGAGTGAAATAACGGCTTTTCTCTCCCGGCAACAAGTCGGGATGCAGCAGGCAGACCAGATCTTTCAGCAACAATTGAGGCTGGAACGGAGTTTCTTCGTAGTAGGGAATATATTGTGTGTTGCATCCATAGATGCGTTTTTCCTTCCAGGCTCTGAAACGCGTGTACGGCTCATAGTCCTGTTTCAGTTGCCGGTAGCTTAACGGTTCTTTCTGATTGTATTTGATGAGCCACACCTCGGCGTTCTCAGCCTGTTCGAGTACCGCCTCGAAGGGCAGGGGAATGGCGCCGCTGTTTTCCAGATGAGCGAATACATATTTTGCGCCGGCATCCTGATACAGTTGTCCCGAAGTACTGTTTCCGCCCGGTACGAACCAGTTGGCCCCAGTCTTCATTTCACAGAGTAGCGAAGGCTTATGTCGGCTTCCTGTCGCCAGGTTTTTCAGGCGGTTATATTCTGTTTCGATGCTTTGGAACAGGCTGTCCGCCAGAGTCTCCTTGCCGAAGAGCATACCGTAGAAACGCATCCATTCAGCGCGCCCCAGTGCGGAACCTTCCATATAATCGGCGCATTCTACGATGGGAATGTCCAATTTTCCGAGTTTCCCGTAGCTGCCGCTCTGTTCAAAAGGAGAAGGCATCAGGATTTCTGGATGCTGTTCCATGATTTGTTCTATGTTGGGACTCATGCTATTGCCATAGTTGCGCACCGTGCCTTTCCGGATCTTTTCCTGAAGCTCCGGATTCAATATATACTCCGCGTCGCAGACTCCGTCCACACAACCTGTGGCCTGTAACAATTCCAACAGACTGTAATGTACGGAAGAATAGACCACGGCACGGTTTACCGGAGTGCGGATTACCGTACCATCGGGCAGATTCTGTGGCAGCGGTTGGTTCTTGTTGACCAGAACATACCGGTGCAGTATCTTTTCCGGTTGCCAGGGATTCTGTAGAATGGCTATTTGGCAACTGTCCTGCTGTATCAAGGTAATCAGGCGTGCATATTTCATGCGAATGGTGTCGCCGTGCTCCTGATTCTGTTGCGTTCTGCCGTTATGGCACGAGGCGAGTAGCAGTAGCAGGCAGGTCACGGTTGTCATGATACGTGTAAGTCCTTTCATTGTGTCTGTTGATTTGAATTCTGGTTCAAAGATACGGATTTTAATCCAAACGAAAAAAAAGCCCCGCGCTGAGTAGCGCAGGGCAGAGTGCAATTAAGATATTATCATCAGATCATGATTTCTTTTTTAGAAGGCGTATCCCAAACGGATCAGGAAGTTGCTGGCACCGCCGTCTATGTCCTCAAAGCGATTGGCAAATCCTCTTTGATAAGCAAAATCCAGATTGATATTCTGATACCACAAACCGATACCAATGAGTAATCCTCCATCGCAACGGCGATAATCGTCCAAATCAGCAATCTTGACATCCCCAAGTTTTCCTGCCATATCTACACTGAAGAATCCACCGATACGTCCGTCCAAGGCAATTCCGCTTCCTAAATCATATTTATAACCGATGGTTACTGGAATCTGGAAATTGTGGGCACGATACTTGTAGTCATCCTAAAATCCGCAACTATCATCCAATACACGATTAAGGGTAGATTTATGAGTCGTTAGTAGCAGCTTTCAGTAAA
>CALUKY010000028.1 GCA_944321345.1 uncultured Paraprevotella sp.
ATATTGCGTATTTACATATAAATTTTAATTGTTGCCGTTTTGTTACCTTATACTATAATTATCAACTTATGTCATTGGTAATAAGATATATAGTTATAATATTTATCTTGAAGGGAAGAGCAAAAGCAGTTCCAACACTTGGAGACTGGTGAGTTTACAGTTATGCCGTTTCTCAATTCCAATGCCGGAGAAATTGAGGTTCAGGCGGGAGATTGTACCGATTATACAATTAATGGCCCTGTTACAATCATTTTTAGAGAAAAATGAGTCTATTTCTGAAATAATATGTTTATCTTTGACCATAGCTTTTAGTATTGAGTCCTTTTTGATAGCACTTAAAGATACTCATTTTCTGCGAAATACAGAACTAAAAGCTATACTTTTTTACTTGCGAAACTTGAATTATACAATTTGTAAAATATTGATTCATGAAAATAGTGATTGCAGGTGCCGGAGGAGTAGGTACTCATCTGGCCGAGCTTTTATCTAAGGAAGACCAGGATATAGTACTGATTGACGAGAATCCGGAAAAACTGGCCAATATAGCCAACAGTTTCGACCTGATGACTTTGAATGTTCACCCTACTTCAATCAACGGTTTGAGAGAGGCAGGAACCAATAAGGCCGATCTGTTTATTGCTGTTACTCCCGATGAAACTAAAAATATGACCTGCTGTATGCTGGCCAGTGCCATGGGAGCGGAGAAAACAGTGGCTCGAATAGATAACGACGAATATCTGTTGTCTCAGCACAGTGAGTTCTTCAAGAAAATGGGAATCAACTCCATGATTTATCCGGAGTTGCTGGCTGCCGAAGAAATAACAGAGGCGTTGAAACGAAGCTGGGTGCGTCAGTGGTGGGAAGTGCACGACGGAGCGCTTATTATGTTGGGTATCAAACTTCGTGAAACCGCAGAGATTCTGAATATTCCGTTCAAGGATTTGAACGGTTCAGGAGTGAACTATCATATTGTAGCCATCAAGCGCGGTGAGGAAACCATTATTCCGAATGGTGATGACGAACTGAAATCGGGTGACCTGGCCTACTTCATGTGTACCAAGAAATATATTCCCTATATCCGCAAGATTGTGGGAAAGGAACATTATGAAGATGTACGCAATGTAATGATTATGGGTGGCGGAATGATCAGTGTGCATGCGGCAAAGTTTGCTCCAAGCTATATGAATGTGAAAATCATCGAGCAGGATACTGCCAAATGCATGGAACTGAATAACCTGTTGGAAACCGATGATGCTTTGGTGATTCATGGCGACGGGCGTGACGCCTCGCTACTGATGGATGAGGACATCGAGCACACTCAGGCTTTTGTGGCTTTGACCGACCAGACGGAGATCAACATCCTGGCCTGTCTGACCGCCAAGCGTATGGGGGTGCGTAAGACGGTGGCTTTGATTGAGAATATGGATTATATCGGAATGGCCGAGAAACTGGATATCGGTACCATTATCAACAAAAAGGAAATTGCGGCCAGCCACATCTACCAGCTGATGTTGGATGCCGATGTGGCTAATGTGAAGTGTCTCACCCTTGCCAATGCCGATGTGGCAGAGTTTTTGGTAAAACCAAATGCAAAGGTTACCAAAAAAGAGGTGAAGGATCTGGGGCTTCCGTATGGAGTGACTCTTGGAGGTCTGGTACGGGCCGGAGAAGGTATGCTGGTGAGCGGTAATACACAGATTCAGGCCGGTGACCGTGTGGTCGTGTTCTGCAAGAGCATGCTGATGAAGAAACTGGACAAATATTTTAACTGATAACCGTCACTTCGAGGCTCGTAAAAAATATTCCATAGACTTTTCTGTTCGTACCGGTCATTTGACATGCCGGACCGGAGGATGAGCCGGAAGATATATTAAAAAGAGGAGCGTTCACCAAGGAGCGCTCCTCTTTTTAATATCTGGTGAAGATTACAGATAATTGTCATCATCGTCCTCAACTCCATCGGCCATATCGTAGTAAGAAAGAGGAGGAGTATCGGTTGCCTGTGGCATGTGGTTTGCTGTCTCTTCCTGTTCGTCATTTTCCAAGAACGTAATCAGATCCTGACGCAGACGCTGATAGGGAGGAGCACTTTTGAAATTGATATTCTTGCGTAGCATGGATTCCACGGTGCTTTGGCTGTGCTGATAACACGACAGTTCGTTCTGCATCTGTGTTTCGTGCTCGGCCAGATTGCGGATTTCACGTTCACGTTCCTTGCGCAGCAAAGTGCAAACCGGATTGAGCAACGGGCAGATAATATTTTCAAATAAGGTGTGCCCCTGCATATACAGGTAAGTGGTTTCCGGAGTGACTCCCAGCTTCAGCAATTCCTCTTTCAGCGGTTCGTATGCTCCTTTGGCTTGTGGAAAGTGATTTTGCAGATAACCGATTTTTCGGTTTACGCGTTTTCGGATGGCTTCCAAGGTGTGTTCGGGATGATACACATTGACTTCAGAGAAAGACACAATGTTTCCGAACTCCGTCATTGTAAAATCCCGATAAAAATTATTGCGATATGCCCAAATGGACCATATGAACAATGGCCAGATAATTTTGGAAAATTCAGTCAGAAAAC
Source organism: uncultured Paraprevotella sp. (assembly GCA_944321345.1). Lineage (GTDB taxonomy): Bacteria > Bacteroidota > Bacteroidia > Bacteroidales > Bacteroidaceae > Paraprevotella. Next base: position 2,576 of record CALUKY010000028.1, read on the forward strand.
TTTCCAGATCAATGATCCTGTGATCATTAAGTGTTGCCATGACACATACGCCGTGTAGACTTTCCGCATAGCACTGGTAGTTTTCAATGGCATAAACGTAGGTGTGGAAAATATAGGGACTGTGATTGATGAGGCGTGAAGTGTAGTTGGTTTCTTGCAGAAGATAATCATAGTCGGCATCAACACAGGCAATCATATCAGTACCCAACTGTTTGCCCAGCTGGTTCATGAGTACGATTTTTTTGCCTTTGCCCAGATTGGTGCGCGAAGGAAGCATTACTTCGAAATAACGTTGGTCGTTTTCGAATTCATCGAGCACCATGCGCCAGAAGAACACGTCATCATAACTTTCCACATAGGCGATGATTTTTTTGCGCGCCGTCTTGGAGCGCATTTTATTGGCGGCTCCCAGATAGAGCGAGTTTAGATGTTCTGACAATCGTTTGGCCATAATTGCCTCCTTTTATTATGAAGAGTGATTATTCGGTAGTAATGTCTGATACTTCGGTCACGGCATCCAGCCATCCGTTCATGATTACAGCCGGAGAGTGCGTGGTAAGAATGATCTGTACATTGGGGTTGATCTGCCGGATGGTGGTAATAAGTTTCTGTTGCCATTCCACATGCAGACTTACTTCCGGTTCGTCCATAAATAATACATAGGGGCTTTGGTCCTCTACCAGTACGGTAAGCAAGATGACCAGAATCTGTTTTTCTCCAGATGAAAGCTGATAGGGGGAGAGTACTTCGCCAATCTGGCTGAAGAAGATTTCATTGCTTTTGCGAACGATTTTCTTTCCGGTTTCCTGAAAGAAGTCGTCAATCAGATCCTGAAAGCGTTTCTTGGCTTCTGCCTGTTCGCGTGCTTTGCTTTGTGCTTCCGGATCTCCGCTGGTGAGCATTTCAATCATGCGGTTGCCCACATTTACCTGATAGTCCAGATATCGGCGCTGTAACTGGTAGATTTGCCAGTCCAGTTCGGTTGCGACACGGGCGTCGGTCAGTTTCTCGATCAGACCGCCGTGAATCAGCGGGCGGTCTACACTGCGGATTACATCAAAGCGGATGCAGGTGGCATCTTCCGGATAAAAGGACAGTTTGACACCTCCCGGCATTTCACGCTCCAAGGCCCTGTTGGTGGCCAAAAGCTGTTTGATGACCTTGTTCAATATTGTGCTTTTGCCTACACCGTTCACACCGCTCAGAATGTTGACATCTCTTTGTAAATCCCAAATGATGTGATGGCGTCCGCTCCATAGTGATTCAATCTCTATACGACGGATATATTCCCCTTGTTTTTCCATAATCAAAAGTTTATGATTTTTACAAAGATAATTTTTCCTGATGAATATAACGACATTTTAAAAGATTTTATCCGAACTTCAGATATTCTCTCATAGGATATTCGGAAAGGAAATCTTTTATAATTCTATGGCTGTTTTACACTTTATTTGTATCTTGCAACAATTTTGTAAAAAGATTGTGTAGATAAATGGATAAGATGATTTTAAAAGCCTGTTTGGGAGGGTTGTTGGGTTTGTTTGTATTGTGCGCCTGTGATGATGACAGCTGGAAGGAAGAAATTAATTGGATTAAGTCTGAACTGGAAGAACAAAAAAAGATTCTGACCGAGTTGCAGAATCGGGCTACGATTGTAGATATCAGACAGGAAGAGGGATGTCATATTATCGAGTTTTCCGACGGGCAGACCATTACCATTAAAGATGGATATACCCCGATTCTTTCTATCGGTGATAATGGAGATTGGTTTATTGACGGTGAAGACACCGGCTTGAAAGCTGTGCCTGAAGATGGAGTGACCCCTACGATAGAAATTGGAGAGAATGGCAACTGGTGGATTAATGGAGTTGATCTTGGAGTTCCGGCACGAGGACAAGATGGCGCTACGCCATCCGTTGAGATCAGGGAGGCAGACCACCATTGGGTTGTAAATGGTGAGGATACCGGTATTCCGGCTTATGGAAAAGACGGAGTGACTCCTACTGTTGAAATTGGAGAAAATGGCAACTGGTGGATCAACCATCAGGACACCGGTGTGAAGGCGCAAGGTGAGGCGGGAGAGAACGGTCAAAATGGACAGAACGCTCCGGTCATCACTAATATTGTGGATGACAGTTATAAAATGGATTTTACTTTTTCCGACGGATCAGTCATTTCTGTAAACAAAACTTTTGAAAAGCCTCATATCCGTAATGCGGCTTTACCGGATATGCCCGATACTTTGCGTATATTGGGTATCGGAAACAGTTTTACGATAGACGGTATGGCCTATTTGCCGCAGATTACTTATCACAATGGCTTGCGCCATGTTTACTATGGAGTTTTGGGGTATGGGGGCGCTTCGTTGGAGCAACATTGGAATTTTTATCGGAACGATGAAAAAATATACGGTTTTCGGATGTCTGACCCTCGAACCGGGTATTGGGGAGAATGGAATGATTCACCTATAACATTGAAAGAAGCCTTACAATCTGAAAAATGGGATATCATTGTATTGCAGCAGGCTTCAGAGTTTTCCGGACTCTATAATACTTATCAGCCTTATCTGAATGATTTGCTGGATGAGCTGGCTTTATTGTCACGTAATGCCCGGGTGGTTTTTGCCTGGCAGATGACCTGGGCTTATGGCAAAGAGGCCGATCATCCCGGTTTTGCTTATTATGACCGGGATCAGAATGTTATGGTGCAAAAGATAGAGGAATCCGTAAAACTTATGGCACAGCAAAGCGGTGTAGATCTGATTATTCCATCTGGAGCCGTTATTCAGGATTTGAGAGCTTCGGAATATAATACGTTACCGGGGGATATGACACGCGACGGATTTCATCTGGATTTGGGCATGGGATGTTATGCTGCTTCTGCGGCATGGTTTGAAACCTTGGTTGCTCCGGTGTTCCGCACATCGGTTATTGGTAACAGTTTTGAAGTATATTATGGAACACCCGTTACTGATGAAAACAAGGATTTTGTGCAGCGCACGGTGAAGAGCCAGTGCAGAAAGTGGAGTAACGAAATGGCGAAATAAAAAAAACATAATTTTCTATCGGCTTTTAAATATATTTTTGTACTTTTGTATACAGTAACAATCATAACCTAATAGTTTAAAAATAAGCGAAAATGAAACCTACTTTATTTCTTTTGGCTGCTGGTATGGGTAGCCGTTACGGTGGTTTGAAGCAGCTCGACGGGCTGGGTCCAAACGGAGAAACAATCATGGACTACTCTATTTACGATGCCATTCAGGCCGGATTCGGTAAGTTGGTATTCGTAATCCGTAAGGACTTCGAGCAGGAATTCCGTGATAAGATCATCAGCAAGTATGAGGGACACATCCCATGTGAGCTGGTATTCCAGGCACTGGACGCTCTGCCAGAAGGATTCACTTGTCCGGAAGGTCGTGAGAAGCCATGGGGAACAAACCATGCAGTCATGATGGGTAAGGATGCCATTAAGGAGCCTTTCTGTGTCATCAACTGCGATGACTTCTACAACCGCGATGCTTTCATGGCTATCGGTAAGTTCTTGAGCGAACTGCCGGAAGGTGCTACAAACCAGTATGCAATGGTTGGTTTCCGTATCGGAAACACTTTGTCTGAGAACGGTTCTGTGGCTCGTGGCGTTTGCGCTAAGGATGACAAGGGCAACCTGTCTGCTATCGTAGAGCGTACTGAGATTATGAAGGTTGACGGCGAAATCTGCTACAAGGACGAGAACGGTAACTGGACTCCGGTAGGTGGCGAGAACACTCCGGTTTCTATGAACATGTGGGGATTCACTCCTGATTACTTCGCATACAGCGAGGAGTTCTTCAAGACTTTCTTGAGCGATCCTAAGAACATGGAGAATCTGAAGTCTGAGTTCTTCATTCCTTTGATGGTAGACAAGTTGATCAACGACGGTACTGCTACCGTTAAGATCCTGGATACTACTTCTAAATGGTTCGGTGTGACTTACGCAGCAGACCGTGAAGGTGTTGTTGCCCGCATCAAGTCATTGGTTGACGAAGGTGTTTATCCGGCAAAATTGTTCTAATCAGAAAAGAACAAAGATATGTAAAACGGGATGCTCTGCTTCATGGCAGGACATCCCGTTTTTTTATGGGTAGCTGCATTGTGGCTTTTCATGAGTTCTTTTTGATATCTTTCTGGCTCTTGCCGATAAAAATCAGGCATTTTATATCCTGTATATATATTGAATCAGTGAAGAATGATTATCTTTGAAGCGGTTCGGAAAAGGAAACGGAAAATGTTTCTTTCTCCACCTGACTTTTATATAAGTACATAAGTAATGAAAATACGATGAAATCCAAACTGAACTGGAAACTCTTCTGGGTAATCTGTCTATGTCTGCACACCGGCTGGGCAAGTGGACAGCTTAGAGGGAAAATCAATGAACTGCTGGGTAAAGCGGATACGGCAATCCGTATTACAACAGCAGACACAGGTCGTCAGCTGACCGATACCGGTGCCTTAAATGATTTGCAACGCTCGTTACAGGAGTCACGTCAGCGTGAGGAGCGTTTGCAGGCTGAGTTGAATGAACTTAAAATCGGTGTTCTTGCCCGTGATTCGGTCAATCAGGCTTTATTGATGCGCCAGATCGATTCATTGCGTGCTACGAGCAAAGGCTATCCGGTGGTGATTGAAGAAGATACCCTGTTTGCCTTTTATGCCGCCCGCGGAGGACTTTCTCCACAGGCTCGTGCCGAGAATGCGCAGAATAATATTCTTGCTGTCGGCAAGAAACTGGCACTGAATCCGGACTCCGTACGGGTGGAAAAAACAGATATTGTTTCGGATATTATGTATGCCAATCAGGTCCTTTTTTCTGTGACCGACCGTGATGCTCTGGGGAGCATACTACGCGTGATGTTTTGGCTCAACAGCGTCAGCAACAGGTGGTAGAGATGTTGCATCAGCTCAAGGAGGATTACGGTTTGGCACGTCAGCTGAAGCGGGTGGGTTACTTCTTGCTGGTCGTGGTGGCGCAGGTGCTGCTTTTCATGCTGACCAACTGGCTTTTCCGGAAATTACGTATCCGGATTGAACGCCTCAAGGAAACCCGCCTGAAACCCATTATGATTCAAACTTATGAGTTGCTGAATACAGACAAACAGGTGCGCCTGTTGCGCTATCTGGCCATGGAGATAGAGGAGGGGCGACTCCAAATCAATGGCTTTTATAATGACTGGGCAATGCCGACCTATCATATCGTGCGTTTTCTGCTTTATGCCTTTATGATAGCCATGATTTATCCTTATCTCCCCGGATCGAATTCAGGGGTATTCCAAGGAATATCGGTGTTTGTGGGTCTGATCGTATCGTTGGGTTCAACTGCGGTGATCGGAAATATCATTGCCGGACTGGTCATTACCTATATGCGTCCCTTTAAACTGGGAGATTTTATCAAGTTAAACGACACTTCGGGCAACGTGATCGAGAAGACACCGCTTGTCACCCGAATCCGGACCCACAAGAATGAGGTGGTGACCATCCCCAACTCCTTTATGATGTCGTCGCATACGATTAATTACAGCTCGTCGGCCAAGGAGCACGGCTTGATCATTCATTCGGAGGTGACTATCGGTTATGATGCTCCCTGGCGTCAGGTTCATCAACTGCTGATCGAGGCGGCTTTGGCAACACCCGGTGTAACCGATGAGCCGAGACCGTTTGTGTTGCAGACTTCATTGAGTGACTGGTATCCGGTTTATCAGGTAAATGCTTATGTACGTAATGCGCAGGAGTTGCCGCGCATCTATTCTATTTTGCATCAGAACATACAGGACCGTTTCAATGAAGCCGGAGTGGAAATCATGTCGCCGCACTATATGGCCATGCGCGATGGCAATGACACGACGATCCCGAAGAACGATCAGCGTGGTAATCCGGCCTATCGGCATTCTTCGGTACAATTGAAAAAACAGACGGAAGAAAAAGAACCGGAAGTGGAACAGGCAGAGAAAAATCAAGAGTAAATCACTTTAAATACAATTAAATTATGAACGTAGGAGACAAAGCGCCCGAAATTTTGGGCTATAATGAAAAAGGAGAAGAAGTATTGTTGAGTCAGTATCATGGAAAGAAGGTTGTGTTGTATTTCTATCCGAAAGACAATACTTCCGGTTGTACAGCCGAGGCTTGCAGTTTGCGTGATCAGTATGCCGACCTGAAGCAGGCTGGGGTTGAAGTGATTGGAGTCAGCACAGACAGTGCCGCTTCACACCAGAAATTCATTGCCAAGCACGAGCTTCCTTTCACGCTGATTGCAGATACAGGAAAGACCTTGGTGGAAACCATGGGAGTATGGGGAGAGAAGAGCATGTGCGGACGCAAGTATATGGGAACTTTTCGTACTACCTTTATCATTAATGAAGAAGGTATTATCGAACATATATTCCTGCCTAAACAGATCAAGACTAAGACTCATGCCGATCAGATCCGTGATTATCTGAAAGGATAAAACACAAAAGCCATAGCAAAAGTTCCGATTGGAATCTGCTATGGCTTTTTCTTTTTGACCGTTTTTTCAGTCAGTTATAGGATTACCAAAGTTTCAGACGCTTGTCCTCGGGCTGGAACATGGCATCCTTGTCCGTGATGCCGAATGCCTTATACCAGGCGTCGATATGCGGCAATGCACCGTTTACGCGCCATTCCGGTAATGAATGCGGATCGCTTTTGGTCTGTTTGCGGATCTGCTCTTCGCGGATATTGGCACCCCACAGGTTGGCATAGGCCAGGAAGAAACGCTGTTCCGGAGTGAATCCTTCTTTGTTTGTGAGCGGTTTTTCCTGCATGGCTTTTTGAAGGGCCAGCATGGCCACCTTGATACCGCCGTGGTCTGCCAGATTCTCTCCCAGGGTAAGTTCTCCGTTGGCTTTCAGTCCCGGCAGTACTTCGATCTGGTTGAAATAGTTTTTCATGACAGCGGCACGTTCTTCGAAACGCTTTCCGTCTTCCGGAGTCCACCAGTCTGTCAGATTACCGTTCTTGTCAAACTGTCGGCCCTTATCGTCAAAACCGTGTGTCATCTCGTGTCCGATGACCACGCCGATGGCACCGTAGTTGAAGGCATCATCGTTGTTCATGTCGAAGAACGGATATTGCAGGATTCCGGCAGGGAAACAGATTTCGTTTGTTGTCGGGTTATAATAAGCGTTTACCGTCTGTGGAGTCATGTGCCACTCGTCGGTATCTACCGGTTTGTTGAACTTCTCCTTGATGGTGTTCTGGATTTCAAATTCAGAACAGTTTATGATGTTTTCAAACAGGTTGTCTCCGATTTTCAGATTAGAGTAGTCACGCCATTTGTCCGGATAACCGACCTTTACATGAAAGGCATTCAATTTGTCCAATGCGGCTTCCTTGGTGCTTTCGCTCATCCATTCCTGTTCACGGATACGTTCGCCCAATGCCGTTTGCAGATTCTTGATGAGGTTGACCATACGGTCCTTGGCTGCCTGTGGGAAATAACGCTCCACATAGAGGCGTCCCATACCTTCGCCCAAATTGCTTTCCACGATGCCTAAAGCCTTTTTCCAGCGAGGTCTGTCCTGCTCGCTTCCAGACATGACTTTGCCGTAGAAGGAGAAAGAAATCTGGCGCATGGCGTCGTCCAGATAAGAGGTTGAGGAGTCTATCAGTTTCCACAGCATGAACGATTTCAGACTGTTCAGGTCTTCTTCCTGAAGAACGGTTTCCACTTCATGAATGGCTTCGGGCTGTGATACGTTGATCTCGGCAATGTTTTCCATTCCGATGATGCGGAAATATTCTGTCCAGTCGATACCGGGATAGTCTTTCACCAGGTCGGAGAAAGCCATTTTATGGTAATTGGCTTCCGGATCTCTCTGCTGGGTAGCGCTGTAGGAAGCTTTTGCCAGACGTGTCTCGATGCGCATGACGTCGGCCACCATCCGGTCTGCTTCTTTTTCATATCCGCAATAGTTCAGCAGTTCCTTCATATATTTCTGATAAGCCTCACGTACTTTTTTGGTCGCCTCATCCTCATCCAGATAATATTCACGTTCGCCCAGACAGATACCCCCCTGATAGAGCTGCACCAGATTCATGCTGCTGTTTTTCACATCCGCTCCGATAAAGAAATAGAAGAAAGCCGGCATGCCCAGACGTTGCATCTGCGCTACCTGAGTCATCAGCTCTTTTTTGTTCTTGCAACCGGTGATCTTCTCCATATAAGGACGTATCGGCTGCCATCCGGCCTGGTTGCGTGCCGTACTGTCCATGGCACTCAGATAGAGACGGGCGATCTGATCTTCCAGGCTGCCCGGGACAGACTTCTTTTCGATCAGTTCCCTGATCAGTTCCTGTTGCTGTTTGTTGTTGTTTTCAATCAGCTGGTCAAAGGTTCCGAATTCTGCGTATTCGGCAGTCAGGGGATTGGCTTTGCGCCATCCGCCGCAGGCATATTGGTAGAAATCAGTTCCCGGCTTGACATTGAGGTCCATGTTTTCGACCGAGATGCCCGGAAGTTCCTTGCAGTCTGTCTGTGCATTCTGTGCGTTTGCTGCTCCGCTACTGAGAATCAGTGAGAGCAGAGTCATTTTCCAATTCATCATATACTGATTTTTTAATTGTTAGATTTTGCTTCTTCGAGTTCCAGCGAAGCTGTTTCCCAGCGTTCAACGGTTTCGTCCAACTGCTTTTTGAGTGAGCCGTGCTTTTCGTAAAGCTGCATGTCGGCCGCGCCCTCGGGAGTGGTCATTTGCGCCTCTAGCTCCGCGATCTGTGCTTCCAGTTCCTCGATTTCCGATTCACAGGTGCTGACCGCTTTCTCCAGTTTGCGTATTTTCTTTTGCAACTCCTTTTGCTGTTCGTAGGACAGACGGTTGCTGCTGGTTTCCTTTTCTGCCGGCGCGCTGGTTTTGCTTGTCGGACTGCTGCTCAACTGCAGTTCGTTGAGCGATTCGATATTCTTTTTCTTCAGGAAGTCGTAGATGCCGCCCAGATGTTCTTTTACCAGGCCACTGCCGAATTCATAAACCTTTTCCACCAGTCCGTCTAGGAATTCACGATCGTGGCTTACCACAATCACCGTACCGTCGAAATCGCGGATGGCCTCCTTGAGCACATCTTTCGAACGCATGTCCAAATGGTTGGTCGGCTCATCGAGAATCAGCAGGTTCACCGGCTCCAGCAGCAGCTTGATCATGGCCAGACGGCTGCGCTCTCCACCGGAAAGCACCTTGACTTTCTTTTCCGATGCCTCGCCGCCAAACATGAAAGAGCCGAGAATATCCTTAATGCGCAGACGGATGTCGCCTTTTGCAACCCGGTCTATCGTGTCGAAAACAGTCAGCTCGCCGTCGAGCAGCTGCGCCTGGTTCTGGGCAAAGTAACCGATCTGTACCATGTGGCCCACTTTCAGGGTTCCGTCGAAAGGAATCTCGTTCATGATACATTTCACAAGCGTAGACTTACCCTCGCCGTTTTTACCTACGAAAGCCACTTTCTCGCCACGCTTGATGGTGAGGTTTACATCGTGGAACACCACGTGGTCGCCATAAGCCTTGCGCACATCCTCGCAGATAATCGGGTAATCACCACTGCGCATGGCCGGCGGGAATTTGAGATGCAGCGAAGAGTTGTCCACCTCGTCCACCTCAATCGGAATGATCTTTTCCAGCTGCTTGATGCGGCTCTGCACCTGCACGGCCTTGGTGGCCTTGTAGCGGAAACGCTCGATAAAATCCTTGATGTCGGCAATTTCCTTCTGCTGGTTCTCATAAGCACGCAACTGCTGTTCGCGGCGTTCGGCACGTAGCTTCACATATTCGTCATATTTCACCTTATAGTCGTAGATGCGTCCGCAGGAGATTTCCAGGGTGCGGTTGGTCACATTGTTGATGAACGCACGGTCGTGACTCACCAATACCACGGCATTGGCACGGGTCGACAGGAAATTCTCCAGCCACTGGATACTTTCAATGTCCAAATGGTTGGTCGGCTCGTCGAGCAACAGAATGTCCGGTTTGCGCAGCAACAGTTTGGCCAGCTCGATACGCATGCGCCATCCTCCGCTGAACTCCTTGGTGGGGCGGTCAAAATCCGAGCGTGCGAATCCCAGTCCCATGAGTGTCCGTTCGATTTCGGCATGAAAGTTCATGCCTCCCATCATCTGGAAACGTTCGTTTTCGTGCGTGAACCGTTCCACAAGCTGCATATAGCTTTCGCTCTCGTAGTCGGTGCGCTCCGCCAGCTCGTTGTTCATTTTCTCCAGTCGGAGCTGCATTTCCGTAATATGGTCAAAGGCCTGCATGGCTTCCTCCATGACGGTATGCTCGTCCGACAGCACCATGACCTGAGGCAGATAACCGATGGTTGTGTCTTTCGGAACGGCCACTACGCCACCAGTCGGCTGTTGCAGTCCGGCAATGATTTTGAGCATGGTGGATTTTCCCGCTCCGTTCTTTCCCACGAGCGCGATGCGGTCCTTGTCATTTATCACATAAGATACGTTCTGGAATAAGGGCTTGGCTCCAAATTCCACTTCGAGGTTTTCTATTGAAATCAAAGTATTTTGTCTTTTAAAAATTCGAGATGCAAAAATACGGATTTTTCAGCAGAAACGGGAGGCGACTTTCAAAAAACTTGCGGGAGGCCCTCAGAGTGTTAAAAATGAATTGTCAGACAATTGTCATTTCTTCTACATCATTTTGTTATAGCATTCAGATACTTTTGTACTGACCAAAAAGAAAAAACCATGCAATTGAGAAAACATTACCGTACCATTGTGCTTTCAGATATACATCTGGGCACATCTCATTCCAAAGTGGATGAAGTGAATCAATTTCTGAAGAGTGTGAACTGCGACCGTCTGATCCTGAACGGTGACATTATCGACGGATGGCATATCCGCAAGAACGGAAGTCGCAAATGGCAGCCGGCGCACACTTTGTTCTTCAAGATTCTGATGAAACTGATGGAGAAATGCAATACCGAGATCATTTATGTGGCAGGAAACCATGATGATTTCCTCGACGCGCTGGTTCCTCTTCAGCTCGGAAACATTACGGTAGTCAAGGATTTTGTGCACGAATCACATGGAAAACGATATTTTGTGACGCATGGCGATGTGTTCGACCGGGTGACAAGCCAGATGAAGTGGCTGGCCAATCTGGGTGATACCGGTTACACCTTCCTCTTGTGGTTCAACGGATGGTATAACCGTTACCGTCGGGCTATGGGCAAACCTTATTATTCTTTGTCGCAACGTATCAAGCAAAAGGTGAAAACAGCAGTGTCCTATATTTCAGATTTTGAGCAGACACTGGCCGAATTTGCCCAAAGTAAAAAATGCGACGGTGTGATCTGCGGTCACATTCATCATCCAGAAAATACTTATTACGGAAAAATCCACTATCTGAATTCCGGGGATTGGGTGGAAACCATGTCGGCTTTGGCAGAGGATGAAGACGGTAACTGGAGCATCCTGTACTATGGCGAGGCTTTCGAAAACTCGGAGTATGAAGAATTTCAGGAAGTAACTACGATAAATGCAGCGGTATGAGATTTCTATTTGTAGTACAAGGCGAAGGGCGCGGACATTTGACACAGGCCTTGGCCATGGAGCGATTGCTTACGCAAGCCGGTCATGAAGTGGTGGAAATGCTGGTCGGCAAGAGCAACAGCCGGCAGTTGCCCGGTTTCTTCAATCGCAATGTCAAAGCAGAAGTCAGTCGTTTTGACAGTCCGAACTTTCTGCCTTCGGCAACAACCGGCAGAGCCAATCTGACGAAAAGCATTACTTATAATATGACCTGTCTGACTGCCTATTGGCACAGTATCCGCTTCATCCGCGAGAAAATAGAAAACAGTGGTGCGGATGCCGTGATCAATTTTTACGAGTTGCTTGTGGGCATGACTTATGCGTTGCACCGTATTCGTATTCCGCAGATTTGTATCGGTCATCAGTATCTTTTCCTGCATCACGATTTCAAGACACCCTTTAACCAGCATGTTGATATGCAGTTGCTGCGCCTTTTTACCAAGATGACGGCGTGGGGAGCCGCACGTAAGCTGGCATTGTCTTTCCATACGATGCCGGTTGACCGGGAGGAAAAGATTGTGGTGGTGCCCCCTTTGTTACGTCGGGAGGTCCTTTCCCAACAGGCTGTTCCCGGAGATTATGTACATGGCTATATGCTTAATCCTGGATTCGTGGAGCAGGTGAAAGCCTGGCATGCCCGTCATCCGGAAGTGTCTTTACGGTTTTTCTGGGACAAGAGCAATGCGCCTGCCGTGAAGACGGTAGACGAAACCTTTACGTTATATCAGATTGACGATGTGGAGTTTCTGAAACAGATGCGTGGTTGCGGGGCTTATGCCACTACAGCCGGTTTCGAATCTATTTGTGAGGCGATGTATTGGGGCAAACCTATTCTGATGGTACCGGCTCACATTGAGCAGGAATGCAATGCTTGGGACGCGGCGCGCAACGGAGCCGGTATAATTTCCGATGATTTCAATCTGGACCGTTTGCTGGAGTTTGCCCGTGACTATCGTCCCGACACGGCTTTCCGTACCTGGGTACAGTCTGCCGGTGAAATCATACTGTCTGAAATTGAATCTGTGGTTCATGAGTCCATGCCCGATGAGGCTTTGGTTTCTGCGGCCTGCTGATATAATAACCGAATAGTTAGAAAGAGAGTTTTTTCTTGGTTGTCCATTTCGATAGGGTCAGGAGTCGTGCGGTTTTTCCGTCACGGCTTCTTTTTTTGTAAAGAAAAATACAAGTACTGCTGTATTTCTAAATAGAACGTCGGGAAGATTGAAACAAATTTTCCTGATGTTTTTCCAAATTCAACAGGAAGTTTTTCAAAAAACATCAGGGAGTTTTTTCTTAAAAGATAAATGTCTGATAATTAGTATTGTATGAAATGGGTTTTAGAGAGGCTATTCGCGTTGTTTTGTCCGATATTTTCAATATTTGTAAAGCCTTGGTTGATGACTGTCTATAGCGGTCTATAAAAAAAGAGTTATGCCTGTAATAAGGCATAACTCTTTATATTTCTCTCACTTTATATTTATGGATTTTATCGGTAAGACTCTTTGTAGATGGCGATGATTTCCTCGTTGCTCAGCGGACGCGGATCGAACTGGAACAGTCCGCCCATGGTGTCGCGGGCATTGGTGGCAAAGCGTTCGAAATCCTCTTCCTTGATACCCCAATCGCTCAGTGCCAGCTGATCCACACCACATTCCTTCTGCATGCGCTCCAGAGCTTCGATGAAGTCGCTCGGACGGTTGCTCTTGCTTTGTGTCATTACTTCGGCCATCTTCATGTATCTCTTGGTGCAGTCGTTGCGGAAAGTGTTGAAGTAAGCCCGGCTGATGGCAATCAGTCCTGCGCCGTGCGGCAATGCCGGATAGTAGGCGCTCATGGCATGTTCCAGAGAATGTTCCGAAGTACAGCTTGAGGTAGACTCCACCATTCCGGCCAGAGTACTTGCCCAGGCTACCCGTGCGCGGGCAACGAGGTCGTTTCCGTCGCAAACCGCCTTAGGCAGGTATTTATACAACAGGCGGATGGCCTCCAGAGCATACAGGTCGCTGATGCCGTTACTGCATCCGGCAATATAGCCTTCGGCAGCGTGGAAGAAGGCGTCGAATCCCTGATAAGCCGTGAGTTTCGGCGGGATGGATACCATCAGTTTCGGATCGATGATAGAGAGTACCGGGAAGGTGTATCGGTTGCCGTAACCTATTTTTTCCTGTTTCTCCTCGTCGGTGATCACGGTCCACGGATCGGCTTCCGTACCCGTTCCGGCAGTAGTCGGGATGGCTACCACCGGTAAGGCGCCCTGAATTTCGCGTCCCTTGCCGCTTCCTCCGGAGATGTAATCCCAATAGTCGCCCTTGTTGCAGGCCATCACGGCGATGGATTTGGCCGAGTCGATGCTGCTTCCACCGCCCAGGCCGATCACGAAGTCGCAACCCAGTTCCTTGCAGATAGAAGCGGCTTCCATGACATGTGCCTTGGTAGGGTTGGGCTGTATCTTGTCATAAACGATAGCCGAAACATTGTTTTCCGTGAGCAGACGGAGCACTAAGTCCAGATAACCGTACTTTTTCATGGAGCTGCCCGATGAAATAACCACCATTGCCTTTTTACCGGGAAGTTCTTCCGTAGCTAATTTCTTGATCTCGCCACATCCGAACACGATCTTCGTGGGGATGTGAAAACTGAATGAAGGATTGTTATTCATCATAATAATTACCATTTAAGCGTATACCCAAAAATAGGAAAAACAAAATGAAAAACGAAACTTTGCGGCTGTTTTCTTACGTTTTTAAATTCATTTTATAATTAAAGCCTTATCCTTATGGGGTATAGTCTTTGTTTACTGGCTATTTTGCGCTAAATTTGCAGACTGAATATTCAAAAACTACGACTATGTCTTTGATTTTACCGGAACATTTTCCCGCAATAGATATTTTACGGAAAGAACATATTGACGTGACGGAGAACACGCGTGCTGTGGCTCTGAAAGTACGTCCTCTGCGTGTGGCCATCCTGAATCTCATGCCTTTGAAGATTGACACCGAGGTGGATTTGCTGCGCATTCTGGCACAGTCTCCCTATCATATTGAAATCACCTGGATGTCTTTGGCTACCCATACCCCGAAACATGCGTCACCGGAACATATGAAAGCCTTTTACCAACCTTTCCCGGAATTGAAGGAACAGAAGTTCGACGGCTTTATCGTAACCGGAGCTCCGGTGGAACATCTGGCTTTTGAGGAAGTGGGCTATTGGACCGAGCTTTCCGACATTTTCCGTTGGGCGCGTACGAATGTCACTTCCACCCTGTATATCTGCTGGGCGGCGCAGGCCGGTCTGTATTTCCATTATGGTATTCCGAAGCACCCGCTGTCTCAGAAGATGTTCGGCATCTTCCCGCAACAGGTTCTTGATGCTGCCCATCCTCTGATGCGAGGCATGGACGATGTGTTCTTCATGCCGCACAGTCGCCATACAGAAGTGCGTCGTGAGGCTATAGACCGGGTGAACGAACTGAAAATCATTGCCGAGTCGGAATATTCGGGCGTCGGTATGGTGGTGGCCCGTGAAGGACGCGAAGTGTTTGTCACCGGTCATTCGGAATATTCACCCTACACCCTCGATACCGAGTACAAGCGTGATTTGGGCAAGGGACTGCCCATTCAGATGCCGATGAACTACTATCGCGACGACAATCCCGAACTGGGACCTGTGGTGCGCTGGCGTACACACGGTGTGCAGTGGTACTTGAACTGGCTTCATTATCTGGTCTATCAGGTCACACCTTATAACTTAAACGATATACAATAATGCAACAAAGACCTGTCGAACTATTGGCACCGGCCAAGAATGCCGATTGCGGCATTGAAGCGATCCGCCATGGAGCGGATGCCGTGTATATAGGTGCTCCCCGTTTCGGAGCCCGTGCGGCTGCCGGCAATTCCATAGAGGATATTGCCCGCCTCACTGCTTTTGCCCACCAGTTCCGAGCAAGAATCTATGTGACGGTCAATACTATCCTGAAGGATGAAGAGTTGGCCGAAACCGAGGAAATGATATGGGAACTGTATCGTGCCGGAGTGGATGCGTTGATTGTGCAGGACATGGCTTTGTTGCAGTTGAATCTGCCACCGATAGCTCTGCATGCCAGCACGCAGATGGATAACCGCAGTGCCGACAAGGTGCGCTTTTTGCAGCAGCAGGGCTTTTCGCAGGTGGTATTGGCCCGTGAACTCACTTTGCAGCAGATTCGTGACATTCATGAGGCGTGTCCATCGGTGCCGCTCGAAGTCTTTGTGCACGGAGCGTTGTGCGTCAGCTACAGCGGTCAGTGTTATGTGTCGCAGCATTGTTTCGGCCGTAGTGCAAACCGGGGAAACTGTGCCCAGTTCTGCCGTCTGAAATTCGATCTGGTAGATGCCGACGGCAAGGTCATCGAGCAGGAAAAACATCTGCTGTCTTTGAAAGACCTGAATCAGAGTGACCAACTGGAGCAGCTTCTGGAAGCGGGTGCCACCTCACTCAAAATCGAAGGACGGCTGAAGGACATGGCTTACGTGAAGAACGTCACTGCCTACTACCGGCAGAAACTGGATGCCATCTTCCGCAAGCATCCGGAATATTGCCGTGCGTCCTCCGGTAAATGCGAATATACTTTCCGTCCGCAGTTGGAGAAGAGTTTCAACCGCGGATTCACCCATTATTTCCTGAACGGACGGAAAACCGACATTTTCTCTTTCAACACCCCGAAATCTTTGGGTGAGGAAGTGGGTTATGTAAAGGAAATCCGTGGCAAGTGCATCATCGTGGCCGGCGTGAAACCGTTCAGCAACGGCGACGGACTGTGTTTTATGGACGAGAACGGCAAGCTACAGGGCTTCCGTGTCAATCGGGTGGACGACAGCAATAAGATTTATCCGGTGGAGATGCCGCGTATAAAACCGCATACCCGCCTTTACCGTAATTTTGATCAGGAGTTTGACCGTTTGCTTTCCAGACCGTCAGCGGAGCGTAAGATTACCGTGGACTGGACGGTCGGTGAATATCCCGAAGGGTTTGTGTTGAGCCTGAAGGACGAAGACGGAGTTTCGGTCAGCGTTCCGTTTGCCGCTGAAAAAGAGCCGGCGCGCAGTCCGCAGGAAGAGAATATCCGCAAGCAGCTTTCCAAATTGGGAAACACCTGCTTTGCCGTAGGTCAGGTAAAAGTGGACTGGCAGGACAATTGGTTTGTTCCTTCGTCCGTACTGGCCGAATGGCGTCGTGTAGCCATCGAGAAACTGGAACAGGCACGACGGGTGAACTTTCCGGTGCACTACCGGAAGATTCCAACCGACTTTACCCGTCAGTTGCGCGGGAAACAGGGGCAGGAGAGCGCTCCGTTGCAAGGCATGCGTCTCACTTATCTGGCCAATGTCATGAACAGCCGTGCGGAATCCTTCTACAAGTCGCTCGGAGCCGTACAGATAGAGCCGGCCTTTGAAAAGAAAGAACCTGCCGGTGCGGTTCTGATGTTCTGTAAACATTGTCTGCGCTACAGTCTGGGATGGTGTACGAAGCAAGGAGGTCGCCGCTCGCCGTTCCGGGAGCCCTATTTTCTGGTTTCAGGTGACGGTCGTCGTTTCCGTTTGGAGTTTGATTGCAAGAATTGTCAAATGAAAGTCTATGCAGATCAGGAAAATGATCAGTAAAAAAAGGTCTGGTGTCGTATTTTGGTTTTGGGGATTGTGCGTGTTCCTCCTTTCTTCCTGCTACCGCTCCTCATCCTATGACGACTCATGGAGTGTTTCAGAAAGTTCCGTTTATTCTTTGGACTTTATGAAACGGCATCATTATGGATTGAATTATAACTTTAAGGTTTGTAGTGATAGCCTGTGGCTTCAGGGGGATCGTCCGATGCACACTGATTTTAACGGGACTTATTTTGCAGATTCTATCTATCTGTATCCGGGAGATTTGGTTGTCGTTGCAGACTTGGCCATTATTCCGGAGGATTCGGTAGACTCGGTATGGGTAAAGGTTGCCCGTGATCAGTATACAATGGGCTGGGTTCATGAAAGCAGTTTGCTGAAACAGGTTGTGCCCAATGATTCTATATCCGAATTTATCTATGTATTCAGTAATAAGCATCTGTTGTATTTTCTGTCGGCTCTGGTGGTGCTCTTTGTGCTTTATCTGATTCGTAAGATGCGGCGCAAACGCTTTCGGATGGTATTCTATGATGATATCGCCAGTTTTTATCCTACGGGATTGTGTCTGGTCATTTCAACGGCCGCGGTGCTTTATGCCCTGATTCAGCAAAACAATCCTTCTCTTTGGATAGAGTTTTATTTTCACCCCACACTGAACCCTTTCGGGCAACCTTTTATATTGGCGTCTTTTCTGTCTACGGTGTGGCTGATGCTGATTCTGTCTATCGCTGTTGTTGATGATGTGTTACGTCAGCTGACACTTGCCGAGGCTTTCCCTTATTTATTGGGGTTGTTGGGAGTTTGTATGTTGTGCTATCTGTTTTTTTCGATAGCTACCTTATATTATTTGGGGATTCCTTTTTTGGTAGCTTTTGTATGGTGGGCTTTACGCCGTTATTACCGTTACGGTTATTCACGTTATATTTGTGGTAAATGTGGCGCAAAGATCTCCAAGAAAGGAACTTGTCCGCGTTGTGGAGCCTGGAATGAATAATTCCGGGCTTTTTATATTCTGTCAGCCTCAATATATCCGTTCATGACAGCATAGATCGTTAATCCGGAAACCGACTTGATATTCAGCTTCTCCATAATGTTTTTCCGGTGTGATATGACTGTGGTGATGCTGATATTCAATTCCTCGGCAATCTCTTTATTGGCCATTCCGCGCACGATACATACCAGAACTTCTATTTCGCGAGAGGTGAGTCCGTTGGGCTCGCTCCAGTTCTGTTGATGCGGGTTTACCATCATTTTGCGCATTTTGGGGGGGAGATGCAAGCCTCCGGCATGGGCGCTCTGCTGTAATCGCAACAGGGCACGTATCATCATCTCTTCATCCAGACAGATGTTCAGGGTATGGAAGTTGGACATATAAGGCAGGGTAATCCGTCCGTAAGTCAATACGATGGTCTTATGTTTCCGTTCAACAAAAAAAGCACTGTGTTCCACAAGAACTTGGGAAGAGATAAAATAATGAAAATACATGTCTGGAGTATCGCAGACAAAGCTCTCGAACGAGTTGAATTTGCGTACCACCGCATCAGGCATCATTTTTTCAATCAGATTCTGAAGTCCGATACTGCTTAGCGTATTGGCATCGATAATGGCTATTTCCGGAAGGATTTTCATATAGTACTGTTTTTTAGAGCGGCGAAGTTAGTGAATTAACCTGAGAAAATGAAGCGGGTTCTCTGTCTTTTAGATTTTCTTCGTTTACTTTTAAAATCCATCCTTTCAAGTCTTCGTACGAAGGCATTTTCTGATCACTGTAGACTGCCCGGATGATATTCTGAGCGTCAATGATATAAATCATAGGTACACCGCTATAGGCAAAACGGTCGTAAATGTTTCTGTCTTCCTGAGGAGACACAGGCATGGAAAACCGGTTCTCCTGCCAGTATTGGATTACCTTTTCTGTTTTTTCTTCTTTTCCGATGCAAAGCAGTTGCCATAGGGAGTCCTGACGGCAGTCGCGATATACCTGTTCAACGACGGGCAGTTCTTTTTGGCAGTCACCGCATTCTGTATGAAAAAAAAGCAGTACCAAAGTTTTTCCTGGATGACTGTCTTGAGTGAATGTGTCCCGATCCGATGTAATGACCAGAAAATCGGGGATGGAATCTCCGACTGCAAGTTTGCTTCCCGTATCGGCAAGGTCCATCGGTTCGCTGATGCAGGACACCAGTGATGCTATAGAGAATATGAATAGAAGCAGAATCTGTTTTTTCATTCTTTGAGGTGGTTTGATGAATGGTTCAGGGAGAATGGTTCCTGTTCTCTTTCCGACATGATGAGTGACAGAGCCTGTCCGTAGTTTTTTTGTCCGCTACTGATTTGGTTTCCTTTCAGGAAAGCTTCGTACATCATGCTCTGTAGGTTACCGATCCATGAAGAGTATTTCTCTTTCCAGTAACGGTGTTCCTGTTCGGCGATTACAAGGATTTCCGGTTTTATGCCTGCAATCCAGTTACGGTATTCTTGGGCATCCAGACAACCGTATGCCTGATTCATGACGTAAGGCAGGATTCCCAGGTAGCCACTGAAACGTATGGAAGAACAAGTACTTGAGGTGCATACCTTGTAAGCCCAATAGTTGGCTTCAGCTTCACCGCTTACACCAAGCAGATGGGCCAGTTCGTGTGCGTAAGTAAAAGGATATTGTGAAGGGAGAAGCTCCCCGTTCACTTGCATCTCGCAGAAAAAAGGTCCCATAAACCCTAAGACCCCGACTTTCGAATACAGGGAATTGAACGCCAGTTTCTTGGGAGTGAAATGTGATTGGGGGATACAGAGAGCGGCTTGAGGCGGGACTGTGCCATAAATGCGCCTGATCTCAGCTTCCCATTGTCTGGTATGGCTGCTGTTTTCCGAGGGTGTATAGCTTTGGTTCAGGGCCCGGGTATAATCATGCAGAAAATGATGGAATGCCGAGTCTGTGTATGATGCCGGTTGCAATTGCATGCGGTTATAAAAGGAATGTCTGAAATAATTGATCCCCCAGCCCCAATAGAACCAGACAATGATCCAGAGCAGAATTTCGATGCATCCTCCAATTTGTTTCTTCCAGTTGTTTTTATTGATGGTTATCAAACGGTAGAGCAACCACAGAATAAAAAAACAAACGACCAGTTCTTCGAGAGAAAACGTTGAAAAACTTGCCAGATGAGACAAGAAATCAGAAATCCAGGGATAAATGCGTGTTGCATAGAATTCACCGATACTGTGATTCACACGGGACAATAATATAAATCCCAATAAAAAAAGTAAGAATGTGTATCGGAGAGCTTTGCTCCGATAAGACAATATCATATGGTGCATGCGGCAGGATAGCTTCATGAGTGCAGATTTTATGAAGAGGTTCCTATAAAAACAAAGAAAGAGGAAGTATCCGCTGATACGCCCTCAAGCAAACAAACTAATAAATTTCAATTTAAAGAGTGCTTGAACGAACCTTATTGTCCGTAGCACTCCATTGCGTGTTCCTTCTTCACTTTATGAAGTGTTTTAGGGAACGCATGTGTCATAATTTTTGAAACCCTTAAACATTAACAATCTATCACCTAATACACTCTTCACAGAGTCATTTAACTATGAGTACTTTACTCTTTTCTTAATTATGACACTGCAAAGTTATAGCATTTTCATTCTTAAATCAAGAAAATCATGTTTTTATGAGTTTTTTTGGGGTTTTTCTTGATATAAATCAATTAAGAAGCAGTATTTTTGCAGTTTTAAAAATCAATTGTAATATTTTTGTAAATAAAAATCGAATGAAAGAAAACGGAGATTTGATTTACGGACTGGAAGACCGTCCGCCTGTGAAAGATGCCCTTTTTGCTGCGTTACAGCATCTTTTAGCCATTTTTGTGGCCATCATTACCCCGCCACTCATCATTGCGGGTGCCATGAAACTGGATTTGGAAACGACCGGTTTTCTGGTATCTATGGCTTTGTTTGCCTCGGGTGTTTCCACTTTTATCCAATGTCGTCGGATCGGTCCGATCGGAACCGGTCTGTTGTGTATTCAAGGAACCAGTTTTTCATTTATCGGTCCGATTATCGCCGCAGGCCTTTCCGGTGGGTTGGCTTCGGTTTTCGGTGCCTGTATGGCTGCCTCTTTTGTAGAAATGGCCATTAGTCGTGTCCTGAAGTACACCCGTAAGATCATTACCCCGTTGGTTTCGGGTATTGTGGTGACCCTTATTGGTATGAGTCTGATCAAGGTAGGTATTACGGCCTGTGGTGGTGGAGCTGTGGCTCAAGCTGACGGAAGTTTCGGTTCTTTGCGTTATATCGGTCTGGCTGCCTTGGTATTGGTGCTTATTGTGATTTTCAATCGCAGTTCCAACCGTTATTTGCGTATGAGTTCCATTGTTATCGGACTGGTTATCGGTTATGCCGTGGCCTGGTCTATGGGAATGGTTGATTTTTCGGCGGTGCAGAGTTATGGCGGTTTCAATATCCCGGTTCCTTTTAAATACGGTTTGTCATTTGACTGGTCGGCTATCATTGCTTTGGGACTTGTTTATCTGATTACGGCTATTGAAGCATACGGCGATATCACAGCCAATTCATTGATTTCCGGAGAGCCGGTTGAAGGAGAAGTTTTTGTGAAACGTGCTTCGGGCGGTATTTTGGCCGACGGTTTCAATTCATTCCTGGCCGGAGTGTTCAACTCTTTCCCGAATTCTATCTTTGCCCAGAATAATGGAATGATTCAGCTTACGGGAGTAGCCAGCCGTTATGTAGGTTATTACATTGCCGGTTTCCTGATTCTGTTGGGGCTGTTCCCGGCGGTGGGACTGGTGTTCTCACTGATGCCCGAACCTGTTTTGGGCGGTGCCACTCTGCTGATGTTCGGTACCGTTGCGGCTGCGGGTATCCGTATTATTGCAGCCCAGAAAATTGACCGCAAGGCTACTCTGGTCATGGCCTTGAGCTTCTCTTTCGGTTTGAGTGTGGAGCTCGTTCCGGAAATTCTGACACAGTTGCCGGAGGCCGTACGCAGCATTTTTGCTTCCGGCATCACTACCGGAGGATTGACTGCTATTCTGGCCAATATGCTGATTCGTATCAAAGATTAATAGGTTTTTATCTTTGTTTGAGATAAGACAGTCCTGATTCAATCCGAATCAGGACTTGTTTTTTTATAATATCTATGCTTGTGGAGAATCCGTTAATTCCTGTTTCCGGACTAATCTTTGTCTTAATCTTGTAGGAGATTCCAGAAATCAGTATCTTTGAAATCAAAGATCTGTATTTTTCACAAAAGGTGTGCCGGTATCTGCAATCCTTTTGTAAACCATTAAAACAATGTTTATGAGAATTACTTCTTTACATTCTTTCTTTTTGTGTTGTTCTGTTTTACCTTGTGGACAGATTCGGGCCGAAGAAGGCATTCGTCCGAATCTTCTGGTTGTAATGGCCGATCAGTTTCGTGGCGATGCTTTCGGATTCAGAGAGCGCGAAATGGTCAAGACGCCTGCTTTTGATGCTTTTGCCCAAAAGGCAGTGGTATTGAATCAGGCTGTGAGCGGTTATCCGGTATCTTCGCCGGCGCGAGGTATGTTCCTTTCGGGTGCTTACCCTCACCGTAATGGCGTGCTCACCAACTGCCAGTCGCAATCGGCGCCTCAGGATGTGGAACTGCGTGAGGATCTGACCTGTTGGTCGGACGTATTGAAATCCGAAGGCTATCACACCGCCTATATCGGCAAATGGCATCTGGACAAGCCGGTAGAACCATTCATCGACTGCTACAATAACCGGGGGGCCGTAGCTTGGAATGAGTGGTGTCCGCCACATCGGCGTCACGGTTTTGATTATTGGGTATCTTATGGCACTTATGACTATCATTTGCGCCCCATGTATTGGAATACGGATGGCGGGCGGCAGGATTTCTACTACGTAGACAAATGGGGACCGGAATATGAGGCCGATCTTGCCATTGACTACATTGACAGTGTGGCGCACAGCGAAAAGCCTTTTGCGCTGATGGTGTCCATGAATCCTCCGCACACCGGTTACGAACTGGTGCCCGAGAAATATAAGCGTTATAAGCATCTCAATGTAGATTCTATCGTGCAGACCATGCCTCAGTTGCGCGATGCAGACCCTAAGTTTGTGGAGTATTTCAAGCGCAGTCTGCCCGATTATTATGCCTGCATCGCCGGAGTGGACGAGCAGTTCGGGCGCATCATGGCGAGCCTGACGAAAAACGGACTGCTGGAAAATACCATCGTGGTCTTTGTATCCGACCACGGAGATTGTATGGGTATGCACGAAAATATCGGAAAGAATATCTTCTATGAAGAGGCGATGCGCATTCCGTTTATGGTATCCTGGAAAGGACATCTTATTCCCCGTATGGATAATGATTTGTTGATATCGCTCGAAGATTTCTGTCCTTCAATCCTATCCCTGATGGGATTGAAGGAGAAGATTCCGGCCACGGTGCAGACGCGCGATCTGAGCGAGCAGATCCAGGGCAGCCGTAAGAAGATGCCGCGCGAACAGCTTTATATGCTTTACAGCGAGGTGAACAAGAAGGGCAAGCACCTTACCACCGGTGCCCGCGGTTTGCGTGATGCGCGCTACACTTATGCCGTACGCTTTAAGAACGGAGTGATCACCGAGCGACATCTGTACGACCGCAAGAACGATCCGGCACAGATGGAGAATCTGGTCGAAAAACAGAGCAAACGGGCACAGAAGATGCACCGTCGGCTGAAAGAGTTGTTGGTTGAAAAGCAGGACCCGGCAGCCGGAGTGCTTTAAGGCCGGATGGTATTCGTTTCTAAAGATGATAAATATGAGAGATTTTGCTGCAATAGATTTTGAGACCGCCAATTTTGAACGTACCAGTGTGTGCAGTGTGGGCGTAGTGGTGGTGCGCGACGGTGAGATCGTAGATTCGTTCTATTCTCTCATTCAGCCCGAACCGAACTACTATACCTATCGTTGCACGCAAGTGCACGGACTGACGCGTGCCGATACGGATGAGGCTCCTATCTTTCCGGATGTGTGGGCACAGGTGGCCCCCATGATCGAAGGGTTGCCGCTGGTGGCGCATAACAAGTCCTTCGACGAGAGTTGTCTCAAGGCCGTGTTCCGCTGTTATCAGATGGATTATCCCGACTATGTGTTTTATGACACTTTGCGCGTGGCGCGCCGTGCTTTCCCGAAGGCGCCCAATCATCAGTTGCACACGGTTGCCGCACTGTGCGGTTATGACCTGAGACGGCATCATCATGCTTTGGCCGACGCTGAAGCCTGTGCCTGCATTGCCTGCAAGCTGTTTGCTTCGTTCTGAGAATGCTTTCGACGCTTTTCACTTCCTCTTTGTTGTGGAAAATTTTACTGTTAGAGGTTAATTTCCATTTTCATATTTGAATCCTGATAGATTCAGTGTCATAAATCCCTCTATTATAAAAAACAAGACAAAAAGAAAGGAGTTTATTTATGAAGACATTCAAATTCGATGAGCAAATAATAGTTTTGGGAGTGCCATTTAACGGTGTGCGAGAGATGATAAGTTGTGCGTTCGAGAGGAAGGCCAAGAACGGCATTTATGTAGGCTATGATTCGGAGCGGTATCCTTGTTTCGATTCTGAGGACTATGCCTCAGAGACTCGTTCTTACTGGAACTTTGTTTTTGCAACAAGCCTGTATGAACTGAGTCGCAAGCTAAAGGAGTTGCGGGCCATGAGTCCCCTCCACTCTAATTATAACAAATTGACGGGGAAACTGTATCCGATGGCCTATTGGGAAGGTGACAGTCATTATCCGGTTTACGTTACAGATGCCGAGGAGCCGGATTTTCCAGAGTCACCGGATAAACCCAAGGAAGAACGATGGCAGAAGATTGCTCCCAAGGAGGTCGGTGTGCTGGATATGGTCATAGCTTTTAATACTACAGGCTCTATGGCAGCTTATATCGATGCCGTGCGGAAGGAGGTTGCCGAGCTGATTCCCCGCCTGTTTCGGGAGAACAAGGACCTGCGTATCGGTATTGTGGCTTTCGGCGATTATTGCGATATGAAGAATGCTCAGGAGTTTGGAGATGCTTATCAGTGCCTGATGCCTACGGACCATGAGAATGAAATCATCAGATTTGTCCGGGAGTCAAAGAATACAAGCGGAGGCGATAGCGACGAATTCTATGAACTGGTAATCCGAAAGATTGTGGAAGAAACCCCGTGGCGCGAGCACGCTACGCGGACAGTTCTGCTTATCTCCGATGCCAATCCTCATCCGGTGGGTTATTCCTATGAGAATTTCGTAGTGAACAACCCGATTGACTGGCGCGAAGAGGCCCGAAAGGCTGCGCGGATGAAAATCAAGATTGATACGGTGACCATAACCGATGCTCCTTGGTATAAGGAATTGTCGCGGATGACCAACGGTGTCTGTGTGCCTTTTGAGAATGGGGAGAAGACGGCCCGGTTGGTGGAGATTGCAGCGATGGCCCGAGGTTCAAAAGAATCGCGCAGCCGTTTCGATGCGCTTGCCAGACATTGTACGGACCATGAGATAAAAAGCATCTTCGAGAGCTACGATGAAGAACGCAACAGATTCGATTGATTTCTTTACCCCACAGTCAGTTTGCTTATTGGAGCGGATTGGGCGAACAGCCTTTTTTAATGGCGGGCGATACGGTCGATATGGTTTATGATGCCGAAAAGGGACTGGAGTTTATGGGGAACAATGTTACCGCGCAGGTTAACCGTTACTATCCCGCTCTTAGGAAGAAGTTCTTGTCGGAATACAGAAGTTCCCCCGGAGAGAACGATTCCAAACAGGTCTATGAAGATTATATAGACTTTAAAATTCAGGTATTCGAGAATATCAGAAAGGAGATAGACCAGTCGCTTCCTGCGGACTGCCTGCCGCTGACTCGCAAAATACTCCGGGCTTCTTTGCTGAACAAGCCGGTTTCTGATATTTTAGACTTGGTGCTTTATCAAAAAGTTATGCCTACTCTTGGAGGATGGATGGTGAGTGAAGAGAAGCCTTCGCTGGATAATAAGAAACTCTTTCATTTTTTAAGGAAGTATAAAGCCGATTTTTTGGACAACCCTTATTCTATCATGGGCGATAATGCCAGGATACCTCAGAACAGAATGACTTATTACTATGCTCTTTTCCTGTCTTTTGGTGGAGTGACCAGAGAAGCCTTGGTCGATCCGGATAATCCGAACCAGGATCTGGTTGGGTATGGCATCGATTATCTTTTGCCCCAGCATTATGATTCCGGTTTTCTGAAGCAGGCCAAAGCGTTACGGGATGGTACGCTTTATACATATAGTGACTTTGTTGAGGAGCAATTCCAGAAGTATCAGAAACGTACGGGTATGGACAATAATTTCTCCTTTCAGGTTGCGCTTTGCCAACATTTCAGAAATGCGTACAAGAATCTGGATGCGTTCAATATAGACCGTCTGACCGAACGGCTCCTTGCTATCATGCCCTATATCACTTATCCCCAGGTGCGCTTCCATCTGTTGCAGTTCTATCGCCGGTGCGTTCGGGAGCAGGCGGTTGAGGAGGAGAAATCGTTGGAGAACGACAGTGTGTTCCAGCGTATCATCCGTCCCTATGCGGGCAATGTGCTTTATATCGACTTTTGGGGATTGGGTTGCGGCCCTTGCCGTGCCGGAATGCTGCAACAGCGCGAAATCGTAGAGGCTCTGAAAGGCAAGCCGGTGAAGTTTCTGTATATCTGTAACGAGGCGGCCTCTCCCCGTGAATCTGCCGAGGCTTGGTTGAAAGAGAATAAGATTCAGGGTGAGCATATCTTTATCCATCCGGAAGACTGGGCCTATTTACAATCGCATTTCCAGTTCTCGGGCATTCCATTTACCTTAATCATGAATAAGAAAGGAAAACTGTTGAAGCTCTCAAGTTATGATCTGACTTATAAACCATACTCGTTGGCGGAATTAAATTAGCGCATATTTAACTCTACCAATGGGTTTCTCATTTTTATAGTTAATATATTGC
>CALUKY010000029.1 GCA_944321345.1 uncultured Paraprevotella sp.
AGAAGCCGTGTATCAATGTTTCACGAACGGTTGACACACAGCTTGCATTGTTTTGAATTCGTCGAACTCACGTTAAAGTATCTTTTTATTGATCGTATTTTATTACTCTAGTGCTTTTACGTCAGTAAATAAATAGTAATACCAATAGCTATGGATATATTGACGATTAATTTCTGTAATTTGCTTTTGATTTAAAAGCTGCAGGAAATTCATCCACGCTTGAATTTTTTCTTCAGGTAAATTCAAGGATAAAACATAATTCTTATCATCTGTATTAGCCATTAAATAAGCTTCCGCATAGGCCTGAGGTAGCTTTTGTTTAAAGACGTTTTGATGAATGCCTAATGCTTGTTTAAAGCGTCTTATATCTTTTTCCAAAAGGAAACTACAAAGCATAAGATTTGTTCTTTTGATATTACAGGAGTCGTTCATAGACATATATACAAATTCAATTTTAGGTTCATATGTCCCTATGAAAAACGGTGATCTGTCAGGAATTGAATCTGTAGTTTGCTCTTCAATCAGTTGCTTTAGTTTCTGACCTATTTGTAAGGTCCATTCTTTATTTTTCTGACAGCTTTGGGCTAGATCAAAATATTTTTGTGCTAAAGCCTTGTCTTTCTGCATAATGGCAGCCTCCGTCAAATGTCTTATTGTACGTGCAGAGGTCGTTGCATGAATTGGAGTTCCCATTTCAAAGATCTGATGCATGTATTCATCTCCGACCCCTAAACCTTTGTAAAATAATGCATTGAAAAATGATGCATCTTTCTCGGTACGACGCCAGAAATATAGATCAGTTGTAGAAGAAACCGGATAATTGAATAAGTTATCAGCCAAAGTTCCCATTTCATTTTCGGCCAGCAAAGCATAGTGTAATTGCAGATCTGTATAATTGGGACGGTTAGCATTTGCTAATTGATAAACTAAAGGCCAGTTGCCTGATTCTGCGGCCTGTTCCAACTGATATTGTTTTTCCTGGAGTTTTACGATATCTTTTTGTGTCAGGTTTAAAATAGGAAATAAGAATGCGGCGGCGGTATATGTCCCCCACTCTATTATTGTTTTTTTGTGTTTCGAGAATTTGCCGTGAACTTTGTGGATTAACAGGCCTATTAACGGCAGCGTCATCATAATCCAAGTTGGCATATCCATGCTAAAAAATTGTTTCTCTACGCTGGTAAGATAAGAAATGTATCTATTCCAGAAAAGCATGAATGTGATAGTCAGAATGAGACTTACAGCCGAAGGAATCCATCTTTTGGATTTGCGGTACACAATCAGAGCTTTTAGAAGTAGAGCCAGTCCTAGATTAACCGTGGCTGTTGTGCCCAGAATAGGATAAAACAATACAATAATCAGGTCACCCCAATTATTCTGATAGCTGTGATGCCAGGTAACAATAAGACAGAATAAAAGCAGGGCGCAGCAAAGATGTAGTAGGACTAACAGATTCGGGAAACTGATAAACAAAGCCACACCAGCCAGTATAATTCCCATAATGGCGCTTCCCTTACTCTCCTGAGAACTCAGAATATGTTTGAAGCATAGGCTGCAAATGCTTGTTATCGTGGCAATTATAATAGCTCCGGACCATGTTGAAACAAAGAACTGCTGAAGCCATGTATTCATGACAAAGATCACGCCTCCTGGATACTGTAAAGTTTCTGCAATAAAATCGCCTGCTCCAAGCAATGGATTCTGTGCCTCTATATTTCGGATCGTTGCAGGATAGTATATTACCAATGTTAGGACATTGACGATCCAAAACAAAAGATTACCTAAATAGAAAGGATATTTCTTTGTATTCATAATTGAGTTGTTTCTATAAGTTCTAGAAAAGGTTGGCAATTGACTCTTTTAACACAACTTTGGAGTTTACGAACTCGGGAATGTTATAAGAGTACAATCTTTTATTGTTGTGTGTAGGCGACTTCTGTGGCAGAAGGAATGGTTTTGAGAATCCATTTTTCTCATCGAAATGAGCAATAAACAGTCTGGTGTAACGCCCGTCAAGACGCCTGCTGCTGAAAATAACCCATTTGCCTTTTTCGTCCCAGCTATGGTAGCTTTCAACATCCTTGCTGTTTAAGGTATCTGTTTCTACATATTTTCCGTTACTTAGATTTATCATTTTCAGATCTGCTGTTTTGTGCCAGATAGGGAAAGTACCGCAGTCAGATTCTGTAAACAACAGGAATTTTCCATCAGGAGAAATGCGTGGAAAAGATGCACTGCCCTGTTCTACGGACGGATTATATAAAGTGTCTACTCTACTGCCTAAAGTACCATTTTCTTCATTAAAGTCTGTACATACCAGCGCATATTTCAGTATTTCATAATCTTTGGGAAGTGTACATGCCTTTGCCTGACAGAAATAAAGTTTCTTGCCGTCCGGAGAGAAAGTCGGAAACGTTTCCCAGTGTTGTTTTTCTGTGAATCTGGGATCAGTAATGACCTTGTTATCCAGGCAGTCATAGATCATTAGATCCGAGTCCAGATCATACACTTCCACTTTATTGTTGCTTTGTCCGTAAAAAGCCTGATGCGTGTCACAATTTGCAAATGCTACAAAACGCCCTTGCGGATGCCAGAATGGGTATGTGCCTTTAAAATAAGGAGGCATCTTTTCCAGGTCCAGTCTTTGTGGATGCCCGTTTTTCACCAGCACACTGCATCCGTTTTTTCCTCGTGCATGAAACAGGAACAAATCGGGCGAATAGTTCTTGAAGCTATGGCAGTTAACACAACCATCATGATTTTCACTGTTGCTTACAAGGCATTCTTCTTCAAAGCTTTCGAGTTGTCTTTGATGGATGCCCATTTTTTTCCACAAAACATAGCCCGGTGGAATTAAGCGGTATGCTATCCACGGTGTGATAGAATCTTCAGATACGGAAATCTGAAAATCCTGATATTTTATGCCTTCCGGGTGCTCGTTGTTCCACAAGGATACGGTAATGCTGATCTCCTTGCCTTTTGCCTGTTGCAATCCTTCTTTCCATTTATCTTCGGGTATATCAATTGTATTTTCCCCGTCAATGGAAAAAATATTTTTATTATCTATAGAAAAATCAGCTGAAATATGTGTTGCTCCTTCGATCATGAAGTTTAAAGGGGCAATATTGCAGGGAACTGTAACATTCTTATAATCAGGAAATATCTGCGGAGTTTCCTTGCTGGTTTCCTTGGGAGGTTGTGTCGTGTTGCAACCTGTTGTAAAGCAAACAAGAGAGCATAAAGCCAGCAGTCCTAATTTGCGATACATAAAAAAACGGAATGTTTTCATAAAATGTTGTTTTCAGGGTTTCACTGATAAAATCTTGGTATGATAAATAAGTAAAGTGGATTTCTGTTGGGAGAACAGAAAATCCACTTTACTTATTTAAAATAGGATGTACTATTTATTACAGGATATCCAGTTGTTTGAATACCTTTACTAATTTCTCAATAGCTTCGTCTACCTGTTCTTTGGTATGGTTCGCCATTAAGGCAAAACGCACCAATGTATCCTGAGGGGCACAAGCAGGCGGAATAACAGGATTGATGAATACTCCTTCGTCGAAGGCTAATTTTGTAACCATGAAGGTTTTGTCAGTATCACGCACATACAGTGGAATAATCGGTGATTCTGTAGCGCCGATCTCGAATCCTTCTTCACGGAATCTCTTCAAAGCATAATCTGTAATGTCCCACAGTTTTTGGATACGTTCAGGTTCCTGTTGCAGTATATGCAACGCCTCGAGTGCAGAAGCGGTAGCTGCCGGTGTATTGGAAGCGCTGAAGATATAGGTACGCGTGTTGTGTCTCAACCAATTGATGATGGTCTTGTCCGCAGCGATGAAACCACCGATCGAGGCCAGTGATTTACTGAATGTACCCATGATTAGATCAACTTCGTCAGTCAGATTAAAGTGATCGCACACTCCTCTACCATTGCGTCCGAATACACCCAGTCCGTGTGCTTCGTCAACCATGATACTTGCATTGTACTTATGTTTCAGACGTACAATTTCCGGCAGGTTTGCCAGATCGCCTTCCATAGAGAAAACACCGTCAACCACAATCAGTTTTACGGCGTCTGGTTTACATTTCTGGAGTTGCTTTTCCAGATCAGCCATGTCGTTATGCTTGTATCTCAGGTTGTGTGAGAACGACAGTCTTCTTCCGTCTACAATTGAAGCATGGTCTCTGTCATCACAGATAATGTAGTCATTTCTGTCTGTAATGCAAGCCAGAACACCGGAATTTACGGTAAAACCGGTTGAAAAGCAAAGAGCTTCATCTTTTCCGACAAAAGCTGCAAGTTCCTTTTCCAATTGCACATGCAAATCCAAGGTTCCGTTCAAGAATCTGGATCCGGCACATCCGGAGCCGTATTTTTTCAGAGCCTGTACGCCCGCTTCAATAACCCGTTCGTCGCCGGTCAGTCCTGTATACGCATTGGAACCGAACATAAGTACGCGATGACCTTCCATCAATACTTCTGTACCTTGTTTTCCTTCAATTTCTCTAAAATAAGGATACACACCCATTTCCATGTATTTCTGGGGTGCATCATACTTCGCTAATTTGTCTTGTAATAATCCCATTTTCAGTGTTTGATTTATAGGAGTTCTTCAGATCAATTTCTAAAAATATCGTTGCAAAAATAATAATTAAAATTTTTAATTGCCGAAAATCAGGTATAAAAATACAAAAAAGCCATTCTTTCTGTGTGGCTTGGATACCGGATTCGAAAAAAACGTCTATATTTGTTTCTGAAAATCAGTTTACATTACTGTTTATGACAGACAAGAAAAAAATTCATTTCATCGTCAATCCGATATCGGGCACCCAAAAAAAAGGTCAGATCATCAAATCCATACCTCGCTATCTGGATACGAGTCGCTTTGATTATGAAATAAAGTCCACACAATATGCCGGTCATGCCGCGAAGCTTGCCCTTGAGGCGACAGAAAACGGAATAGACATTGTTGTAGCTATAGGTGGCGATGGCACGGTTAATGAAGTGGCGCGTTCCCTGGTGCACCAGCGCACAGCGCTGGGCATTATTCCCTGTGGGTCCGGCAACGGGCTTGCGCGCCATCTCGAGATTCCGATTGATCCCATCGGAGCATTGCAGGTGCTTAACGAATGTGTTATCCATGAACTAGATTATGGTAAGATAAACAACATTCCATTTTTCTGTACTTGCGGTATAGGCTTTGACGCGTTTGTCAGTTCTAAATTTGCCGAAGCCGGAAAGCGGGGTTTTCTTACTTACATCGAGAATACTTTGCGCGAGGGTTTGCTCTATAAACCAGATACCTATACAATTACGGTAGACGATAATGAGCAAATGGTGTATCAAGCCTTTCTGATAGCTTGCGCCAATGCCTCACAATATGGCAATAACGCATATATTGCGCCGAACGCTTCGATGAGCGATGGTTTGATGGATGTTACGATCATGGAGCCGATTACCGTTCTGGAAGCTCCGCAAATTGCCATACAGCTTTTTAACCGTACCATCGACCACAACAGTAAGATCAAGACTTTCCGTTGTAAGAAAGTGAGTATAGAGCGTGAGGCTCCGGGAGTGATTCATTTTGACGGAGACCCCGTTATGTCCGATAAGAATATAACGGTCGAGCTGGTAGAAAAAGGACTGAATGTAGTGGTTAATTCGCATATTTCTCCTCAGCCTCCCCTTTTGAGAATGTTCTCGAATTTTTACTCGGATGTTTATAATGAATTGACCCAGTTCCGTGGAGAATTGTTGGAAAAGCAAAAACGCATATTGCATTCACATCAGGAACACATCAGGAATAGTCTGAAACGTTTGAAATGACATTTCATTTGAAATTCGACCGAGTCCGTGTTCGGCGCAAATTTCAATGACAATAATCTTATTGTCAGAGTTATAATAATTCTGACTTCTGATAAATGAGCCCTGTCACTACTTTATTCCAAAGTAATGACGGGGCTCATTTGTTTATACGTGCGGCACAATCCATTTCATTTTTTCAGATGGAGGCAATCTGCAGGGATTCAGAATTTCAGATAGAAGTCTCCGGTAAGTTTCCGGTAATCCTCAGAAGCTTCGTTGTCCTTCTTTTTCAATATCAGTCTTTCCCCCATCGGATACGGACATTTCTCTTTTGAGAACGACAGCAACACACGTTTGCTTTGCTTGTTCTCTTTGGTATGAACCCACACTTTTCTTTGCAGATGCAGATTTCTTTCCCAACATAACTGGCAGAAGAAATCGCAGTTTTCAGAAGGAATAATGACATGGAAGGTACCGTTGTCTGTCAGTAAGGCGGCACAGCCTTTGATCAAGTCTTCAAAAGAAAGACTGGCAGTTTGCCGTGCCTGGTTACGTAAAGCGTCCGGTGAGAGCAGACCGTTGTGGTAAAACGGAGGATTGCATAAAATACAGTCAAAGTATGATGGATGCTCCCAGCAACGAATGTCTGCCTGCTCCATGTGTATGCGTCCGTTCCAGGGTGACAGTGCCGCATTGGCGTTTGCCTGTTGCACGGCCGACGAATCGATGTCTATTCCTACAATCTCTGCGTATGGGTTCCGCTGTGCGGCCATGAGTGCCAGAATGCCCGAGCCTGTACCCACATCCAGAATACGATGTGCCTTTTCACAGTCAGCCCAGGCGCCTAACAGCACACTGTCGGTCCCAACTTTCATGGCGCAGGCTTCATGATTCACAGTAAATTGTTTGAAATGGAATGCGTTCATTGCTCAAAAACTAAAATCTAAATTTGATAGTTGTTGCAAAAATAACTAATTAAAATCAAATACAATATTTATACTTGGTATAATAGGTACATTTTTGTATCTTTGCCGAGTTTCACAAAAAAATCAAAAACAATAAAGAGTATATGCAAATTGACGAAAATCAGAATCCTTTTTCTTTGGTAGCCGATTTTGAAGGAGATGAGTCGAGCGTGTTCGAGGTAGAGGTCGATGAGATCTTGCCTATTCTGCCTCTGCGAAACATGGTGCTTTTCCCCGGAGTGGTCATGCCGGTAGCAGTAGGACGTAAGAGTTCGCTCAAGCTGGTCAGAGCAGCGGAGAAAAAGAATTTTCATATAGGCGTGGTATGCCAGTTGGTGCCCGAAACAGATAAGCCGGGATTTGAAGATCTTTATCATGTCGGAACGGTGGCCAAGATCGTGAAGGTTTTGGAGCTGCCCGATCAGTCCATTACGGTTATACTTCAGGGTATGAGCCGTTTTGAGCTTACCGGAATCATTGAGAAAACGCCTTATTTGGTTGGTAATGCGGTGAAGCTGGCAGACGAGCTGCCCGAAAAGACCGACCAGCAGTATGAAATTCTGGTAGAAAGCTGTCGCGAGGTGACCATGAAGTACATCAAGATGAACGAGCAGTTGCCGCGTGAATCCATTTTTGCCATCAAGAATATTTCCAACAAGACATTCCTGGTCAATTTCATCTGTGCCAATTTCCCTTTTGCCATCAGCCATAAGATGGAACTTCTGGCAGAAGGTTCCATGGTGAAGCGTACTGAAATCCTTTTGCGTCAGTTGAATAAAGACATTCAGTATGCCGAATTGCGTGCCGAAATCCAGCGTCGCACCCGTGAAGATCTGGATGTGCAGCAGAAGGAGTATTTTCTCCAGCAGCAAATCAAGAACATTCAGGATGAATTGGGAGGCACTCCACAGGATCAGGACATCCGTCAGTTGAAGAATCAGGCTGCCATGAAGAACTGGAGTTCTGAAATCGACCAGACTTTCCAGCGTGAACTTTCCAAACTGGAGCGTCTGAACCCTCAGAGTCCGGATTACAATGTGCAGCTCAACTATTTGCAGACCCTGTTGAGCCTGCCGTGGAATACGTTTACAGAAGACAATCTGAATCTGAAGAATGCCGAAAAGGTACTTAACAAGGACCATTATGGACTGGAAAAGGTCAAGGAGCGTATTTTGGAGCATCTGGCCGTGTTGCGTTTGCGTGGCGACCTGAAATCGCCCATCATCTGTCTGTACGGCCCTCCGGGAGTCGGAAAAACGTCCTTGGGACGCAGTGTGGCTACTGCCCTGAAGAGAAAATATGTACGCATGTCACTTGGCGGTCTTCATGATGAGTCCGAAATCCGCGGCCATCGCAAGACATACATCGGTGCCATGCCGGGACGTATCATCAAGAACCTGATCAAGGCCGAGAGTTCTAACCCGGTGTTCATTCTCGATGAGATCGACAAGATCAGCCAGAACACCGTGCAGGGCGATCCGTCTTCTGCTTTGCTTGAAGTGCTCGATCCGGAGCAGAACAATGCGTTCCACGATAATTTCCTGGATTTGGATTACGATCTGTCCAAAGTGCTGTTTATCGCTACGGCCAACAATATCGGCACAATCCCCCGCCCCCTGCTCGACCGTATGGAGCTGATTGAAGTGAGCGGATATATCACGGAAGAGAAGATTGAGATTGCCAAGCGCCACCTCATTCCTAAGGAAAAGGAGAACAACGGTTTGGGCAGAGAGCAGAATATTAAGTTCACGCGTCCGGCCATTGAGTATCTGATTGAGAACTATACCCGTGAATCCGGTGTGCGTGGTCTGGAGAAGAAAATCAACAAAGTATTCCGTAAGATAGCTTTGGAATATGCCAAATCGGGCGTTATTCCATATTCGGACATAAAACCGGCCGATATTGAAACCTTATTGGGCAAACCGGAATTTACCCGCGACATCTATCAGGGCAATGAGTATGCCGGTGTCGTTACCGGACTGGCCTGGACATCAGTTGGCGGTGAGATCCTTTTCATCGAAACCAGTTTGAGCAAGGGAAAACCCGGAAAGCTGACTCTGACCGGAAATCTGGGCGATGTGATGAAAGAGTCCGCGATGCTGGCTCTCGAATACATCAAGGCCCATGCCGATGATCTGAATATTGACCACCGTATTTTCGAGAACTGGAATATCCATATCCATGTGCCCGAAGGTGCGGTACCGAAAGACGGCCCGTCGGCAGGTATCACCATGGCCACCTCGTTGGCTTCGGCTCTGACCCAGAGAAAGGTGCGCAGTAATCTGGCCATGACCGGTGAGATCACCTTGCGGGGTAAGGTGCTTCCAGTCGGAGGTATCAAAGAGAAAATCCTGGCAGCCCGCCGGGCAGGAATCAAGGATATTATTCTCTGTCATGAGAATAAGAAGAACATTGAGGAAATTCCGGAGATGTATCTGAAAGGACTTTCATTCCATTATGTAGACAATGTGACAGAGGCGCTTCAGTTTGCCCTTCTGGAAGAAAAGGTAAAGCATCCGATTATCTTTAAATTTGAAGAGAGTAATGGTAACGATAAATAAACAGACCAATTCCAAGTTTACCTTGTTGCACACCGACGCCAAAACCAATGCGCGTGCCGGTGTGCTGACAACGGACCACGGTGATATAGAAACTCCTATTTTTATGCCGGTAGGCACATTGGGAAGTGTCAAGGGAGTACAGCTGAAGGATCTGACGGATGATATTAAAGCCCAGATCATTCTGGGTAATACCTATCATTTATATTTGCGTCCCGGTACGGAGATACTGGAAAAGGCCGGTGGTTTGCATCGTTTCAATGGCTTCAACAAGCCGATGCTGACCGACAGTGGCGGTTTTCAGGTCTTTTCGCTCACCGGCATCCGCAAGCTGCGTGAGGAAGGTTGCGAGTTCCGTTCACACATTGACGGTTCCAAGCATTTCTTCACCCCTGAAAAGGTCATGGATATCGAGCGCTCTATCGGAGCGGACATCATGATGGCTTTTGACGAGTGTCCTCCCGGAGATTCGGATTACGAGTATGCCCGCAAGAGTCTGGAGCTGACCCACCGTTGGCTCGACCGCTGTATCAACCGATACAACGAAACCGCTCCGAAATACGGTTACGGGCAGTCGCTCTTCCCTATTGTCCAGGGATGCACCTATCCGGATCTGCGCCGCCGGTCGGCCGAGTTTGTAGCCAGCAAGAATGCCGACGGTAATGCCATTGGCGGTCTGGCTGTCGGTGAGCCGGCCGAGGTGATGTATGAAATGATCGAGGTTGTCAACGAGATTCTGCCCAAGGACAAGCCACGTTACCTTATGGGTGTAGGTACTCCGGTGAATCTTCTTGAAGGCATAGAGCGCGGTGTGGACATGTTCGACTGTGTGATGCCAACCCGTAACGGCCGTAACGCCATGCTGTTTACTCAGAATGGTATTATGAATATGCGCAACCGTAAGTGGGCCGACGATTTCTCGCCGATAGACCCTGACGGAACCTCTTATGTAGATACGGCCTATTCCAAGGCTTATCTGCACCATCTTTTCAAGGCACAGGAGCTGCTTGCCCTGCAGATTGCCTCCATCCATAATCTGGCTTTCTACATCTGGCTGGTTCAGGAAGCGCGGAAACAGATTCTGGCAGACAATTTCTCTGCCTGGAAAGCCAAGATGGTAAGAAAAGTATCTGTAAGATTATAAAAACAGTCCTGCATGAAATTCTTTAGAAAGAAACAAAAGGAAAATACTGACAGAAGCAAGTTCCTCAGCAGACTTGCTTCTGTCAAACTGTTGAATCGTCTGGACCGCTACCTGATAGGCAAGTTTCTGGGTACATACTTTTTTTCGATTGTCCTGATCATTTCCATAGCGATAGTCTTCGACTATAATGAAAACATTGACAAGTTTACGACAAACAACGCTCCCCTGAAAGGAATCGTGTTTGATTATTACCTGAACTTTGTACCCTATTATTCCAATTTGTTCAGTCCGCTGTTCGTATTTATTTCGGTAATTTTCTTTACTTCCAAACTGGCCGAGAATTCAGAAATCATCGCCATGATGTCTACCGGAATGAGTTTTGAGCGTCTGATGCGTCCCTATATGATATCCGCGGCCATCATTGCATTGATCACTTTTGGTCTCGGAGCCTATGTCATTCCCAAAGGCAGTGAAATCCGACTTAATTTCGAGAATGTCTATAAAAAGAAACAGCGTGCGGATTTCATACAGAACGTACAGTTGCAGGTTGATACCGGTGTGATTGCCTTTATCGAGCACTTTGACGGTGCGACAAAAATCGGTTACCGTTTTTCGCTGGATAAGTTTGAGAACAAAAAGCTGGTGTCACATCTCACGGCATCTACTGTAAGATACGACACATTATCCGATGAAAAGTATCATTGGATCATCAGTAACTATACCATCCGTGAAATGAAAGGCATGCGTGAGCGCATTACTTCCGGAACGAAAATCGACTCTCTGATCATGATGGAGCCTTCTGACTTCCTGGTTGCAACCGACCAGCAGGAAATCCTGACCAATCCGGAGCTGAAAGAGTTTATCGAAAAGCAGAAGTTGCGCGGTTTGGGAAATGTCAAGCCTTTTGAAGTGGAGTATTACAAACGCTTCGCCACTCCGTTCGCCTCTTTTATTCTGACCACCATCGGTCTGTCACTTTCCGCACGGAAACGCAAAGGAGGAATGGGAGTCTATCTGGGCATCGGACTGGGGTTGAGTGCTTCGTATATCCTTTTCCAGACCATTTCCGCCACACTGGCAATCAATGCCGACTGGCCCTCGGTTCTGGCCGTGTGGCTGCCGAACATCCTATTTACAATAATTGCTTTCTTCCTTTATAAGAAAGCTCCAAGATAAAGAATATAGACGTGGATTTTTACGAATTAGATTTAAATGACCAGGTGCTCGATGCCCTGGACGACATGAACTTTATTGACTGCACCCCCATTCAGGAGCAGGCCATCCCCCCCATTCTCGAGGGGCGTGACGTAATCGGAGTGGCGCAGACCGGTACGGGCAAAACAGCAGCTTATCTATTGCCCGTGCTGAGCCGCCTGTGCGATCATCCGGGACCGGAAAACAAAATCAGCTGCATCATCATGTCACCAACCCGTGAGCTGGCCCAGCAGATTGACCAGTCTCTGGCCGGTTTTTCTTATTATGTGCCCATTTCCAGTGTGGCGGTCTACGGCGGAAACGACGGTATCCGTTATGAACAGGAAAAACGCGGTCTGATGATGGGAGCCGACATCATTATCGCCACCCCGGGTCGCCTGATCAGTCACCTGAGCCTGAGCAATATCGATCTTTCCGGCGTTAAATATTTCATTCTCGACGAAGCGGACCGCATGCTCGACATGGGTTTCAGCGACGACATTATGCAGATCGAGAAGATGCTTCCGAAAGAACGGCAAACCATTCTCTTTTCAGCGACGATGCCGGGCAAGATCCAGCAGCTGGCGAAGAATATTCTGAAAGATCCGGTCGAAATCAAGATCGCCGTGTCCAAGCCGGCCGAGAAGATCCGTCAGGAAGTCGTTTTCTGTTGCGAGGTCGAGAAGCTCAAGGCCGTGAAATGGCTGTTTACGCGCTACCCTACCCAGCGTGTCATCATTTTCGCGTCTTCGAAGATCAAGGTCAAGGATATTGCCCGTGCCCTGCTCCGCAAAGGATTCAATGTCGGCGAAATGCACTCAGATCTGGATCAGAAAGAGCGCGACGCCGTGATGTATGCCTTCAAGACCCAGCAGATCGGAATTCTGGTGGCTACGGATATTGTGGCAAGAGGTATTGATATTGATGACATCCAGCTTGTGGTCAACTATGACATGCCTCACGATGCGGAAGACTATGTGCATCGCATCGGCAGAACAGCCCGTGCCAATAACGACGGAAATGCTCTGACTCTGATCAGTGAGAAGGAATATACCGCCTTCAAGCGGATGGAGCGGCAACTGGAGATAGAAGTGCCCGAAGTGGTCTTACCCGAGGAATTTACCAAGCCTGATTTGAAGGAAGAAACGCATAAGAAAAGGCGTAAGCCCAAAAAGAAAGGCAAGGGAACACCTTCCATTAAGAAAACCGACGACGCGGCTTCGCAACAGCCGGCCAAGAAAAGACGCAACCGTTCCAGAAAGCCGAAGAAGAAGACCGATGGCGGCGAACAGAAAGCGACAACTCCAACAGAATAATAACATATTGACGAAGATATGAAAGTAAAGAAAAAAGCATTGCTTTTCAGCGGTGCTGTAGTCATGCTGGGCGCATGTCTGGCCGTTTATGGGTTGTTTTTCAGCTCTTGCTATCGTATGGATCAGACGGCGTATGTATATATCGACAATGACGATACGGTCGATTCGGTCTATACCAAAATCTGTCAGACGGCACACCCTACCTGTTTGTGGGGATATTCCATACTGAATGTGGTGCGCCCCATGACGGTACATCCGGGACGCTATGCTATCCAGCCCGACGAGAGTGTCCTGAAGACTTATCGGAAAATGGCCAGTGGCGATCAGGCGCCCGTTAATCTGACCATTCCGAGTGTACGTACAACGGCCAGGCTGGCAGGAGTGTTGGGCCGGAAGCTGATGATCGATTCAACGGCTGTTTATGAAGCATTGTGCGATTCGGCCTTTTGCGCTTCCCTGTCCTACAATCCGGCTACCATTATGGCCCTGTTCATTCCCAATACTTATCAGGTGTACTGGAACATCAGTCTGGAGGATCTGATGAAGCGGATGCAGAAAGAGAACGAAAAGTTCTGGCAGGCAGAAGGCCGTTCCGAATTGGCTGCCCAATTGGGCCTGACCCACAACGAGGTGATCACTCTGGCCTCTATCGTCGAAGAAGAGACAGCCAACAACGCCGAAAAGCCTATGGTGGCGGGTATGTATCTCAACCGTTTGAAACAGGAAATGCCGTTGCAGGCCGACCCTACGGTTAAGTTTGCCTTGCAGGACTTCTCTCTCCGCCGCATTTATCACAAGCATCTCACGGTCGAGAGTCCTTACAATACCTATAAGAACATAGGTTTGCCACCGGGACCGATCCGTATCCCTTCCGTGGCTTCCATTGATGCGGTGTTGCATCGCGTAGACCACGATTTCCTGTACATGTGTGCCAAGGAAGACTTTTCGGGAACCCATAATTTTGCCCGTACCTATAACGAGCATCTGCAGAATGCCCGTAAGTACACCGAAGCGTTGAACCAGAGAAATATCAAATAGAATTTCTATAGCTGATTAAAGACAAAGAAGAAGCGTTTCTGAAGGCTATCCGGCCTGTAGAAACGCTTCTTCTTTTTTGTGATTTCTTCTTTATTCCTTTGCGGCTTCAAGCAACACCTCGCCCAAGGTAGGATGAGCGTGAATGGTGCTTCTCAAATCAGCGATTGTTTTGTCCTGCTGTATCAGGGCTGTCAGTTCCTGAATCAGATCAGAAGCGTGCGGTCCGAACAGATGTCCGCCTAATAGTCTGCCGGTTTCCTTGTGACTCAACAGCTTGCAGAAGCCGTCCGTTTCCTGAAGGCACACTGCCTTTCCATTGCTTCGGAAGAAAGATTTGTGCGTCTGATAAGGTATTTCCTGCGCTTTGCAGGCTTCCTCCGTCAGTCCCACTGTAGCGGCCTCAGGACGCGTAAACACGGCAGCCGGTACCACATCCAGCCGCAGCGAATCCGTCAGTCCTTGAATATGGTTCAGAGCCCGTATTCCCTGGAAGGTAGCGGCATGAGCCAGCATATACCCACCGTTGATGTCCCCGATGGCATAGATGTGAGGCAGATTGGTCTGCATGTTCCCGTTCACCTCAATTCCTTTTTTCGAATATTGAATTCCGATGTCATCCAGATTCAGCGATCCGGTATTAGGCCGGCGTCCTACAGCCATCAGCACATAATCAGATTCCGCATACAGTTCCTTATCCTTCTTCAGGTAACACACGGAAAGTTTTCCGGCTTCGGTACGCTCTATTTTCGAAACCTGCGCCTGGGTCTGGATGTCGATTCCGCGTTTTGTCAGACTTTGTTTCAGCCGCTTGGCCAGATCGGTATCAAAGCGTGGCAGAATTTCCCGACAATATTCCAGCACGGTAACCCGGCTGCCGAAGCTATTGAATATGGAAGCAAATTCCAGTCCGATCACTCCGGCTCCGATAATGCATAAATGCTCGGGCACCTGTTTCAGATTCAGGATTTCTGCAGAGCTGATCACTCCCGGCAAGTCATTTCCCGGTATCGGCAGTATCTGCGGAACGGAACCGGTGGCAATCACAATGTGGTCGGCGGTAAACGTGTGCTCCCCGACCTGTACCGTATGTTCGTCCCGGAAACGGGCATCACCGCTCACAAACCGGATCAGCTTGTGTTGCAGCAACCCCTCCACACCTTGACGAAGCTGCCCGATAATCTGTTCTTTCCGTTTTAGTACCGCCTGAAAATCAAAGGAATATTGCAATCCTCCTATTCCTAGCGTTTCCGCTTCACGCAGTTCGTCGAGCAGTTGCGCGTGCCGGCAGAAAGCTTTGGTCGGGATGCAGCCCTCGTTCAGGCAGGTACCCCCTACCGGTCCCTTCTCAATCAGCACCACCTCCATTCCCCGGTGTGCGGCCAGCAGGGCCGTTTCATATCCGCCCGGTCCGGCCCCGATAATCAGCAAGGGAATATGCGTTTCTATAGATGTATTCATAATATTCACAGATGATGAAATTGCCATTTTGTTTTCTTAAGAAGCAGCCAGGTCCGCAAATGTAAGAACCGGCTGTTTGGCGGCCGTTGTTTCGTCAAGACGGCGCACCGGAGTGTGGTGAGGTGCCGATCGCAGCTCCTCCGGATTCTCCAGTGCCTCCCGGGCAATGCAGCGCATGATCGCGATAAATCCGTCGAGTGTTTCCTTCGATTCGGTTTCGGTCGGTTCGATCATGATCGCCTGGTGGAACAGGAGCGGGAAATAGATCGTCGGTGCGTGGAAACCGTAATCGAGCAGTCGCTTGGCTACATCAAGAGTGGTGATACCGGTCGACTGGTCTTTCAGTCCGTCAAAAACAAACTCATGCTTGCAGCACGCCTCTATCGGAAGTTTGAAACAGTCTTTCAGTTCCTCCTTGATATAATTGGCGTTCAGGGTAGCCAGCGGTCCCACCATTTTTACGTGTTGCCTTCCCAGTCTCAGGATATAGGCATAGGCCCGCATCAGAACGCCGAAGTTTCCCATAAATCCGGAGATGCGTCCGGCGGCGGTGTCATTGCCTTCAATGGTGTAACGGCCGTCTTCCTGGCGCACGACTTTAGGGTTCGGCAAGTATTCGGTCAGATGGGCGGCTACTCCTACCGGTCCGGCTCCCGGTCCTCCGCCACCGTGCGGTGTGGAGAACGTCTTGTGCAGGTTCAGGTGCAGGATGTCAAATCCCATATCTCCCGGCCGGGCCACACCGACAAGCGGATTCATGTTGGCCCCGTCATAGTAGAGCAGTCCTCCGCAGCCGTGAACCAGTTCGGCTATTTGAAGAATCTCTGTTTCAAAAAGTCCCAGCGTGTTCGGGTTGGTCATCATGATGCCGGCAATCGTATCGTCCAGCAACGGGCGCAGATCCTCCACGTCGATGGTACCCTGCGGTGTGGATTTCACTTCGACCACCTCAAGTCCGCAAACGGCCGCACTGGCCGGGTTGGTACCGTGGGCGCTGTCGGGCACAATCACCTTCGTGCGTTTGTTGTCGCCGCGCTGCAAATGATATTGCCGCATGATCATCAGTCCGGTAAGCTCACCGTGGGCTCCGGCAAAAGGATTCAGCGTAAACTTTGCCATACCGGTAATGGCCGATAAGGCGCGGTCCAGTTCATCGTAGATCTGTAGAACGCCCTGTACCGTTTCAACCGGCTGCAGGGGATGAATACCCTGAAATCCCGCCATGGCGGCTATTTCCTCGTTGATTTTCGGATTATACTTCATGGTACAGCTGCCCAACGGATAAAATCCCGTATCTACACCGAAATTCATGTTCGACAGGTTGGTATAGTGGCGCACCACGTCCAGCTCGCTAACTTCCGGAAGTGCGGCACGTTTGGTGCGCTTCAGGTTATCCGGCAGCTCCTCCAGACCTTGAGCCCAGGTGTTTTCCGGCAAAGAAAAACCTTGCCGCCCTTCTTTGGAAAGCTCAAAAATCAGTTTATCGTAATATTTCATGGCTTCAGTTGCTTAATGATGGATAACATCCGGTCGATTTCCTCCCGGGTTCTTTTCTCGGTAACACAGAAAGACACATACCCTTCTTCTGTTTCCAGGGCAGCCAGGAATCCTTCCCGAAGCAGAGCCTGCTGCAACGTGGCTGCCGGTATTCTGCTTTTCAGGA
Source organism: uncultured Paraprevotella sp. (assembly GCA_944321345.1). Classification (GTDB taxonomy): domain Bacteria; phylum Bacteroidota; class Bacteroidia; order Bacteroidales; family Bacteroidaceae; genus Paraprevotella. The sequence continues at coordinate 17,149 of CALUKY010000029.1, forward strand.
CAAATTCCTTGAGGAACGGTCGGTCAAACACCTCTTCAAACAAACCGGTAGCGATCAGTTTGTCGTGCAACTCGTGCGCCCCACCATACGACAACGCATTTACCTGCCGTAAGCCTTCCGGTCCCATCAGCGACAGATAAATGGTTACGTAAAGAGCCATGAGCGACTGGTTGGAACAAATGTTGCTGTTTGCTTTCTCACGCCGTATATGCTGTTCGCGCGCCTGTAGTGTCAGCACAAAAGCCCGTTTGCCGTCCAGATCGTGTGTCGCGCCGACAATGCGGCCCGGCAGTTTGCGCACCAGCTCCTTGCGACAGGCCAGATAGCCAACATAAGGTCCTCCGAACAAGAGCGGAAGTCCCAGCGTCTGTGCGTCTCCGCAGGTGATGTCGGCACCCCATTCTCCCGGTGTTCTGATTACGGCCAGTGCCGAAGGGTCGGCATAGACCATCAGCAATGCCTTGGCCGCATGCAGCGCGTCGGCCATGCCCGAAAGGTCTTCAATGATGCCGAAACGGTTTACCGAAGGAACCAAGGCTCCAGCCACATCCCCCGATTCCAGTTCCCGGCACAGGGATTCCAGATCCGTATTTCCATCCTTTTGGGCGATTCTTCCAATCTCCACGCCGTGATATTTCGCATAGGTCTCCACCACTTCGCGCACTTGCGGCAATAAGGTATCGGCCAGCAGAACGCGTTTCTTTTTCCTGGTAGCCGCCATGGCCATCAGCATGACTTCTGCCGCCGCGGTCGGTCCGTCATACATGGATGCGTTTGTACAGTCCATCCCTGTAAGTTCGGTTATCATACTCTGATATTCGAATATGTAGCGCAGTGTTCCCTGCGAGATTTCTGCCTGATAAGGAGTATAGGCAGTCAGATATTCACTGCGTGCTGTCAGGGCCGGAATCACGGCCGGCGCATAATGGTCATAAGCGCCGCAACCGCAGAACACCGTCAGGCGGCTGTTCTTGCGGTCCAGTTCCTCGAATTTGCGCCTCAGTTCAATTTCCGACAGGGAGTCCGGAAGCTCGAACTCCCGTGTATAACGTATTTCAGCCGGAACATCGGCATACAGGTCTTCGAGCGATTTTACACCAATACGCCCGAGCATTTGCCGGATGTCCTCATCTGTATGTGGAAAATAGGCAAAACTCATAATTGTCTCTTTTTAGGTATAATAGCTGTAAGATTGTTGGAGAGCGCTATTTATTGGCGCTCACAGAAAGCGGCATAGACATCGGCATCCATCAGCCGGTCCAGTTCGCCGGGTTCGCTCATCTGCACCTTGATGATCCAGTTCTCATACGGATCCTGGTTCAGCAATCCCGATTCATCCTCCAGCGCTTCGTTGATTTCCGTTACGGTACCCGAAACCGGACTGATCAGATCGCTGGCGGCCTTGACACTCTCTACCGCTCCGAATTCCTCTTCGGCGCTGACTTCATCGTCCACTTCGGGCATATCCACATAAACAATGTCACCCATCGCCTTTTGGGCAAAATCCGTAATACCGATGATGGCGATTTCGCCGTCTACCTTTACCCACTCGTGTGACTCACTGTAATATAATCCTTCTACTGTTTTCATGATTCTTTATGTTTTAAGGGTTTCGTATATCATTATTTCTTGTAATTCTTGTCGTAGAAACGTTTTTTGCAGATCACTCCTGCAAATGTTTTTTTACGTACCCGTACGGATACGGAGCGTCCTGTCTCGGCATAAGCCCTGTTGACCAATGCCATGCAGACATATTTTCCGGTGGATATGGACTGATATCCGGTCGTTACCTCACCGATAACCTCTCCGTCGCATTCCACCGGATATCCGGCCCGTGGAATCGCTTTTTCGGTAAGCTCGATACCGACCAGCTTACGGGGAGTACCTTCCGTTTTCTGGCGAAGAATGCTGTCACGCCCCACAAACTCCTCCTTATCCGTTTTTACAAACATGCCCAGTCCTGCCTCTATCGGAGAAATTTCCGCACTCAGTTCATGACCGTAGAGCGGAAGCCCCACTTCGAAGCGTAGCGTATCCCGGCAACCCAGTCCGCAGGGCGTTACTCCGCTTTCAATCAGCTTGTCCCATAGAGCCACGATAACCTCCGGAGCGGCATAGAATTCAAAACCGTCCTCGCCGGTGTATCCTGTGCGGCTCAGCAGTATCGGCGCTCCGTTCCAGGCAGTATCCGTAAAAGTATAGAATGCCAGGTCACGGGCTTCTCCCAGCCCCAGTACGTCCACCGCAATCCGTTCAGCTTCCGGTCCCTGCAGGGCAATCTCTCCCCACCGGTCCGACTGGTTGTCGATGCACACCTCGTAGCCGGTACTTTGATTGCGGATCCACTCCTCGTCCTTCGCGATATTGGCCGCGTTCACCACCAACAGGTAATGATCCGGCTCTGCGAGCTTGTAAACGAGCAGATCGTCAACCACTCCGCCGTCGGGATAAAGCATCATGCCATACTGGATTTTTCCGGCAGGCATCACCCGGATATCGTTTGTAAAAATATGATTGATGAACGGTTCGGCATCCGGTCCGCTGACAAAGATTTCACCCATGTGCGACACATCAAACATGCCCGCCTTCTGGCGCACCGCCTGATGCTCCTCCAATATGTTCGAATACTGAATAGGCATGATAAAACCGCCGAAAGGACTCATTTGTGCCTTTAACGCCTCGTGCCGGTCGTAAAGGCAGGTTTTTAAAAGGTCTTCCATGATGTACAAAACTATTATAAGGTTGATGAATCATCGTAAACGATCATCCTGTTACTGATCCGGTTTTGGAAAAACCAGCTGTATCCAGTCTTCAGTACGGAGCCTGTAGATATATGCTCCCAGATCCACGCCCGCCAATGCCTTTCGGAAGGCATCTTCCTGAATGGGCAGCCCGTGCAGACATTTTTCGAGTAGCGGTATCGGATCTTGCAGGACAAAGAAATCTCCTTCCAGAGCCAGCCCGTCAATCTTTCCCGACAGCATCCGGAAGCGGATGGTAAAACCTCCCACTCCGTCTATCCGTCCTTCATAAGTAAGATTGCAGGCAGAATTCCTTCCCCAAAGAAAATCATCGGTAAGATAAGTGGCTTCGATCTCCTCTATCGCTTTGATTTCTTCGGCCGTAAGCATGCGTTCCTCGTTACAAAGCGCATGAATCAAATGCTGTTTTACGGCTTCCTTGCTCCAGGAGGTATGCTCTGCCAGATTTGTCACCCGCTGACGTACCGAAGCCACACCCTTACTTTCTGTTTTAGCCTGAGCCGGAGTGATGGCCCGTGTCAGATGTTCGAAGTTTGTATGATAAAGTAAGGTTCCGTGTACAATACTCTTGACGGGAGTCTGATAAAAGGCGTTGCCCGACACTTTCCGCCCGTCAATCAGGATATCATTGCGTCCGGAAACAGTGGCCTGTGCGCCGGTATCGTTAAGCAGTTCTGCTATCCGTTGCAGATAGCGGTCAAACGTCTGCTGCACTCCTTCGGATCGGGTAATCCAGGTGAGCATCAGATTGCCCTCATCGGAATAGACACATCCTCCCCCGCTTTTTCTTCTGAATACATTGATTTTGTTTTTGTGGCAATAGTCCAGATTCACTTCGGCTTCTATGTTCTGGTTCCGGCCGCAGATCACGGTAGGCGCTACCTGCCAGATGAAGAAAACTTCTTCATCATTGTTTTCCCGGGCCAGAAATTCCTCCATAGCCAGATAAAACACCAATCTGCGCTCCTGTGAATCAGGCAAAAGAACGTGCTTCATGAATTTTAGATTAGTGACGGCTAAATATAGAAAATGTTTTTTTGAAAGCAAATAGCGCAAACCGTTTTTACGGTATATTTAACAGACTTTTTCCCTGTTTAAACCATAAAAAAACTCCGTATGCAAAGTTCTGCATACGGAGGAATGGAATTACTCGGATTCATCATCCGCATCTTCGCCAAATTCATTGTTGTCTGGGCCCATGTAGAACTCATCTTCCGGGTTCATTGCCCGATAAAGCCATTCTTCTTCGTCCATAGATTTATAAATAAAAGGATTCTTACTGTCTGTTCAACGTATAGTTCGGTTTGGAGTCAATCGGATTCATCTGCTGGTCCAGCATCACGAAATTATCAACACCGTCCAATATTTTATAGTGCCACAAATTTATAATAGTTCTTATTGTTTTTATTAAGTCAGCACTAACAACGATTTACTGCTACCTTTATAACATTATCCTTGTATCTATCTTTTTGTTCATTTTCTTTTTTCTATCATAATATAGTATTTGCCCGCTCTAAAACTGCCACAAAACGTTCCTGCTCGCTTTTCACAAGACCCAGTCGGGTGGCCAATGCCCGCCATTCCTTAACTGCATTCAATACCTCACCGATGATTTGCCTGGCGGTCTCTTTTGGAAGCATATACTCCTCACAAGAAGCCAACTGCTCATTCAAATCCGATTTATTTGTATAGCTGTTAATCAGCAGACTCTGATATTCGTTTAAGGTAGGATTCATGTCATATGCTGGTGACAGGGTCCACCCTTTGGCAGTCAGGAGAAAACCATGGTTACGAAAATGATCATCCGTGTTGCCGATGCAAATGTTGAACGCCACCCTACGATACAACTCCTTCAGATTGTCTTCTACATTGGTACAGTTCTGAAGTATAAAATCTACCATATCCAAATAACCATGGCCGGTATTGGCATTATCCCCATCATTCAACCCCAAGAGTGTCATGGCTGAAGCAAAGTGTATACGTTTCCCATCTTCTCGTCTGTCAAATCGTCTGGAAAGCAAAGTATGATATTTATCATTTGTGGAGATTACTCTTGTTTTCGCAGCATTGATTCCAGCATTTTTTGCCAAAATATGAGAAAAATGCTCCCAAAGACCTGCATCATAATCATCCTTACGGGACGGAAACTTTGCTATACAAAGATTCTTGTTTTCATCAAGCACACTTGCTTTTGGACGTGCTCCACCAAGAGAAGAGCCCGGCTGCACCAACTGTGCAATCTATCGCATTTCAGGAAGTTGGTTTTCCTCTTCGCTTTTCTCTATTTCAGAACTGGCTGCAACCAACTCCCGTATGTCTGTCAGTGGGGGAATGCGTAAGGTTTCACTTGCATTGATATACTCGCCATCTATGGATTCTTTGAAACGGAAACCTCCCATACGGGAAAAGTCTTCAATTCCTATAAGATAGTCAAACGAAGAAAGCCTACGCACCGGTCGCTTTTCTTCCTTTGCCAGAATCTGTTCTCTACGATTAATCAATGTACGTCCCCACCTGTCTGGAAGAGCATCAGAAAAGCATCCGAAAATATCCTTATCAGGAACTGTGTACTGCTGACCTGGATAATTATTCAAATCATCACTAAGAAACAGACTTCCATAATCCTTTAACCACTCATTACTATAACAAAATCCATAGCTGTCAGAGCCACGAAGTGATTCGTAACTCAGCTCTCCAACGAGCCTTGGTTCTTTCAGCCAATCGAAATCGGCAAATACATAAAGTCTTTTCATACCTTATTCTTTTTTGGATGCTCTTTCCCGTTTCTTAAGGCTCAAATCCTGTAAGGCCTTTCCCATTGTATCTTCTTTTGCAAGCAATAGAATATCATCATCCAGCTGAAGTGCATAAAGCACCCTGAGATAAATACCGATTGCTACAGTTGGCGTACCTTTCTCTATACGTGAAACCGTGAGAGGCGAACAGGTGGCACGTTCGGCAACCTGAGCGACACTGAGATTTCTGCGTAGTCTGGCCAGCTTGATCTGCTCACCAACTATCTGCATCTTCTGCTCTAATTTTCTTGGCAACTTGGTGCCCATTGTTGTCTTTACCATATCTCAACCTATCATATAATATACAAATATAACGATTTATATTTATTTTATGATGTATTGACAGATAATTTTAATCTCAAAATAATTCTACTTCGAGGATTTACTTACGCTACTAGAAAGTATAAACTGAGAATGAAGGCATTATTTTAAGACTCCGCCACCTTACATGATTCCTCAACTACCTGATATTGTTTTACGCACCTGTCACTTAAGAAAATATGGTTCAGCGTATACTCCAGTGAATTCAAAGTCTGTTGGCGAACTTTCGGCTTTAGCTGACATTCCCAGATGGTAATGCAATGCCATCCCATAGATGCCAGTTGGCGTTGTTCCTCCACATCACGAACCCGATTCCTTTCGATTTTATTCTGCCAGAACTCTACATTTGATTTAGGAAGAACAAAATACTTGCATCCCTGATGTCCGTGCCAAAAGCAGCCGTTTACAAAAATCACCGTCCTGTATTTGCGCAATACAATATCCGGATGACCCGGGAGGCGTGGATGATTCAGTCTGTAACGGAACCCGCGACTGAACAAGAACTTCCGTACCAGCAATTCAGGCTTAGTATTCTTGCCCTTTATTGCTGACATGCAACGGTGCCTTTGTTCTTTGTTCAGTTTGTCCATGCTAGTTCAGGAAATTCACCTATTATTTTAATAGTGACATTGTTATATATTGTGCATCATATCTTGTTTCTGGAGTGAATGCTTTGCGTGACGAATGAAGAGAAGAGGAATCTAGCTCGTCCGTCTCAAATTCTACGACTGCATACATCTTCGTTGTACTGATGTTCCTATATATGTCAGTAGATATCTCTTCTTCTGAAAGAAGTGTTACTTTGTTGAGTACCTTGTATAGGTGTTGGCCTACGTCCTTTCTCGTATGGAATAGTATATAGCCAATCTCAGAGAGATGCTCCACGATTTCCATTGAATCTTTTGTATATTTGATACCAATGGCAATTTTGCCAGTATGGAGAAAGTTTGGGCATTTAGTTTCATACTTTTCCATCATTACCAACAAGACTCCTAAATCCTTTGATAGTTGTGGCATTTGTTCCAATGTACCTACATTGGGAATATCTTCTATCTTAAAATCTCTATCTAAGCTGAATGGTTTACTTACAAAGAAATGACTTTGTAGTTTTTGTACTATAGATTTATTTTCTTTAAATTCCTCTGTTATAACCTCATCCCTAACCTTTAGTTTTTTCCAAAGATTCTTGCTTGCTTCATCATCTTTCATCAAAGCAAGAACCAGATAATTGCTGTCTGTTTTCGGACGATACAGTTTTCCGTTCAGGCATTGGAAATTATCCTGAATAAACTGATAACAGTCCATACCCTCGCGTGGCTGAATGGTTCTGAATGTGTACAACCGATTCAAAGTATCCTGAATCTTGCTTCTGAATTCTTTGCGTACATATTCTCTCCAAGCGGTCTGGGCGCTTTTGCAGTCACGACCATATAAGGATACGATATATAGGAAATTCACGTCATAATGACATAGCAAGAGCGTATCCCGGTCAAACAGACGATTTTCAAATTGGCGGTTCAACTGTACTGAGCCATCTTGCGTTTTCAATTCCTTGTCATCAAAAGACAAGAATTTGCTTCCACCACTCCGTCGGTCGGGAATTCTTGCACTAATGAAAAAGTTCGGTATCGGATTATAGCCTTCAGTCAAGGCATCCCTTAACTGAGGTTGATCGCTACTTTCATCACCATCAAGAAACAGATTCATGTTCCATTGAATCACATTTCTGGCATAAGTATATTGTTTATAAATGGATTTGTCACCAAGAAACGTCCTGCCGTTTTTGGAACGCTTATAATACTTGCTGTCACCTATATAATAGGTGAGCTCAGCAGGCAGATCAGACTGTTCAATAAGTCCTTGCCCTATAAACATGTGGTCCACCAACTTACCATCTTTCTGTTCGGTAAGCTCTTTAGGAAGTTCCTGCTTGTCGTTGCCTCCGACAAGCGTATCAATCATCACTTCAAATATATGGTCGAAGTCTTTGGCAAGCAAGAAATCCTCTGCCTGTCTGTTCATGGATATTTTATATTCTCTGTCAAAGAATGCGTAACACAGATCCCAGATTCTTAATGCCTTGTCTGAAAAATATTTATATTTGATTTGTTTCAAGCGTCTGCATCCCAGATTCTTTTTTATATATGTATTTTTCAGTCTGTCTATACTAATCAGCTGATAATGGATGTTGATTTCGAAAGAGAAGCCGTGTGTCCTACATATATAATTCAATATGGAGAAATAAATCACCAACAATTCCTCATCAAAGTTAACCATCTTTTTCCTGTTTACAGGTGAAATATAGACTGGCGTTCCGTTTTGGATAAAGGCTTGCGATGATGTGATGGTCTTGTTCCAATTAATCTTGTTATATCCAGAATGTACGTTCTTTGCGATGAATGTAAAATAGTCCTGATTGCTTTTATTGAAGTCCCTGAGCGCAATAATGACATCAAGCAGGGTATTATGCTTTTGTTTCCTACCTCTACTTTCTGCCTGATATTCTTTACTTTCCAGGATATTATCATTGTGTGTCTGTTTATATACGCTTATGGTTCTGTATACCCAGATGGAGAGGGTTGAAAGAAATTCTTTGTATTCTTTGCAACCCTCTTCGGTAAACTTTGATTTTACTTTTTCGGATTCAAAATCAATGATTTCTTGAGGTGACGCTCCAAATATGGTATCATCACCACTTTCTTCGTTCTGCTCACCGGTCAATACCACCTTAGGCAAAAAGAAAATAACATCCTTGGCTGCTTTGCTATAGCAATACCCGACATACCCCAAAGAATATTGGTCTTCTTTTAATGAAATAGACACAATATCTGTGAGTACATCTCTGACTGTCAAGTTATCTTTGACAATGTCATTCAGGTTATACGGGTATCCTTCAATAAATAGTAGCATAATTATAATTCTTGGATATTAATACCCCATTCTGGCTTTGATTTTATTTTCAAAAGAAAATCTTCAAAATTATTATAAACCTTATCAGAACCAACTTCTGTAGAAACGTATAGTGTTTCTCCGTTTTTCAATTCAATAGGCTTGCATCTTTCTCTTCCTGTCTTATCTTTTGATCCATATAAACGTTTTTGTTTATCTTCTTCTGTTTCAACTATATGTGGAATTCTAAATCCAGTATTTATCCAAATATCTCGTATTTCATTTGCGGAAAGGTTTGGATAATTCTGACAATATATTTCGACAGCACGTTTAACTAATGCACCTTTTCCCCAAGCTTTTCCTTTTTCATTTGTTTTTTCTCCATTTATAGAATATTGAGAATTGTTTTTATCGTTGTCGTTCTCATTATCATCCTCACTGTCTTCATTATCCTCCGAATCTTCTCGTATAAGTTCCACACCAAGATACTCCATCATATCAATTAATTTTTGTGCACCATTAGTACCATACAATTCTGAAAATGAAACGTCTTCGGTATCACTGACCTTGAATATATCTCCTTCTCCGTCTTTACAAACGTCATTCCACAAATAGAAAAGAATCTTGTTTAAAAGCATTTTTTCAGTGATTCTTCCATCATTTGGATTGACAAAATAGTCACCGAGCATTTTATCCTCAGAATTGGTCGCTACAAATATTCTTTTGTTGACTTCCTTTTGGAAAGATACCCATGAATATTTTTTGTCTTGAATTTCAATTACCCAATCTGTGTTTTTATACTTGATCGGCTCATATTCCCAATCCCAACGTCGTTTAAATGCACTGTCAATAGGGAATAATGATTGGTCAGAAGTATTCATTGTGGCGTAGATATAAAGATTGGATGGCAAACAGAGTTCACCTTCTTTTATAGCGTCGCTATCTTTTCCCATTTCGTCCTCAAGAAAAGCTTTCAAATCAGCATCTGCTTTAATTGTATATTCCGAAACTCCATTTGCATCTCTGTCAAGTAATTGAAACAAATCACCGAATATTTGAGCACAGTTTCCTCTGTTAATCTCTTCAATGATAAGATATACTTTTTCCTCCGGTTTTTTGTAAGCTTGCATATATGCATTTAGAAATGCTTGAGGAATAAACTTATATGTGATTGTTTCTTCACTCAAATCCTTTCCATCTCTTAGTCTTACTGTTTCTTTACCGAATAATCCATATAACGGGCGTTTACTACTCGTTGGCTTGTATGCTCCTACAAATGTAGAATAATCACTATCCGGATGGAATGTGGTTCTAAAAATATTTGCTTTTGAAACACCTTCTAGTTGTTCCTTTATTCTGTGAGATTTTCCAGTTCCCGGAGCACCGTAGTATATTATTTGCAGAGCACAATCTGAATTTGAAGACTTATCAGATGTGATAGTAAAGTCATTTGAAAACAATTTTGACTTAACTTTGATAAATCTATGTAGTTCTGCTTCGGAAAGTTCTTTTAGCAAGTCATTTCCTATTATTTGAATTATTCTTTCTTTGAACTCATCTCTTAATTCGAGTATCGCTTGTAGTAATGGCTTGACTTTTTCTGTAGACACTTGGCTGAGAGCCTGATTTGGTTCCCATTTAACAATTGGAGCAATTCCTATTATACCATAAGTATCAGGAAAGGGGATAAGATCCTTTCTCGTTATAGGTTCAAAATACAAGTCAATGTCCAGATTAACACTAAAATTCTTTCCAACAAAATCGTATGGAAGCTTACTAACATGTCCAAGCGCAACCAAACCAGGAGTCCAGTTTGTAGGTTTGTCGCCGCCGAACACAACAAAAACAAAATCGTTTAGTTGTATTTTATCGGATAAAATATTAAGATTATTTATAATGACACCTGATTTTTGTTTCTTTATTTGTTCTACTTGTTCAGGGTCCTTGGTTTTTATTGAAAAGAAATTTTTATTCATCATGAATCATTATTTTATCTTGCATATTACTTTCGATATATGGATATTCAATACCTGCAAATGTTTTTAAGACAGCTTCGAATATAACTTTTGCTCCCTTGCATGGAACAGCCATTCCAATCTGTTTCCTTACTTCTTCTTTTGAACCATAAAAAATATAATCATCAGGAAAAGTTTGAAGTCTAGCTCGTTCTCTATTAGTTAAAGCACGATTTTCACTCCAATGATACATGTGTGTTCCACCGCCCCCGCTACCAGTTACTGTATATGCTGGCTTGTTGGGATCTAATCTTTTGTAAATTTGGCTTATAGTTGCTCCTTTTATTTTTAATTTTAAATCTTCAGGCAATTTGGCTGTGAAAGCATTTTCTCCCGGTTTAATGTATGATAGTCTTTCTTGTACTTGTTTACTCTGTTTGGTCAACTCATTGTTAAAGGCATTGATTGAGATTGGTGGATTTTCTATTGCATTTCTACATGAAACATCGATATGATTAAAGGGTTCTGGAGAGGGAATCCGAAATTTGATATTTAAGTCATTTCTTATTCCGATGATTATTACTCTTTGTCGACTTTGTGGAACTCCATACTTATCAAAAGAATATAGGTGTGGAAATAAAGAATAGCCGGCATCATACATTGCTTGAAGGATTAAATCAAAAGCCCTGCCATCATTCGCCGATTTTAATCCACCTACGTTTTCTGCAAGGAACCAAAGAGGCTTTGCCAAATTAAGCATTTTAACGCCATATTGATATAGTGGACCAAATTCTCCATTAATACCTTTTTGTTGACCTACTTGACTAAAGTCATTACATGGAAATCCAAAGGCTAGAGCATCAATTTCAGAAATAGATAGTAAATTATCAAAATCCAAAGACCTTATATCTTTGCAGATTACACTGTTTCCGTCCCCTTTGCATATGTTATTTATATAAGTTTCGCATGTAGACTTATCATAATCAGTTGCCCAAGCATGACTGATGCTCCACTCTTCATTCTGGTGTGAGAAATGTGCAGAAGTAGCACCTAATGCTAGACCTCCAGGACCGCAAAATAATTCTCCGAGTCTAAAGTTCATGAATTTATTATTTTATCTTTGTTGTACTTTAATCTTTTAATTTATTACAGAAACAGGATGATGAATTCTATTATACAGAGATACTCATACCGTATTCATCATAACAAAATGATTATGCTCCTGAATTCCTTTTTTCATCTTCGCAAAACTACAAATATATATTATTTTTTTTTGAATGCAAAATCTTAACTGATATAACTAAAAGGAAAGAAATAAAGAAAAATGAACTGTGATTCTTCTTATCTTTTGCTTTCCAGTTTCTCTCATGGGTAATGCGCGTCCTCTGCATACGGCGGTTCAATTTTGAGCATTATTAGAGGTTGCACCTATTATCCCAAAACAACTTATCATTCGGAATTTTAGTTAATATTACATTAAATATATATGGCAACTATTTTCCTGATTAATAATTGGAATCTTAGATAATATATTTAGTCGTCCCTTAAAAAGCCCATTTTTGCGAGATATTGTTCACAGACAGTATCTCGCAAATTTTTTGAATCAT
>CALUKY010000030.1 GCA_944321345.1 uncultured Paraprevotella sp.
TGCGGAAGCTGGGGGATTCGAACCCCCGGTACGGTAACCCGCACGTCAGTTTAGCAAACTGGTGGTTTCAGCCACTCACCCAAACTTCCTTCCTACAATCTTGAATAGATGTTTTCTCAATTGCGATGCAAAGATATTGCATTTTTTTGATATATCCAAATATTCAATGCACTTTTTCTGAGTTATTTTTGTTTTTCTTGAGAAGCATGATAAGCCTGATTCATTTTGTTTATTTCTTGTGACTTGTATTCCAGAAGTTTATATAAGATTGTGCCACCTGAATATAATCATGGTGTTTTTGAACGTACTTTCTGCTCATATCAGATAAGGAAGTTATTCTTTCCGGATTTTCCATGATCTCGGACAGTTTTTTTATGACATCATCCCGATTGGGGAGTACGTTTATGATAGGTCGCAAAGATTTTTCCTTCATAAGGTCGTAGGCTTCGGGTTCTCCTCCGCCAACGAGGACCAGTCCTTTGGCCATAGCCAGCAATCCGTTCATGGCCGGCGTGTAACTGTATAGCTGATCCAAAAGCAGGTCACTGTTATTCATCATATTCTGATATTGTGCATACGGTACAGATTCAGCCTTGACAATTTCGCAGTTGGGATAGAGGCGGGCAACCTCTTCCAGCGCAGACAGCATGATATCTGTTCCCTTATAAATGCTTCGGTGTTTCTGAATGCCGATAAAACATCTTACAATACCGTCATGATGGTGTTGGATGGGCTGTACTTCCTTGAGATTGACCGGGAAGGGAATGAAAGTGGTTTTGTTGCCGAAATGAGGGTGATAACTGATCCAATATTCATACAGACCTGCGATGATACCGTCGCAGTCCTCGGCAATGTATTGATTCAGCTTTCCTTTGCTACCTGATAACCATTCGTCTTTCCATTGGGAAATTTCGGCAGACTGGCGGAGAGTACTGCCCATATTAAAGTCTGAATAACGAAAACTTTTGCAATCACACCCGGCCTGTACCCAAAAACGGTCCATTCCGTATGCTCCCAAAAAGACACGTCTGTTGTGTTGGCGCAGGTATTTGTAAATGGGAAAGATTCGCTCGGCCTTTAATTCCAGAAACATGGGATTGATGAGTTGTACCACATCATATCCCCGCAGTTGCGGAAGCAGCCGGTAAAGGCGAAGAAGGTAGCGCGCTCCTCCGAAGTGATTGTAGGAAGACCGTTTCAAGTCCAGATCGCGCGGATAGTTTTTCCATCCGTCGCCATCAGAGAGAACTGTAACTTCATGCCCCAACTCGCGTAATCCTTGTGAAAGAGTCCAGTGAACATTACTGTATTCACCGATCAGCAATATCTTCATATTTTCTATATCTTGTAATATTTTGCAACAAAGTTACCGAATATTTGCATAAAATATGTATATTTGCTTGCTTTTAATCATTTTATTGTTTCTGCATGGAAGAAAAAAATACGGTCGTAGAACCGGTTGCTGAGAATGTAAAACGGAAAAACATTTCAACATACGGACAGATCGTTAAATATACTGGTATCCTGGGAGGAACCCAGGTGCTTACGATGGCAGTATCGGTTGTGCGGAACAAATTGGCTACCGTGTTTCTGGGAGCGGCAGGTATGGGACTCGTGGCCCTTTACCAAAGCCTGATCATGTTTGTGTCCAATGTTACTAATTTAGGATTGGCGATGAGTGCCATTAAACATGTGTCGGACAAGCAGGAGCATGATTCCCGGGAAAACGTAAAAGGTTATGTGGCCATGGTGCGTACCTGGATTGTGGCGACGGCACTGGCCGGTACTTTGCTTTGTATATGTTTGGCTCCTTTGTTGAATCATTTCTCCTTTCGGGATCACGGAAATCATACTTTGGATATTATTTTTCTGGCTCCTATGGTCGGTTTTCTGGCTGTTACAGGGGGAGAAATGGCTTTGCTGAAGGCTGCACGAAGATTGAAAAGAATAGCCTGGGCCTCTTTTTTATGCGGAGCCCTTACTTTGTTGTCTACCATTCCTTTTTATTATTTCTTAAAGGAAAATGGAATTATTCCTGCTTTATTATGCAGTACTTTTCTGGTGATGTGCGTTTATGTGTATTATACACAGCAGGTTTATCCCTGGCAACTTCTCTGGCCTTCGGAAAAGGTTTGGAGTCAAGGTCTGAATCTGGTGCGTTTAGGAGTCGCATTTATTCTATCGTCTGTTTTTGCCAGTTTGGCGGAATGGGTGATACCGGTGGCCATTCTGAATCGTGCCTCTTTGGAAGAGGTGGCTTTCTTTAAAATGGGATTCAGTCTGATGGTTACATATCCCGGTATGGTTTTTGTTGCGTTGGAGGCTGATTATTATCCTCGTTTGTCGGCAGTACATCGGGATTTGCACGAAATGACACGTTCGGTGAATCAGCAGATAGAGGTTTGTGTCATGTTAATAGCACCGGTACTGATTGCTTTTGTGCTGGCGCTTCCGGTTGTGGTACCGCTACTTTACACACGGGAGTTTCTGCCCATTGTGAATATGGCTGCCTGTGCCAGCATTTACATGTTGTTTCGGGGGGTGACATTGCCATTGGCCTATTTGCCTTTAGTAAAGGACGATTTGAAGGTTTATCTGATTGTGGAATTGCTGTATAATGTCTTTTTTGTTGCGCTTGTAGTGGGGCTTTTCTCTTTTTGGGGCTTGCTGGGAGGAGGAGTGGCACTGGCGTTGACCGGTTTGCTGGACATGTTGATGTTGCTTACGGTGTTCCGGTTGCGCTATGCTCTGGTAATACATCGGGGTGTTGTAGGCAAGATACTGATTCAGGGACTTTTGGTTCTGGCGACAATCCTTTTGTGTCTGTATACGGAGGGGCTTGTACGTTATTCCTTGGCAATCCCGGTTTTATTTGTTTCTGCGATATATACCTTTGATTTCCTAAAGAAGAGTACCGGAATGTGGCAACGTATCAGAGATAAGTTTAGAAAATAGAATTATTATTGTTTCATTTAAATAAATAGAGAAAATCGAATGAAGAAAAATCTGACAAGATGGATGTGTTCCTTGGTCGGGTGTCTTTGTGTTTCTGTTTTTGCATGGGGAGCACAGACATTTGAAAAAGGACGTCTGTATGTCCTGCATCCTAAAGCGAAGCCGAATATGGTCTTGGGATACCAGGGCGGAAAGGAGAGTGCCGCTCAGGCAATGAAATGGAATGAGGCGGATAAACAGCTCTACTGGACAGTAACGGAACTGTCTGGCAGTTATCGCATCATGAACCCTTTTGATAATCTTGCTGTTCATACAACCGGCAACGGTGAAATACGTATGGCCGAGAATAACGGTAGTGATGAGTCGCAGCTTTGGAAACTGGAGCCGGCCAAAGACGGAACTTATCTGTTGGTGCCTGCCAATAAACCGAAAATGGCTGTCACTTGTGAGGCTGACGGTTCTTTGGCATTAAAGGATAAAGAGACCGTAAAGAATACCAAAGCCGCCTGGTTTGAAGTGAAAGAAAGTGCCGTGGCCGGTTTTGATCAGGATCTGACCTATCAGATTGTCAGTGCCGACGGCAAATGGGTGCTGGGTAATGGAGACAGTGGAGAAAACAATGCCCGTATCCGTCCGGAAAAGAAAGACGCACAGAACCGTGGACAATACTGGACCGTGAAAATGCTGGATTTGCAGCGTCGCGTAGTGGGAGGAGCCTTTTACGATCAGAATTTTGATGACGGTGGCGGAAATCCGTCTATTGACTATCTGTTGCAATGGCCAGCTGTTGCCGGCGTGTGGAACAATGCACAGTTTGAATTCCTTCCGGTGAAGGGGCAGATCGGTGTATTCCAGATCCGTTCAGCCAATCCGCAAAAGAAAGATTTTGTGTATGCTTTGTCGGATGGTAAATTGCAGCGTACCGAGACTGTCAAAGCGGGCGAAAATTCCTGGTTCCGCTTCGTGCAGGTAGAAAAACCAAAGTTTGAATCTCCTTTCTGGGAAGATGAGACCGTGTTTGAACAGAATAAGGAAAAAGCACATGCAACTTATTTGCCTTATCCTACCGAAGAGGCGATGCTGGCCGACAAGAGTTATTACCGTACTCCATGGACTCAGCCGAACAGCAGTTGCTATCAGCTGCTGAACGGAAAATGGAAATTCCATTTTGTAGATGAACCGTCAAAACGTCCGCTGGATTTTTATAAGGAGGACTATGATGTGTCGGGCTGGGATGAAATTCCGGTTCCTTCAAACTGGGAGATGCAGGGTTACGACCGTCCGATTTATGCCAACGTGGAGTATCCGCATGCCAATACGCCACCGTTTATCAAGGCTCGTCCGGGATTCAATGACGGAGGCAAGAACTACGGCATTAATCCGGTAGGTTCTTATGTCCGCACTTTTCAGATTCCGGCCAATTGGCATGAGGGGCGTACCTTCATCCATTTTGGAGGAATCTACAGTGCCGCGTTGGTTTACCTGAACGGACAGTATGTGGGATATTCTCAGGGTTCGAACAATGTGGCTGAATTTGATGTGACCAAATATCTGAAGAAAGGAGAGAACAAGCTGGCAGTACAGGTGTTCCGCTGGAGTGACGGTTCGTATCTGGAGTGTCAGGATATGTTCCGCATGAGCGGTATCTTCCGTGATGTGTACTTGTACAACACGCCGAAGGTGGCCGTCCGTGACCATTATATCACCGCACAGGTGGCCGGTTTCGACGGGATCCCTACCGGAGGAAGTAAGGTAAATGTGCGTCTGGAAATTGACAATCGCGACCATTTGCCTTTTAACAAAAGTATCGAAGTGGCTCTGTATGACCCGAACGACAAGCTGGTAACGAAAAAGAACTTGCGCCTGGATCTGGTGGGTGGAACGCTGGCCGATGCCGATACACTGATTGTACGCGATGTAACCTTGGAAGTGCCGGGAAAGGTGGAATTATGGAGCGCAGAACATCCGAATCTGTATACTGTGCGCGTGGTGCAGTATTCAGAGAATACGGCCAAAAAGGCAGAAATGGCCTTCTCGACAAAATACGGATTCCGTCATATAGAAATCAAAGACTCCAAGATTTATGTAAACGGCGAGCGTGTATTCTTCAAAGGAGTGAACCGTCACGACACACATCCGCTTTACGGACGTGCGGTGACTACGGAATCCATGTTGCGTGATGTGTTGCTTATGAAGCGCAACAACATCAATACCATCCGTACTTCGCATTATCCGAATGCAGCCAAGATGTATGCCATGTTCGACTATTACGGTCTCTATTGTATGGATGAAGCCGATCTGGAAGACCATGCCAACCAGAGCATCAGTGACCGTCCGTCGTGGATTCCTGCTTTCGTAGACCGTATAGACCGAATGGTGCTGCGCGACCGTAATCACCCGAGCATTATTTTCTGGAGCCTGGGTAACGAAGCAGGAAACGGACGCAACTTTGAGGCTTGTTACGAGGCTGCCCGTAAGCTTGATGCACGACCGATTCATTATGAAGGAACCCGTAACGGTTTGCCGTATGGAGGAAATACCTATAGCGATATGTATTCAAAAATGTATCCGGGAATGGACTGGATGGCCCAGTATACCAGCAATATGGACAAACCGATGTTCATCTGCGAGTATGCGCATTCTATGGGTAATGCCATCGGTAATCTGAAAGAGTACTGGGAGAGCATTGAAAACAGTAATGCCACCTCGGGAGGATGTATCTGGGACTGGGTAGACCAGGCCATTTATGAGCCTAAGGAAATCAAGAACGGAACCTGGAAAGGACGTCTGCATACCGGATACGACTTCCCCGGTCCGCATCAGGGTAATTTCTGCAGCAACGGTGTCATTCCTGCCACGCGTAATGAGAGTGCCAAACTGAAGGAAGTGAAAGCGGCTCACCAGTGGGTTGGTTTCCGTTTGCAGCGGTTGGATGAGAAGAAGAATGTGGCTTACATTGCCATCAGAAACAAATACGATTTCACGTCTTTGAAGGATTTCGATCTTTATGCCGAAGTGCTGAAGAATGGAGTCAAGGTAAGTGTCAAGAAACTCAGCTTACCGGATGTTGCTCCAAAAGATTCTTTCATTATGGCTGTGAAACTGAATGAGGTCAAGCTGTCAAAAGCCAAGAAACAGGGCGACGAGGTGTTGCTGAATATGATTGTAAAGAGAAGAAACGCCACCGTTTGGAGTGCCAAGAACCACGAAGAGGCTATGGCCCAGTTTGTCATTGCCGAGCGTGGCGGACTGAAAGAATTGAAAGCGGAAGCCATTCCGATGGAGGTGGTCGAGGGCAAGGATGCCGTAATTATCGGCAACAGCAACGTGAAGGCTGAATTTGATATCCATACCGGACGCATGACCTCTTTGCGACTGAAGGGCAAGAATCTGATTGCCGACGGACAGGGCTTTGTTTACGATAACCACCGCTGGATTGAGAATGACAAGTTTGGCAAGACCGATGCCGGGCTGGATGCCAAAGGAACCTGCACCGTGAGTCGTGAAGGCAATTGTGTGGTGGTGAAGACTTTCCGAGGCAGCTCATTGTGTCCGACGACCATTACCTATAAGTTCTATCCTCAGGGTGTGGTAGATATGGATGTACAGTTCGATCCGCAGACCGAGGATCTGCGTCGTGCCGGATTGGTTTGTATGATGGATTCTACCTTGAAGCAGGTGGATTATTACGCATACGGTCCGTGGGAGAACTATAACGACCGTAAGGACGGTTGCCTGGTGGGCCGTTATACCACAGAGGTAGACAGCATGACTGCCGAGTATGTCAAGCCACAGAGCATGGGCAACCGTGAAGGACTGCGCGAACTGGTGCTTTCCGACGCTCAGGGTTACGGTGTGAAGATCGAAACCGAAGGCAATGTGTCTTTCTCTACTCTGCGTTATACCGATGCCGACTTCATGAACACCAACCATATGTGGGAGCTGAAAAAACGTCCTTATATCGTGATGCATCTGGATGCCGTGATGCGCGGTGTGGGAAATGCCAGCTGCGGTCAGAATGTGGATACTTTGGTAAAATACCGTGTGCCCAAGAAGCCGCTGTCTTACAAACTGCGTCTTTCTGCCGTTGGCAACTGATTGAGATAAAGGATTCTCAGAAATCCTTACGATAAAGGAAAGGAGATGTACCGGGATGAAGGTGCATCTCCTTTTTTGTGCAGAAACACGGCTAAAAAAAGCGTCCCGACGGAATTTTCATTTTCTCCCGACGTTTTGGATAAAAGATCTCGATGAAATGAAAAAACGGATCCGGATGAAAATTTTAAGTGTTAAAACTGGAGAAAAAGTTTGATGTTCTGTTTTATTCCTTTACATTTGGGAATTAACAGAGCTGTTAATATACAATGGCATGAATACAAGGAAGATAAACAAGGCAAAAAAGAACACAGAGGAAGCGATCATGGCTGCGGCCGAGGAGCTGTTTCTCGAAAAGGGCTATCTGTTGGCCACGACCACCGAGATAGCCCGCAGGACAGGGGTGACGCATGCCATGCTTCATTATTACTATAACACCAAAGAGCAGATTTTCTTCAAGGTATTGGACAAGAATCTGCATGAGCTATTTTCATCGGTGCGTCAGTCCATGTCGGCCGAGAGGCAGTCGTTTTGGGAAAATCTGAGTGCCGGTGTTTCCATGCTGCTTGCTTTTTTGGACGAGCATACACAGCTGGCCGGTTTGCTGTACGAGGTGGCAAAACATAGTCCCGACTTGTTGGAACGCTATCAGGAGAATGTCACCAATCTTATGTGTGCCTTGGGTGGACATCATAAGGCACTGTTGCAGCATGAGATAGCTGAAGGGAAATGTAATCCGATCACTTTCGAACAGCTCTTTCTAGACATAGTGACGTTGGTTTTCTCCACCTATATGTTTCTGCCGGCCATCAACCAGATAGCCCGTATGGGTAAGGCAGAAATGGATGCCCTGCTGAAACGGAGGCACGAGGAAATACTCACATTGATTTATCTCCGTCTTTATGGCAAGGATCCAGTGAAAGGTTAGTTTGATGACCGGCACAGGAAAATGATTATCCGTGTATCCGATAATTAACAGGGTTGTTAATACGCAGTTTTTAAGATAAACTCAGAAAGGAGGAGAATATGAAAAGGCTTTTCTTTTTGATGATATGGATTTCGGCAGTTTGCGGCGGAGTGTACGGACAGGTGACACTGGACGAATGTCTGGAGGCCGCGCGCAACCATTATCCTCTGATTCAGGAACGTGGTCTGATCCGTGAAGTGGAGCAATATGACCTGAAGCGCATCGGCAAGGGTTGGTTGCCCCAGCTGAATGTATCGGTCAAGGCGCAGTATCAGTCCGAGGTGGTGGAGATGCCTTTCGAGGTTCCCGGTTATGAGTTTGATTTGCCGCACGACCAGTATTCCGTAGTGGGCGAGTTGAATCAGACCGTGTGGGACGGAGGAAGCAGTGCCAGTCAGAAGAGCAAGGTGCGTGTCGAGGCCGAAGTGCAGCACCGGCAGCTGGATGTGTCTTTGTATGCCATCCGTCAGCAGGTGCAGAACCTGTTTTTGGGAATCCTGCTGATGGACAAACAGATTGCCCAAAACGAGATTGTGATCAAGAGCCTGAACCGCAGTCTGGAAGAAGCCCGTGTGGGATTGGAGCAGGGAGTGTCTTATCAGTCGGATGTGGATCAGGTAAAGGTGCGCATTCTGGATTATCAGCAGAAGAAAGATGCCCTGTGTGCCGACCGGAAGACCTATGTGGCGATGTTGGGCAAACTGACCGGAAAAGATCTGGACGGAGCACGGTTCTCTGAGCCCGAGGTGGCGGTTGAGACAGACAGTATGCGGCTGGCCCGTCCGGAGATGAGGCTCTATCAGGCGCAGCTCCGGCAGACAGAGGTGCAGCGGAAGGAGTTGCAGACCTACTTTTATCCCAAACTGAATCTTTCCTTTCAGGGAGGATTGGGGCGTCCGGGACTGAACATGCTGAAGAATGAGTTTGAACCTTACTACACGGTGGGCCTGAAGCTGCAATGGAACATCGGAGCCCTGTATTCCCGGAAAGAGGATTTGCGTAAGGTAAAGGCGCAGGAACGCCGCGTAAAGATAGAGCAGGAAACTTTCGTGTTCAATACCATGCTCGAAGCAACGGAGCAGATGAATGCGGTGGATAAGGCGGAACGCATCTGGAAGCAGGACCGCGAGATTATCCGTTTGCGGGAGTCGTTGCGCCAGGCCAGTGAGGAGCAATATCGCCAGGGAGTGATTCGGATGACCGAACTGATGGACCGGATTGACGATGAGTTTGATGCCCGGGTGGCTGAGTCGATTCATCCGGTGCAGTTCATCATGGCGGTCTATGATTTGAGAAATACGTTGGGACAGTAGAAGAAACTTGAAAAAGAATCAGAATATGAAAAGCGGAACTTTATATCACGGTCTGTTGCTGTTGCTCCTGCTTTGCGGAGGCTGTACGGACAAATCAAGAGAGTTTGACGCCTGCGGTCAGGTGGAAGCTACAGAAGTGATGGTTTCGGCCGAGAGCAACGGACGCATTGTCCGGCTGGATCTTACTGAGGGCGACCGGCTCCGGAAAGGAGCGGTGGTTGGAGTCATTGACTCTGTGCAGACATTCCTGCAAAAGCAGGAACTGTTGCGCAAGAAAGCCAACGCACGCACCAAGCAGGTGGACATTCGGCGGCAACTGGCTTCGCAATACGAACGGTTGAACAATCTGCGGGTGGACTATGAGCGCTATCGCATTCTGGAAGCCAAGGATGCCGGTACACGCAAGCAGGTGGAAGATCTGGCTTCGCAGATAGCTGTGGCCGAACGTGAGATTGCCGCCCAGAAACAGACTTATGAGCGGAACAATGCGGGCATCAAGGAGGAGATGGAGCTGTATGATGTGCAGATAGCCGAGAAGGAAGATCAGTTGGCTAAATGCCGCATTCTGGCTCCCATTGACGGAGTGGTGCTGACCAAATTCGCTGAAACCGGCGAGATGGTCACGGCCGGAAAATCCCTGTTCAAGATGGCCGATATGAATCAGGTGTATGTGCGTGCCTATCTCACTACGCCGCAGTTGAGCGAAGTCAAACTGGGCGATTCGCTTCGGGTCACTATCGACGACGGCACGAAGAACCGGCGTTCCTATACCGGCAAACTGATTTGGATTGCCGATGAGATGGAGTTTACCCCTAAGAATATACAGACCAAAGACGAGAGGGCCGATCTTGTTTATGCAGTGAAGATAGCACTCCGGAACGACGGCTATCTGAAATTGGGAATGTATGCGTTTGTTCATTTTAAATAATCATGCACTATGGCTGTAATCAATGTAAAGCAGATCAGTAAGCGTTACGGCACCTGCGTGGCGCTCGACGGCGTATCGTTGCAGGTGAACCCCGGAGAGATTTACGGACTGATCGGTCCCGACGGAGCCGGAAAGACGACTCTGTTCCGGATTCTGGTTACTTTGCTGTTGCCGGACGAAGGGCTGGCAGAGGTGGACGGACTGGATACGGTGCGTGACTATCGCAAGATACGCAGCCGCATCGGCTATATGCCCGGACGCTTTTCGCTCTATCAGGATCTGTCGGTGGAGGAGAATCTTGACTTCTTTGCCACGATGTTCGGCACTTCCATTGCCGAAAACTATGAGAATATCAAGGAAATCTATGCCCAAATAGAACCCTTCAAAGACCGTAAGGCGGGGGCTCTTTCGGGAGGTATGAAGCAGAAACTTGCGCTGTGTTGTGCGCTGGTGCATCGTCCTTCGGTGCTGT
Organism: uncultured Paraprevotella sp.; assembly: GCA_944321345.1. Classification (GTDB taxonomy): domain Bacteria; phylum Bacteroidota; class Bacteroidia; order Bacteroidales; family Bacteroidaceae; genus Paraprevotella. Next base: position 10,731 of record CALUKY010000030.1, read on the forward strand.
TTCTCGACGAACCGACCACCGGTGTGGATGCCATCAGTCGCAAGGAGTTCTGGAATATGCTTTATCGCATCCGCCGTTCGGGAGTCACCATTCTGGTGTCTACTCCTTATATGGACGAGGCGGCTTTGTGCGACCGCATTTCCCTGATTCAGAAAGGAAGGATTATCGAAACGGGAACGCCCGACGAGATTGTGGGACGCTATCCGCATCAGCTGTTCGGCGTGTGTGGCGAGCCGGCCTATCCGTTGCTGAAGTTCCTGCGCACCTGTCCCGGAGTGCTCCGCTGCTTTTCTTTCGGTTCGGAGCATCATGTGGCGGCAGAGCCCGGAGTGCTGACGGCCGGAGGTTTGCAGGCAGCGGTGGAGGAAGCCGGATTCCGGAAGGTGTCCGTGCGAGACATCCGTCCTAATATTGAAGATTGCTTTATGGAATTGGCAAAGGAGAATGATTATGGACAAGGATAATAAGGTTATTGTGGTGCACGAACTGACCAAGAAGTTCGGCAACTTTACAGCGGTAGACCACATCAGTTTTGAGGTACACCACGGGGAAATATTCGGTTTTCTGGGAGCCAACGGAGCCGGGAAAACCACGGCCATGAAGATTCTCTGCGGACTGAGCCTGCCCACCTCGGGGGGCGGAACGGTCAATGGTTTTGATCTCTGCCGGGAACAGGAGAAGATCAAACGGAACATCGGATACATGAGCCAGAAGTTTTCTCTTTATGCCGACCTGAAGGTGTGGGAGAACATCCGTCTGTTCGGAGGCATTTACGGACTGAGCAGCAAGGTGATTCGTGAAAAGACCGAGTCGATGCTCCATAATCTGAACATGACGGACCTGCGCAACGAACTGGTGGGCGATCTGCCATTGGGCTGGAAACAGAAACTGGCGTTCAGCATTGCGCTGATTCACGAGCCTGGAATCGTTTTTCTGGATGAGCCGACCGGAGGCGTGGATCCCGAAACGCGCCGTCTGTTCTGGGAGATGATTTACGAAACGGCTTCGCACGGCACGACCATATTCGTAACGACCCATTATATGGACGAGGCCGAATACTGCGACCGGGTGTCCATCATGGTCGATGGCGTAATTGCCGATCTGGACGCTCCGGCCATCCTGAAAGAACGCTATCAGGCCGCTGATATGGATGCTGTGTTCCGGCAGCTGGCTCAGAAAGCCAAGCGCCAGTGACAGAGAAACAACAGAGATCTAACCGTTAAAAAAAGACACCATGAAAGGGTTTTTATCATTTGTCCGAAAAGAGTTCCGGCACATCTTTCGCGACAAGAGAACCATTCTGATTGTGCTGGTGATGCCGGTGGTGCAGATCATCCTGTTTGGCTTTGCCATCAGTACGGAGGTACACGACGCCCGTGTGGATATCGTGGGTAACTGGTCGGACCCGTCTGTGCACCGTATTGCCGGACGGATCGGACAGAATCCTTATCTGAGTGTGGTGTCGGTTTATGAAACAGTGGCCGATGTTCCGGAGCGTTTCCGCAAGGGGCAGGCCGATGTGGCGGTGTGCTTTGAACGCGATTTCGATGCCCGCCTGCGTCACGAGGGTAGGGCCGAGGTGCGTTTGCTGAGCGATGCTTCCGACCCGAACACGGCGCAGATGATTGTGAATTATGTCAACGGGGTGCTCACGGATGCCCAAAGTGATCTGATGCTGAAGGACCGACCGGAACCGGCAAGCGAGACATCATTTCCTTATATACAGTATATGTATAATCCTTCGGTACTTTCGGCCTATAATTTTGTGCCCGGAGTGATGGGACTGATTCTGATGCTGGTATGCTCCATGATGACCGCCATCTCCATTGTGCGTGAAAAAGAGTACGGCACCATGGAACTGCTGCTGGTATCGCCTGTGCGCCCGATGAGCGTCATTGTCAGTAAGGCCGTACCTTATCTGGTGCTTTCGGTGGTGAATCTCGTGACGATTCTGCTCTTGGCACGGTGGGTGCTCGATGTGCCCATGAGGGGCAGTCTGCTGCTTTTGCTGCTTGTCTCCGTGCTGTTCATTCTGGCTTCCCTGGGATTGGGATTGCTGATTTCTGTGATTGCCTCTACCCAGAAGACTGCTTTGCTGATTTCCGGCATGGGACTCACGATGCCCACGATGATTTTCTCGGGTATTATCTTCCCTTGTGAAAGCATGCCGGTGATCTTGCAGTATTTTTCCGACATCATTCCGGCAAAGTGGTATATCATTATCGTTAAGAAGGTGATGATAGAGGGAGTAGGTTGGGGCTATATCTATCAGGAGTTTCTGGTGCTGCTCGCAATGACGGTATACTTGCTGCCGGTAAGTATCAGACTGTTTCGGAACAGATTATAAGGAAGGAGGGCATTATGACATTGTGGTATTTGCTCGAAAAAGAGTTCAAGCAGTTTTTCCGGGATCCGGGATTGCCCAAGATGGCAATCGCCTTTCCGGTACTGATGATGCTGGTGTTTCCCTTTGCCGTAAGCATGGAAATCCGGAACATCAATCTGGTGGTTGTGGACGAAAACCGTTCGGAAGTCTCATCCGAACTGATTCATACCTGTACCGCATCGGGATATTTCAATCTGGTGGAGGTCTGTTCCAGTCCCGAGCGGGCCATGGACCTGATGGACCGTAACCGGGCAGATGCCATTCTGACCATCGGTTCCGATCTCGACCGGAAGTTGGGGCGTGGAGAAGATCTGCCTATCGGTATCAAGGTGAATACCATCAATGGAACAAAGGGAAGTATCGGTGCGGGCTATCTGACCAGTAGCGTGCGCCAGTTTTACGCCCGTAAGAATGCCGGACAGGGAGAGGGCGTTGCTTCTCCTTCTCTGGATGTTTCCCCGAAATACTATTTCAATCCGTTTCTGGATTATATGAAGTTTATGGTACCGGCCCTGATCGTTATTGCCATCACCATGCTGACCGGTTTCTTTCCGGCTCTGAACATTGTGAGCGAAAAGGAACGGGGCACCATCGAGCAAATCAACGTCACTCCCGTGCGTCGCAGTGCCTTCGTCCTGTGCAAGATGATTCCCTACTGGTTGGTGGCTTTCTTTGTACTTTCTGCCTGTCTGCTTATCGCCTGGCTGGTGTATGGCTATTCTTGTGCCGGTAGTGTGTGCCTGATGTATCTCTTCACCGCTTTCAATATAATGGTGACGGCCGGCATGGGGCTGCTCATATCCAATTACAGCGACAATGCGCAGCAGGCCATGTTCATCACCTGGTTCTTTATGATGGTGTTCATGTTGGTGAGCGGCATTTTCACTCCAATCGCTTCCATTCCTTCCTGGGCAAAAGCTCTGACCTATCTGAACCCTATGCGCTACTATGCCGAGGCCATGCGGGCGATCTATATGAAAGGAAGTACATTCCTCGATTTATGGAAAGATGCCTTAGGCTTGCTTGCCATCGGTTCGGTCATGATTGCCTGGGCCATTCTGAGCTATCGAAAAACGAATTGATGGGAGCGGCAACCCTATAAAAAATATTAAAGTGATGTTTTTATAAAGGGCTTTCCCTAACTTTGTAGGGACGTAAATTTAATACCATGGCGGATCTTAATCTACTACATAATAATAAAGGCTTGCTCAAGCTGATTACTTTTTTGAAAAACAAAGGCGAACGGAGAACGATGCGAAGACGGGATTTTTTTGTCCGCGAGGGAGAGTATCATGCCGAGATAGCCTATATCCTGCGAGGAAGCTTTAAACTTTTTACATCGGATTATCGGGGGAAGGAGCAGATTCTGTCTTTTTCCTTCGATCATGAATTTGTGGCCTGCTATCTGCCGCCCCGTTATGGCTGCAAGGCCCTGCTCAGCGTGCAGGCTCTGGAAGAGTCGGTGCTTCTGGTGGCTCCTCTTAAAGATATTCTTTCCCAGATACAGATTGAGCAGAACGGTACCATTTATGTTTCTGATTTTGTAGAAAGTCTGGCCTTTGACCTTTTGCGGAAAAACGTGTCTTTCCGTTGTGAGGCTCCCGAAGAACGCTACCGGAAATTGATTGTGCGCATTCCCGATATCCTGAATCGGGTCAGCATGAAAGACATTGCTTCGTATATCGGAGTGACACCCGAAACCTTGAGCCGTATGCGCAGCCGCATGCTTCTGGAAGAAAAATAGAAAATATTGATTAGAATCAAGATTTTGTTTCCTGCTCATTGGAAAAGGCAAAGAAGAAATCATGTTTTTTATTTCTTTGTAAAAGATTAAAGAAAAGCCATGAGAAATTTTTTGTTTTTACTGTTGATATTATTGCCGATACACGGGAATTGTTCCCAACGCAAATCTTCGAAAAGCATATTGGACTATGTGGATTTGTTTGTAGGTACATCCAACTCCAGATGGATGTTGGGACCTTATGCCTCGGTGCCCTACGGAATGGTACAGTTGGGACCGGACAATCAGGACGGAGAGTGTATGGCGGGCTATGAGTATTCTTTTGCCAGCGTCCGGGGCTTCAGTCATATCCATGCCTATGCCCATGCCGGTTTGTTGATTATGCCGGCGGCACAGGATTTCACCCAGTATGGAGGAAGTGTCTCTTCTGCCTATCGTGGCGCCGGTGCCGGTTATCATTCCCGCATGTTGAAAAACACGGAAAAGGCTTATCCTGGTTACTATGGCTGTGAGTTGTATGATGCGGAATGCAAGGTCGAGATGACCGCAACGACGCATTGTGGTTTCCACCGTTACACGTTTCACGAGAAGGATAATGTGCGTATCCTATTGTCTTCTTTGGTGGTTTCCGAATATACTCCCAGCGTAGTGGAGGCGCATTTTGAGTCCAAAAACAATAAACAAGTGGAAGGCTATGCCCGGATGAGAGGCATTTATGGAGACTATACCCTGTATTTTGCCATTGAGTTTAATAAGCCCTTCAAGGACTTTAACGGATGGGTTGGTGATAAAGTGTTCAGCAATGCGGATTCAATACATGGAAAGGATGATGTCGGAGCCTTTGTGAACTATGCTACCCGTGAAGGCGAAGAAATTATGTTGAAAGTGGGACTGTCTTTGGTGGATCTGGACGGTGCCCGGAATAATCTGCGTCAGGAACTGGCTGCTACGGGTTGGGATTTTGAAGCCGTGGCCCGTCAGGCTGCTGAAGAATGGGAGAAACGGTTGTCATCCATAGAAGTGTATGGAGAGGAACGAGATAAGAAAAAGTTTTATACCAACTTCTATCGTGCCATTTGCAAGCAGACCTGGAGCGATTGCGACGGCAGATACCGAGATACGTATGGCAAGATCCACCAGCTTCCGCAAGGACAGAAAATGTATGGCGGTGACGCCTTCTGGAACACTTATTGGAATGTAAACACCCTGTTGTCACTGGTACATACCGATTTGATGAACGGATGGGTACAGACGCAACTGGAGTTATATAGAACTTTCGGATGGACAAACAACGGACCTACCGGACTGAAAATGTCCGGCATTATGGATGTCACTCACGAAATAGCCCTGATGGTGGCTGCCTATCAGAAAGGAATCCGTGACTATGACATAGAGAAACTGTACGAGGCAGTAAGTCATAATTCAAAAGAGCAGGGAAGGCGTTTCGGATTCGGAGGCATGGGCTGTCTCTCAGGCATGGAATATCTGAATGTTTATGACTCATTGGGATATGTTCCTTACGAGATGAATCAGGCATCGCGCACCTTGGATTACGCCTTTACAGACTATTGTGCGGCTCAGTTGGCCAAAAGCTTCGGTAAGGAAGCTGATTACAAACAGTTTCTAAAGCGCTCCGGAAACTGGAAGAACCAGTTGCATCCGGAACTTAAATATCAGATGCCGCGCTCTGCCGATGGCAGTTGGAAGACAAATTTCAATAAATTCTCCGGCGAAGGATGGGTGGAAGGAAACAGCTGGCAATATACGTGGTATGTGCCTCACGATGTGCCCGGTCTGGTGGAAGCCATAGGGCGTGATACCTTTAACTGCCGCTTGGAAGAAGGCTTTGAAAAGTCCCGGAAACATAAGTTTGCGGCACATGCTTTTGATCGCTATCAGCCTGTTCCGTTTGAATATTATATCAATCATGGCAATGAAGCCAATATGCAGGCCAGTTTCCTGTTCAACTATTCCGGAAAACCCTGGCTGACGCAGAAATATTCACGGGAGATATTGGATGTGTTTTACGGCGATACGCCTTACGAAGGATGGGGAGGCGATGAAGACGAAGGGCAGATGGGAGCCTGGTTTGTGATAGCTTCTATGGGTCTGTTTGAAATGGATGGAGGTGTTACTTCTGAACCTCTGTTTGACCTGTCGTCTCCTTTGTTTGATAAAGTGGTGATTCACATTGATCCGCGTTATCATGGCGGAAAGCCTTTTGTGATCAAGGCTATCAATAATTCACCGCAGAATGTCTATATCCAGTCTGCTACCTTGAACGGTACACCTTTGCAAAAACCGAAAATTAAGTTTAAAGACGTAGTGGCTGGTGGAACACTGATTTTGAAAATGGGACCGAAACCTAATACCCACTGGGGAGTATAACACTTTGCTTTTACTTTATAAAAATAACACTATGATAAAAAAACATTTCTTATGGTTGCTGATGTCTTTCTGCTTTTTGGCGACATCCGCATGGGCTTTGCCTGAAAAACACTTCAAGCATCCCGACCGTATCAAGTACGATCAGAACTGCTTTCAGATTGAAGGGCGCGATGTATTCGTATTCAGCGCCGCCTTTCATTATTTTAGAGTACCTCAGGAACTGTGGCGCGACCGTTTCCGGAAAATCAAGGAAGCAGGTTTCAATACGGTAGAAACCTATGTTCCCTGGAACTGGCATGAGCGTAATATGCCCAAAAACGTGCGTGATTTTTCCCAATGTGATTTTAGGGACCTGAAAGAATGGTTGCGTATGGCTCACGAGGAGTTTGACCTGTATACGATTGTGCGTCCGGGACCTTTTATCTGTGCCGAATGGGCCGGCGGAGCTTATCCGCGCTGGCTGGCCAAATATTGTCCCGAGAAGTATGAAACCAGTTTCTGGCTGCGCAGCAATCATCCCGAGCATCTGAAGTGGGCCCGTCATTGGTATGATGCGGTGTGCCCTGTCTTTGCCCAGGAACAGATTACTCGTAAGAAACCCGGAGAGAAGGGTATCATTATGGTGCAGCTGGAGAATGAATATATCTATTTTGGTATGGAGAGCGAAAAGAAGAAAGAGGTTCTGGCTTTCCTTTCCAAAGCATGTACCGACAACGGCATTGATGTGCCGCTCTTCACTTGTGTCACTCCCGAAGTGCGGGGAGCCTCAGACGAGGTGATCAGTCAGCTTTTTGATATGGATAATCAGTACGTGTGGTGGAATGTCCACGAGGCGAAGAGCAGAATTGAGAATCTGAAGAAAGAACAGCCCAATGCTCCGGCTTTTGTGTGCGAATTGCAGGGCGGCTGGTTCTCTACCGTAGGCGGTGGCCTGAGCGAAGACAGTTATCTGGACGGTCGGCATGTGCGCGGCATGGCGCTGATGGCCATGGCCGGAGGAGCCACCGGCTTGAATTATTACATGTTTTTTGGCGGTACGCATTTTGCAGGCTGGGGAGCACGTCGCATGACCACGACTTATGACTACGGTGCTGCCTTGAAAGAAAACGGAGGTGTAGGCGAAAAATATTTTGCCGTAAAGGCTGTGGGCCGTTTTGTTGCCAAGTATGGCACGGCTTTGGCTCAAAGTGCTCCGGTTGCTTTCACAGCCAATGTTCCTGAAGAGCGCCTCACGGTAGGGGTGCGTCAGGCAAAGGACGGCACTTTGTTTTTCTTCTTCTTTAATAGAGATAAGAAAGAACGCTTCAACAATCTGGTTCAGATCCAAACAAAGGATGGAAAACTCTATCCGATAGCTTGCGTTCTGGATGCGCTGGACAGTAAGGTTCTGGTATTGCCTTCAGGAGTTTCTCAGGGATTCTGGTATCCGGAGAATGTCACCGGTCCGGCCCGTTCTTCTGTGCACGGCGCGGTAATGTCCGGCGCGGCCTTTACCGGAGAGCAGAATCCGGCCGACCGTCCTGCCTTGTTGCCTTTGCCGATTCGTATCTCTTCTGCCGAATATTGTGTCGAACCATTCTGCGGTGACTGGCAGAAACTGAAACGAGGTGTGTCCTTGCCGGAGCTGGATGTGAACGACTGCCGTTACTCCATGTACCGCAGTCGGGTGAAACTGTCGGAAAAAGATGTTCAGAAGTATGGTTCCTTAATCTTCGAAATGTATACAGGCGACCCGATGTATGTTCAGGTGAACGGTAAGGTTGTGCCGCGTGCTTCTGAAGACGAACTGGATAATACCTTCCTTCAGAAGGATGTATTGCATGCGGGAGAGAATGAGATTGTTGCCGTTTATGAGAACCGCGGACATGCTCATGGCTATCGCCCGATGGAGGAACTCAGCGGAATGAAGACCGGAGGTCTGGGAGCCGGCATGTCTGAAGTGATTCCGGTGGAGGAATGGATGGTCAAGAAGATGGACTCTTCTTCTGATACAGATATTCCGGAATTCCTGTCGAACAAGGAAGGCTGGGACAAGATTATGCTGGATGCAGGAACGATTGCCGATCTGGCAACCCTACAGATTGCCGGACTGAAACAGCCGAAATGGCCGGCTGCCTGGGTGCTTCAGCAACAGAATGGTACGGCTGTCTATCGGACAACCTTGCATTTCACGGACAAAATGTTGCGCGAAGGTACCACTGTGCTTGAGTTTGCCTGTGTGGATGACGGCGGTGTGCTTTGGGTAAACGGCAAAAAGGTGGCCGAGCACCAGGAATGGGATAAACCTTTTATTGCGGACTTGGCAGATTATTTGCATGTCGGTGATAATGAAGTGGCCATTGTGGTCAGCAACAACAGTGGTGCTGGTGGTTTGCTGAAGGCTGTCCGTCTGTACCGCGCCATGACCATATTGAAGACTTTGAATTGGGAAGTGTCCACCGATCTGGGCGGTGTCTGTGCCGGATTTACCGAAGGACGTAGTGGAGAATATACCTGGAAACCGTGCGCTTTGAAAACAGACGGTGTCGTTCCCCGTAAGGGAAGCTATGCTCCGGCAGGAGAAAGAGACGGCCTGTTGAAATGGTATCGGGTGAAATTCAACCTGCCGAAGAAAGAAAAAGGAATCTGGGTGCCCTGGCGTGCTTTGGTCAATGCCTCAGGAAGCGGATATATGTGGCTGAACGGACACAATATCGGCCGGTATTGGGAAGAAGGACCGCAGCGCGAATTCTTCTTGCCCGAGTGCTGGCTGAAATTCGGCGAAGAAAATGTTCTGATTCTGGGCTTGAGAGAATCCGAGCAGAAGGGCGCTCTTCTGGAAAGTCTCGAAATCCTGCCTTATTATGAAGATGCCGAATACCGTGCAGACTATGAATAAAAAACCTATAAAGTCAACAACAATGAAACTAAGACTGTGTATTTGGGTGATCCTAGCTCTGTGCTGCGGGCATTTGTCCGCCCGGGAAACCTTTCCTCTAATCTATACTATGAATACCGGCTGGGCCTTCTTTCGCGGCGACGTGAAGGAAGGCCACAAGCCAACCCTGGATGTGTCGTCCTGGATGCCCGCTTCCCTGCCGCATATCATGCAGCTGGAACGCAAGCATTGTGGCGGCGATGTGATTTACGACGGAGTGGGCTGGTACCGCCGCAAATTTACGGCGCCCGAATCCTTTCAGGGCAAGCGGGTAGCCGTATCTTTCGAGGGAGTGATGAATGCCTGTACGGTTTATCTTAACGGGGATTCCCTGTATCATCATCGGGGCGGTTATGTCGGATTTACGGTAGATTTGTCCAAACATCTGAAGTTCGGAGCCGAAAATGTGTTGGCTCTGCGTGTTTCCGCCGAATACGATCCACTGACTCCTCCGGGAAAGTCGCAGGACCGTCTGGACTTCTATTATTATAGCGGAATCTATCGCGACGTAACTCTGCACGTGACCGACCGCCTTCATATATCCGATGCTCTGGAAGAAGACCTTGTGGCCGGAGGGGGAATTTTTGTGACCTATCCCGAAGTGTCGGCCGAACGCTCTGTGGTATCGGTGCGCTCGCATCTGAAAAACGACGGTCCGACGGCGCGCGTCGGTCAGTATGAGCTTATCCTGAAAGATGCCCGTGGGCGTGTGGTGGCGCGTAAGTTGCAGGACTTTTCCATTCCGGCATACGGACAGAAAGAACTCCCGTTGGAATTTCCGGTAGAGAAACCTCATTTGTGGTTCCCCGGCAGTCCTTATCTGTACACCTTGGAATGTCGGGTGAAGGAAGGAAAGCAAGTCATTGACCGGAGAACGGAACAGATCGGTATCCGCTCGATACGCTATTCCACCGAAGACGGTTTCTTTATCAACGGCAAACCGCTTTATCTGGTCGGAGCCAATCGGCACCAGGCATATCCTTACGTCGGCGACGCGGCTTCAAACTCCATGCAGGTGCGTGAGGTTATCGACATGAAGAGAGGCGGATATAACGCCGTGCGCGCGGCGCATTATCCCAACGATCCGGCTTTCCTGGATGCCTGCGACCGTTACGGTCTTCTGGTGGTGGAATGTATTCCGGGTTGGCAGTATTTCAATGACAATCCGGTATTTGCTGATCGTCTGGAGTCAATCTGTCGCCGTATGATCCGGCGTGACCGCAACCATCCTTCCATTATTCTTTGGGAAACAGCACTCAATGAAACCAGTTATCCCTTGGAAGTGGTGCGCCGAATCAGTGAGGCAGCCCACAGTGAATATCCCGGCAACCAGTTTTATACCGCAGGCGATTATTTCAGTCACGAAGATACGGAACCCTATTACGATGTGTTCTACAAACAGGTGTCCCGCTTCCCGAAGGATGGCAATGTGCTGAGCAATTTCCTGGAAGACCAGATTGCCGTGAAGCCGTTGCTTACGCGTGAGTGGGGCGACGGAGTGGGCGAGAAGCCCCGTGTCAGCATTCGTGAGGATGAATGGGAACAGCTGAAACAGTGCGACACCCGCATGAAGCACCTCAATGGAGAGGGATATTTCGACTGGTGCATGCTGGATGCCAATCCGCGTATGGCGGGCCGCTTTATGTGGAGCTACAACGACTACAACCGGGGAGCAGAGGAAGAAACCATGTTCTCGGGCGTTGTAGATGTGAACCGCTGGCCCAAGTTCGGTTATTATCTGATGCAAAGTATGCGTCCGTTGGCTACGGAGCAGGACGGACAGTTTGGCGGTCCGATGGTATTTATCGCTTCTTTCAATTCTTCGGACCGTTATGCTTCGTCTACCAATCAGATCACGGTATTCTCCAATTGTGATGAAGTGCGTCTGTTCCGCAACGGAAAGCTGATCGGAAAGCAGACACGTGCCGAGCGCACTCCGCTCTATCCGCACGTCGTTCAGAAGGGAGGCAGTCCGATGTTTGTGTTCGATGCCGGAGGCTACGAAGCCGGAAATCTGCATGCCGAGGGTTATGTGAGCGGAAAGAAGGTGGCCCAGCACGATGTTCATACGCCCGGAGCACCGCATCATATTGAGATTTATGTGCCCGAATATCCAATCGTTCCGTTGGCTGACGGCAGTGACCAGATACCGGTTTACTTTAAGGTATGCGACGAAAAAGGAACTTTGGTCTCACAGTCGGATATGGAGATAAACATTTCCGTTTCCGGTGAAGGCACATTGATCGGTGGAGGCATTGACCGTTTGGGCATCAGTCGCCAGCAGGTTGAAGGAGGAGTCGGTTTTGCCTTGATCAGAACCACGGCAAAGGCCGGTAAGATTCAGATTCAGGCTGAGGCCGAAGGTTTGCAGAGCGGTGCTTGCACCCTGCGTACGGTCCGTCCGGAAGCGAAAGCCCTGCCCGGAGGCTACGGCGCGGAATTGCAGGGACAGGAAGAAGACGGAGTGAAGATAAAAGCCAACAAGGAAGAACGAGCCATTCTGGCCCGCAAGCAGATCAAGCCGAAGAAGGTAACGGTCACTTCGGAACATGCTGATTATCCGGTGGCCCACCTGACTGACGGTGATGACTTCAGCTGGTGGATTGCCGATACGGATGTATTCCCGCAAACTATTACGCTGGAACTGGAAAAACCGGTAACCATTTACGCATCGCGCATCCGTTTCCAGAAAGACAGTTCTTCTTACCTTCATAAAGTGGAATATTCCGAAGACGGCACTTCCTGGCATCTGGCCTATGAGCGCGAATGTACCGGTTGGGACTTCAAACCCGTCAAGATTGAGAAAACAGCCCGGTTCCTGCGGATTACCGTAGAGAAAGTGTCGGAAGGCAGAGCCGGACTGGCTGAGATTACTTTATTTGAATAACTGTTGACATGCTATGACAAGAAGAATATTGAAAACGATGCTTCTGTTGGCCGGTTTGGGATTGGTTCAGCCGGCCGTACAGGCCCAGCAGAATGTGTGGAATCCGGATAATGGCGACGGTACCTTTACCAATCCGTTGCTTTGGGGCGACTGGCCGGATCCCGATGTAATCCGTGTAGGAGATGATTTTTATATGGTATCCACCAGCATGCACTATGTGCCGGGATGTCCGATTCTGCATTCCAAAGATCTGGTGAACTGGGAAATGGTCGGTTATGCCGTGGACCGTTATGATGAAGATCCCCGTTATGATATGCAGGGAGGAAACCTTTATCTGAACGGTTCGTGGGCAGCCAGTATGCGCTATCATAACGGCAAATACTATGTGGCTTTCTGCACCCCGTACGGATGGGGACGCGAAAAAGGAAACTTTTGCATGTGTATCGCCGACCGTCCCGAAGGGCCGTGGGAGCGTGTGATTTTCCCCGAATATATGTACGACCCCGGATTGCTTTTCGATGACGACGGCCGTGTCTTTGTCGTACATGGCCAGGGCACTCTGTATGTCACCGAGCTGACAGCCGATGCCCGAGCCGTGAAATCCGAACCGCGCCAGATATGGTCCGGCGGATTCAAAAACGCCCATGAGCTGGGTGGAGGCTTTGGCATGGAAGGAGCGCACGCCTACAAGATAAACGGCAAATACTATATCACCTGTCCGGCAGGCGGCACGGAAGGTTGGCAGATCTGTCTGCGCTCGGATGATATCTACGGACCGTATGAGCACCATCTCATCATGAACGACAGCATTTCCTATCCGCCCAACGGACTGCATCAGGGAGGAATGGTGCAGCTGAAGAACGGCGACTGGTGGTTTGTCATCATGCAGGACCGCGGACCGATAGGACGTGTGCCCAATCTGGTGCCCGTGACCTGGAAAGACGGTTGGCCGATTTTGGGCCATGAGGGCAAGGACGCGGTGACTTACGTCAAGCCCGAGGTGGGCAAACGCTCGCGGGTGATTTCTCCGGCAACGACGGATGAATTTAACAGCCGTACGCTCGGCCTGCAGTGGCAGTGGAATCACAATCCCGACCCGAAACGGTGGTCGCTGACCGAGCGCAAGGGATATATGCGTCTGAAGGCATCACAGGCCGAAAATCTGAAGACAGCCCGCAACACACTCACTCAGAGAGTGCAGGGACCCCTGTCACAGGGAACTGTTGAGTTGGATTTCAGCGGACTGAAGAACGGTAATGTTGCCGGATTCGGTGTCTTTGAATTCCCTTATGCCTATATCGCGGTGCAACGTAAGGGGAATGCCAACCGTTTGGTGATGAGTCTGGACGATCAGGAATGCGCTTCGGTAGAAAATCTTCAGGGCGATAAGGTCTGGATACGGGTACGCACTACCGACCGTGATTTCAAGGCCGTGTTCTTCTATAGTTTGGATGGCGTTCATTTCCACCGCTTCGGTAAGGAACTTTCTATGGGACTGGGATTGCCGTGGACAGCCAACCGCTTTGCGCTCTTCAATTTCTCAACCACTCAGGAGGGAGTTGACGGAGTGGCTGACTTCAACTGGTTCCGTTTCACGGATAAATAATCGGTGTATGACAGACAAAAATACATGAATCTATGAAAAGATACTTCCTGTTTTTAAGTTTGTCCGCCCTCGCGGCAGCTGCTTTCGCCGAGAGCAAATTGCCGGAGGCGGACAAAGCCTTTTGGGAGAGTAAGCGAGGGATGCTTACCGCCGTGTGGCAACAACCGTTTTCATACGAATCTATCCGGAGCAAGCATGCCCCGTTGGGCCCGTATATGGGCAATGGAGATATAGGTTGCGTGGCCTATACAGCCTACAACAGTCAGACGCTGCTGGTTTCGAAAGTGGATTTCGTTACCGACGGCTGTAGCGACTGGGCCGGAAGCGGCGCGGCTGCCTTGCCGGCCGGAGGCGTGCGGATTTCGGTCGATTCGCCCGAAGGCCCTGGATTCGACTACCGGATGAAGATGCTGTCCAACAAGATGGATATGACCACCGGTACACAGAGCCCCGTTCAGATGTCGAGCTGGTTGTCGGTGGGCAAGAACTATCTCGTCACAGAGTTGTCCACCACATCCCGTGAACCGGTTCGGATTACGGTGGAGACCTATGCCGGAGGAAATACCGGCATTTACGGGAAAACGGCCCGAACGCAGTCCCGCATTGCACAGGTGACGCGGCGCACCAAGACCGACAATGTGGAATGGATTTCGCAGGTGGGCCTCTCGACCGCCATTGTAGGCGCAGAGAATGAGTCCAGCGTCGTGGCCGATTCGTTGGTACGCCACACCTTCTGGCTGTCGCCTGCGGCCAAGACCTATGTGGTGACTCTGGTATCCGGAGGCGGGATGGACAACAATGCCCGTCTGCCCGAAGCATATTCCCAACTGAAAAAGATTTCGGAGAAACGCATCAGCAAGTTGCGCCAGGAAAAGGACCGCTGGTGGCAGGACATGTGGAATCGCTCGTATGTGGAAACCGGAGACAGTCTGCTGGACCGCCATTACCTTTCGTCCATTTACCTTCTGGCGTCGGCCTATAACGAACACAGTCCGGTCTGTGGCGGAATGTATGGAGTGTGGAACATGGACGACCAGATGAATTATCACGGCGACATCCATCTCAACTACAACAGTCAGGGCGGTTTTTACAGCGTGTTCTCGGCCAACCGTCCGGAACTGGCTATGCCTTTTTATGAGTTTATCGAAAAAATGGTGCCGGAAGGAAAGCGCAGAGCCCGTGAGGACATGGCATCCGTACACCCTTCGCTCCGGGGAAAATCCTGTCGGGGAGTGCTGTTCCCGGTCAGCGCATTGGGCATCGGTCGCTTTTACGGTCCCTATTGGCAGCAGACGATGGATGCTCCGTTCAATGTGCCGCTGTTCAGCTGGTATTACGAATATACGGGCGACCGCGATTTCCTGAAGAACCGTGCCTATCCTTTTATCCGCGAGTGCGGCGACTTTTATGAAGACTATCTGACAAAGGAATCGTGGGGAAACAGCTATCGCTATTCCATCATTACGGGAGGACATGAAAACTCTTGGGACCTGAATCCGCCATCGGATCTCGCTTTCGTAGACCTGACGTTCCGGTTGCTGCGGAAATACAGCAATATTCTGAATGTAGATGCCGACCGACGGGCCAAGTGGCAGGATATTTTGACCCATCTGCCCGGCTATAAAGTGATTATGCCAACGAAGAAGCCCAACGAAGGACTTCCCGTTTATGCCAAGAATGAGGGCGGATGGGACGCTCCGTCGCACATGATTCAGTTGCATGCCCTTTATCCCTGTGAAGTGATGAATCTCAATTCCGATCCGGACTCCTTGCAGATAGCACGCAATACGATTTATTATTACGGAGTGTCGCAAAACGGACTTACGGGCACGATGAACGAATTGGGGCTGAGTGCCTTTGTCATGGGAGCCCGCTCGGGATTCGATCCCGACATTCTGATTGACAAGATGAAATATCTGATTGCGGGAGCCGGAAAGAATCTTCTGATTACCGACGGGCATCACTGTCTGGAAAAGACAGCCGTAGTGGAGACCGTTAATTCCATGATGTTGCAAAGTGTGGACGATGTTCTGTGGCTTTTCCCGGACTGGCCGGCCCGACCGGCTTCGTTCACCCGTTTGCGGGCGAAGGGCGGATTCCTGGTCTCGGCCCGCTATGACGGCACACAGGTGGAGTACTGCCAGATTCAGCCCACGGTGAACGGCCGTTGCCAATTCCGGAATCCCTGGAAAGGACAGCCGGTGCGTGTTTGCGATGAGCGGGGTAGAGCAGTGGTTCTGTCCGTTGAGAAAGACATCTGCTCGTTTGAGGCAAAAGCCGGGCGCAGCTATACAATCAGCCAGCGTGCTGATGAATGAAAAATTTCTTTGAGATAAAATGAAAAAATCATCAGGATGAAATTTAAAGTTCATCCTGATGATTTTTTATAGGTATTCTTGTCCTGATTTGGCTATCACAAGGTGAAATTGTATATTTTTTAATAGCATATTAGAAAATTTTTATTCATTACTTGTCGGTTTATCTTTTTTTTTATAACTTGCCCTCGTCTTACTGAAAGACACGGAATAAAGGGATATTGAAACGATAATAAATTCAATTTAAGAAAAAACCTTTCATTTATATTTTAAACCACGTTTGTTGATGACAATTTTCAAATGATAGTTTCTGATAAAAGGAAGGAAATCATGAGTTTATTTTTTCAATTAAGAAGATTATTTCGTAAATAATTGGGTGAAGATCTTGCTTTTGAATCTGGATTGTTCCCAAAGGATTATAGGAAAGAAATGATATATGATCCATATATTGGAATATCAGGGCAGTGAAAGTTGAATCACATCAAACAAAGAATAAGAAAAAGTGTTTTTTAAATAATATAATGCTTATGAAGAATTCTACTTTAATTAAAGGTTTATTGGCTGCATGCTTGGCATTCTGTGCTAATTTTTCTGTATCAGCCCAGGAAGAAGGTGAAACTCCAGCAGAAACAACTGTTATTTACCAGATGGTAGATCAGGTTACCAGCGGACAATCTTATGTGATGGGTATTATGACCGATGACGGTTGGTACTGCGCCCAGCCACCGTTTGGATGGGGCAATCCTATTTACGGAAGATTGATGTGTCAGGGAAAATTTGAGTTGAACGACGATATGCAGGTTCTCCCTATTGGAGAATATCAGTTGACTCCTTTTACCATCACAAAGGATGACAAGGGATATTTGCTCCAGTCTGGTGACGGAAGTTATCTGGCTGTTGAGAAGCCTCAGAACACCGGTGGTGATGACAAGAAGGATGAGAAAGGTGATGGCAAGGACGATGGAAAGGATCCGGTTCTGGAGCTGAGATTTATCCTCGACAATCAGTTCTCTGAAGATTATTACTGGGATATTGTCTATAGCGACGACTTGGGAGGTTTCACTTTGAAGAGTAAGGCTGCTGACGCCACTCTGGGTATTTATGGTGAAATGATGACTTCTGAGGACGAAAACGGTCAGATCACCGTAATCTATAATTATAGAATTGTTGCTTATCAGACATTGCCAGATGACATGGTAGGACCAATCTATTTGTTCGAAGGTATGGAAGTTCCTACAGGCATTGCCGATGTAAATAACGATGTGAATGCTGCTAAGGTGGTTTACAACCTGAATGGTATGGTTGTAGGTAACACTACCGATGGTTTG
The DNA here is from genome assembly GCA_944321345.1 of uncultured Paraprevotella sp. GTDB lineage: Bacteria > Bacteroidota > Bacteroidia > Bacteroidales > Bacteroidaceae > Paraprevotella. The sequence goes on from CALUKY010000030.1 coordinate 28,299, forward strand.
AAACCAGGTGTTTATATTGTAAAACAGGGTAAGTCTGTTAAGAAGGTCGTTGTAGACTAATAAGAAACACAAACTGATTTTTAAATATTGGCCCGGCTTTTATGCCGGGCTTTTTTGTTGCGCTTTTGTTTGTTGTTCCATACCAAATTAGGTTTTCATCCGAGTGGTTCGTTCCAGTCCTGAGCCATGTCCGATTGGATTCCGCTGGATGCTCCGGCATTATAGTTTCTTTTCGGGGTACATCCTTGGGGGCATCGTTGATGCCAGGCCGGGTTCTCCCGGGGGATGGAGTGGGAGAGTTTCGGCACTCGAGATGAATGATGAGGAACAGCAGTAGGGGGACAATAAATAGTCGTCCCTTAAAAAGCCCATTTTTGCGAGATATTGTTCACAGACAGTATCTCGCAAATTTTTTGAATC